>JABHBL010000044.1 GCA_018673925.1 Fidelibacterota bacterium
AGAGACACAAAGAAATATCTCATATAGTTCTTATACCACAAAATCGATCAACAGCTACTTCCGAGAGCTAGAAAACCTGGAATAAGAATCATGGTGAACTCATCATCATAATTATTCATTCATTAACAGGAGATCTAATCATGAATCCACAACTAAAGGACTTACCGGATAACATCATTCAGGAGGAGTACCAACGACGCTTCCAGCGATTACGCGGAGAGCGTTTGCAGTCTGCTAACGCAGCGGATAGCCATGGTCGTGCCTTTCTTGCTACACTTCCTAAAGATCAGGAACACTTTTGTGTTATCTATATGGACGCACAGAATCAAATTATCCAAACAGAGCTAGTTAGCTCAGGTGGCTTAAGTCAAGCTGCTGTATTCCCTCGTAATATCGTTAAACGCCTTCTCGAACTTGAAAGTGGAGCAATCATCTGCTTTCACAACCACCCTAGCGGCGAGGTTTCGCCAAGCAATTCCGATAGAGCATTAACAAAGAAACTAGCTTCCGCATTAAGCGTGATTGATTGTCAACTTTTGGATCATTTAGTAATTGGAGATGGATTCTACTCATTTTCAGATCAAGGTCTGTTATGAATTCAAAATGGATATTAACATTCGATAAGTTCATGAGTGAAGATGAGGTGAAAGCGCTTCGCAAAACTTTAGAAGCAGCCGTTATCATTGCAAAGTCCAAGGCACATCAAGGACCAGTGAGAGACAATTGTATTATCGAACTTGCTTTAGGAACCGGGTTAAGAGTTTCTGAGATCGGTCAACTAAAGCTAGAAGACATCGATCTTAAGCGTGGTGGCAACTCATTGATCGTTCGTCATGGGAAAGGAGATAAGCTTCGCCAGGTGAAGTTCAGCTCTAGTCTCAAGAGTATCATCCAGGAGTATTTGGATTATAGAGATTCTAACAGCCCATATTTATTCCCATCAGTCCGTCAAGAGTTCATGACTTCGACTGCTATACAAAAGGTCTTTAAGAAATGGGCTAAACGCAGTGGATTGCCGGCTCGTTATAGCGTGCATTCCTGTAGACACCGGTATGCATGTGAGTTGCTTAGAGTCTCAAAGAACCTTCGTTTGGTGCAGCAGCAACTCGGTCATCAAAATTACCAAACCAGTACAGTTTATTCATTCGCCCTATCAGAAGAGATAACGGAAGCCGTAGAAAAGCTGTGAAGCACATTGAAATAGGTAGATCGCTTACCTATTTCTTTAACTCAGGTTGTTTAGGATAGATTACTACGTGACTTGGATAGCAAAGCCTGCTATTTTGTCCGAACTTGGATAGTTAATGTAGCAAAATGTATCGTACTTGGAGGAACCCTTGAGTGATAAGCCAAAATCAGTGCTAGATGTTATCGGTTGGTGTAAAGAATTAGAGCAGCGTCTCGAAGCTCTTGAGAGTTCTTCGGGAGGGATTCTTGCGTCTGGGCAAGAAAAGCTTAAAAAAGATGAGACCCTTATGAATGTTAAAGGGGGAGATACCAGGGACACCACCATATCAGTTAAATTTGAGACTGAATTGGAGGGTGTCGTTGATATAATACCTTCTATTGTGGCATTGGACTCTGATAGCAGGGGTAACACAACATTCGACGTATATTCAAAAAACATAAGTTCAACCGGGTTTGATTTAGTGGTTTCAACATGGAGTGATTCTAGAATTAATGTGATTGTGATTAAATGGATAGCTGTCTCAAAGTTCCAGATTCCTGATGTGAATTGAGTTCTATGAATTTCCAGAAAGAATCCCTTCTCCATGATTTTAAGACATTAAAAAATCACTGCAGCATATTAGATATTGTTGAGATAAGAGTTCAGTGGTATGCGATAGGAACCAGTGAATCCTGATGGACATCTTAATTCAAAAATTGTTGCAAGAGTTCGATACCTGCCGAGAACACACTTATCACATAAAAGATGATATCATTTTAGAATATTATAAGGATACCTCTCATTTTGAAAAAGACCGGGATATCTTTTTTAGCAAAAAACCTGAAAATATTGAAGCATTCTACTTATTAGAATATCCTTTCAAAGGTCATGAAGTGTTTGATGAGAAGAAGTTCATGGATCTTGTGAATGATATTCCTGAATTCATAGTATCTCTGATTAAGAAGAGAATGGAGGCTATCCTTACTTTACCAAAATACCAGAGTGTAAAAAGACTTGACCCCGTTATGCTCTCAATAAATAATATGAAAGAGTCTTCGCGGATTATTTATCATTCATGGAATTTGTTTTTAGAAGTGTGCGCCGGCGGATCTGATGAGAAACTAGAAAAACTGCAAAACTTGCTGAAGTTATTCCAATCCGGAAAGCCTAAATATGATATACTTGGTCTCCTGCAGAACATTTACAACTCAATTATCATCATGGGAAACAGCCAGGGGTTTGAGGGCTTTAAACAATTTGATCTGATCATACACACAGATCCGCTTAAGCGAGAAACTTTATACTCCATTGCAGGTCGTGAACTTACACCCCTGAAGATTTTAAACGATTTGTCACTTGGGGAGAGTATTGAGGATTTGCCAAAATTGGTGCTAAGCCGGCTAAATCAGGATGGGTATCCTCTACTAAATGCACCAAGTCAATATTTTATACATGAACCTGGTATACCATATTCCCCTCCAGAAGATCAAAACGTGGATGTTGAGGAAGAAACTGAACTGCTAAATACCCGTGAGAGCTCTCTGGCCATCAAGTTAGCAAAGCTTAAGACACCCTTTATCACGAGAAATAAGCCCCTGTTAAATTCGCTTGTGACACTAC
>JABHBL010000010.1 GCA_018673925.1 Fidelibacterota bacterium
ACCCTAATCTACTATTTCACCTATTCCTAATATTCAACCGACCAAAAACCTCAAAAAACACCATTTAACCCAAAATTCAACCTTCAAAAACCTATTCCTCAACCCAAAATTCAACCCAATATTCAACCCAATATTCAACCTAAAAAACCTACTCCTCAGCCTTCAAAAACGCCACACATCGTTTAACATTGGGGGTATATTTCGTAACAACTCTCCCACCTTTTCCATCTCCTCCATTATGTACAGAGTCCATACTGACCATTCCTGACTCAATAAGGTCTGCCATAATTGTGTCACGTGTTTTCCTGTCGAGCTTTTTGGTTGTTTTAAGGGTTAATTCGGACTTTGTAACACCGTTATATCCGGAGCGTGACTTCTTTAGATTGTGTTGTTTGACAATGGCGTTAATAATGATTCTCATCTGTTCGAGTCTTTTGTCTGTTTGGGCGTGTTCTAGGTAGATAAGGTGGAAGTCATTAACACATTGGAAGACGAACTCGAAACACCATTGGAGGGTTTCTTTAGTGATCTCGTGGAAGGACTCATACACTGTAATACCTGTTGCGAGTCTCATAGCGTTTTCACGCGCACGAGCGGCCATCTGGGTTCGTTGTGACGAGTCTTTACACCAACTACCTATAATAGTGGTTGGGTCTTCCACATCACCTATTTCTCTGTAGTATATGAGCGCATCTTCAGCCCAAGAGACAGTTTGGTATGTAGGGCGCATATCCGCAATTTCTGCACTTTGGATGTCTACACCTGTAGAGGCTACATTGGGACCACCACTTCTCAAGTCTTGTACATGGGTGACTAACCACTTTGGAGGTTCAAACTGTGGAAGTCTGTTGTATGAGGGTGTGGCATCCGCACTCAGGTATATAAACCTGTTCATTGTTCCGTCTTCCAACATCCCTTCAGAGATGGCAGAGAGGAACTGTTGTTTAGTAGTGAGACCTACAATACCTAAGTGGGGGTCGATTACAGGGGAGGATAGAGACGTAGAATCAAGATTTGTTCCTCTGTTTCTGTTTGCGTACGCAGTTCTTTCTAGTTCACCTTCTGTAGAGTACGCTTTACGAAGTGTCGATAATCTATCTCTGGCAGGTCCACCCTTGTCTTGAGTTCCGTGTTTAATCATGTCTCCAAACTCATCGAGGTACGCAATTACCCATGGATATTCTGCGAGTGTGTCTCTGATGGATGCACCTGAGATAAAATTACCCACTGATGTATTGTTTGAGTATCCAGCTTCTGAAAATAGGCGGGAGAACGCCTTTCTGATGTAGTCCTTACCCGCACCTGTACGCGCGACTACCGCGATATAGGCAGTTGTACCGTTGTAATAGTGTTCAGAACGGTAGACACGGGCTGTCGCCGCTTGAACGATGGATAGAGAACCCGCGAGTGAGATTACCGGATTAGATTTTGTTGAGTATTTATCCAGCCAGTCTATTGTTTTGTTTAATCGGGGGAAAGGGGTTATTTTCACCTCTTCAGTCGTGGTTTCTTCTGTTTCTATCGGTTTTACGGGTGGTTGTTCGTCTATTTTAACCTCTTCAGCAGGTATTTCCGGACTACCACCTATCGACTGGGGGTTTGTCCATCCGTTAGTTTGTGCAAGATGGAAGATGGAAGAGATCGTAAAACTCCCGTACTTCAATGATCTCCAGACCCTGATTGTATCCTTCTCGTTGTACTTATCTGAAGTTTGTGACCACCTGTCCCAGATGTCAAAACCATCTTGGTTGTAAGGACTGAGGGCATTACCCACATTAACCCACACCTCCCTGTCGTTACTGTCAATAAACTGTAGACAGTCTATTAAGTCCTGTTTTTGCTCCAAAGGTAGGTGTTTTGAGACGAGTTTGGGCTTATCAGTCGTAAAGTCAGACTTTGTATAACCACGTATCCAGTCTGGTAATGGAGATGGAAGACATCCATCTGTAGGGTCACTAGAGCCTTCAAACTCATACGTACCACCCGATTTATGCGTGGATGGCTCAACAATAATGTAACCGTTCGCTTTTAGATCAACACCCTTAGCGAGTTTACCTGGGAAGTTCTGGTTTTTTGGAAGTTGGAAGATCCTGTGTTCACCACCACCTCCCGTGAACTGGAGGACATCCGAAGTAATCAGCCCATGTTCCTCCTCTAATAACTCCATCGACAATAAACCACCGTTTCTCGGATCTATGTCTACCGCAATTAACCCAGATCTCTCCATGTGGCAACCAATGTTCATTGTGGGGTTCTTCGTCCACCACTCTTTTACCTGTTCAGGGTTCAGGGTCGCTGCATTCATCCCCAACTGACCGTCTGAGGTTCTGGAGGATGGGTGTGGGTGTTTCCCTTGGTTACTACAAGTAATGTCCCCACAGTCACACTGACCGTTAGTCACACCCCATACAGGGAAGATGTACCACCCTACATTTACATAAGAGAGCGCACGATCCAAAAACTCATTACCTGTTGTCAACTCAGTCACGTTGAACTTACCTCCTGTCATCTTTACCAGATCAACCATATACACCTCTAAATTATAAAAATTAACTTACGAACCACGTTATACTGATTCTACTCTCATTTGTCAATATGATAAAAAGGTATTGACACTAAGACCAATCAGAGTATAATGGTATGTACTCAATACGGAACTAAAGAGGATTAAAAATGAGTAAAGATGAAGACAATATCACAATGCGCGGGATCAGGATGCCTGTTTGGGTCTGGGAGGGAATGAAAGAGATAGCTAAGGAGGATGATCGTCCAACGGGTTATCTCATAGTCACAGTCCTGAAGGGCTACATTGAACAGTGGAAGAGGGAGATTGAATGAGTATTCTAAAACAACACCAGAACGCAGTTACACAACTCGCACGATGGAAGAAAGAGGAACTTGAACTTCGTGATCAGTTGATTGGAACTCTACCTGATTCGTATATTCCAGAAGTAGGGTCATCCAAGACGACTAATACGGATAATTACAAGGTAACAGTTAAGCGTCCACTCAACACAACCATCGACAGCAAGAAGTTGGGGGGAGTGATGGACTCACTGGATGGAGAGACAATCAATAATGTGTTCAACACGAAATATTCCCTGAATAAGAAGGGGTTTAACTTGTTAGGCGACAAAGATAGGAACATTGTTGAAGAGTGCCTTGTTGAGAAAGAGGGGCAGCCTACAATCTCGTATAAGGTTATTGATGATGAATGATGAAGAAATATCTCGCTTGGTTTATGACGTAAATGTTGAGTTTCACTCTATTGTTGAAAAGAAGATAGAGGAGTCGGGTTTTTCATCAACCGAAGAGTTTGCTTTCATTATGGCCGCATTATCAGGGATACAAGCAGCAGCTATCACTACCTGGTCGCCTAGTGAAGAAGACGCATACAGGCTACTCGTGAAGAATGGTGAAATTGTTGGGATGATGGTGAAAGAGTATTTTGAGCTAAAAAAGGAGAAAGAAAATGGCAATTAGTTTAGATTCGATAGGTAAGCC
>JABHBL010000011.1 GCA_018673925.1 Fidelibacterota bacterium
AGAAACTGGGAGCCAATAATCCAGCTGCTTTGACTAATCTCACCACCACTCTTCTTGATGATCTGATTGAGGCACGTAATCGACTCAACCAAAACCCATCCAATAGCTCCCGTCCCTCTGGCAGCATGCCACCTTGGGAGCCTGGAAAAACGGAGACAGAGCCACCCAGTGATGGTTGTGAGACAGAAGACACCCCAGATGATGACAGTGATGGCACACCGAAATCACCACCATCACCCCCCAAAGCGGACGAGAGTGATAACACATCCAACTCAGAGGCATCCAAAAAGCCTGGTCGCCAACCAGGATCACAGGGCTTCGGACGCACGCAGAAGTTAACGATCACAGAGACAGTAGACCACTTTGTAAGAGGGTGTGTCATCTGTGGCTGTGAGTATTTTCCAGAAGATGACCAAAGTGCATATACTGCTTATGAGGTGGTAGATCTGGCGTATGGAGATCCTGAAAAGCCCCGTGTTGAGCTGATCAATACCAAGCATCTGTTTTATGAAGCAGTCTGTGACTGCGGGCACCACAATCGTGAGACCCCTCCCCGTATTGATCAAAGTGGTGACTGGGAGGGCATCACACTCACTGAGTGGCGCCTGGTAGGCGCTGCACTAGCATCACTTATCGTCTACCTCTCCATGGAGATGAGGGTGTCTAGGCGCGGAGTACAGCTCTTCTTTCTGGATCTGTTTGCGCTGGAGGTTTCTGTTGGGACCATTCAAAATACGATCATTGAGTCTGCCGCAGCAGTTGCCCCATTAGAGAAGGTGATGGCGGATGATCTTCTCAAGGAGGCTCTGATGCATGCCGATGAGACATCGCACCCGGAGCATGGGAAAAACCTCTGGCTCTGGTGCTTTATCTCCTCGACTACTGCACTCTTTTATGTCGGGTATCGTACCTCTGAGATTTTTCAGATTCTGACTGAAGATGGATATGATGGTTGGCTAATGAGCGATGGCTATCAAGTCTATCGTCATTTCAAGAAGCGACTACGCTGCTGGGCCCATCTGATCCGCAAGGCTCGCGGATTGAGAGACAGCCTGTCTCCAGTTGAGCGAAGATATGGAAAACGGATCCTTGCCATTATGGAGGACGAGCTGATGCAGGCAGTATATAAAGCTCGCAAAGGCGGACTAGCTTCAGCCCACCACTCTATCATTGAGGAGCATCGAGAGAGTTTGGATATCCTCAAGGCTCTCTGCGAGAAGATGGCAAACTCGAAACTAAAAAAAACCAGAGAGCTGGGCAAAGAGTTCATCAATGACTGGGATGCTATTTTTCGTGTACTGGAGCTGCCTATGCTCCCCCTTACCAATAACGAGGCGGAGCGGCGGTTACGTCATTGGGTGTTGTTGCGCCGCATCTCTCAAGGTACACGATCCGCACAAGGAAGCCGTGCACTGGCACTGTTGGCCAGTGTGATCACCACCTGTCGGATACGGTTGGCCTCACCACTGCATTATCTTCGAGATGTGATTAAGATACGCCGCAGCGGTGGTCCTGCACCACCATTGCCGTCGATTCCTGACTCGATCAGTGAGCGACTGGCTCCGCTGAGTTTGAAAAAATACCTACCAGACTCATTAATTGAACATACTGTACAGTGTGCTGATTTCAATCAGGCTGTGGAGATAGCACAGGCTGCTTGAAGCAGACCAAGCCGATAATCTAGCAAGTAAGATCTTTGCGAGTACGATCAACCGAGGCAAGCGGATAGAGGAAAATCTGCTTTACCCCGGATGCTGCTGTCTTCAGCTTTTTACCCCCCTGTTTTGCACCCTCAATATACTCTCGACTGCGCCCCTCTCCCCGGGTCTCCCCTACATGAATCCAGTTGGCAGCACGGTAGCAGGTTCCCTTGTATCTACCGCTCTTGACCAGAGTCTCCAATAGTAGCGGTCTTCTGCCGTAGTGCTCTTCCCAGTCACTGCTGATCTGCCTGCTTGCCAAAGAGAGTAGATGGCTGGCAAGGTTTTTTACCTTGACCCAAGGAAGAATCAGAAAGCGCCCCTGGTTAACGATCAACTGCAGGTTGCTTTTCCGTGTTTCACTATCCCAGCCAATCCATCGGTCTCGTCCTTTCATGCTCCATGCCGGAGAGGTGAACTGTAGGCCCGCCACCACCTCGCCACAACGATCTCCAGAGAGACCATCAGCATGAGCCAGATAGGTTAGCTGAGCACCAAAGGGGGTGGAGAAACTGAGGTAGTGATAACGGTCCAGTAATTCACGCCAGAGTGCAAGATCCTCTTTGCTGGTAACAAGCTTGAGTCTGATCGGTGCAATATCGGAAAGTGTACCGGCAATGGACTCTCTCTCTTGTCCTGACTCTGTGTGAGATACGGTGGTCTTTTTTCCCTGGGGTCTCCCCGCTCGTAACACCGGTAGGGTAATGTCACCACGGTCATTGAGCTGATTAAGGAGTTCCCAGCACTCCCGCGACTTTAGTTTTCCATTGTCTCGTTCCCACTCCAGCAGCTCGCAGACTGTGAGACCCAGCTCATTACGACTAAGACCGCTGCAAGAGGTTACAATCTTGTCAATTGAGATGATCTCTTCGCCAGTGAAGGTGCGACCGGATACCGTGATTGGGCGAGGAGAACTGGAGTCTGGCATGGAGTAGATTTTACTCCATTTGAATTTTAGGATAAATTTAGTTGAATTCTGAAGAGGGGCTCTGAACGGTTAC
>JABHBL010000045.1 GCA_018673925.1 Fidelibacterota bacterium
ATCCTTCGACCTGGCAAATGATCCAGCAACTGGATGGATTAATGGAAATGGTGCTATAGATGCCGCAAGTGGAACAGTTGGAATCGACTGTATCCAGATTCGATCCTCAGAGGATATTAGTCCAGTTCTGTATGTTGATATGGTTACAGAACGCTACAATATCGAACCTGTGGAAGTCACATTCGACGTGAATATGTCGATTTATACCCTGATGGAAACCTTCGATATGAGCGCCGATTTTGTGGATGTTGCTGGAAACTTTAATGCCTGGGGTGAAGTTCCTATGGTTCTTGATGATCCAGAAGCAGACAGCTTGTATACCATTACACTCACAGATGTTTATCCTGGTGAGTCTTTGGAGTATAAGTTCAGGATTAATGGTAGCTGGAGTGATGATACTGCAGAATTTCCATTTGGAGGTCCTGCCCGAGTCTATGTCGTACCTGATACGAATAGTACGGTATTCCATTGGTATAATGATGTGGATGAATATGTTGGTTTTGCTGGCATGCTAATTCCAACGGAATATGCACTGCATGACAACTATCCCAACCCCTTCAATCCCATCACGAATATCAAGTATGATATTCCCGAGAATACGCATGTAACTATTGCGGTCTACAACACCCTCGGTCAGCATGTGATCGACCTGGTCAATGAAGAACAGGCCGCTGGTTATTATCATATGCAATGGAATGGTTTGAATAAACGTGGTACACCTGTTGGTAGTGGACTTTACTTCTACCGGCTCACCACATCGGAATTCACTCAGTCCGAAAAGATGACTTATCTGAAATAAAATCAGATCAGTTAATTGGATTCATAAAGCACCTCACTGGAAAGTGGGGTGCTTTTTTTTGGGAGAAGATTCATGAATAATATCTGCAAGTATATCCCATCGTTTCAACTTGTCTATTCCAGATTAGATTAACTGCAACATGAAGGTTGAGTCCACGCTTTCTATATGGATCCCATTTGATTTTTAAAGGAATGTTAATAACCACAGAATAGGTTCAATTATTTATGAGCGAAATCACTAGAAATAAACCAAGTTCTCGATCCATGTTTCTATTAGAAGGAAACATTGGGGCCGGGAAAACCAGTCTGGGTAATATTCTAAAGGATTCCCAGGAATTTGAATTTCTAGAAGAGCCTGTGGATACCTGGCGCGATGGCTTTGCAGGCAATCTGTTTGAGATGTTTTATACAGATATGCCCCGCTGGTCCTTTACTTTCCAGATCATGGCGTTTACCACTCGGGCAAAAACCTGGTCGGAAATCCTGGAAAAAGTGCAGGGGGATAGAGTCGTATTGGAAAGATCAATCTATACTGACAGGAATGTGTTTGCAAAAAACTTGTATGCAGGTGGCGCCATGAACGATTCTGAGTGGCAGGTCTATCAGCAGCTCTGGGAGTTTTTAGCATCCAACTATTGTGAGAAACCTCAAAAAATTATTTATCTGCGCACACCAGCTGAACTCTGCCTTGAGCGCATAAAAAAGCGAGGGCGCAATGAGGAACAGCAAATGCCCCTAGACTACCTGAAAAACCTGGAAGACTTACATGATGAATGGCTCATGGATCATCCTGATGTGATACTCATTGATGGTACGCGTCGCTGGTCTTCTAAAGAGATTGAGACCATGCTCATCTAACTCTGATTTTTATTCAAGATCGTTTCAACATGTAGGTAGGACAACCCAGGCATCTTCTTCAATATACCCTGTATCCATTTCGGTTCTGCATGATGGGAGCTTTCTATTTTTGTAGTCGCAGCTATCTCGTTGGGCCCTACAAACCACATCTTTATATCAAGAACGGTATTTTCTTTTTGTTCAAGTTCACGGCGAAGAACAACCTCCATATCATTTCCTGCAGCCCGATCGAGGAGTACTTCAGCTGAGGAGGATAGTAGACCTTTTGACCATTTAAGGATTATTATGGCACCGATTATTCCCATAAGCGGATCCATCATCTGCCAGCCCCAATATTTACCCATAAGCAAAGCTCCAATAGCCAGGATTGAGGTGAGGGCATCTGCCAGTACATGAAAGTAAGCAGAACGCAGGTTATGATCTTTGATATCATGACTATGGGTGTGATCCTCTATTGAGGTGCCCATCAACAGAATGGCTGAAACAACATTGACAATCAATCCCATGATAGCGACAATAATGGCCTCACTAAATTGAATGGAAACAGGTTCAAGAAATCGCTCAATAGATTCTATGATCATGAAGAGGGCTACCACAGCCAGGGCAACTGCGCTGGCAAACCCTCCCAGAGTTGTCACTTTTCCAGGTCCAAATGAAAAGCGTTTGCTGTTAAGGTTTCGTCTGGCATAGCGATAAGCAAAAATACCAATCCCAAATGCAGCAGCATGGGTTCCCATATGCCAACCATCAGCCAGTAAAGCCATAGATCCGGTGATATATCCAGCTCCAATTTCTACAAACATCATGAGAAAAGTCAGTGCAAATACTCGCCATGTTTTGGTTTCGTTTTCCTGTTGATCCATGTGATGGTGGTGTGAATGTGACACAGAATTATCCTTTGGTTACTTTTTTCCACATATGTACGCGAGTTGTCGATTTACCCTACCGGTAGAAATATCTGAAAATCCGGAATCCTTTAGCAAGGGGATGAGCTGCTGAACATTGTCTCTCAGCTTTTTATTTCCCCCATGGAGGTGAATTACAAAATCGCTAAGTCGCTGAAAGAAGTTCCCAGCCACCGATTCCATGTCCACGATATAGACTGAGCCTCCAGGTTTCAAAATTCGATGGAATTCATTTATTCCTTTTTTCTTCAAGTCTCCTGGAAGATGGTGCATAACCAAGCTGTTCATCACCACATCGAAAGATTCATCAGAGTGGGAGATGTTCTCAATCAGATCTACCTGGAAATCCACATCCAGCTGAGATTTTTCGACCTTTGAGCGGGCAATGTTAATCATCTGGGGGGAAGCATCTGATCCAAATACTGCACCCTCTATTCCAACAACCTCACTTGCTAATAATGCCTGGTCGCCGGTTCCGCACCCAACATCCAGCACCTTATCACCTGACTTGTAGGGTGCCTTGGCGGCAATCTCATTGCGTAATTGTTTTGATTTACCCAGGGACATAATCCCAACAAGAGTATCATAAAAAGATGCCCATGGGATGGTTTGTCCTTTAGTTGGGGGTGGCGGAGTTTGCGATTTCATGTTTTGATCCTTTTTCTAAAACACTTCATTCATTACTGAACACCTTGTTCGGAAATAGTATATTGTCGAGATAAAGGTATGTCAACAGACAAGCCCTACGATTTGTTCAATTATGAACAATCCGGTGAAATTGTTCGGAAAGTGAGGAGGTAAAGGTGGATCAAAGCAAGACTGATAGACGTGTGACAAGGACTAAGACGCTTTTAAGAAGTGCCCTCATGTCACTCATGACCGAACAGAGCTATGATACCATAACTGTTCAAGATATTCTGGATCGTGCTGACGTTGGACGATCCACCTTTTATTCACATTATCGAGACAAGGATGAATTGCTCATCAGCGGTATGGATGATATTCTTCATAGTTTGATCCACACACTGGAACATCCTGGTCACTGTGATCATCAGAAGATTCTGTCTACAGAACCTCTTTTCCAACATGCCCAGGATCAATTCCCTCTTCATAAAGCAATCATGGGTGGACAGGGAATTAATCTGATGGTGAGAAAAATTCAGAGACACCTTGGTCAACATGTTGAGGATGAATTGAAAAAGTGGCTGCATGGGGATCAGAAATCCGAAGTTCCAATCTCACTACTTGGTCATCATGTCGCCAGTGTCCTGCTAACACTGCTTCGCTGGTGGTTTGACAACAATAAACCCTACACTCCAGCTAAGATGGATGCCATGTTCCAAAAACTAGTCATGCCCGGCATTATTGAAGCCATGTCATCCAAGAACTAAGCAATTCCCAAAATGAGTCTTTTTCATCCATCAAAAGGGGGGAAATATACACCTGTAGCTCATCTATATGGGTAAGCAGGTTTAGTACACCGACCAAAGATTTGTGAAATGGTTGTAATAAGATAAATATTATCTTAAATCAAATCTTGTACACCCTACCTTCGAGATTATCTTCTCCAATCCAAAAGTGGGGATAAAGTCACTTGATAATAACAGGTTAGCGATCGATTTATAGCGTATCTACCAGTAGGTTTTAACGTTACAGGGAGTGCATGTATAAAACAATAACAGACATGGGAAATCCTATCCTGGACAATTTACCAGTCCACTTGAAGCAATTTATCAAACCGCAAATTTATAGCGATTATACTGCCATCGATCAGGCGGTGTGGCGTTTTGTCATGCGTATGAATGTTCGTCACCTTCAGAAAATAGCCCATCCCAGCTATCTGGAAGGACTGACCAGGACAGGTATTTCAGTAGATCGTATCCCTGATATGGAAACCATGAATGAGGTGCTTACCAGGATTGGTTGGGCTGCTGTATCTGTGGATGGTTTTATTCCACCGGCTGCCTTTATGGAATTTCAGGCCTATAATGTTCTGGTGATTGCGGCTGATATTCGACAGCTCCAACACATTGAATACACACCGGCTCCTGATATTATACATGAGAGCGCCGGTCATGCCCCAATCATCGCCAACCCCGAGTATGCTGAATATATCAGGCGTTTTGGAGAGGTAGGCTCCAAGGCCATCGGCAGTGAAAAAGATCATCAACTCTATGAAGCCGTGAGACACCTCTCAATTATCAAGGAAGCTCCTGGAACCAGGCAGGAGGAACTGCTTATCGCCGAAAAACGCATCAGTGACCTCCAGGCCAATATGGGCGAACCCAGCGAGATGGCCCTGATTCGTAATCTACACTGGTGGACGGTCGAGTATGGATTGATTCAGGTTAGGGAAGCAGTAAAAATTTATGGTGCTGGTTTGTTGTCATCCATTGGAGAGAGTGGTGAATGTCTGAGCGATCACGTTGAAAAACGACCCTATACTCTTGAGGCAGCCTACCAGGATTTTGATATTACCAAACCACAACCCCATCTGTATATCACACCTGATTTCGCTCATCTCAGCCTTGTTCTCGAAGAATTGGCCAATAAAATGGCTCTGCGGAAGGGTGGTCTCGAAGGCGTTGAAAAGCTGGTGGGGTCAAAACGACTTGGTACCATAGAATTGAGTACAGGGTTACAGATATCCGGTATTTTTGATGAAGTAATAACCATTGAAGGTAAACCGGCCTATGTCAGAACTATTGGTGCTACGGCCCTGGCTTTACGCGATCGAGAGCTGGTAGGACATGGCAAGGCTTATCACCATGAAGGATTCGGATCTCCTCTTGGTAAGCTAAAAGGTGTAAATCTCGCCATAGAAGACATGAGTCCCAGAGATCTCATGGCCTATGATATTTATGAAGGTAAAAAAACCTCAATCGAATTTGAGAGCGGTGTCCTGGTTCAAGGGGATGTAGTCACAGGTAAAAGAAATTTACAGGGGAAAATTGTTCTCATCAGTTTTGAGAATTGTACAGTTACCCTGGGAGACCGCATCTTATTCGCTCCTGAATGGGGTGTTTATGATATGGCTGTGGGGAAGGATGTTGTCTCTGCATATGGCGGTCCTGCAGATCCCAAGAGCTTTGATCAAATTATCAGGGTACCGGAAGAGCAAACTATTCAGGTGGACCCATCACAAAAATTTAAAAATCTGGAACAACTGTATCATGAGGTGCGACTGGCTCGGGAAGACAGTGTATCAATAGATATTAAGGATATTTTTGTTAAGCTTAAAAAGGAGCAACCCCAGGATTGGTTGTTGGCATTGGAATTACTTGAGCTTTGTGATGCTGGTAGTGAGCTGTCTCAGGTTCTTAAGACCTATTTAGACCATCAGGGGCAACGTTTGCCCGGTGATAAACATTTAATTGAATTTGGAATGAAGCATCTCATGCAAGATGCTTCGCATGAACAAAGAGGGAAATGAAATGTCTGACTCATTAGGAATCCGTAAATATGACTATGTCGAATTTTATGTGGGTTCAGCCAAGATGGTGGCCTATTGGTATGCCAAAGCGCTGGGACTAAAAATTGAAGGATATTCTGGACCTGAAACGGGTTGTAGAGACAGGATTTCCTACTATCTCACCCAGAATAACTTAAAAATTGTGATTACTGGAAGCCTGCAACCCAGTACTGTTGATGTGTCGAATTTTCTCAATTTGCATGGTGATGGGTTGAAAAGATGGGCCATGGAAGTAGATGATGTTGAGAAAATATTTGATCATGCTGTCAAACAGGGAGCCGTCATCCAGAGACGTCCTCAAAAGATTGAAAATGAGCATGGCTATATCACAGAGGCTGCTATCCGTTTGTATGATGATACTGAATTGGTCTACATTAATCGGGATAACTACAAGCACATATTCCAACCTGGTTACGACAAACCAATCCAGGATATCCAATTGACCTCAGGCGATGCAGGATTGATCGGTATAGATCATATCGTAGGAAACGTGCGTGAAAATGAAATGGATAAATGGGCAGATTATTATGTACGCACCATGAATTTTGAAACTTTTATTGATTTTAAAAAGGGCGACATTGGTACAAAATATTCTGCTCTTTTATCAAAGGTAGTGCGTTCAGAAAAATCAACCATCAAGAACCCCATCAATGAACCCTATGAAGGGGAAAAGAAATCCCAGATTGAAGAATACATCGAACAATATCACGGCACGGGAGTCCAGCATATCGCCATACAAACCGGTGATATCATCCACACGATTCGCACCTTGAGAGAGAACGGTGTGGAGTTTCTCAATGTACCGGATACCTATTATGACACCTTGAGAGCGAGAGATGATATCAATATTAAAGAGAATATTGATGATCTCCAGAAACTGAAAATACTCTGTGATAATGAGTCCGGTGGATATTTACTCCAGCTATTCACCAAACCCATAGGAGATAGACCAACTTTCTTCTTTGAGTTTATTCAACGAGCCGGTGCTCAGGGATTTGGGAAGGGTAATTTTCAAGCCTTGTTTGAGGCCATTGAAGAAGATCAGGAATTACGAGGGAATCTTTAATCAGATTATGGTTATTTGACCATAATAATAAAGCAGTAGAGGGAGCGGGGCATGCCATTTTATCATGTACTGGGTGAGATTCCCAGAGTCAAACACACTACTTTTTATAAATCAGATGGGAAAGGGTTATACCGGGAAGAGTTGGTCTCCAGCAAGGGTTTCTCGGGCATTTACTCAAACCTCTATCATCATCATCTTCCATCAGCTACACAGGAAATACAAAAAATTTCTATAGCAGGTCCTAAAACCCTGGATGAAGCCCCCATCGTTTATACTCATTGCGATACCGATAAAGACCCCCATGGTGGTGACTATATTCATAGTCGGGAAAAACTATTAGAAAACACCCAGTGCTCAATCTCAACTGCCAAGGTCACCCAAAACTCTGAAGTTTTCTATCGCAATGCCAGGGCGTCAGAGCTGATTTTTGTGCATCACGGTTCAGGCGTTTTAAAAAGTTCCTATGGAGCAAATCCATTTGGTCCCGGTGACCAGATTGTTGTGCCCAAGGGTACCATCTACTCCATGGATTTCGATGATTTTGATAACAATAAATTATTGATTGTAGAATCCAGATCGGCCTTTGAGATTCCCAAGCATTTCCGCAACGAATATGGACAATTAAACGAGGATGCTCCCTATTGTGAGAGGGATTTCAGACCACCAGAGTTTATGGAGCCCATCGATAAAAAAGGGAATTTTAAACTGATTGTAAAAATGGATGCTCAATTCTCCGAACATATTCTCCCCAATCATCCCTTCGATGTGGTTGGCTGGGATGGATATCTATATCCTTTCACTTTCAACATTAAAGATTATCACCCCAAGGTGGGGCGCATTCATCTGCCACCACCGGTCCATTTACTTTATACGACCGATGCATTCGTTATATGCAATTTTGTCCCTCGACCATTTGACTTCCATGAGGCGGCCATCCCAGCACCCTATTTTCACAACAATGTGGACAGCGATGAAGTGCTTTACTATCTGGACGGAGATTTTATGTCACGTAAGGGCGTAAGTGCAGGTTCACTCACCTGGCATCCAGGTGGTATTCCCCACGGTCCACAACCAGGTAGAACGGAAGCATCTGTTGGTGTAGAGCGAACAGATGAATACGCATTTATGATCGACACCTTTGAGCCTCTCAAGCCTACGGTGAAGGTTCAGGAGTGCCAAGACGATAACTATCCAAAATCATGGTTGTAAATAGATATGATTAAAATACCACGCTTTGTCGAACAATTGATTCCCTATAAAGCAGGGAAGCCCATCTCTGAACTAGCCAGAGAGAAGAATCTGACCCGTATTGTGAAGCTAGCTTCAGCTGAGAATCCTCTGGGGTCAAGCCCCAAGGCACTGAAAGCGATCGAAAAAGCCCTTTCAGGTCTGAATCGATATTCTGATCCGGCTTCCTATGATCTGGTTCAGGCTATCGCCGAGAAGTATTCGGTCCAACCCAATCATATAATTTGCGGTCATGGCACAGATTCTCTATTGGCCTATATCGTATCTGCCTTTACTGAGGAGGGTGATGAGATCATCACCTGCGAAGGCACCTTTATCGGTATCTATGTTTCCATCAGTAAAACCGGACGTAAACTTATCAAACTACCCCTTAAGGACTATGGTTTTGATCTGGAAGCATTGGAGGGAGCCATAACAGAAAAAACCAGCATGATCTATCTGGCCAATCCCAATAACCCTACTGGTACCATGTTTTCCAGTCAGGAATTTGAAGCCTTTATGGCAAAAGTCCCAGATCATATCATGGTTATCCTCGACGAAGCCTATACAGACTATGCCAGCGAATTTGAGGACTATCCTAATGGTGTCAGATATGATTATGAGAATCTGGTGATCACGCGGACTCTTTCTAAAGCTCAGGGTCTGGCAGGCTTGCGTATCGGGTTTGCAGTAGGGCCTGACAAGGTCATTGAAGCACTCTATAAGGTGAAATTACCCTTTGAACCAAATCTTCTAGCACAGCAGGCTGGAATTGCGGCTCTGGATGATGTTGAATTCCTAAAAAAGACCATTGATCTAAATCGACAGTCACTAAACATGCTGAAAGAAAACTTTGACCGTATCGGTATTCCTCAAGTCAAAACCCACACCAATTTTATCCTCACTTTAATGCCCACGGAATCCGATGCAGCTCTTTTTGCCGAGGAATGTGCCAATCGTGGATTGATTGTACGTCATGTGGATAAATTCGGTGTATCCAATGGAATCAGGGTAAATTCTGGAACCATGGATGAAACAGAGTTTGCGGTGGAAGTCATGGAAGAAGTATATCAAATAGTATTGAATAAAGGGGAGAGATAGAATTGAAAATTGTTTCGTATAAATCAGGTGACTCGAATCGTAGTGGACTCTTGATCCGAGAGCAGGTCTATGATATTCAAAAAGGCGGGGAAACCATTGGTGTAGAATTGCCCTCAACAGTTTTGGAGCTCCTTAATCTGGAAGCATCAGGAATGGAAACTCTCAAAACTCTGGATCAACGGATCAAACGCGGTCTGGGAGTCTCCACCGTAAATGATGCTGAGTTAGTGGCGCCAATTCCCAATCCACCTTCATGTCGGGATGCCTACGCGTTTCGTCAACATGTCGCCACAGCTCGTCGTAATCGTGGGGTTCCCATGATTCCAGAATTTGATCAGTACCCCATTTTCTATTTCACGAACCATAACGCCATTTTCGGTGGAGGGGATATTCAAGTTGAAACGGATCATGAGCACAAGCTGGATTTTGAGCTTGAGGTGGCCATTGTGATTGGTAAACGAGGAAAAAACATTCAGGCTCAAGATGCCGATAATTATATCGCGGGCTATACCATAATGAATGATCTTTCTGCGAGACTGTTGCAGATGGAGGAAATGAAACTCAATCTTGGTCCTGCCAAAGGGAAGGATTTCGCCACATCTATTGGTCCCTGGCTGGTTACACCTGATGAGTTGGATGAATTCAAAATCCAGACAGATTATGGACTGACTTATTCCCTGGGAATGCAGGCCTACCACAATGGAACTCAGATCTCAGATGGCAATGTGAAGGATATGACATGGACCTTTGCTGAAATCATTGAGAGGGCATCCTATGGTGTGGAACTATATCCTGGAGATGTCATTGGTTCTGGGACGGTGGGGAGTGGATGCTATTTAGAATTAAATGGAACAGCTGCTCTTCAAGCTGATGAAGCAGGTGAAGAATTTGTCCCGACCTGGCTAGCAAGTGGTGATGAAATTGAACTCAGGATTGATGGTCTAGGGGTTTTAAATAACACAATGGTATCAAGTGGTTCGGACCATTCAATTTTGGCCAAGAAGAAAATGATCTCATAAGGAATACCGCTGTGAATGAGACGACATCTAACGGGTTTATCAGTGTTGATCCTGATCAAAAACCCCTCAGAGAAGTTCACAACTTATTACTCAGTGGGGTGAGTCCGAGACCCATCGCTCTGGTTTCAACGATCTCAGAAGATGGCATCGACAATCTCGCTCCGTTTTCCTTTTTTAACGCCTTTGGAGCAAATCCTCCCTACATTGCTTTTTCCCCGGCCTATAGTGGGAAGGATGGTTCCGCCAAGGATACACTCCTTAATCTGGAAAAGATACCGGAGTGCGTGGTCCATGCCGTGCCCTTTGATTTGATTGAGCAGGTCAGCCTGGCTTCAACTGCTTATGGTCCAGAACTAAGCGAATTCACCAAGGCCGGTTTCGAGACGTTAGCGTCTGAAGTTGTTCGGCCAAAGCGTGTTACAAAATCCCCCTTCCATATGGAGTGTAAAGTCGAGCAAATTATTCCATTGGGTGGTACAAATGGTTCTGGAAATCTGGTTTTGTGCAAAGTGGTTAGATTCCATGTTTCTGAAGCGATAATGGAAGATGGGAAAATGACTCCAGATGCATTGGATCTTATTGGCAGGAATGGCTTCAATTATTATACACGCGCTTCAGGAGCTGCTCTATTTACTGTGGATAAACCCACTGGACAGGGGATGGGTATTGATCAGCTACCTGTTTCTATTAGAGAGTCAAGCATTCTCACTGGGAATGATCTAGGCAAGCTGGGCTCATTAGAGAGATTCCCTGATACCGGTGCTGTCGAGGACTATGTAAAAGGACTAAAATCTGAGACTTCAGAATCTAAATATCATAAATTATTGTTGCATGGGTTGGAGGATTTAGAATCCAAACCTAACCAGGCCAGGCGGGATATTGAGGTCGCGGCGAAGGTGGCTCTCAATGAAGGTGACATCGAATTTGCCATTCATGTACTTCTGGCTCTCGCTGACCTTTAACTACCAGCATTACAACTAATATTGATTCATAAAAACAGGCAGAATACTCTGCCTGTTTTTATTGCTATGATCTTTTCTTGCCTTCCAACCGTGCATCTTCCAGAAAATCGATGTATTTCCGAATGTACCGCATGAAATAGATGGCTTTATCCTCAGCGAGGAAGGTGGCATTGCCAACTTCAGCTCTATCTCCTACAGGTACAGGGAATTCAAAACCACTGTCCGTGATGTACCACAAACTCCCTCGGCTATAAAAACTAATTCTTACTTTCTGTCCTCCTTTTACCATGTCTTTCAGGTTCATCTCTAACCCCTTTCTTGGTTATTTGGTTAAGGTTCCTGAAACAAAAAAACCCCGCTATCGGTTAGGATCAGCGGGGTTTTAAATACCTCTTGTGGTATGTGCTAAGGAATAGGTCTACCTATGACATTTTCCACATATATATGCTGATCCATGGGCTTGTGCGCCCACGGAATCTTGAAACTCAATATTTATATTTCTCATCATCACGGCAGGATGATAAATGGAGTTCATGCTCATACCAAATACTTTCTTCTATCCCGGGGTAACCTAAAAGTCATCGCCCTCAGCACTCTCTCCACCATTCATTCCATCCCCATTCCCGTTTCTGTCCCTTGAACGGTAATTATTGAAAATGTATTTAATGGATGCTGAAAAAATCGGCGCTACTCTATCAGATGATTGATAACGATACCAGCCATCACCTGAACTGGTAAACTCATGGTCACCGGTATCCAGGATGTCGCGAACATTGATTGAAGCGCTGAGCTTGTTCTCAATGATGTTTAAACGAGCACCAGCATTCAGAAAGAACATGGCTTCTCTTTTGCCCTGAGAGGTGACAGATGGGCTATTGTACATGGCATTCATCTGCAATTTGATCAAGCTGTTGACTGTGAAGTTATTATTGAAGCGCATACTATAATTATCACTTTCAATGTTCTGGTTAAAGGCGGCGGGCTGATCATTGATTTCGTAATGATATATGTTACCCATGAGATTGAAATCCCACCATTCAAACGGCATAAGACGTAAGGAGAGTTCAGATCCTACCGAGAGAGAATTTCCCACATTGTCAAAGGTATGCAAAATGACATTCTCTGAATACACACTTTGCACCCTCTCAACCAGGTTAGTGGTTTCGCGGGCATACACTTCTACAGAAATCATATTCTTACCAAAATACTGCATGTATCCAGCTTCGGCAGAGTTGATGTATTGGGGCAGTAGTCCAGGATTACCTACCCTGACATTGTATGCATCTGTCCAGGTCTCAAATGGTTCCAGAAACCAGCCTCGGGGACGGCGTATCCGCCTTGAATAGCTGGTCATGAATTTGTTTGTTGGTGTAATATTATAAGAGAGGTGGAGGGTTGGGAAATAATCCCAACGATCGATCTCAAAATCTATGCTGTCAATAACGGCGATGTTTCTGAACGTGTATTCAGCTCGGAAGCCACCCTGTACACCCAGTTTGCCAATGTTTGTAGACAGCACGCCAAACAAAGACTGAATATTACGTTTATACTCTGTATCATAATCATAGGAAGTAACTTTCACATAATCAACTGCGGTCGTATCCCATATCTGCAGACCACTTTCATCTGCTGAAAGTCCAGAACGTAATTGGTATCCTGCTTCCAATTTGCCATCATTGGCAAAGGGTTGCTCGTATTTAACCTCGAGACGAGCACGGTTGGTTGGTCCATCTTCAGTAGTGATTTTTCCGCTGATCTGCTTCCCGTTAATATCAAATTGCTCTGTCGTGCTTTCCTCATCAGATTTCCGTGTGCTATAGCTTCCATCTACAGCTAGACGATGGGTGGGTCCGTTGAACTGATGCTCATAGTTGGCACCAAGATTATAATAGGCGCCCCCGCGCTTAGATATGGCTTCAGACGTTGATATAATTGGAACGCTAAAATTGTTTGTATACTCAGAGAATGTGTTCTCACCTGATCTACTAAATCCTCTAGATCCATAGGAAAGTTTGACGCCTAATATGTCATTATCAGAAAGATTGAAGTCAATTCCACTGCGAAGTCGATAGCCACCATGCTGAAAGCGATTATCGCCCAGCTGACCTACGAAGAAATCTGTATTTCCAACCGTTGTTTGACTGAGGCTTGAATCCTGGCCTTCATAAGTCCGGGTATGATAAGCCCCGCTGATATAAGCGGTGTATTTATGGTTGCGATAATTGATCAGGAAGTCTCCGCCCAGTTGTCCCAGGCTCCCGGCACTCAGATTGGAAATTCCGCTGATACCTTCAAGCTTACTTTTTTTAGTGATGATATTTATGATACCTGAGACACCATCAGGATCATAGGCTGCTGAAGGATTTGTGATGATCTCGATATTATCAATGGTGCTGGCAGGAATGGTTTGGAGGGCTTCATTTCCATCCAGAATTGAAGGACGATTATCAATCAGTACGGTAAAGTTACTGCTGCCTCTCAACTCCACATTGCCTTCAATATCCACCTGAACAGAAGGGGCGTTTTCAAGTACTTCCACTGCTGTACCAGAACTGGAGGTAAGGTCCTGTCCTACATTGATCACTTTTTTATCGATCTTGTATTCCATGGTGGTGCGCTCTCGCTCAACCACTACAGATTCACCTGATACAGTTGCTGGAACCAGGAAGACCTGTCCAATCATGGCCATGGGTGTGGCCATGGTAATGGTCAGACTATCTATCCTCAATTGCTCGAAACCCATAAATTTGATGGTCAGGAAATAGTGCCCCGGTTTAACAGGATTAATACGGAAGCGTCCTCTTTCATCCGTGATGGTCCCTGTAATGGCCTCATCAGTATCACTATTGTGGAGCATGACATTGGCATACTGAATAGGGCTTCCAGATACATCATCCAGAACTTTTCCTGCAATGCCTGAACTGGGTCTCCTCCCACCGCCTCTGCCCTGACCGTGTTGAGGTTGAGCAACAATGGTGGTTGTCATTAGGATAATTAGTACTAGGGGGAGGGTAAATATTTTGAAGCGAAGCATGAACATTTCCTTTATCAAATCGAGACCGATCACAGGTCAGCGAAGATTATTTCAATTGGCCGACAACATAACTGAGACGCTACATAAGTAAAAAGGTTAAGAGGGGAATGGGAGAAGCGGAGATGATGGCATTTTTTCCTGATGATCAATAATCAAATGTAAAATAAACTTTCCATTATGTATAGTTTATTGTATATTGGTGCATGAGACCTAAGTATGATATCAGAAACAATTTGAAGTTGTGTCGCCTGAAGACTGGGGATTTAACCCAGGAACAGTTGGCAGAAAAAGTTGGTACCACACGACAAACGATCCTTTCTATTGAAAAGGGCCGGTATGCGCCATCTGTGGGGTTGGCATTACGTCTGTCACAGGTTCTTGGTGCTACTGTAGAAGAAATGTTTGAATTGAAGGAGTAGCGAGATGATCAACAAAATATTCAGTCGTTTGGAGTGGCAACCCACCCATGCAACACTAATAGCTGGTGTTGTGGTTCTTCTGGGGTTTGGGCTTTCAGAAATCAGCTGGGCTTTTTTGTCGCTAGCAGCCCTGGGCACCTTTGGTCCTGGAATCCTGAGAGAATTGGGCATTTTGAATGATCAAGATGAATTTCAACGGCGGGCAGACCGCCAGGCAGGTTATCATGCATTTCTCACAGCCGGATTATTCACTTTTTTGCTGGTAACCTATTTAAGATCTGGTGATCGAAATGTTGAAGAACCTGAGGTTGCCGTATCGCTGATTCTGGCAATACTCTGGTTTACCTGGTTTCTCAGTTCCTTATTATCGTATTGGGGTCCCCAGAAAACCGTTTCACGTGTTCTATATGGCTTTGGTTGGGTTTGGCTGGTATTCAACATCGTTGGCAACCTTACCGATCCCATCGCTCTGATCATGCAGTCACTAGTAGCAATGCCATTTTTCCTCCTGGCCTATGTGGCCAAGAGATGGCCCCAAATTGCTGGTGTGGTTTTAATCGCGGTTTCAGCATTCTTCTTCTACTTCTTTCATCTCTATGAAATATTTGGTCCCAACCCTCTAGAAAAAGGTCGGGGAATGGTCATAATTCTCTTTATGGGGCCACTACTGGTAAGTGGGATCATACTACTCCGAAATCGAGTTGTTGAGGATGAATCCTGAAACGCCTGTGTGGAGTTATGGGCACAATAACCTTTGATGGAGACAAAATGAAATTCAGATTAAAATTGATGACAATACTGTTCCTAAGCCTTTGTACTCAGGTCATAGGACAGGGGGATTCAACCGGTATGGATCAATTTATTGGCGACTGGTATGGCGAGGGACATTTTTACAATGTCAATTTTAGCAACGAGGTTGGGATGGTTCGGTTTACCCTGAGGGTTACAACGGAGATGGAGATCAGTGGCTCAATCGGTGATGCTGAGTTAACAGATGCAGAAATTGAAGTTGATGACTGGAACGATGGGTTTATGATCAAAGGGACTGTGGTTGGTCAAATCTTTCCCCACAATGATTTCCAAAAGAAGCGCATTATTATCATGCTAAATGAAGTTCAAGATGGTGTATCGATTGGTGATTTTCACCTAAAAAGCAATTTTATATTTGATTTCAATATGCGACCTGGGGGTATAACATTACACAAAAACCCCTAGATTTGACCAACACTCAACCATCAGTGTGATCAATCCATAAGTTTTTTCAGGAGCTCCTGGGCTTTTACAAAATCAGGCACTTCCCTGACCAGTCCAGTTAGTACTGTAGCTGCCTCAGAGGGTTTCTGAGCCTCGAGTAAAAACCGGGCATAGGTAAAACGAACATTTGCAGATTGAATCCGTGTCAACTCAGGTGCTTTGAGAGCCATTTCAATAAAAGGCATTGCCTGCTCTAAACCGGTAGTCATTCTATGCGATATCGCCAAATTATAATAAAACATCCCCTTTGATGTAGTTGTGGATAGCGCTCCCTGGCAAGTCTGTTTTACTAGTTCCCACATCTGGACCTGTTTGGCGCATTCAACCAATTTTGTGTAATATTCTGTTTTTTCGGGATACATCTCTATAATTGCCTGATATTCCTGGCAAGCCTTATTCAAATCACCCAGCTTCAGGTAATGGTCTGCCATATTACTATGTGCTTTACCCCAGACATGGTGATCGAATAGGTAATCCTGGGCGAGCTGGGCAGTCACGTCATCGTAGAGGGGCGCATAGTCAGCGTAATCAACGCTACTGTTGCCAAAGGGCCAACGTTGCAGCAGCTTGAAAATCTGTAACGCACCAATTTCCCAGTCAAGGTCCGTAACCAATAGGGGTTGCCCGGTCGTGTCCTGAATAGGGGTCAGAGGTAATAAATTAGTTTTATCCATAGCCTTGCGAAACTCCCTGGCCATAATATGATAACCAATGGGGTTTGGATGGAGATGATCGCAAAACAGATCCTTGCCAGGGATGCTGGAACTGGAAGCACGCCTGAAAGCAGATTTCATATCCACTATGGGTTGAGCAAATCGGCCGGCCTTGACCTGTAGTATCTCGTTGAGATAGTCATTCCCACGGAAGGGAACTTGATCATTATTTTTTGCACGGGTTAGGGAAATGTGGGCAGTCGTGGTATCACCTTGTCGAAATTCCCGAAGACCTTTGAGATATAACTTATGTGCTTTGCTTGATGTCTGCGTTGGATTGGATGTGATGTCCAGGGGTATTTGATCCTTGATATTGCTGACCAGATTGCTCAGGATGACTGGTACACCAGCTGATTGACAGGCCGTTAGGATGACATCCAGGTTAGCTGAAAAATTTTCTCTGGTCTTAATCCTGAGCATTGAATTGGTTTCGATAAATTTATCATCGATCACTTTCTCCATGAGTGTTGGATTACCAGTGCTTGGAGGAGCGTCTGCAAAACCTCTCATAATGGAGCCGATCATCTGGATGACACGAAATTGTTGAAATTTTAAAACAAGACGAACAACTCTTCCATCATGCCCTAGGGATATGGTTGATCCAGTACCGTAAGCCCCATAAAACTCATTGTGACCCATATAGAGCATGATCAAATCAGGTTCTTGGTCTAGTATTTCAGGAATCCAGTCCACAATAGTAAAACTGTTGATGGCAGATAGCCCCATATTGATCACTTCAAAGTGGCGGTTGGGATAATCTGCTTTCAGAAGTAGATCAAGCTGTTTAGGGAAGGGTGCAGTCATTTCATAGGGGAAGCCTGCTGTGCTGGATCCACCAAGACAAAAGATGCGTATGGTTCCGGGACTTTTCTTAGAGCTAAACTTCTCAGGATACAGATTTGGAACGGGCATGATAGCTTTGTCAAAATAGCGCTCACCCACCTGGGAGTTGATTTGAGTATAGGATGTATCCCCTTCAGTAACTTCGATAAAAAGCGGGGGTTGAGGATAGGCATCTACAATCCATAAGGTCAGTTCAATTATTGCAAGAAAGGCAACGGGGAGGAGCGCCGCTAGAATACTGAAAATGATTTTTTTAATTTTCATGAAACTCTCTTGGGTTTAAAAAATCGCATAAATGAAGGGTGCTAGTGAGCTGCCCTGACCCACAACGATGACCATTCCCAAAAACAAAAGTATGCCTACAATTGGGATCATCCAGGTCTTTTTGTTTTCTCGGAGAAATAAGACGAATTCTCTGGTAATTGAAAGCTTACTCATATTGGGTGACCATTAGGGGATAGCTCAGGATTGTTTCTCGGACATACCTGGTTCATAAGGTTTGGAGTCTCTTATCCTCCAGTAGGATGCCGCATCAGGATCGATAGCTTCATCCAGGTGGTCTTTTTTGATGAGTCTGAATACCAGACCAATAGGGCTGAATATAAGAAAAAAGATGAGCCCTAGGATAATTCGAGTCATAATAAACCCAAGTATTAGTGCGAAACTCATCCATAACACATAAAGGGGTTTGAGAATAAGAGGGAAAAGGAATCCCAGGAGCAAAATTGAGACACCTGTTGAGATCAGAGGAAGTGCATAATTGAGGGAGAGGAAATAAGTAATCAGACCAATAACCAAGAGGAAAATACCCATGGTTTTTCCAAACCTACGAAATTCTCCATGGTCAGTTCCACCCCAGATCAGCTTTAGCTCCTGACTCAGCACGATCCCTGCCCTGGTTTAATCGAGTTCATATTGATTCTTCCAATCCACATCATCTTCCAGGATGGGTTGCTCAGATTTATTGAGCAGGTAATTTCCCAGAACCAGATGGTCCATATCCGTTCGCATAAAACAGGTATATGCTTCTTCAGGTGTGCAAACAATAGGCTCCCCACGCACATTGAATGAGGTGTTGATGATGACGGGGCTGCCTGTGAGTTTCCAGAAGTGGCTGATGAGGGCATGATATCTGGGATTGTCATCGGAGTTGACCGTTTGTATCCGAGCAGATTGATCCACATGCGTTATAGCCGGAACCGTTGATCGAGGGGAATTAATCATAGCCAATCCTGATTGATTTTCATCTCTCTCCTTCCACAACTCCTTCTTTACCGGAGCCACCAGCAACATATAGGGGCTTTCCTCTTCCAGCTCAAAAACATCGGAAACCTGCTCGCTGAGGATACTGGGCGCAAAGGGTCTAAAACTCTCCCGATACTTAATCTTTAAGTTCATGGTGGACTGCATTTTTGGTGATCTCGCATCTCCAATGATACTTCTATTCCCCAGCGCTCGGGGACCAAACTCCATTCGACCCTGAAACCAGCCAATCACCTTCTCATCCGCGATGAGTTGTGCCACTGAGGCAAAAAGGGAGGGGTCATCATAACGATGATATTGAATATTTTTGGAATCCAGGATGGCCTTTATATCATCATCGGAAAAGTCTGGTCCAAGATATGATCCCTGCTGGCTATCTCTTTGGGATTGAGGCTCCCTGTCTTGATCAAGATACTGATGCCAGGTAAATAGTGCTGCTCCCAAGGCCCCGCCAGCATCACCGGCAGCTGGTTGGATCCAGATATTTTCAAAGGGACCTTCCCTCAGGATGCGACCGTTCCCCACACAATTCAAGGCGACTCCACCGGCCAGAACCAAATTCGACTTGTTGGTCTGCTTGTGAACATGGCGGACCATCTTGAGGAGGATTTCTTCACTGACTTCCTGGATAGAGGAGGCAATATCCATTTCTCTCTGACTGAGATCTGATTCAGGTTTACGAGCTGGACCTCCAAAGAGTTGTGCAAATTTTCGATTAGTCATGGTCAGACCTGCTGCAAAATTGAAATACTCCATATTCATCTTGAAGGAGCCATCATCTTTCAGGTCAATGAGCTTGTCTTTGATAAGATCGACGTATTTAGGTTTCCCATAAGGTGCTAGTCCCATGAGTTTGTATTCTCCCGAATTCACTCTAAATCCTGTGAAATATGTGAATGCCGAGTAGAGCAATCCCAGGGAGTGGGGGAAATGCAACTCACCAAGGATATCGATTTTATTATTCTGACCCACGCCATAGCTGGAGGTGGTCCATTCTCCCACACCATCTACAGTAAGAAAAGCCGCATCCTTAAAAGGGGAGGGGAAAAAAGCTGAAGCTGCATGGGATTGGTGGTGTTCGGGAAAAAGAATTTCCCCGTCGAACTTCAGTTCATCAGCAATAAAGTCCTTTATCCACAGTTTTTGCTTCAGCCATAGCGGCATGGCTTTGATAAAGGAAGCGAATCCCCGAGGTGCATAGGTCAAGTACGTGCTGAGCAGGCGATCAAATTTTTGAAAAGGCTTATCATAAAAAGCGACATAATCTAGATCTTGCTTCTTTATCCCAGCTTCCTTTAGGCAATACGATATAGCACTTGTTGGGAACCCGTGATCATGCTTCTTGCGAGAAAAGCGTTCTTCCTGGGCAGCTGAAATGATCTTCCCATCCCTGATGAAACAGGCCGCGCTGTCATGATAAAATGCCGATATGCCTAAAATATTCATTCAAAACATGTTACACAGGAAGCCAAATAAAGGTACTTAAAAATAGTCTGGTTGGTATTGATTGACTTACGAACATATTAAAAATGAACGATTAACGGTTAATAATATATAAAACGTAAAATAATGCTTGACTCGTTCAAAATATTGTTCATATTCCATACGTTTACTAAACAAAATAACGGAAAGCGTACATATTATGCCACATCGAATACTCTCAGAAGTCCAATTACCAGACTTTCAAGATCGTCCAAAAAAGGAGGGAGACATTCTCCGTACCGCAGAAGATCTCTTTATGCAGTTTGGCTATGATCGAGTGAGTGTGGAGGAAATTTGTCGAGAGGCAAAGGTCTCAAAGGTCACTTTCTACAAATATTTCAAGAACAAACTTGAGGTACTTGAGGACTACATGACAGTTCGACTTGAATTGGGGATGGAAGTCTTCACCAGAATCCGTACCGCTGATGCCAGTTTACCGGAGAAAATGAAAGCGCTGATCGCTATGAAGGAATCTGCAGTCAGTCATTTCACCCCCGTATTTTATAAAAGCTTGCTGAGCGGGGATGAACAGGTTCAAGGGTTTATGCATAGATGGGGTGCCACTAGCCTGAGCGCCATGCGTGACTTCCTGGAGGATGGACAAAGGAGTGGTGAAATTCATCCGGACTATTCCATAGATTTTTTACTCCATATCTGGAATTCTTTGGCTGAAACAGCCAGATCCGAGGATATGATGACAATGTTCAACGATGACATGGTAAAGCTCTCAACCGATTTCTTGAATTTTCTATGTTTTGGAACGACCGGTCCACCTCAGGAGTAAGTATCAATTGAAATCCATCATCCTTATTATACTGCTTTCTCTCTCTGCCCTTTTTGCAAATGACAGAAGCCTCAATTTACAGTGGAAAGGACAGGCTTCCGTTATTCATGCCAGCTCATTTGCAGGCTCCTTTGATGAGAGCCCAACTACCATGCGCTATATCCCACAACTTCGTCTGGATTTTCAGATCAGCCCAGCCAATAGGCTCGGTTTTGATGCGGCAGTAGATGTATACAACTATTCCCTGGGCGATTCTTTGGTTGATATGGATGGGGACCTTTATCGCTTCACCCTACGCTATGACACGCCTAAAACTCAGGTTCGGGTTGGTTTGCAGAAGATAAATTTTGGTCCAGCCCGTATGCTGCGAGTCCTACAGTGGTTTGATGAACTGGATCCACGGGATCCCCTGGCATTGTCTCCAGGTGTCTGGGCTGCCATGGGAAGATATTATTTTGACAACGGTGCCAATCTTCGCCTCTGGACCATGGCAGATGCTCCTGATCAGTCACGGAGTTACTGGGGCGATAGTGACTCCTGGCCCTGGGATGCTGGTGGACGTTTGGAATACCCAATTCCAGCAGGAACTCTAGGACTGACTTTGCATAGTCTCGATATTTCGAATGTCAGTGATATTAAGGAAAACAGAATAGCTGGAGATGTCCGTGTAGATGCAGTGGTGGGATTATGGTCTGAAGTGATGTTTGCCCGCATCGAGGATCCAACACTGACCATGGATGTATTTTCTGTGATGGCTGGAGTCGACTACACCTTTGGATTGGGCAACGGTCTATACACAGCGCTTGAGATGGCCACGACCTATCAAGGAACTTCAGGGGATGAAATGCCCTGGCAGATACGAAGCTACGCCATCTCTGCAAATTATACACTTGGGTTATCTGATGGTTTGACGTTCTATCTATATACACTCGATTTTCCCATTCTTGAGTCTCAAACCATCCCCATGCTGGGGTGGCAGCACACTTCTGGGAACTGGCTGTTCTATCTTGCCTTATATGATATGCCTGAGTTTACGGCTGGCAGTGGGGTGTCCCTCCCAACTGGAGCAGGTTTACAAATCAACATAGCATTTAATCACTAATTTTTTTCAATAAGAACTAAAAGGAAATCAACATGGACAAGAGCACACTGATCAAAACTCAAGGTCTCGTGAAGCGATACCCGGTAGGTGGAGGTCACTTTACTGCACTCAAAGGTCTCGATCTTAATGTGAATTCTGGTGAATTTGTGGGACTTGTGGGTCCCTCAGGATCAGGCAAAACAACCCTGCTGAATATTATCGGAGCACTTGATGCCCCCAGCGAGGGAACCGTAGAAGTACTGGGAAAAGACCTGGCTACACTATCTGGTGCCCAGGCTGCCAAACACCGTAGCGCATTCATGGGCTTCATTTTTCAAACTTACAACTTGCTGCCTGTATATACAGCATTTGAGAATGTCGAATTCCCCTTGCTGCTGCTTGGTAAAAGTACAGAAGAACGTAAGCAGTTAGTCATGCAGGCGCTTGACTGGGTTGGCATTGCTGATAAAGCCGATAGTCGCCCAAAAATGCTGAGTGGTGGTGAAAGCCAGCGTGTGGCTATTGCCCGCGCCATGGTCAAGCAGCCCAAGCTGGTGCTCGCTGATGAACCCACAGCAAATCTGGATGCCAAGAATAGTCACCACATTCTTGAGACCATGGTGAAGCTGAATAAAGAGCTGGGAACCACTTTTGTTTTTGCTACCCATGATGAAAAGGTCATCAGCTATCTCCATCGTAAGGTGACCCTGGTGGATGGTAGTATTCAATCCGACGAAACCAGCTGAGCTGGAGGAGGATATTATGATTTTATTTAAACTTGCATGGCGCAATCTGGTAGGAGCCGGTTTACGCACCTGGCTCAATGTCCTGGTGCTGGCCATGGCCTTCATCCTCATGATCTGGGGTAAGGGTGTGGTAGATGGGATGGCCTATCAGCTCAACGATGCCATGACCAATATTGAATTCGGAAATGGTGGACAAATCTGGCACAGTGAATATGATCCCATGGATCCCCTCACAATCGAAGATTCACATGCACCCTATCCGGAAGAGATAAATGCACTAATTGCTACTCACAAAGCGGCTCCAATCCTCATCCGTCAAGGGACTATTTATCCTGATGGGAGGATGCAGACGATTAAGGTGAAAGGGATTCACCCCGAACAAGAGGTTATGGATCTTCCTACAGCCCAGATTGTTATGGGTGCAACCGGACTGACCCCTGCCCTTATTGGTCAGAAGATGGCTGATAAAAGTGGATTGGAAGTGGGTGATCTGCTCACAGTACGCTGGCGAGATGCCAAGGGTACCTTTGATGCTCGAGAAGTTGAAATCGTCCACATCATGAATACAGTTGTCCAAACCGTCGACCGGAGTCAGATATGGATTCCCCTCGACCATTTGCAGGAGATGTCAAAATTGCAGGGACAAGCAACAGTTGTAGCTCTTGATGAGCCCTTTGAAGGAACACCTGCAAGCGCGGCCTGGATTTATCGCGATTTGAATTTCCTCATGAAAGACATTAATGACATGATCAAATCCAAGAATTTTGGTGGGAATATCATGTATGGAATTTTGTTTGCCATTGCACTCCTGGCCATTTTTGATACACAGGTCCTGGCTATTTTCAGGCGTAAAAAGGAAATGGGTACACTGATGGCTTTAGGGCTTACTCGTGCAAAGGTGATTGGGCTGTTTACTATTGAAGGTAGCATGCACGGAATTATTGCTTTTATTGCAGGCTTCATACTTGGGTCCCCACTTTTTTACCTCATGACAACAAAAGGCTATGCTATGCCTGGTGATATGGATGATTATGGTATGGCTTTGGGAAATGTAATTTATGGTAGGTATGGACCCGATCTGCTCATCGGAACGACCTTTCTACTGTTTTTGACGGTGGTATTGGTCAGCTATCTCCCCACACGAAAAATATCAAAGCTCACACCCACTGATGCTCTGAGGGGGAAATAATATGTTCAGATTCCTGATGAAAGGCATGTTGCGAGATCGTCACCGCAGTCTGCTCCCCAGCATAGTGGTGGCCATGGGTGTGATGTTAACCGTCTTTATGTTCACATACATGAAAGGTATTTTTGATGATTTTTTCAATAACGCTGCCATGTATGATTCGGGTCATGTAAAAATCACATCGAGAGCGTACTACGAGGAAAAAGATGTTCTACCCAACGATCTTGCCCTTGAAGATGGTCCTGCTATGATGGCCATGCTTCGAAGTGAATACCCACAACTTAACTGGTCTGAAAGAGTCAAGTTTGGTGGCCTATTGGATGCCTTTGACGAAAATCGTGAAACGCGTGCACAAGTGGGTGCTGGAGGAATTGGAATCGATTTCTTCGGGGCGGATACGGCGGAACGGAATCGCTGGAACCTCGGTGCAGGCCTCCAGGAAGGAACATTGCCCCAGAAACCGGGCGATATAATCATGGGAAAGATCCTGGCTAATCAGATGGATCTATATGCCGGTGATGATGTAACGCTCATTAGTTCAACCGTCAATGGCTCCATGGTGTTGAATAATTTTCATATCTCTGGGATTATCTATTTTGGTACCCCACCTATGGATAAAAGCATGTTTTTGGCGGATATCAATGATGTGAAATCAATGCTAGATATGGGGGATTGGAGTTCTGAAATTCTGGGGTACTTCAATACGTCAAACTATAAAGATCTCGTTGCTACAGCATTGGCAACTGAGTTCAATGCGGCGAGGAGTAATCCTAATGACCGCTTTAGTCCACAGATGACACCCATGCTGGATGATGCTGGGTTGCGTGATTACTTTGGATATGCCAGTAAAGCTGGAAGCATCATGAGTTTTATAATGATTTTCGCCATGGGAATTGTGCTCTGGAACACGGGTCTCATGGGTGCTATTAGGCGTTATGGTGAAATGGGATTAAGATTGGCAGTTGGTGAATCCAAGGGCCATGTATACCGTAGTCTCATCATTGAAAGCCTCGGAGTAGCTCTCATGGGTACCGTCATTGGGACCATCACCGGTTTAGGCTTCTCATACTGGCTCCAGGAGGTTGGATTCGATATTGGTAGCATGATGGGGGACAGCCAAATGCTTATACCCACAATCATCCGAGCTCGAATAACGCCGACGGCCTTTTATATTGGATTTTTCCCTGGTGTATTTGCAACGCTTTTAGGGGCGGCACTTTCAGGGCTCCGAATCTTCAAACGTGATACAGCTAGTCTTTTTAAGGAATTAGAAACATGAGAAACATATTACCCTTCCTATTGTTAGGCGCGATGCCCGGTTTCCTGATGGCTCAGCCGGATGCTGAGGAGATCCTCCGTAAAATAGATAAACAGATGGTCACTGAATCTGCTGAAGCCACAGCCACCATGGTTATCACCAATCGACGAGGTCGCGAGACTCGAATTACATCTCGCAGCTGGTCCAAAGGAGAAAACACTTCTCTGGTTGAATATCTGAGCCCAGCTCGTGAAAAGGGTGTCAAGATGCTCCGTTTGGAAGATGTCTTGTGGATGTATACACCTCAAGCAGATCGTGTCATTCAGATTAGTGGACACATGCTGCGACAGAGCGTGTCTGGCTCAGATCTCTCCTATGAGGATATGGTAGACAACGGTAAGCTGCTGGATCTTTATGATGCTGCTGTTGTTGGCGACGAGGTTTTTATGGATCGTGATTGCTATGTTCTCCGACTTCGAGTGAAAGAGGGCGTCGAGGATGTTGCTTATGCCCAACGCAAGGTATGGGTCGATAAAGCACGATATCTGCCTCTCAAAGAGGAGCGTTACGCCAAAAATGGTACCACGCTTTTAAAGAATTTTGAAATCCGTTCCGTGATGAAGATTGACGATCGCTGGTATCCCAAGGAAATGTATTTCAAGGATGTCATGGCCAAAGGTCAGGGTACCTTATATATCATCGATGACATAAAATTTGGCGTTGATATACCTGAGTATATGTTCACAAAAGCCTCATTGAGAGAGTAAACACTGAAGTTTCATCAGTGAAGTGTATTTAAGAATTCGACTTAATCAGTACTGCTTTTTGATAACCAATTGGGGAGCTCAGAATTTCCTCTGGGGGAGATAGTATAAATACCCTTCCCCAGACGATCAAACCATCCGTAAACGTTGTCATAAAGGATGGCTCGAGTTTTTGGCTCCTCAAGTGATTTAGCGACGACAGATGCTTTGCTAGCTCCATGGGTCAGCAGGTATTGAGAAATGGCCAGGGCTTTTTGACGGTATGCAGTCATGAGTCCGCGTTTCATGTTGGATCCACCCATATTAGGGTCACCCACGCGCTCTTGAAACTCCTTCAACAATCTCTGAGTCTTTCTTTTAATCTGACGGGGTTTGTACTCACCAGGATCACAGAGTACATCGATACCACCTATTTTTGCTCTGGTATCAATAATTATCAAACCCAGCCCCATCATACGCAAAAGTTTTATGATCTGCTTGCGTCGTTTTTTGAGGACAGCAAGTCCTTTGGGGACACCAATGTAGATCGTGTTTGACAGATTCATGCGGTCAACAGCTTGCAGAAGAATGGTCATATTTAGTGATAACTTCAGCTCAATGATGATTGGTGAGTCACCTTCTCTAAGCGCTACCACATCGCAATTTAGTATTTCACCCTTCACCTCATATCCCTGTACCTCAAGATATGATTTTAGTGGAGGGTATAGATCGACTTCTTTCATGGGTACTCTTAGGATATCCTTTTTGGTTGCGCCTACATTCATCAAATCTAGAGCCTCCAAAGTTGACAATTAAAGTTAAGACGTCAATCCTGTATTCGCGATGAATGTGATACGCATGGAATCAGTCGAGTAGAGGAGCGGCGTAGTTTCAGCCTGGTGATTAAGTGAATATTAGACAAATTAGATTTGTACAAGAAAAAGAGGAATAACATGATGTTAGATTATTTGAAGAACAATCCGGCAAGAAAACTAAATCGAAATATACTTATTCTCGGTTTGCTCATTTTCGTTCCAGTATACACCTACATAGTCCAACTATTTGGAAAAATGGGAATTGATACTGCCGAGTTTAATGGGGTTTGGCTTTCATTTGATGCCTCAGCCTTTAAAATATTTTTCCTGAAATTAGAGGACCTGGGTCAATTGCAGGGTTTTATCTGGACTTTTAACCTGAATCTCATATCCATGACCGGGTTTATGCTCACCTTCTTTTCATTGAGTCTCATGCTGGCTCGTCAGTTGCCTGAAGGGACTAGACTAGCAAAATACGCTTTCATATTTCCGATAGTGGCTATAGCAATTGCTGTTCTGGATATCATCCCAACCCTGGTCTTTTTGTTGGCATCTTCTGGTATCCCCGACTTATCTACTCTGGTGATTTATACCATAAGTGGAGGCTATGTCACAAGAGTTATTCTGTTATACATTCTACTACTCTGGATGATCATTGCTGGAATCTCACTTTTGGTAACAAAAATCCGAGGTGCAAAAACCTAAATAAATCCTATAGTTTATTCTGGACATAGGGAAATTATTGGATCAAATCATCTGAAAAATGCGTGTGGCCATTTTTTCTGTCTCATTCAATCTTGAGGCTGTGGTAATACCATCTACTTTCAAATTTGGAGGTACAAAGTCTCCGCCACCTGAAGTTGTGATGACAATGATATTTTCCGAGGGACCTTCTATTTCCAAAAAATGACGGACACTGGAATTCATCCTATCGGCAATACTTGTATTAAAGATGACTATCTTGGACCAGGAATCAGGATCAATTGATTCTAGATTGGAAACATCAGTTACCTTGATATATATCTCGCGGTTCCTGAGTTTTTCTGTCAATCGTTGGACCACCTCAGTTTTGTAGGCACTTCCTTGAGTAGCAATGAGGATTTTGTGTGAAAAATTTGGGTTGCCAAATTCCATGTCCTCAGCGTGACGTGGGTAAAACTTGATAACATACCAGGCAGAGGCCAGGACAATCAGAAGGCAGATCCCAAACAAGAATCCTCCGAAAATTTTAAGCAGTTTTTTCAACGTTGATCCACACAAGACCTAATAAGATTAAAGCAATGCCATAACCCACGACAGTTGCCAGGACATCATACCAATCGAAGGTTCCTTTGGGCAGGTATGGCTGAGCAAATTCATACAGAATAAACCCACCTGAAAAAAAGGCAGCCAGTCGATAGCTTTGGATTTTTGTGGGATTGATGATAGCCAGAGCTAAAAATATCTGGACGATGATTCCACCACTATTCCCAATGGTATCCGTGAAGCCAAAATCGGTGATTTCTAGGGACCTGATGAGTGGTCGTAAGCGTAATCTGAACAATTCTGTGAGAACCAAAGCCACGCCTCCCATCATAAGGAAAATGGCTCTGACACGACTTGGCTGAAATATTCTCTCTCGATCGACTAAAACACTCATAATCCCCCAGGAAAATGTTTGATGGCTGGAATATAGGCAGTCTCATTTTAGAGTCTAGTCTAGTCCGATTAAGGGAGGGAAAGATCGTTAAGAGGTAAAAAAGTCCCGATATCCCGACACTCGTATTTCGGCTATTTTACAGTTTGACTGTGATGGTGGCCATACAGCCAGGTGCTGGGGTTACTTAAGAAGCAGTAATCGATTCACCGAGCGCTCTGGACCAAAGCTGAATACCAAAAGATAGACACCTGAGCTGAGAGAATTCCCCTTGTAGTCAAGCCCCATCCAGGGAATTTCATAATATCCAGGTTGAGTCTGGGATAGATTCCGCAAGGTTCTAACTCTGGTCCCATCAATATTTAGAATTTGAATTTCCAGATCAATGGAATCCAGGATTCGGAATGTAATATTAGTCTGTGAATTGAAAGGGTTGGGGTAAGCACTAATATTCAGAATTACCTCGTCAGGTAATTGTCTATTTACCTCATTTTGAAGTGTGGTGATATTGTAACAGGGGCTCTGGTATTCTCCAGAAATTTCCAGACCATCACGAAGGCTGGCAATATCGAATTGTGGGTAGCCGTATTCCCCATTCCAGAAATTCAGAGTGTAAGATCCTGGTTGGAATGGTGCAAAAGAGGCTTCGACTTCAAAGGGACAGATGCAGTCCACAGGTGGACCCGTGTCCACCATCGTAACATAAAAAGTATCCGCATTAAGCCACCCTGACCATACCGGCATGAATATACAATTGAGCATGGGTGTATTCCAGAATAGAGCCAAAGTGTCACCATTTACGGACAATTCAACATAGGAAGTATCGTCGCGCGTATTAAGACATTCAGACTCTTGTTGTCCTGTTGAAGAAATATTTCCCCAGTCCAGACTCAATGATCCGTGTAAAATGGGATCAGAACCAATATCATCACTCCAAACATCAATCTGGTAGGTACCAGGATCTATTCCTGTCAAGCTTACTTGGAGATCAAAGTAACACATGCACCATACTTGATCCCCAGTGTCAACTTCGGTGACAGTGATGAGATTTTCTACGACAGTTACATCCCAGGTGAAAAGAGCTGCACAATTACGTTCTGTTCCAGTATGATGGATAGTCAGAGTATCATTAGAAATACTTGTGTAGAGTGAATCTTGTGCAAAGCAGGTGTTGGTAAGGAAAAGACCACAAATAGTTAAAAATACAAATATAGCCTTATGCATAGAACCCCCAGTATTTGGAGGAAGCTACAATAAAGACCAAGCTCAATCAATGATAAAGAGCAATTAATTAGTAGTTGGATGAGTCCTTCTGGCGCTGTCTGTTTTCCAGGCTTAACCTGCTTCTAATATTTAGAATAAAAAGTATTTGCATATACACCGAACGGTGTTTAGTATATACCCGATGTTAGGAAATGAAAAAACTACAAGACAACGACGCCATGAAAAAAACAGGCGCTATATCCTATTAGAAGCGAAAAAGCTGATTAGAAAAAATGGGGTTGAAAAGTTTTCACTCAGAGGGCTTGCCGCAATTTGTGACTATAGCCCCGCCGCATTGTATGAATATTTCTCAAATAAAGAGGATATCCTTAAGACAATCGCTCTTCAAATTGAAAAGGAAATGCGGGAGGCTCTCATGAATCAAGGATCTGATCTGGATGACCTGATTGCCCTTGGAACCCAATACATTGCCTTCGCGAGAAATCAACCGGAAGATTACCTGCTCTTGTTTACCTCATTTTCTTCTGGGAGAAGGAGCGAAAAAGAAACATTACCTGAAACTTCAGCCTATATGGTGCTATTTAACCTGGTATCTGAGCTGGTGGGATCTGGACAACTTACCCTGGCAAAAGATGTAGGGGTGGAGGAGATATGCTACACGTATTGGGTATTCCTCCATGGTCACGTCATGATGCAACTCACCCATTTAAAAGGATATGATTCAGACTTTGAATCTATTGAGACACGCATGCTATCCCGTTTTGTGAACGGCCTTAGCGGCTAAATTTTTTTAATATAAACCAAACAGTGTTCAGTAAATATATAACGTTAGGAGAAATAATGAAAACCATCAAACCTATATACCTGCTCATCCTGGCCGCTGCCATAACAGCAGCTACCCATATGAGGTTCGGATTTGGAATCCTCATCTTTTTAGAAGCAATTCCCGTTCTTTTTTATCTTGATCGGACTAATGGCTGGCGATCGAAGGCGCTGCTCTTCGCTTTCCTGATTCTGGGCTGGACGCTGGCCACCCTCAAAATAGTAAGTGCCCCAATACCATGGTTTATTGCTTTTGGATATGGACTACCCCTTGCGACAACCAGATTTGCTTCTTATCTAGCATTTGCATCATTCCCAAATAGTAAAAAAGCACACTGGGTATTTCCCGCACTCATGATGCTGGGCGAGTGGCTGCAGTCTAGCCTTACCCCCTTCGGGTCATGGGGGTCCGCAGCCTATACACAGATCAACAACATCGTTTGGGTCCAAATACTTTCCATCGGTGGACTCTGGATATTGTCCTTTGGGATCTACTTCACTAGCTATCAGATATTTGATGGTATCAGAAACGGATTTGCGAAATCTCATCTGACCAAAATTGCCATACCAATCGTGCTACTAAGCATCTTTGGAACTGTAAGACTGACCTGGGCCGACAATACTGAATATGCCAGTCTATCCGTTGCAACCGTGGGTACAAACTCCACCATCGGTGGACCTGAACTGCCTTCAACAGAGATACGCAGGCAAAACCAGGTAAAAATATTTGACCGGATGCGGAAGGCCAGCGAGGCTGGTTCAAAGCTGGTAGTGTGGACAGAAGGTGCTACAGGTATCCTGCCAGAAGAAGAGGCTGATTTTCAAACACAGGTCGCACAACTCACTGACTCCCTGAATATCACGGCAATGGTAAGCTATGTCATTCTTCTGAGTACCGAACCATTCTTTTATGAAAACAAATACATCATCATTGATTCCGAAGGTTCTATTCAGAGCACATATCTTAAGCACGAACCTGTTCCAGGGGAGCCCTGTACCAAAGGGGTTGAACCACACACCCTGTACCAGATGGATGATGTTTCCCTGGGAGGAGCCATCTGCTATGATCTGGATTTTCCTTCACTCGCTCGTGAAATATCAAAAATGGGGGCTGACGTGGTGGCCGTCCCATCATCTGACTGGCGGGGAATCGACCCAATCCATACGCAAATGGCAGGCATGCGGGCCATTGAAGGAGGCTTTAGTCTGATACGCTCAACCCGCTGGGGGCTTTCAGCCACGGTAGATCCATACGGACGTGTCATCGGCCAACTAAGTGATTTTAATTCTGAAGATAAAATCCTGGTATCCAGTGTCCCCAAAAAGGGAAACAGTACGATTTACTCACTTCTCGGAGATTGGGTAATCCTTGTAGGATTCGTGCTGCTGGTTTTTGAATTCTGGAAGGCTAAATCACGACCTGAATAATCAGGTTTGACACGAAGGATAATGGAAGAATAGAGATACTACTGAGAATCGTCTATTCTTCCATTATCTGACTGGCTATTTATTTGAGCAACAACATTCGGCCCATTTCCCGATACCCATCTGATTCAAAAATATAGAAGTAAGATCCACTACTGAGCTCCATTCCATTGAATATCTTGCGATGCTTCCCAGCCCCTTGATATTCGTTGACCAGGGTTGTGACTTCCTGTCCCAACATATTATAAACCCTGATCTTAACATGTGCGCCAACTGGTAGGTTATACTCAAGTGTAGTGGATGGGTTAAAAGGATTGGGATAATTCTGTTCCAAAGTAAATGTTGTTGGAGACTGATTCTCCGGATCATCATTAAGACCGGTGGAACTCTGGATATCTCGTACTAATCTCACAAAGTTATCAATTCGAATCACATCCCCCTGAGGACCATGCCCCTGTGGATAATCGGCTGCATCACCTTCTTTTGGATCACTCCTTTGAGCGCCAGCGCCGTGCACATCCATGAGTTCAGTATTAAAAGGGGGCACAGGTGCGGTCATGAATCCCAGAGCTTCACCGAAGCAGATATAGGCACCCCAGGCACCGTTATGCATGTTGGCGTGGGTGGAACTTGACCAGTAACTGGCATAATTTTGATCTCCACCCTCATCGGTAATGGCCGTGCATGCAAAGAGCGGATCAATAGCTGCAGAGTTTGTGGTTTGTGGTGAACGGGTATAATCCACAATGCTGTGAAGTTCCTTGGCATTGGGTAAACGCCAGTCTGAATATCCCAGATAGTTCTCAGTATTTTTAGTCTGCGCCCAGGCCAAAGCGGCTTCCCAATCCATACCGATCTGGCTGTCATCCTGCATCCACATGAGACCAGTTGCTTCATCACTAACTGTACTGTCACCATTATCTATGAAATCATTTTGACCATATAGCTCATTGCCCCGGACATAAAGGACATAGAACTGTTTGTCCTCGGTTTGGCCTGGCATGGGGCCAGTGGGATAGCCTTTGATACGTCCGTCCACAAAATTAACTCCGAACATCGTAGCATCGCCACCCATGGTTGTGCCCACATACAAAGTGGTGCTGGCATACTGACCATCGATGATGCGTTCACCTGCATCAGTATCTCCATAGGCGACATCAAAGTAGCTTGTGTCCACAAAAGGGATCAGATTTTCAGTATCGCTCCCTTCATAACCACTAGGATCTTCACCACTGAACATGAAGAGAGAGTAGGCTTCTTTGAGGGAAGGCAAGCGCCAATCATTGTATCCGGCCAGGCTGAAGGTATCAGCACCTGCCACCGCTTCAGCTTGACTCATTTTATCAGCAACATTGGCAACTCCATCTCCATTGAGATCGGTGCTCTGTTGCCACATGAGTCCAGTGACATTATCAGTTACAGTTCCATCTCCATTGTCCGTATAACTGGGTTGATTGCCAGTGATGGAAGCATCCTGTCCATAGAATGCTGCACCCTGAGCAGGTGCACTGATCTCATCCTGGTTATCGTAAAACTTGATTTGCCCCGTATCAACGATGGGATAATTTTGCTGTGACAACACTTCCGTAACCCATAGTGTGAGGATCAGTGCTATCAAAAATGTTTTATAGTTGCTATGCATTTGATATTGCTCCTATTCCATGATTAGATAGACTACGAGTGAAAAAGTTAAGTAAGTCATGTAGCCATCCCACATATAGCATATGCATGTTGGTCCTGAGGATTTTTGCTTCCTCCTTGTTTAGTATGAGTAATAATCTGCTGCATTGACACAATTATTAGTTGAGCTGACAGCATAATCTTAACCTTTTACTCTTGATATGAATCTATATGGGAAGGGAGATTTCCACTTGATGTTTTTGAAGTAGTTGCTACCCTGTTGGTCAGACTCGTGATAAAGGATACAGCATGCATAAATTTGGTTTGATTCTCAGTCTAATGGTTTTGGTATTTTCTATTACCCATGGACAAAACTTTTATGATTTAAATACTATTAACAATATTGATATCACCTTCCAGGAATCAAACTGGGATTACCTATTAGACAACCTTGTCAGCGCTGGAAATGAAGACCGCCTCATGGGATCAGTCACCATAAATGGTGAAGTTTTTGATAGTGTTGGAGTACGCTATAAGGGGAACAGCTCATATCAATCAAACCAGGTCAAAAATCCCCTCAATATCAAGCTAGACTACATCATAAATAATCAGGAAATTGAGGACTATGGTACACTGAAGCTGGCCAATGTCTATAAAGACCCCAGTTTTATCCGCGAAACGCTGGGCTATGAAATCGCTCGTAAATATTTCCCCGCCAGCCAGTCCAATTATGCTAAAGTGACCATCAATGACACCTACCTCGGTCTATATACAAGTGATCAGGATGTGGATAAACATTTTATGCACAGTCATTTTGGGAGCGGAGGAAACCCACGCTTCAAGGGTGAAATTGCCAGCGGTCTACCTCCAGGAAGTATGGGTGGTGTCTGGCAGTATTTTGGGTCAGACTCCAGTGACTATTTTGGCAAATTTGCCATGGAATCAGACCAGGGCTGGGGAGAGCTGGTGGAATTCCTGGATACTTTGAACAATTTCACCCATGCAGTGGATCAGGTTCTGAATATCGATCGTCATCTCTGGTTTCTGGCTTTTCAGAATCTGCTGGTTAACCTGGATGGACCAATCAACAATCCTCAAAATCATTATCTGTACCAGGATGATCTCGGGCGGTTTAATCCCATTCCCTGGGACTTGAATGAGTGCTTTGGTGTGTTCTCGACCCTGCAAAGCAGCGGTCAATTGAGTACCTATCAACTACAGCGACTTAGTCCCCTGGTGAACTTGAATGAAAGTGAATTCCCCATCATCAGTAAGATTTTGAGTGATCCACAATACCAAAAAATGTACATCGCCCACATGAAAACCATGCTGGAAGAGAACATAGCGAATGATTGGTACTACGAAAGGGCTGAGGAAATTCAGGACATCATTGCGGCTGAGGTGCTGGCTGATCCCAACAAATTTTACACCTATGCTAATTTCCAGGACAATCTCGATAACAGTATCGGTGGTGGCGGACCTCCTCCGGGACAATCAGTAGTTGGGATTGCTGAATTGATGGATACACGTGCATCATATCTGATGGGACTATCGTATTTGAACGCCAGTGGTCCCTCGCTCACTGAGTTGCAGTCCAACCCCACACAGGTATCCGCTGGTTCAGTCATTACACTTGAAGTGACTGCTGAGTACGCCACAACGGTATATCTACGTTACCGCGAAAGTGTTTCCCAGCCTTTCCAATGGCTTGAGATACAAGATGATGGCCTAAATGGGGATAGTCTTGACGGAGACAATATTTATACTTCGCCAGAGATCACTGCCCATACGGACCTGCAATATTATTTCTATGCTGAAAACAATGACGCAGGCACCTTCCTTCCAGAACATGCAGAAAATGAGCTCTTCTCCATCTCCGTTATAACTCATGTGGTCATCAACGAACTCCTGGCTGATAATGAAACTGCAAATGCCGACCAGGATGGTGAATTTGATGATTGGATTGAACTATATAATAATACCGAGGAGGATATCATCCTTGACGGTTATTTCTTATCAGATGATGGCACTGACCTGACCCAATGGAGTTTTCCAGATACATTGATTCCAGCCCAGGGCTTTCTCATGATCTGGGCTGACAATGATGAGGAACAGGAAGGACTTCATACCAATTTCAAGCTATCCGCTGCAGGTGAAGCCCTTTATCTCCTTAATGCAGACACCATGTTGGTGAATGAGGTCTCTTTTTCTGCCCAAGTGGATGACTCATCGTGGGGTCGTTATCCCGATGGTGTTGGGAGCTTTGAAAGAATGCCCCCCAGCTTTGGTACTGCGAACACGATCATTACCCACACGCTGAGCGAACCACATTTGTTGCCCAATGGATTTATCCTGTTACAGAACTTTCCGAACCCCTTCAACCCAGTGACGACTTTGCGATATCATCTCATTGAGACCAGCAACGTCAATTTGACCATATATGATGTTCAGGGACGTGAGATAAAATCGATTGAGATGGGATCACAATCAGCGGGTTGGCAGAGCGTCAGTTGGAACGGTTTAAATAATGCTGGGATGCAAGTTTCAACGGGTGTTTATCTCGCACGGTTAACCGCCAATGACCATACTGGTGTGGTTAAGATGCTTTTCCTCAAATAATTATATTATACTCAGGATGAAAAAAAAGCCCCTGCAATTTGAGGGGCTTTTTTTTATGATCTGAAAATAGGAGTTACTTAATCAGAAGTACCTTTTGCTTAAGCTGATCAGGACCACTTCTTAAAACAACAAAATATACGCCTGAGCTGAGTCCTTGACCATTGAAGGTGAGTTCATGATTTCCAGTAGATTGGATGCCCTTAAACAAGCTGGAGACTTCCTGCCCAAGCGTATTGTAGACAATAATGCTAATTTCGCTTGATTGGGGTAGAGTGTATCTGATATGGGTACTTGGGTTGAATGGATTTGGAAAGTTTGGATGTAAGCTGAACTGACGAGGTTGGTTGTTCCCAGCATTCCCCTTAACTCCAACAGTTGCCACAAGTGGAACATTACCAAAAACGCTAGGATTGTGCCAGGCATCATCTGCTGTAAAAATCGAGGCTACGGCACATTCTCTATCACCACCATTGTCATCATCATCTACTGCCACATCAAACCCGAGGTAGTCAACAGAACTAGCACTCACACCCAGCAAACTCCAGGGGAAAGCGACTTCAAGGTTATATCCAACAGCCGTTGCATAATGTGCGTAAACAATACCTGAGGAATTATTCACAGAGTTATTGCCTATTCTGATGACATCATCATCCCAACGAAAACCAAATTGAAAATCATTGATACCATCATAGGCACCTCCGCTGCTGTTGTCTGCATCAATAAAGACTTCAACAACATCATCCATATACCAGCCATCTCCAGAATCGTTGATCAGTACTTCATCATTTACCTCTACCAGAAGATAGAGATTATCAGCATCATACATGGCCTTCCACTGGGCTTGAAAGTCAGCAGTTCGAGCACCAACAGTAACATTGTTGATACCCATTTCAGGTGTGTTGCCCCACTCATCCTCGACTTGGTCATCCACGGTGATCCCAGCATGGGTTTGGTAGATGGCAGGTGCAGCTATTGGCAAATTTCGATTAACCCGAATGGTTAGGGCGTCGGAATCCTGACCACCATCATCATCAGTCACTGTTAAAGTGATGAGGTGAACACCGATATCAAGATCCAGAGTCACCTGCTCTCCAGTGGCTAAATCAGTACCTGCCTCTGACCAGTTGAAACTGATGATGTTTCCATCACTATCTGTGCTTGAACCACCATCCAAAACGATTGATTCAGAACCATTGCCATCCTGATCGATGATGGTTTGATCCTCGCCAGCACGGGCAGTAGGTAAGTAATTATTGATCACGGAGATGATGACCTGATCAGAGTCAGTGTTACCCTCATTATCTGTGACGAGAAGGGTGATGGGGTACTCACCTAATTGAAGGGTGATTTCAGCAATTTCGCCAGTAGCCAGAATTGTATCGTTGAGCATCCATTGGTATTCATCAATGCTTCCAAACCGGTCGATGCTGAGAGAACCATTTAAAGTTACAGACGCCTCTCCATCATTATCATCGTCGAGAATAACCTGGTCTATACCAGCGTTGGCGATGGGAGGATTGGCAGTGCCACCACCTTCATAGTAGATATCATCTAATCCAAATTCACAAGCTGCACCGCTTTCCTCCAGAATAACAAAGGCGTAGCTGAGCATGCGCATGTCAATAGCTACACCACGAAGATCACTGACAGGAATAGAGGCCTGTCCCCATTCACCATCACGGACCAATCCATAGGTGGTCTGATTGGCTGGAAAGGTCACATAATTCTGGTTACCCCAATTGTCGATGACCCCAATTTTGAAAGTGACACCAGCCGGAATCTTGATCATGAATTTCAAGGTTCCTTCATTGAAATTGCTCAGGTTCAGAGGCTGGACAGGTAAGATTCCTGCACCAAACCATCCACTACCAGTAGTTTGCCATGTGATTCCATTTTCACCTTCATAGGGTGGGATTGTTCCATCGACCAACGTTCCCTCCCAGACATAGATCTCAGAGGTAAGACCGGCTTCAAGTTCTCCATTCACAGGAGTAGTATCCGTGAATATTCCAAAGGTACCACTCTCCGGATAGGGAGGACCCACGTTCACACTTCCCTGACCATTCCACTCATATACTTTGATGTAATCCACATACATATCTGCAGGGAAGGGCATGGATACAGGGGATCCTGAACCGGGATCACCCAGATTGTAGGCATCTGTGAAAGCCCCACCAATAGCCAGGTTGGCAATGAGGTAGAAGGGCTGTTGGAATTCAGCTGAGGTACTATCGATGGGGAATGGCTCGGTGTATAGATCATACTCGATTCCATTGTCAGTGACTGTGAAGCGCAAACTCGCATCATCCCAATATAGTCGATAGATGACGAAACGGTCGTTGAGCGGATTATCATGGTTGTAATAGAGTCTATTGTATTCATCATCTGGGTCCCAGGAAATGCTGGCAGCTCCAGAAGGATTTTCAGGAGTCAGAGCCTCATCGGAATAAAAGATGGCATTGGCTCCCACAGATTGATTCACAGTGGAGTTGTTCAGACCATTCCCACCGTTATGTGTATCATGGAGATCACGGAATTCCTGGCGAGCACCCATTTCCATCATATCCATTTCACCATTGTAGGGCCAGGCGTAATTTGCTGTACCCAGGAGCCACACCGCCGGCCAACCACCCAGATCCAAATCTGGGACTCGAACTCGAGTTTCGATCATCCCATAATGAACAGAGACCTTGGCTTTTGTTGTTATTTTTCCTGAAGTAAAGTTGAGCTGGTTGCCCCATTGATCTGTATATCCAGGAAGGGTTTCAGCCCTGGCTGTGATGTGCAGTGCTGTATTCCCTGGTTCATCAGGGATGTCAGAGATCATTACATTATCGGGATGGTAATACTCGAGTTCACCGTTACCCCAACCCCAGGATCCGTTGCCCAGTTCTTGATTCCAGTTGGTTAGGTCATTAAAATTCTCCTCCCAGATCAAGGCTCCAATCTGAGCCTGGCTAACTGAAAGGATAAAAATTGAAGCAATAGTAGCGTTGAATAGTTTTCTCACAGATACTCCATAAAAGGGTTCATTCACCGGCATAGGGCAAGTTGATATAGGCATGCCCCAGATCATTTAAGTCACCGGGATCAAGATTAAATAAATAGGTGTAATGGTTGTCAGGAAAACCGCCCCTGCCAATAAACCAGGCGTATCGAAAGACATCCTCGCGACTCTCGCAAATACCTACCATTTCAGTCATTTGTACAATTTGCTTGGAGTATGAATCAATATTGGCATTCCAGTTGGCCATTTCGGTGATCCAGATTTGTTTGCCATACTTTTGCAAGCGATCTAATTGCTGAGAAAGACCATAGTCGTACCAGTGGAAGGCCAGGTAGTCAATACGAGGTTCACGACCCTGTGAACTCTGATAGGCTGCATAGAAGGCATCCAACCAAACCACCGGGTCCCAATAGTCATCCAGAGTTCCCCAGTTCATTGCTGGGCCTACCAGCTTTAATTCACGACCATCATCATTTGCCAGATCAAAAAGGAATTGTTCATAGATGAGCCAATCCTCAACTGCTTGAGCTGGTGTTCGATTGGCCTGGTCCACCAGATTTGGCTCATTCATAACCAGCAGGTACTCGATTTCAGGGTGGTCAAGAATGAAGGCTCTGGCTTGGACTCTATCAGCAATTGATGTATTGCCTCCCCAGAGCATGGGAATGAACTCCATCTGATAATCATCATAATAACCCTCTGGAGCATCGGTACTGAAGTACCAGTTATACCACCAGGAAACGCCACCCTTCAGGGTATCCAGGTCTTCAGCATTTCTGAGGTTAAACGAAAGACCTCGCTTGGCACTTTTTGCAATTGTCGCTGTGGTGTCAGTAGTGTCAGGAGGTATTATCTCGGTAGGACTTTCATCGCAGCCCATCACAAACATGAAAACGAATATGGAGATGATGATATTTTTTGGGATAATCATTTAAATAAGTCTCAATGTTCTGATAAATCCTCGGTTATTTCTATCCAGCTTGTGCTACTATTCCAATAGTGAATTGGCAAATAACAAGCCACATCATGTACCCCTCTATCCAGGTTATTCGACGAAGGGTTCAAACACTTGCCACAGACCAGAAAACAGGATTTTGGCTAGTAGCTCACGGACATATGATATGTGAATATCCTATCAAAACTATAAGATGTTGATAGGAGAATATTATTAATATGATAAATCTTGGTATGATTGAGCAGGTGGCAAAATGGATATCTGGCTAACCGTCTACTTCAGTAATATTGATAAAGATGAATTATCAATCTAATCCTAGATAATTATCTGGCTAATAATTGGCGATAAAATTAAGTTGAGCCAATGTCCGTTCTAAAAAATCTAAATATTCATGTAGTCGATGATGATCCCGATGTACTCCTGGTAGTAAAAGCCCTTCTCGAGGATTACGACGCCAACGTCAAGACCAGCACTTCCAGTAAAAAAGCCCTGGGCGAAATTATTGAAGACAAACCGGATCTGGCCATCCTTGATCTGATGATGCCTGAGATGGATGGTCTGGATTTATGTCGGCTCTTACGCAAGGAAGCCGATCTGGCCGACCTGAAAATTGTGATTTTTTCCGGCAAGTCCTATGAACAGGATCAACAGCGTGCGCTTTCTTTTGGTGCTGACGGTTATCTAACAAAACCCCTGATCACAGATGAATTTATTAGAAAGCTCCAGGACATTGTTGAGGAGAAAGTTGAAGTAACCTACTGGGGTGTGAGAGGTACGCTACCCGTCCCAGGAGAAGGCTCACTTCGCTATGGTGGCAACACCATGTGCACGTCAATTCAATTCCCTAAAGACAATCTCTTTATACTGGATGCAGGGTCAGGTATTAAACAATTATCTGATCACCTCCTGGGACTCCAGCGAGAGGCGCTACACGCTAAAATATTTATTTCTCATCCCCATTGGGATCACATCAATGCCCTCCCATTTTTTGTTCCGCTTTACATCCCGGGGAATGAGTTTGAAATCTTTGGTGCCTCCCATGGCAGCGTCACCATGCGGGAGTTAATCTCGGCCCAGATGGATGGTGTCTATTTTCCAATCCGGATAAAAGAATTTGCCGCCCGGACCTATTTCCGTGATCTCAAAGAAGAAGAATTCAGAATTAATGATATCCTGGTTAAAACCATGTTGCTTTCCCATCCAGGGACCTGCCTTGGATATCGCCTGGAATACAAGAATCGATCTGTTTGTTATATCACGGACAATGAGTTATTCCCAGAAGGAACCAGAGAGTACAACACAAATTACTGGGATAAACTCACAGCATTTATTCGTGGTACCGACATTTTGATTACAGATGCCACTTATACCGATGAGGAATACCTCAAGAAAAGCAAATGGGGTCATTCCGCTGTATCTCAAGTTGCCAAACTTGCCCATGATGCAGAAGTCAAAGAATTGCACCTGATTCACCACGATCCTGATCAAAACGATGATGCTATTGATGCCAAACTGAAAACGGCTCAAGATCTGTTGACGGAGTGGAAATCAAAAACCAGATGTGTCGCCCCACAGGAACGCCAAAGCTTTAAAATTACCTGATACTCCCTGGCCACAGGGATCATTTTCACAAATTTAGTTTCACCAACCCCTCATAAAAGCTGCTCTATTTTGCTGTGATTGGAATTGCCATATTGGAATTGCACTGACGCTCACTATCTTAATACTCGCGAAAAGGAGCTATTGCTAAATGGAAAATGATATCTCAACTCTGGTTACTGCTGCAGCATCAATAGGTTTTGTTCATACTATCCTCGGTCCAGACCATTATTTGCCCTTTGTGGCCATGTCAAAATCCGGTCAGTGGAGTATCATCAAAACAGCATTGATAACTTTCATTTGTGGAGTAGGACATGTGGCTGGTTCCATCGTCCTTGGTCTACTCGGTGTATCCCTTGGATTGGCTTTAGGAAAGCTGGAGGCTTTGGAATCATTCCGAGGTGATCTAGCTGCCTGGGGGCTCATCATTCTTGGGTTATTGTATACTGCATGGGGGGTCATGCATGCAGTAAAGAATCGTCCTCACACGCATATTCACCATCATGATGATGGTGAACACGAACATTTACATGACCATGTCGATGAACATGGACATATCCATAAGGTGAAGGGGAAGGCATTTTTCTCACCCTGGGCTCTATTCATTATCTTTGTCTTCGGTCCCTGTGAATCCCTGATTCCACTGCTCATGTATCCCGCTTCCGAAGGAAGTACAATCGGATTGGTTTTGGTCACCCTGGTCTTTGCTGTTGCCACCATCGGAACCATGTTGGTCATCGTCCTGGGGGCCAGTTATGGCATTAAAATGATCCCCATGAAAAAGCTGGAGCGCTTTACCCATGCCATCGCTGGCGTCACCATCCTTCTCTGTGGTGTATCCATCCAATTTCTAGGGCTCTGATAGGCAAACTCTATTGTAGAACTTCCCCTTAATAATGTTTGTCAGCAATTGGGGAGTAGGTATCTTGTCTTAATGCATCATCGGTCTCACAAAACAATTCACATTTTGCTTACCATTGCGGTTCTAAGCTATTCTCTATTGGCATTGGGACATTTTGGTCATTCCCATGAGTATGGAAGAGCTGATTCAGGGTATTGCACCACTCATTGTGAGAATAATCAGCATTTTGATACCAAACCGCTGTGTAAAGGATTTCCACTAGATTTAACTTTAGGAATAATCCAGGGTAACCTGGTGTCAGAGATAGGATCGCCTGTCTTTTATCCTGAGGCTGTATGTCATGATCAGCACACCATAACACCACATCTTTTATTCAAGGATAAATCGCGCGCTCCACCCCTGGGCTAGATCACTAGCTAACCTTAATTAAATAACCTTTTAATTGTCAGGAGCATGAATGCGCTCTATTTGTTTTACATTGTTAATTGTCGGTCTGGGTTCTCTCATAGCCCAGACAACTGTAAACCCGGATATTAGTGTCATTGGGGAGTTGGGAATGCGTCAGTTCGAGGGAGAGAACACCCTCAGTGCCTCCAGTGTCGAGATCGCCTTGGAAGGCTATGTAAATCCCTATGCCCGGGCTGATGTTTACTTGCATAAGCATCTGGATGGCCATCCCATTGAACTGGAGGAAGCCGTCTTGTCTATTGAGCGAGGACTCCCACTCGGTCTTGCCATCCGAGGTGGAAAATTTCGTCCTCAGTTTGGTGCCATCAATAAACAGCATTTGCACCAATTCCCTCAAATCATATTACCTATACCTGTCGCACACCTTTTAGGTGAGCATAAATGGTCCTCGGCTGGATTGGAAGTAAACTGGCTGCTGCCCTTACCCTGGTACAACAACTTATCAATCGCCTATCTGGAGGATGGAATTTCTACAGAAGGTCATGACCATGATGAAGCGGCGGAGGATGAGCATGAAGAGGAGCATGAGGAAGTTGGGAAAGCCTTCTCAACCCGATACTCTTCATTCTTTGATCTTGGTGAAATTTCTCACATGGAAGTTGGTATCAGCTACTATCAATTGCTGGATGATAATGATGTCAACATGGCTGCTCTGGATCTCAAATACAAGTGGCGACCAAGTAAATATCAGTCCATCACCTGGCAGAATGAATTTCTGCGAAAGGGTCCTATGACCCATGTTGAGGATGGAGAGACCGAGGAGCATCACGAAGTTATTGTGGCCTACTCCATGCTGAACTATCAATTCAATAAGGTCTGGAATGTCGGTGCCATTGTTGACTACTCCAATGATATTGAAGAAGCTGCCTACCGATCTGGTGGTTTGTTCCTGGGATTCAGTCCTGCAGAAGAGTCAACTGTCCTGAGGATATTTATGAAGCAGGCTCAGCACGGTGACCATAAACCAGGTTTATTGGTTCAGGCACAATTGCTATGGTCATTGGGACCTCATAAAGCACACAAATTTTAAAGGATTGAAAGATGCTATACAGAATTATTCTCGTGCTTGCTTTATCACTTAGTCTTCAGGCTAAAATTAGCGTAGTAGCCTCCACAAGTGATTTGGCAGATATAGCTGGTCAGATTGGTGGAAAACATGTGACGACACTGAGCATTGCGAGAGGGTCTCAGGATCCCCATTATGTAGAAGTGTTGCCATCATACATGATCAAGGTAAAAAGAGCCGATATGTACCTCATGGTAGGTATGGAGCTGGATCAATGGGCAGAACAAATCATTGATGGATCACGGAATTCTGATTTGAGAATTGTGGATTGCTCAGCAGATATTACACCTCTGGAAGTGCCAACCCGAAAGGTAGATGCCAGCATGGGTGATATTCACCCCAATGGAAACCCACATTACTGGTTAGATCCCGACAATGGTAAAGCAATAGCCCGCACCATTGCGGTTCACCTTAAGCAGATCGACCCTGAACATGGCGAGACATATGATCAGAACCTCCTGACATTTATCGAATCCCTCACTACTCTGGAAAAGGAATGGGTTGAGAGATTCTCTGATCTCAGGGGCAAACGACTCATCTATTATCATAACACCTGGCCTTACTTCAATCGGTATTTTGGTCTTGAGGCTGTCGCTTTTGTCGAACCCAATCCGGGCATCATGCCCACCCCGACCCACCTGGATCATCTTATTCACCTCATCCAGGAGCAGAATATCCAGGTGATTGCCATGGAACCCTATTTTAGTGACAAAGCACCGAATTACTTAACCAGGAAAACAGGCATCGTAGTGGTTGGTCTGGCTCAATCTGTTGATGCCCGTAAAGGGACTGAGACTTACCAGAGAATGCTAACCTATAATTTGGAAATTTTACAGAAAGCCTTTACGCCATGATAGCAGACTATTTTGATTTAATGATCTGGCCGTTGTTGGCAGCCCTGGTGTTAACCGGAATACATGTTTATCTCGGCCTCCATGTAGTGACACGAGGCGTCATCTTTGTAGACCTTGCTTTGGCTCAGATTGCAGCCCTGGGAATGGCCATTGGTGTCCTTTTGGGCTGGGCCGATAACTCATTACCGGTCTATCTATTGGCTCTCAGCTTCACCTTTTTGGGTGCTGCTATTTTTGCCTATACACGATCTCTGACGAGAGCGGTGAGTCAGGAAGCTATCATCGGAATTGTTTATGCCGTATCGGCTGCAATAATGATCATCCTGTTTTCAAAATCTGCAGAAGGTGCAGAGCATCTGAATCATCTATTGGTAGGCTCGATACTATTCGTGACACCTCAAATCGTACTCAAAACCTTCATACTTTACAGTATTATTGGCATGTTTCACTGGATTTACCGCAAGCAGTTCATGCAGACTTCTGAGTTACCCGGTAGCGGGGGAAATGCTTCGATCAATCTAAAAGTATGGGATTTTCTATTCTATATGACCTTTGGGTTTGTGGTGACCTCCTCGGTGAGAATAGCCGGTGTTTTTCTGGTCTTTTCCTTTCTCATCATCCCCGCTACTGCTGCTCTATTATTTGTAAAGGGGGTCAAAAATCGCCTCCTTTTCGGCTGGGCTTTTGGAGTGATTGGCAGTTTGCTGGGAATGATTATCTCAGTCCTCCTGGATATACCTACAGGGGCAACCATTGTGGCAAGTTTTGGTGTTCTGCTCCTCCTCAGCGGAATCGTAAAGGCCAGTATTTTCAAAACGACATCATAACTACTTCTCAAGGTCTTACTGGTCGGTAGGCTCTTGAGTACCCCTGAATTACCATCTCTCTGAAGAGTTTCTGTCTCATCATTTTCTGCTTGATGCAACCCACAGAAAGGTCTTTGCAACCTCCTTGGTAGTCACTGCCATCACCATCTCCATATCTTAGTCCCAACAGTTTTCAACAACCAAACAGGAGGGAAAGATGAAAAAGATGATGTTACTAACAATGGTCTTATTGGTGCTCACAACAGGCATCTACGCCCAGGATGTGAATGGTGATGTCTCGACTATTAATGGTGTAGAAGTTGTCCGCTTATGGGGCACCCATTATGAAAGGGGTTATGCGCAGGGCTATCTAATGCCTGAAAAGGTTGAGGAAACATTTACAGGGTTCGCCCTCGATAACTTTTTTGCCTATTACGATATCGATTATCCCACAGCACGGCAGTTCTATCTTGACAATTATGTTCTTGAACAGAAATACATCGATGAAGCTATGGGTACTATCGATGGAATGGCTGCTGCCGACTACTCTTTATATAATGAATCACTCGGTCGCGATCTGGATCATCTGGATTGGCTGGTCATGGCAGGAATTACCGAGTACGCATTCATGCCGACCTTGGCGGGTGTGCCATCCTATGAAAACATACACTGCTCCACTCTGAGCAGTTGGGGAAGCGCTACAATGGATGACCCCGAATTGAGAGGCGCTATGGTTGTCACCAGGAATTTTGATTGGTTTACTGAGAACTATTCCAATGAACAGTACAACATTACAATTCACTATCCCTCAGAAGAGGGAGAATTGAATTGGATACAGCCGAATTTTTCCCCAGGAGCACTTAATGTATATGGAGCTATCAATGAGTTAGGATTTGCTGTATTTAACAATGATGGAAACATGTATTCAAACAGTAATATCACAAACCTTTACCCCTCTCAGCTCGCCTGGAGAAACTGTATTGAAATGGAAGATGGGAATGGGGATGGAAGCAATGATCTGAGTGATTTTGTATGGCAGAGAGACCAGCATACCTACCTATATCCATCGATAGTTACTTGTGTGTCACCTGATTCAGCCATTATTCTCGAAACCAATAACTCTGGAGTTACTCAGCGTAGTGTGGTTGATAATGTTGTGATCAATGGTAACAACCTGGCTGCAACCAATCATTTCAGAGAACTCTACGCACCCACTGCCTGTTCTCGTTTCTCCAACATCAAAGATTCACTGAATGCCAATAGTAATATCACGATAGAACGCAGTTGGGACATGATGGGAGCTGCTGCAGGTGTATCATTTAACCAACAGAAAATCGAATATATCCCAGCACACAATATCCTCAAATATGCCTATGTTGGGGCAGATGGAACTCCCGCCTACCAGATGGAGCCTGCAGTTTTTATTACCGATTTTCTCTTCTCACAGACTCCAGTTGCAACTGTAGTCTCTGTGAACACCAATCGAATGCTGTTGACCGCCACAGTACAACTTTCAAATCCATTGGACAATCAGGTTGAGGTCTGGGGCCTCATTAGAAATCTAGAAGGTAGTGTTGTGGATTCTGTAGAAATGATTGATGACGGACTTCACATGGATGAGGAAGCGAACGATCTGCTGTTTGGACTATCTGAAATACGATCACTTCCAGCAGGAAACTATAATTTTGAAACTGTAGTGACAAATTTGGATTCCGGATATGTTCACCACAGTTCAAGGTATTCGATCTCCATCAGTCCCAATATCACTATTCATGTACCGGTTGATTCATCCACTATCCAGGCTGGATTGAACGGGGCATTCTCAGGTGATACTGTATTGGTTATCGCAGGAACCTATGTTGAGAACATTGTATGGCCAGCCACCAATGGTATCAAACTGATTGGAGCTGGACGTGACCTAAGCATCATAGATGGGGACTCCTCAGGCAGCGTCATTCGTTTTGAGGAGGATCTGGGAGGGATCATTGATTCAACTACTATCATATCTGGTTTCGCACTACAAAATGGCTATGCATTTTTTGGAGGTGGAATTTTCTGTGTTAATTCTCATCCGTCCTTATCAGATGTATCGATCCACAATAACAGCGGAATAGGAACAGGGATGTATGGATCTGGTGGTGGCATTTATTGTGAAGCCTCAAATATGATATTAAATAATATGAGTATAACCGATAATAGAACAAATGGATGGGGTGGTGGGATAAACTGTTACAGCTCGAACTTAAGTTTGGCAAATGTGACAATTAGCAGAAATGAATCTCTTCTTCAAGGAGGAGGCATTTACTGTAGCTCTTCTGACTTGTCGCTTGCATATGTAATCATCTCTGACAATCACTCATTGCAGCGGGGTGCTGGGATCGCCTGTTCGGAATCCAATCCAGTTTTGACGAATGTAACTATTGTGAATAATGCAGCTTTTTCGAGTGGGGGTGAAGGTGAGGGAGGAGGGATTTATTGCGAGCAGAACTCCAACCTGACAACTACCAATACAATTGTTTGGGGGAATTCCCCTGAGCAAGTTTTTTTCCGAGGTGACTGGGGCGGTCCAAATTCAATCCAAATTGCATTCAGCAATATAGAGAGTGGATTGGAAGGTATCCTCACAAACGAGAATGGTACTGTTGGCTGGCATGGTGGCAACATGGATGTTGATCCGCTATTCTGCGATCCCGAAGAGCAGAATTATCATTTGTCTGAAAACTCTCTGTGCGTAGGTGGAGGAGAGGTGGGTGACGATATGGGAGCGCTTGGAATAGGATGTACGTTACCTGTCGAAATCGCCGGGGATGAAGCGTCATTACCTTCTGAATATGTACTTCATCAGAATTATCCCAACCCTTTTAACCCAAGCACCACCATAGCCTATGATCTCCCGGAAAACGCAGATGTGAGTGTGAAGGTCTACGACATAATCGGACAGGAGATTATCAGTCTAGTTTCCGAACAACAAAGTAGTGGGTACAAGTCAGTCCAATGGAATGGGACGAATAATTTGGGTCATCAGGTCAGCACGGGAATGTATCTATATGTCATTCATGCAGGTGAGTTCACCCAGACGAGAAAGATGCTTTTACTGAAATAGGGCTTAGGGGAGCGATGGAGGCTGAGATTCTCGAAGCCTCCATTTTTGCTGACACGTGTCCCTGGACATTTCGTCCATCGCACTTCGACTCCGCTCAGTGTGACGAATCGGGATGACACAAGCTCAATGTCCAGTGTAGTACATGAACTGGGACACACACAAGCCTGGTATCAAAATGAAAATGTATAGATTTAGTTAAGGCGTGTGTACTGATACTTGGATTAACTTCCCGCAATTCAGAACTCCCAAAAGGAGATGAAATCATGAAAAATAAACATTTACGATCATCATTGCTTATAGTCATCGTGTCCTTGCTCATGTTTGGCTGCCCCTGGCTTGAAAGTGTGGATCAACCAAATATTGTGAGTGCAGATTCAAGCTTCACATCGACGCTTCGAATAACCATGGGGGATGCAGTTTATTATAATGGATTAGCACATATGGCGATCCAGCTCCCGGATGGTTGGATGGTTACAGACTCTATCCCTTATACAGGCTGCACAGAAGGGATATTTGTCCTCGATTCCTTTATCACAGACACAGTCAGTGCACGCTGGCCTGCAGAACCAGGGTATTATTGGTGGGGTGGATTAGCAACCGATACCATGGTTTGTGTCTACGAGAATCCAATAGAAATTAGACCTCATTTCCAAACCAGCATGACTGGTGGTGAATACACCATTGATTATCGGTTAGGTGATAACAACTCATATCAAGCGGGGGCAGGCTTTCTAGCTCTGCGCGACTCAACTCATATTTTTTCTATGCCCCAGGCAGACTTGTATGGAGACATATATGTCAACCCTGAAGGTTCATGGGGTGGTGAGGGTACTAGTGATGATCCGTTGAAAACAGTTTCAGAAGCATTGTTCAGACTCGTCGCAGATAGCATCAATCCTGGAACCATTTATCTGGCAAATGGTGATTATTTGCCTGAATCTGGTGGAGAAAGGTTTCCCCTATCTCTCAAGAGTTATACTTCTATTGTGGGTGAAGCTGAAGCTGGAGTTATCCTGGATGCCTATGGAATTGACCGCGTCTTTAAAATAGATAGCTCACGTCATGTGTCGCTCATTAACCTGACTATCACTGGTGGACAGGCTACAGACGGTGGGGGCATTTCATGCAATTATTCTGATATCACATTGAGCAATGTGACCTTTAACGAGAACCAGGCAAATGGAAGAGGAGGAGGATTCTTTTGCCAGAATTCTAATCCACAGCTCACGAATGTCACCTTCTCAAACAATTCTGCATATACAGGAGGCGGTATATATGCCGTTAATTCAGATCCGGTGTTGACAGAAGTGAACATCTTTGAAAATTCAGCTGGTGATGGGGGGGGCATATACCTGGCTAACTCAAGCCCTGCTGTAATCGAGGTAAACCTCTCTGGAAACGATGCTGCTCAAGATGGGGGCGGTCTGTTTTGTACAAACGCCAACCCAACTTTGAACAGTCTGACGCTATCTGATAATGTCGCTCGAAGGGGTGGTGGAGCATATTGCACCAACTCTGATCCAATATTCCTGGATGTCAGCTTCCTGAACAATCAGGGCTATGAAGGGGGTGGTGGAATTTTCGTTGAATCATCTGAGATCGACCTCAATGACTTGATCTTTAGAAACAATATTTCTGAGACCGGTGGTGGAATGTATATAAGCAATTCAAACATTTCATTGTCCAATGTTTCGATCTCACAAAATACGAGTAGTGTGGGGGGCGGATTTTACTGTGATGATAGCTCCAGCGTGCTCTTTTCACTCGAAAACAGATGCAATATATATTCGAATATCAATGAAGGCTATGGTGGTGGGCAGGAATTCGTTTCATACAGTGAAATGGATGTTGTTCTTGACACCTGTACAGTGATGCAGCCAACTGCTTATCATGCTTCACCACGAAGCAATTTCACATTTGATATTCTGAATGGATTACATGAGCAGGTCGATTCAGACATGTACGTCTCAGTTGATGGAGATGATTCCAACAATGGGCGGTCAATCAACAATCCTGTGAAAACTATTCGTCATGCCATTGAGGTTATTCTGGCTGATAGTGCAAACCCGAGGACGATCTACCTTGCGGAAGGGATTTACTCAGCAGAGACGAATGGTGAAGACTTCCCATTAAACATGGTTGAGGATGTATCTATCCGTGGAGAATCCATCAGGGGTGTTATTCTTGACCCGCGAGTAGAGCAGTATTCAAGGTCAGGTGCCATTGGTATTAATGAGGTGAGACGATCCATGCTCTCGAACTTGACGATTACTGGAGCTGGAGGTGTCAATCCTGCCATCAAGTGCTTTGCATCCAGCCCAAATCTCAGTAATCTTTTGCTTGTTGATAACTTCAGCGGAGGGATCTACTGTGATCGATCAAGTCCAATGATCACAGATATCACAATCGCTAATGTTTTTGAGTACGCTATATCATTAGGTAATCATTCTCACCCTACATTGATCAATTCCATCTTGTGGAATATGGGTACTGATGAGATTGACTTTTACGGGGAAGATACTTGTTCTATTCTGGTCGCACACAGTGATATCCATCATGGACTCGAAGGTGTGAATACAGCTGACAATCAGGCAGTAATCTGGGCAGAAGGTAATCTGGATGTCTCGCCAGGTTTTGTGGATTACTACCAAGATGACTTCCTTCTGCAGGAAACATCTCCCTGTATTGATATGGGGACACCCTTTTTCACCTGGAATGGTGATACGCTAGTCAATTTGCAAGCAGATGAATACATCTACGAAGCCCCTGATATGGGTGCTTTGGAATCACCCTATGCCGTTGGAGTTCATGACGAAAGCATCATACCCAATGAGTTTGCACTCCATCAGAACTTCCCAAATCCTTTCAATCCTTCGACCAGGATCAGCTATGCCTTACCAGTACCAGCTGATGTGAGTATCATCATATATGATGTGCTGGGACGTGAAGTGGTAACATTGGTGTCTGAATCTCAGACAGCGGGCTATAAATCAGTTCAATGGAGTGGTACGGATATGCGTGGTCATCAAGTCAGTGCGGGAATGTATATGTATGTCATTCATGCAGGTGAGTTTATGCAGACCAGGAAAATGCTTTTATTGAAATAGGAGGGATTCTTGTCCAGGCCGGGATTCGAATCCCGGCCTGGATGCTATAGCCTGGGGGATTAAGGTGGCCAAGGTTCTCGAAGCCACCGATTGTTGATTGGGAAGGCTGGACATTTCGTCCCTCGACTAAGGTCTGCGCACCACAGGTGCTACGCCCCTGCAAGCCGCTCTGGATGACACAAGCTCAATGTCCGGGAATGTTATGAGCTAGGGCTGTATTTGGAGGGGGAGACCCCATATTGCTTCTTGAAACTGGTGGCAAAATGGGCAGGATTCTGAAATCCCACCATATAGGCGATCTCTGTCACTGTCGCCACATGTTGCTCCAATAGATTGGCAGCTCGTTTCAGCCGTTGGGTTCGGATAAAATCGGTGGGACTGAGATTGGTCAGAGCCGTCAACTTGCGGAAGAGTTGGGAGCGGCTCATAAAGACTTCCTCACTGAGCTCCTTTACGCCAAACTCCAAGTCTGCCATATGGATCTCTATACTATCCATGATTCCCCGGAGAAATTTTTCATCCATTGAGCTGACGGTAACCTGTTTCAGATCCTGAGCCTGATCCAGTGTAAACCGTTCCCGCAGGCGTTCCCTTTGTCGGATCAGGTTGGCAACACGAATGCGTAATTCACGTGTGTTGAAGGGTTTCAATAAGTAATCATCTGCCCCTGTCTCAAGTCCTTTGAATTTGGCCTCATCAGTGGAAAGAGCCGTAAGCATGATGATGGGAATGTGGCACAGAAGAGGATCTTGACGCGATTTCTCCAGGAAACCGAAGCCATCCAACTCGGGCATCATCACATCGGAGATGATCAAATCTGGGACGGATTCACGCGCAGCCTCCAAACCGAGTTTTCCGTTGACAGCCACATTCACAGTATAAATATCCTCAAGCTCTTCAGTAATAAATTGCCTCATATCGTGATTGTCCTCAACAATAAGGACCAGGGGTTGCTCAGTGTCCGGACGTGACTCGTGTTCGTTTCTTCCAATTCTTTCAGAGACGTGGGTAGAATCATCGTCCCCTGTGGTTTGCTCCTCAGCTTCCTCGGTCATCTGTTCAGGAGCGAAATGTCCATCACCAAGTAGAAAAGTGGCTGTGAAGCAGATATTTTCGTCAGGTTCACTCCGTACGCTTATTTCACCCTGATGCAGCTTCACATAATCCTTCACCAAGGATAAGCCTATTCCTGACCCCTCGATCTGATGGTGGGTGCTTTCCAATCGCTGGAAATGGTTAAAAATGCGATCCTGGTCTTCATGGGCAATGGGCTCACCGCTGTTTTCAACTTTTAGTTCGACATTATCAGAGAGCTTTTTAACCCATAGAATAACCTCTCCATCATTTGTACAGTATTTGAATGCATTGGACATGAGATTATTGACAATCTTATTCATCATCTCCCTGTCATAGTAGAGCGTCAATTCGTCATCGGGCAAACGCACCTGAAATTGTATACCTTTGCTCTCAGCCAGAGATTCATGGGCTGCAGCGATGGTTCTGATATGCTCGACGAAGTTATGCTCTGAAACGCTAAGAATTGCTTTTGAGGACTGGACCTTGGCCAGATCCAGGAGCTGGTTAATAAGGTTTTGCATTCGCCTCGCATTGCGCAGGATGAGATCCAGTCGCTCCCTGGATTTTGTTTGAGTGTTCTCATCCCTCAATTTTTCCAGGGGACTCATAATCAGGGTGAGGGGGGTCCGAAACTCATGAGAAATGCTGGTAAAAAAGGACGTTTTCATGGTGTCTAATTCTGCAGCAGCTTTAAGGTCAGCGTCAATTTGAATCACTTCGGTTTCCGCCAACTTTTTTTCCGCCTCTATTGACCGCATGCGAAACGCCAAGGCCAGTGCAAAGGTCACCAGCATGAGTGCCGTGCCCCACTGATCGATGGTGGCTAGAAAGGGTCCTGAAATGAAATTCATAGATAGGGTATGTAGAACCAGACCGGTAACATTAAAAATATTACCTAACAGATATATACCTGCCATGGGGACTTTTTTGACTGTCAGGTGAATACCCACCGCTAGGTAAGGAATCAACATCAACGAAATGCCACCGTTGACCATTTGCCAACCCAGGATATGAATCTGGAACTGCTGCGGTACAATGAAAAATCGAAGGAGAAAGTCAGTCACTATGATACCTACCAAAACGACTGTAGCCCACTTGAATAATCGATACCAACGTGGAGCTACTATTTTGAGGCTGAGGAATACGATGACATAGTAGTAGAAGGCTATTGCCCTAACGGCCACCAGGATGTATTCACCAACTTCATAGGTCCCGGTTTTTGAGGAAGTTGAAGCCAGGAGTGTGGTAAATAGAAGTCCCTTGGTGTAAAGGTACCACAATAATGAGGTTAACGCCAATAGGGCTAGAGCAAAAAAGGCCGGCTCCCTGTAGATGGAGTAAAAAATGAGCAGGAATACTGTAATGGCCACGATGATTCCCATGACGAAAGCAAAGCTATAGTTCTCACCTCTGGTTATAATTTCTCTTTGCTGGAGATAGTTATCATTTACCAAATAACCAGCCAGCGATGTACTGTAACGTTTCCAGAAATCTGGAAAGGTAGACTGAAAATAAAGGGTCTTGATCTCATTGGAATCCAGGTGAACTGGTATGAGCTGCCGATGTGGATAAAGACTTCTGGGTAAGTATTTTTTCCCCGCCGTGTAAGGAATGTTTCTTCCACCGGCATAAACTGTGAAATCAGCTTCACCACTATCATCATACAGCAACGTGTGAGTTGCACCTGAATAGAACCAAACATCGATTGATGTGGAAAGGTTGTTTTGAATAGATACCTGATGCCAGTATTTCGAGATGCCTGGTGTTTCCCGCATGATCTCTTTGTGGTAGGGAACAAATTGCGTTTGTCGTTCTGGTTTCTTTATGTCTCGAACACTAAGCGTTCCATGAGTGTCAGGGAGTATAGTTGTAAAATCATAAAGATAATAAAATTGTTGCTCATCTGGGCTAGCAGCAACATTTAGCGTATCTCCTGAGGCTAATACCCCAGCTTTTGGTAGCAGCAATCCGATGAGAACAAAGGGTATAAAAAGATACTTTCGTTGAACAGACCAGCCGATAAAATGAACCCCCAAAATTTAAATAATGGAATAAGATAGAAGAATATTCAGTAATAATTAAGCAATTTTATGGAATAGATGAGGTTGACTAAAATCGGAATGAGATGATATCTCTTCTAAACTACTATGCAATTGTTTCTGATATGATCCAGCACAGCAATGTTATGATCGACAGGACTCAGGGGTTGACTTTTTCTTAGTTCCCAGGGTTGATCCTTCACGCTAAGTGATGAATATATGGTTACAACTAAGGATATCCATTTGGAACACTTATCAGTATTGACTTTAGATGGTCTACTATGAAGATAGTAGCCAGAAGTATTGACAAAATTCTATTAATAGAATGTGTAAGATTATTTCCCCCGACACTACAGAGTATGTTAGATTAACCTTATTAGACATCATGAATGGGGAAACCATGAAAACTATCTTACCTATTGTTATTATATGCTCGTTTCTTACGCTCATAATGTGCTCTGACAC
>JABHBL010000012.1 GCA_018673925.1 Fidelibacterota bacterium
GTGGGCCCACAGGGACTTGAACCCCGAACCGACGGATTATGAGTCCGTGGCCACTAGTTGTTTCTATTAGACTTACAAGAGGGGTGTGACTGGAAAGTGACCATGCTGTAAAAAGCCCCTGAGTATTTAGGTCAGGGGTTTTGTAAAGGAAAACATTCATAGGATTAACAGATGGGTCTCTATTAATATATTGGTAGCTTGTGTTCATTTCCGAAGCAATAGCAGATATACCTGCTGAGAGCAGTACTCACGGGAGTAGGAGACATACATAAGCTTTTTCATTTGTATTGCATTACACCTTACACCCAGCGCTTCTACGGCGAGGTAGTGTGCTATATTAGTTCTCATCTTCCTACCTTCAAGCTTTGAGGCAGCATCTCATAGAGGAAAACCCATATTCCAAATCGACAATCCGGTTCCTTCCTCCCGGCCCTCAAAATACAGACTGGTGCCGTCTATCGACCAGCTTGGATACCACGGGTAAATTAGTGGACTGGGTTCAAGGGTGATCACTTCTTCAGTAGAATAGTTTAAAACTGAAATAATTGGTGGCTTCTCAACCCCTAAACAAATCCAATTACCATCAGATGACCAATCCATTTTATAACCTATGTGAAGATTGTTGAAAGTCTTGATGATGGACAAATCAGCTAAGCGAAGTATGTACAGTGTTTCAGTATCAGTCGAAATACCATTATGATTGGCGAGAGCCAGGTATTCTCCATCTGGTGACCAGCAATAATTATAATAGTATTCAGCAGTTATCACAGAATCTATCGTGTTATCATAATCATATATATGCATGCCCTGGCTGCCTCTATATAAAAACTTATTTTCTACAGGAGACCAGCGACACCAGTATGATAGTGAAAGTGAATCTGGAACAACTTCTTCCACATTAGTAGTGAGAGTATTATAGACCCAGATACCCATCCGACCTCTTTCAATTGAAATCAGGCTGCCGTCATAAGAATAATCAGGACCATGAGCTGTTGCATCGATCAAAAGTGATGTAGTACCCTCAACAATATTGTATTCATAAATCTGATGCTCTGAGGTTGGATATCTCCATTCAAAAATCAGCCTAGTTCCATCGGGATGGAGGTCAGCATTACCTTGACCATTAAGATCCATATTGTTCGTGATATTCATAAGTTCAACTATATGCACAGTATCTGAGCCTACTTCGGAATATGATTCCGAATCAATTACCTGGACTTTGACATTATATGTCTCTTGACCACTTGAGGTGTAAGTCAATGAATCCAACCATCCGGTGTCATAGATACCATCACCATCCAGATCCCAACGGGCATAGTAATCCACAGCTCGATTGGCATCCTGGAGCACATTTACAGTCGAAAGGAAGATGGTTGACTCAGTCCCAACATCCGGGGTTGTGGATATGAAAGTCTTGAAGATTCCCTGTCCTGCTTTTTCTGAATCTATCGTAAACGATAATATGTCATCATCGTCCTCCGGTGAATTACATGTGACTAGCAACAGACATGTTGATGCCACGAGAAAGGACCTGGCAACTCTAAATGTAGAACCTTTTTTAATCACTTTTATTACCCCCCCCATTATTACTTGAGTACGAATTAAAAATATGTGCCCTTACTCTATATTCAACTACTCCTGAAAAAGTTGACAAATCAATAGTGTCATCAGTGTATTGATGAGCGGTAACTTCTCCACAATTGTCATCGCCTAATCCACTATAGCAATTCTTTAAGGTATCAATAACCGTCCAACCATTTCCATTAACATCTCTTTGTATTGTGTAAAAGTGATTATATCTGGCTCCCCACCAAAAATATGGATGGCTATTTGAAACTGATTTGGTCAGATTCACTGACATGATATTAGTTCCGTTTGGATTGACCCCGCAAGCGAGAAAGGCAAGGTTATCCCCCATACTGATCCAATTATTCCACAAACTTGCACAACTTTCCTTTGAAAAATTTAGTACCGGTTCTCCACCTTCACACTGCGTATAAGAAGTTCCTCCGATGTGCTCGAATGGCGGGAACAAGTTGTTGCAACAAAATTCCATTGGCTTCTCCAATCTAGAATACTCTGGACTCAAAAGCATGCTTTCTGATCCCACATCGGCGTTAGAATTAACCTGGCATGCAATTAATACTATGCACGCCAAAGCTATCAGTATACCATTTTTCATAATCTCCCCCTTTTAACTCATTTTGAATATGATTTAAGTTTCTTGCTTTTTTTATCAGCTTGTATGACTGTAAGTCGCCAAAGCATTTCGGAACTTAACAGCTAAAAGTTAAGAGATACTTTCGAGTTGTCCAGTTCATTATCCTAGCACCTCTGTGTGCTGCTGTTTCAAGTTAATTCGCTTCTGTAAGTCGTCAAAGCATTTCGGAACTTAATAATGCGCCGCGCATTCTGAGCTTTGTATCTGTGCGTAGCTAATCAGCACCTTGCGTTGATTATTCTTCCATCTCAATTAAATGAAATTTTTTTTCTTTAGGACGGAGTTGTTGTTCTTTTATTCATAATCGCTCTAGCACACACCAAAACAATTCCTATCAAAATCAACATAGAGGTCAAGCCAGAACATGCCCATTTGATCATGGAGAAAACCGAGGCTAGCTGAGCGTTTGTCGCAGAAATCATGCCTTCGGCTAAATACTGATTGGCTAGCGAAGCCAACTCATAATTTTCGAGCCAGTCAAAAACAACTTGAGCTAATGGGAACAGGTTTAGAAAGCCTGACTTTTGGGAAAATGGTTTGAACAAAACCGACACCCAAGCCACATACATCAAACCGTAAGTAATTCCGAAAAGTGGATCCCAAACCTGGTTGAAATCGATGTAAGCGTTTATCATTTCATCGGTGCGTGCTGCCAAAAACACCATAATATCTGCCTGATCAAAACCGAACGAAGTCCCTAGAGATTTTATGTTGCTATCGACCATTTCAAAGCCTGCGGCTTCGCCTTTCATTACTAGAAACAGGTAGCTAAAAGAAATTGCGGTAAGCAAAACAGCTATCACAAAGCTAAACTTTTGGTAAAAATACTGCGACAAGCGTCTCATTTTCAATGGGTTAATTGACCCTCGCTTTTCCTTAATATCTTTTTCTATATCTAACTTGATGAGTGACTCCTTTATCTGTTGCATATTGCGGGTAAGAGGATTCGTACTTAGAAGTGGACCCCATGCATGGACAATAAATCATGATTCTTAGATGTCAAAGTTCCGGTGACTCTCATTCTACGAGCTTTCTTGTCCCGCGGAAGTCATCAAAGCATTTCAGACTAATGCAGCCCAAAGACAAATAAGATAGTTCCACGCTCAAACTCATTGCCCACTCCCCACACACAGCAAAAACAGACGCTAACGGCGCGAAATCTTGTGCATTTATTTGTTAGGCTTCTTATGCAAGGCGCTTAGCCCTTGCCAATCTTCCAAATCTTGCTCAGGTTTTTCGACACGAAACCTGGCGTAAAGCTCAATCCCTCGACTGTCCTCCAGGATGTCAACCTGAACCCCTCTTTCCTGCAAAAGCGCTTCATTGCCAGCCGCATTGGTGACATCTCCGACGACGACGCGGCTAAACCCGCGCATATAAATTAAGGTAGCGCAGATATCACACGGACTCAGGCTGGTAAACAGGGTTGTCTGGCCAAAATCTATCCGGCCCGCATCTCGAATAGCGGCAGTTTCACCATGATTATAAGGATGATTCTCTTGAACGAGCGTGTTGTGCCCCTTGCCTATAATTTGTCTGGTCGAGTTATCAATGATCACAGCGCCAATTGGACAGCCGCCTTCATCATAGCTCTTTTGTGCAAGCAACCCGGCGACACGCATAAAATCAGCATCTGTCAGCCCTCGCACAAAGTCATTATCCATGAGAACGGATAAGCTTTTGGTCGGCATATGAGCTATCGCTCTCAATATTGCTTCACTTTTCTCTGTCTGTTTATCTAGGAGGGTCTTCATATTACACTCTCATAAATTTTAGTTTACACTGATAAATGCATAAGGATCTAGGTTTTAACTGCTCGTGTCAGCAAACCCGTTTTGCACACTGTATTTCTTTAAACCTTGTTGGACTCTTCCGGCCCAAAGATACAAGAGACTCGTCCACGCTCCAACTCATTACCGCCCGACCAACACACAGCAACTTTTAATGCCCCTGAGTTTTGAGGTCAGGGGCTTTTAAAGTTAGATTTTAAGATTCGTTATTGGAGGTAGATCAGCTTCAGTGATTGTGAATAGTTCGCGCCTGCTTCAAGTCTGGCAATATATATTCCGGAGTTGAGCGCTCCTCCATTCGCATCCTTGCCATTCCATTGTACCTCATACGTGCCTGCTGATTGAGGTTCCGAAACCTGGCTATAAATTTCTCGCCCCTGGACATCAAAGATATGCAAGGTGACGGTCATGGCTTCAGTGAGTTCGTAGCTAATCGTTGTACTGGGGTTGAAGGGATTCGGATAACATGATTTCACGCGGAAATGATCTGCTAACATCTTTTCGTCTGCAGCTTTTACGACAACTGAGATTTCAGCATGACCGGTACGTTTGCCTTGATAATCAATATCAGTCAGGCGATAGAAATAGGTCTGTCCGACCTCAACCGCTTTATCAATGAAATGATATTCTGTAACCTGAGTGGAAGATCCCTGTCCTTTTAGGGCATCATAGCTAAGATAGGAGGCTATTTCCTGATATGATTTCTGGTTCTGCCCTTTGCGTTCTATAATGAAACCCAGGTTTTCAATTTCAGAGTCGGTGGTCCAGTTCAAAAAGACATTTCCTGACTTTGACTGAGCTGTCCACAAGGAGAGTTCGACGGGGAGGGATTGATCATTATCGGTGGCACCGGATGAGTAATAATCATTATTCACTGAATAATATTTATAATAATATGTGGTGTTTGCATCGAGCTCTGTATCATCATATTCAGACAACGCTCCATTATATACGACAACGTCTACGCCGATAATATTGCCTGCCGTGTAGCCTGTTCCGTTTGTAGGAGCAGTAAACGAGCCAGTAGTATTTCGTACAACCAATACATCTTTGCTATTCCACTTGGTCCAACTCAAATCAATTTGTGTTGAGCTTGAAGCTGTAGCATCCACACTAGAGGGATTCACTAAAGCAGAAACTGTAAAATATGATGTCGCACTTAGGGAAGTTCTATTCTCACTCCAGTCATCCGATGCGTACTCTATATAGCCCGAAGTCTCAAAGCGACCCGCATAGTAGTAGGTACCAGCAGCTGAAAAAGTGTGATCATTGGCAACTGATTTCCAGACTCTGTTACTTTCACCATCCATCCGCGACCATACAGCACTGTACCAGGCCCAGCTAGTACCATCCGTAGAGGTACCAAGCCCATAATCAATGGTCCATGAACCAGTATCAGTATTAATTCCAAACTCGAAAATAGTCGTAAGTTCATCACCTACATAATACGAGGCTAGAGGTGTATTGCGATCATATAGTGTTGTCCAATGCCCGAATGCATGTGATGCGAATACAAGCATTGCTGCTAGAGTAATAATTTTTTTCATTTTCCCTCCAAAATCATTTTCTAATAAGTCCTTGAATATATTCAATACTGATTCCTAATTCAATACCAGCATGCTATTTCAGCAGACTGATTTTCTCACTTTGTTCAAACTGTCCCGCCTGAATTCTGACAAAATATATGCCTGAAGGCTGGCCACTCCCTTGCCACTGGTACTCATAACGACCAGGTGGGAGCTCATGGTTTTCCAATACTGCAATTTCCTGGCCACGCATGTTAAAGATACTTATCCGAGTCTGAGCTTGTTGAGGTATATCTACCACCAGGTTTACTACAGGGTTAAAGGGATTGGGATAGGGTGGATGTAAAGCAAACTCCTGTGGAATAAATACCTCATCAACAGCCACTACATCATGAATAATAATGTTGATACTAAGCGTATCACCGTCAGCAAATAACTGACTGACTGGCAATAGAGCCAGAATCATTAAAAGCATACTCATGTGTTTATGAAACTGTATCCTGTCAGAGCAACTCGGAGCACATAGCATGATTTTGTAAGAGATACTTTTGGGTTATCCTGAAAGCAAAAAAGGATATAAAAATGAGCCCAAAATCAAATGTAGAAAAGCGTGTTAAAGATATACGTAGAA
>JABHBL010000013.1 GCA_018673925.1 Fidelibacterota bacterium
GGTCGATGAGAAGCACCAGATCATTGTGCATGGATCAGCCTCTGGCAAGGGTCAGGATAATGATCAGTTAGAACAGATCATGGATGGAGCCAAAGCTAACATGCAGGCTATTGGTCTAGGGTCTGATTACTTTGAAGGCAGGCAGTTATCAGCAGATTCTAATTACCATAGTGACACCAACCTGAAGACGGTCATCGCAGAGAAATTGGATGCCTATATCCCGGATAATTTATTCAGGAAACGGGACAGTCGTTTTAAGACCAGAGACCGTCATAAACCAAAGACAAAAGCAAAGATCAGATATGAACTTGATAAATTTACATATGATCCCCAAACAGATCGTTATACTTGCCCGGCTGGTGGCCAGTTAACACTATACGTGAAGCGTAATGAGATTAATGGGTTGGTGTATCGCACCTATCGGAGCCCAGTATCGAACTGTTCAAATTGTAAGTTAAGAAGCGAATGTTTACGAACCAGGAGTACCCTTCGCAGACAATTAAATATTCAGATTGAACACAATATTCCCAGGACATTATCACATAAAATGATAGCAAAGATAGACACGCCTGAGAGTGGTAAAATCTATGAGAAACGTATTGGAGTCGTGGAGCCTGTCTTTGGCAATATCAGGAGCTGTAAAGGGCTGGATCGATTTACTCTGAGGAGCCAGGCCAAGGTAGATGTACAGTGGTTACTGTTTTGTATGGTGCATAATGTTGAGAAGCTCTTAAACTACGGAACATTAGGCGTATAGATGAGCAACGGGGACCAATATCAGTCAATATATGAAGCCTATCAGGGTCCATACGGGCATCTGGAGGCGATAATAGCTATGGTAGATCTAAAACGGGCTGGAATGAGCTGAAATAGGTAAAACCTATACAATGCGAAAATACCACCCGATATCGTCACTTTTTCGACGGCCTCAACAATGGCTTAGAGCTGATGAAGGGAGACACAAGTATGCTGGTTATGGCTTTTTCTTGTACATCTATCTTTAATCTCCGTGGTTTGCTAAGATCCCTACACAGCTCAAGCCAAGAGCGTTAGAGGCATAGAAATCTTGTGGCTGATGATACAAAAAGAGATTTTCGCATAAATTTAGAAACTGAAGTGGAATAATAACAATTACTCAATTTCTTAGCAATGGAAAATTAGGGTATTCATACGTGGTAGTGTTATGCAACTTCTTGTACACTGACTTATCTTGTTGTAATTTATGCCGATACATACAGAAATGAATGCGTAGCACTCTTAGTTGAAAATAATAAATCAAGGAGATAATGATGAGTGATCTAGCTTATTTGATCAAAGAATATTTTCCATACTACTATTTGGCGGGTTCCTCTGACTTGGTTCCGTTAGTGACAGGGGGAGCTGGTATTGGTGATGTAAAAAGCTACAAGACAGAAGTGAATAGTGAAGGTTTAATAAAAGCCGCTTCGTTTGAAACCGATACTCATACTATCCAATATCCATTTAGCGCAGATCCACTGAATAAATCTGGAAGTATGCATTGCCTTTTCGACGGAAATTTAGAGCTATCGATCAGAGAAAAATATATCACGGACAGTGAGCTTGAAGGGAAAATATCCATCCCGAGTCATCCTAATTACGATTTCAACATCATTTGCAAATTGGCCGGCGAGAGAAAATTCAATGTAACTATTAAATTGAATGGGAAGCAATTTTCTGAAGATATGGAAATTGGACAAAAACATCTCCCAGGCATCTTCACAAACGTTTCCCAAGAAATTACACGTATGGGAGGTCCCATAGCATTGAATTGTTGCGATGAGTCGTTAAAAAAATATACAGGGGCATATTTGAGTTATGATTCTAGCATTGGAAACGAAGCAATTGGGGTTGATTCAGGGCTTTTGGACCTCTGTTATATTGTAAGTTTCATTGTTTTCGTGGCCACGGGTGGAAATTGGGGTTCTATGGGATTATTTCTCATATCAAATCTTTTTATCATTGCAGCTATTCAATAAACCATGCGTTTGGCCAGCTTAAATAAATAGGAGCAGAAATATGAATTCAGTAGATTATTTTTTAAACGAGTCAGTACCGTGGTATAGGTTTAGAGGAGCCACAAACCTTACTCCGATCGTTTGCGATGAGTCAATGGTGGGGATTGTTGAAGATAGCTCAGCAACTCTCAATAGTAATGGTTTTGTAAAATTGCTTAAATTCAAAACAGATACACACTTAGTGACTCATGAAATATTAACTGATAGTGGAGCACAAAAAGCCGAAATCATTAGTAAGTCAAATGGGGTTCATGAGATCACTTTTGAGGAACAGTATCTCTCAAACCATGAAATCCAAGTGAAGGCATTTTTGGCACAGCAACCAGGATTCAATATGGTGTGTAACGTGAAGCATCTCAATGAGACTGAGTTTGAAGTCAAAATCAACTTCAATAACAAAATCTTTACAGATACCATCAAACTAGGGCAGGATAAATTACCGGATATTTTTTATACGTTATCAAAAGAGGTGCAGTTAGCTGGGGGTTCTACGCATTTAGAGTCCTTAAGCAAGTCCCTTCACCGCTATGCTATAATACCTGACCCCGAAATGGGAAATATTGTATTCGGGCTTTCAGATTGGCTGGGAGCATTGTGCATTATCGCAACAGCTATTGTATATATCAATTATGGAAATATTGGTGGATTCATTTTTGGCTTTGCGAATGCGACTGTGCTTTACAACTATCTTCATTAAGTGTACGGTGTTTGTATAGGAGGAGTCTTCGTGCATTACTACGACAAATTCTACGGTTGGGATCGCATAGGGGTAATTGCTCGTTTATCCATGTGGATATTTGTAATTGCGTCTGGCGGGTTTGGGCAGGGATATGATTCCTCAAAGAGGGTAGCAACTGATAGTCTAGCAAGCGAAAAAGCTATCCTACATTTGGAATATCAGGGCAACTCCTATCTTAAAAGTAATGCATTTGGAATATCAGCGAAACTGTCAGAGACCACTGAGTACAAAGCATTGTTCACCAAATACCCCGGAGATATTATACTCAGCCAGAGCCTAAATTCAGCATTGCCGATGAGTCCATTCAATATGATTCATAGGTTGCGTTTTACTCTGAATTTCTCCAGTGATGGGATACATGACCCTAATATTTACGTTTTGAAAGTTCTGTTGGATAATGATTTCTACCGCAGCCAATATATTACTACAGGAATTGGAGTCGGAGCCTTAGCTTATGATTTACGAGCAGCACCTAAGGATGATGTCAATAATTTGATAAATATTTATTTTATCCTATCGCCTAGAAGGGAATATCCAAAGCTACGAGCAGCGGTTGAAGTTCTATTTAAACCTGAACCAGATGATGAAGAGTTTAATCCATTCTTCTCATTGGAGCTTTCCTACCCGATATATTTCAAACCTTAGGCTACCTGCATCCTCTAAGAACAATTTTGAGGAGATAGCATCCAATTTGGTCAGGGATGTGTGGAGTCAGACCAATTCGGTTCATTTGATCTAAATAAATAAGAGATACTTTGGGCGGCTAACAACCCGAAAAAGGAGCCAATAATGAGCCCAAAGTCAGAAGTAGAGAGACGAGTAAAAGCGATCAAAAGAAAC
>JABHBL010000046.1 GCA_018673925.1 Fidelibacterota bacterium
ATGTCGATTGCTGCGGAATACAACCAAACGTGGTACCTCTGCCGTTCCCTCTAATTGGGCGCGCAGAGCTTTTTTCTTTTTCAGCCTTTTTAAGTCTTTGGCTGATTTAGGATACTTCACAGCTTAAATCCTTTATTTTCCTACGGTCTTACCGGCTTTACGTCTGACATACTCACCTTTATAGCGAATACCTTTGCCCTTAAAGGGTTCAGGAGGACGTACGGAGCGAATCTTTGCAGAAACCTCACCGACCATATATTTGTTAAAACCACTCACGGAAAAAGAGGTATTCCCCTTTTCGACTGCATAGTCAATTCCATCCACACCACCGATAAATACGGGATGTGAAAAACCAACATTTATTAGCAGTCCACCCTTTTGAGCCACTACAGTATAACCAGTACCAATAACTTCAAGCTCACGCTTAAAACCTGCTGATACACCTGTAAGTAAATTATTAATTAATGCGCGTGTTAAACCATGGGCAGCACGGGCATCTTTTTCATCAGAATTTCGATTAACGAGAATATCGTTATCTTTCTGCTCGACCCTGACCAATGATTGAAATTCTACAAAATCCACACCTTTGGGACCTTTGGCCTCAACATAATCTGCGTGAATTTTAACTTCAACCCCGGCTGGGATCGCAATAGGCATTTTTCCAATTCTAGACACTATAGACCCCTAAAGCTTACCAAACATGGCACAAGACTTCACCACCGACACGCTCTCTCTTAGCTTGCTTGTCAGTAATAACGCCACGACTGGTGGTGAGGATAGCAATACCCAAACCATTGCGGACGCGAGGAAGATTATCGGCAGGTACATAATGACGACGACCAGGACGACTGATGCGGGTCAAACCAGCGATAACCGGTGAGCCTTTGGCTGTATATTTCAAATAAACACGTAATACATTCTGCATATCATCTTCGACGATAACAAAATCTTTAATAAATCCTTCCAGCTTAAGAAGTAAGGCCATGCGAAGCTTCAGGTTGGAACTTGGAATATCAGTCCAACGATGACCAGCTTGCTGGGCATTACGAATGCGGGTTAGGAAATCTGCGACTGGATCACTCATAGACATATTGAATGGTCTCCTACCAACTGGCCTTAACAATGCCAGGTATTTCGCCTTTTAAGGCCAATTCGCGAAAACAAATTCTACACAGACCAAATTTCCGGAGGTAACCATGAGGACGACCACATACGCGACAGCGATTGTAGCCTCTTACCTGAAACTTTGGTTTTCTTTTCGCTTTGGCGATAAGGGATTTTTTTGCCATAATTCTGCTCGCTCCTATACCTGCTTACGTCTGAAGGGAATGCCCAGAGCTGTCAACAGCTCAAAGGCTTCCTCATCTGTCGTAGCAGAGGTCGTAATACTGATATCCATTCCATTGACACCTTCGATCTTATCATAATCGATTTCAGGAAAGATAATTTGTTCTTTAATACCTAGACTGTAGTTCCCTCGACCATCAAATGATCTGTTGGGAACACCGTTAAAGTCACGAACGCGAGGCAATGCGATAGAAACAAAGCGATCAAGAAACTCCCACATGTTTTTACCATGTAGTGTTACGCGGGCGCCCACAGGGTCACCAGCACGTAACTTGAAGTTAGAAATAGCTTTTTTAGCTTTAGTAATCACGGCTTTCTGACCTGAGATAATTGTCAATTCATTGACAGCTGCCTCAAGACGGCGTGGTTCTTCTTTAGCTTTTCCAAGCCCCATATTCAGGGTGATTTTCTTTAAGGCAGGAACTTGCATGGTGCTTTTGTACTCGAATTTCTTCATGAGCACCGGTACAACTTCTGCGGTATATTTTTCTTTTAAACGAGGTGTATAATCACTCATATTCACTCACACCTTATCTATCGATGACTTCGCCGGAAGTCTTGAGAAATCTGACTTTGCGACCGTCATCTAAATATTTAAAGCCTACCTTGGCTGGTTTACCATCCACAAGAAGCGCCACATTTGAAACATTGAGGGCTGCCTCTTTTTCGATGATTCCAGAAGGTGCATTTGCTGATGTCTGGCGTTGATGTTTCTTGATAAAGTTGATACCCTCAACCAGCACTCGCTCAGTTTTTGGGAATACAGCTAAAACTTTTCCAGTTTTACCCTTATCGGCACCTGCCAGTACCACAATCATATCATTTTTCTTAATTTTCATTTTCATAGCCTCCTAAAGTACTTCTGGCGCCATGGAAACGATGCGCATGTGTTTTTTCTCACGCAATTCGCGGGCAACAGGTCCGAAGATTCGTGTACCACGAGGTTCACCCTGTGCATTCAGCAATACAGCAGCATTTTCATCAAAACGAATATAACTGCCGTCTTTGCGACGGATCTCTTTCTTAGTTCTCACAACAACGGCGGTAGATACTTCACCTTTTTTAACCGAACTGTTGGGGATGGCATGTTTCACTGTCACTACGATCAGATCACCTACGGAGGCGTATCTGCGGCGACTTCCACCAAGAACCTTGAAACAGAGGACTTCCTTAGCACCTGTATTATCAGCGACTGCGAGTCGTGTTTCTTGTTGTATCATTGTTCTATCTCACCCTTACTTAGGCTTCTAGAGCCTGCTTAACGGTTTCAAGGAGTCTCCAACGCTTATCTTTAGAGATGGGACGACTCTCAATAATTCTTACCTCATCACCAACATTACAAGAATTCTTCTCATCATGAGCTTTGAAATTCTTGCTTTTTTTGATGAATTTGCCATAAAGGGGATGACGCAGACGGCGACTCACTTTAACGACAATGGTCTTATCCATGGAATTGCTTGTCACAATACCCTGGATCACCTTGCGGTTTCCACGTTCACTCATTTATCTGACCCCTTTTTCTCACGGATACCTAAATCCATTTCTTTGAGAACTGTCTTGATCTGTGCGATCTCACGTCTCAGTTCACGTACACGAGTTGGTTTTTCCAACTGCTGTAACGCTTTCTGAAAACGGAGATTTGCCATCTCAGTTTCGTTATCAGCAAGCTTATTCTGTAAGGCTTCAACTGTAAAATCTTTTATCTCTGAAGTCTTCATCTTTAAGCCTCATGGATGTCGCGACGGCCGACAGTTTTAGTTTTAATAGGCAATTTATGTCCGGCCAGGCGGAATGCTTCTTGAGCAGTCTCTAAATCCACACCATCAACCTCAAACATTACTCGACCAGGTTTGACAACGGCTACCCAATACTCAGGAGAACCTTTACCTTTACCCATACGAGTTTCTGCAGGCTTGATAGTCACTGGCTTTTGTGGAAAAATACGTATCCACATACGACCAGTTTTACGAACTTTTCGAACGATGGCAACACGAGTAGCTTCTATCTGACGACTGGTGATCCAGCCAGCTTCAAGAGCTTTCAGTCCAAAGGTTCCGAAGGAAACTTCATTACCTCGGCCTGCATTACCATGTTTTCTTCCGCGATGATGCCGACGGTATTTAACCTTTCTTGGCATTAACATGATCTAATCTCCCTTAACCGGCGATTCCGACAGCTTCCCCGTTACAGATCCACACTTTCACGCCAATGACGCCATAAGTAGTGTGAGCTTCAACGAGGGCATAATCGATGTCAGAACGCAGGGTATGCAGCGGTACACGACCTTCATGGAAGGTCTCGGTACGTGACATTTCAGCGCCACCAAGACGACCGGAGACGGTCACCTTGATTCCATCAGCACCCATACGCATGGTAGACTGGATAGCTTTTTTAGCCGCACGGCGGAAAGCAATCTTTTTTACCAATTGGTCAGCGATATTTCTGCCAACCAGACGAGCACTTAATTCAGGACGCTTGATTTCATTTACATTAATCTGAATCTCACGACCAGTAAGTCTGCGAATCTCTTCGCGGAGACGATCAACCTCTTCTCCCTTTCTACCAATCACGATACCGGGACGGGCAGTTGAGATAGAAATGGTGATCTTTTTACTGGTGCGATGAATATCAATTTTATCTACAGCAGCGTGAGCAAGACGCTTATAAATATATTTTCGAAGAAGAATATCTTCATTCAGCTTATCTGCGAAATTCTTCTCGTCAAACCAGTTTGAACTCCAGGTCTTATTAAAGCCTAGACGAAAACCGACAGGATGTGTTTTTTGACCCAAAACGTCTCCTCTACTCTTTCTCTGCGACCACAATGGTCAGGTGACTTGTACGTTTTCTAATAATAGTTGCTCTTCCCATGGCACGAGGTCTAAAACGACGCATCGTTGGGCCTTCATCACAAAAAGCTTCTTTGATGAAGAGCTTATCAGCATCCACTTCAGAACCTTCACGATTAATGGCGTTGGCAACAGCACTGCGAAGTGTCTTTTCAATGATCTTGGCAGCTTTTTTTGGCGTGAAATGCAATTTATTGATAGCATTCTCGACCTGTTTTCCACGTACTTCGTCTAACACCTGACGAACTTTACGAGCAGACTGGTGGATATGTCTGGCTTTAGCAACAGCATCCATATCTTAACCTCTTCTCGCTTTATCGCCATGACCGCGATAGGTTCGTGTTGGCGAAAACTCACCCAGCTTGTGTCCAACCATATTTTCTGAAACATATACGGGGATAAATTTCTTCCCGTTATGTACGGCAAATGTCAAACCCACGAATTCAGGAACGATCATTGAGCGACGTGACCATGTTTTGATAACGACACGCTTTTTACTTCCCTGAGCAGCCTCGGCTTTTGCCATAAGCTTTGACTCGATGTAGGGTCCTTTTTTAATAGATCTTGGCATAATATATCAGACCTTATTTCTTCTTGCGACGAGCGACAATGTATTTGTTAGACGCTTTGTTCTTCTTACGCGTCTTATATCCCTTAGTGGGTTTTCCCCAAGGTGTGGTAGGATGACGACCACCAGAGGAGCGGCCTTCGCCACCACCCATTGGGTGATCAACCGGATTCATTGCAACACCACGAACTTTGGGACGACGACCCAACCATCTTGAACGACCAGCCTTACCAAGAGAGATATTTTCATGCTCCTTGTTTCCGACTTCGCCCAGGGTAGCGCGACAACGCTTATGGATCATACGCATTTCACCACTAGGTAGCTTCAGGGTAACATAATCACCCTCTTTAGCCATTATCTGCGCGCCAGCACCGGCAGATCTTGATATTTGACCACCCTTACCAGGCTTCATCTCAATGTTATGAACAATGGAACCAGCAGGTATGTTTTCAAGTGAAAGACTGTTCCCAACCTTAATGGGAGCATTTTCACTTGAGATGATCTGAGAACCAACAACCAACTTATGTGGAGCAAGGATATAACGTTTCTCACCGTCAGCATATATCAACAAAGCGATATTAGCAGAACGATTCGGGTCATATTCAATTGAATCTACACGAGCCGGAATATCAATTTTATTTCTTTTAAAATCTATAATACGGTAATGTCTACGATGACCACCACCACGACGTCTGGAAGTGATGCGACCATTGTTATTACGACCACCGGTTTTCTTTAAGGGAGCAAGCAGACTTTTTTCAGGATCTGTTCTTGTAATTTCCTCAAAAGATGACGTTGTTTTAAAACGTTGTCCCGGAGTAATTGGCTTATATGTCTTAACTGCCATTCTGAACCACCTTACGCCTGCTCATCGCGGAAGAAATCAATGGCTTCACCATCTTTAAGGGTAACCACGGCTTTCTTCCAGGAGGCACGAGGACCTTCTGTACGAATGACACGACCACCACTTCGCATGGTTGAGCGCTTGACTTTTCCGTTCATATTCATAGTAGCAACTTTTTCAACTTTAACACCAAAGCGACTTTCGACGACTTTTTTGATATCAATTTTGTTAGCTGACTTTAAAACCTTAAAGGCATACTTGCGTTGACTTTCCTGCAGGGCTGCGCTTTTCTCGGAGAGAATAGGTTCAATAATAATCTCTTGACTCATATTCATCTCTCCTAGTCTGCCAACTGGGCGTTGAGAATCTCAATGGATGCTTTATCCATGAGAATTGCTTCATTGTCAATTAAATCATAGGCAGAAACAAAAGCTGTCTCGATAATAGCGACATTTTTCAAGTTGCGTCCACTAAGCATCAAGCCTTCATCAAAGCTTGAAGTAAGAATAAGCAACTTTTTGTCAGCAATCTTCAAAGTATCCAGAAGTGCTGTAACATCTTTTGTTCTTGGCTTATCAAATTTGAAAGCATCCACTACAAAGAGTGAATCCGATTTTGCCTTGTCTGAAAGCACACTGCGACGTGCAAGACGCTTCACCTTTTTAGGCAAAGCCATATTGTAGGTCTTTGGAGAGATGGCAAATGTATGTCCACCGCCAACAAAGATAGGAGAACGGGTTGATCCAGCGCGAGCGCCTCCACGACCCTTCTGATTCCAAGGCTTTTTACCACCACCAGAGACTTCTGCGCGACTCTTGGTCTTAACAGATCCCTGTCGGAGATTATTCAATTCTGCTTTAACAGCAAGATAAACAACATGTTCATTGGGTTCGATTCCGAAAACAGAATCCAAGCCATCAACTTTTTTCTGAGTTGCTTTTCCTTCGGGTGAATACACTTTTAACTTCATATCAACCCCGATCCAGCAATTCAACAAAACCGTTATTTGGTCCAGGTACAGCACCTTTTACCATAACGATGTGATTATCAACATCTACAGCGACCACTTCCAGATTACGAATACTGGCTCTTTTGGCGCCGAAATGTCCGGCCATCTTTTTACCCTTCCACACGCGACTTGGGTCAGAACTGGCTCCAATGGAACCACCAGCACGCAGCTGATCTGATTTTCCGTGAGATGCACGACCACCATGAAAATTATGGCGTTTCATCACTCCGGCAAAACCACGTCCCTTACTTGTACCTGAAACGGTAACCTGGTCACCTACTTCAAACATATCTACATCAACAGCATCACCTTCTTTTTTGTCTCCGACTTCCAAATCGCGGAACTCGTGAACAAAATATTTAGGTGAAGCATTGGCTTTTTTGAAGTGGCCAATCTGTGGCTGAGTCTCACGAGACTCTTTTTTATCTTTATACCCAAGCTGAACGGATGAATATCCGTCTCGCTCTTCAGTCTTGATTTGAGTAATGACACATGGTCCACCCTGAATGACGGTGACAGGTATAACCTGACCATCCTCACGCCAGAACTGAGTCATTCCCAATTTCTGTCCAATTAAACCTCTCATGTTACACCTTAATCTCAATGTCAACACCAGCGGGTAAATCCAACTTCATCAAGGCATCAACTGTCTTTGCAGACGAGTTGTGTATATCGACCAAACGCTTATGAATCTTCGTTTGAAACTGTTCACGTGATTTTTTATTCACGTGGGGGGACCGCAATACCGTCACGATAGAACGCTTCGTGGGCAGCGGAATCGGCCCCGCAATAACAGCCCCAGTGGACTTAGCGGTTTGAACGATTCTTGCCGTGGATTTATCCAGCAGATTATGATCATATGCCTTGAGACTGATTCTTATTGTCTGTGACGGCATTCTGGATTCCTCTTAATAGCTTTAAATACGTTAATTTTGATTACTCGATGATCTCAGTAACAACACCGGCACCAACAGTATGACCACCTTCGCGAATAGCGAAACGCAGTTCCTGCTCCATGGCGATGGGCTGGATCAATTCGATCGTTAAACTCACATTATCACCAGGCATAACCATCTC
>JABHBL010000047.1 GCA_018673925.1 Fidelibacterota bacterium
CAATGGTTACATAGATTGGCTGACAGTTTCTGCCAAGACGAAGAAAAACCACTTAGGCGTAATTTCACTCATGTTCAAGCAGGCTATGCTTGAAGGTCACATAGCTCAAAATCCATGCGAGAATGCCACGCTGCCACGAATCGTACCAAAAGTACGTCACCGCCAACTTACAGCCAAAGATCTTAAAGCGATATTCAAAAAGAGCAGCAAATGGCGTCTTTACTATGCCATTCTCCTTTACACCGGATTACGTGCTGGAGACGTAGCAATGATCTGCTATGAGAATATAGATGTAAAGGGTAAAAAGATTACACAGTTGATACGTAAATCGAGAACAGTTCATGAGCTTCCTCTTTCAGATTTATTGCTGAAGGAGATTGGAAGTATAAAAGGGAAAAGGGGACCGGTGTTTCCAACATTGTACAATGAGAACGAAAGTAAACTCAATGACCGTCTAGCAAATCCTAGAAAATGCCTACAAAGCATACTCTCAGCGGCTAAACTTCCCAAAGCAACCTTGCATAGTTTTCGACACACTTTCAATAATATGCTTCTCGCTGAGGGTTTGGAGATTCAGGATCGACAAAGCCTTATGACACATTCCTCAAGCGAAGTCACTAAGATCTATACTCATCCAAATGCGAAATTAGCCGCCAAATACCTGAACAAATTGCCAAATTACCTGAATAATTCGAAGAAATGAGCATGTATGTTAATTGCAGCAATGATGATAATTTCCGTAAGACGCTCAGTAGCAGTAGCTCAAACTTCTCACTGGCTTGTTTTTAGAGTGGCCGATTAGTGCCAACAGAATTTACATTGCCTTACATTAGACTACACAATAATACACAAAATAACACTTCCTAAATTACTGAATATCTTAAGCTTTAACCCGTCTTTAAAACGTATGAGTTATGAAACCCTAGCCCTAGTCTCATAACATCCGTTTATGAGAAAGCGTTATAAGTACTGTAATAACAATATGATACTCTATAGCGCATAGATGCAAAAAAGCCACCCGAAAGAGTGGCTTAAGTTGTTGTTCTTACTTGAGTAGCGGGAGTAGGATTCGAACCTACGACCTTTGGGTTATGAGCCCAACGAGCTACCAGACTGCTCCATCCCGCGATCTATAAAAGCGGGCTGAATATAATCGGGACAGTAAGGTCTGTCAAGGCCTGGAGAAATTAATTTAATTGAGTTTGGAACGGATGGTTGGTAAGAGAGTAAGTATGATACAATCTGCTTATATGCAATCAGGCTTCAGTGTCATCCACCCCGACTTTGGAGCCTGGTTCTTCTTCTAGCCGATTCATGTACTCCGCTTTCGCCTCATCAATAGCAGTAATCAGAGCCATGCGCTCCTGGATGATTTCGTACATCAAAGTTTTACGCTTCAAAAACAGCGTGAATATGCGGATATGCTGACGGTATCTCTGCATGGTATCATGATAAAATCGAGCAAATCGTCCAGCTGGCAATAAGCTTAGAATATATAGGGTGGTTAGCAAACCAGAGCCAGTCAGATACCAGACGCCAACAGTTTGGAGCGTGTAAAACAAAGCGAAGAATACAAAACCAGATAGCATTTTTATTGTGGATAGATATTCAAGTGAAGTTCCAAGTACCTGGACGAGTAAAGCTGGTATTCTATAGGGAAAAAAGTTGTTCACAACACCCCATATATAAATTGGAAATCCCGTAATTACACCTAACAGACCAAATGCCCTCTTGGTAATGGTTCTATGTCCAGCAGCAGTGGAGAGCAATTCGTCGCGCAACTCCAGACCTTCAACCTTTGCCAAATATCGATTCATACGGCGATCCATTTGGGCGAAATGTTTTGGGTGTTCAGCAGAATACCAGTCGATGGCATCTGCCATTCCACGAGTCATGGAAAAATCATGCTGTTTGAGGTCTTCGTCCAAACCTAGATCGATAGCCAGCTCCATCTTGTAAATCTTTTTGAGGTTTTTCAATACGCCAGCTGATTCTGATTTTTCTACAGTTGTCGTGAGTTTAGCCAGAGCATCGCGTATCTGATTGGTGACTTCATAAACAGCTTCATACTCGTCTTTTTCGTAGAGATCTTGATATTCAGTCAGATCAATAGGTCTTCCAAATCGACAGTGGACATCACTAAAAAACTCAGTCGGGGAGGAATAATTGATACCTGCCGGGACAATTTGAACTCCTAATTCAAACGCATTTCGTACTTCAGCACCTAAACCGATTCGAGCGGTACCAGTTTTAATTTCATGTAAGGTTCCATCCATCTGGCTGATCCCTTCCGGCATGATAACCAGAGCATTTCCAGCTTCAAGGGATTGGTAGCATTTCTCAAAAACCTGGGCATTTTTACCCATCTCTTTTTCAGCATCCATTTTGCGATAAACTGGAATTACATGGACAGATCTAAAAAAGATTTTTGCAATCTTTGTGTTAAAAAGAGTGCTTTTCCCTAAGAAATGAGGATTGCGACCACAGAGTAGGGCTACCAACATAGGGTCCATCATCGTGTTTGGATGATTAGCAGCGAGAATCACAGGTCCCTTTTTACGCACGCGCTCTTTATTCTCAACATGTATCCGTCGATAAAAAACATTCACCATAAAATGGGACAGGTATTTTAGAAAATGATAAAGCATATCAGCTATCTGTAATAGCCTCGCCACGTTTAACAGGCAACATGAAAATGAGAGCAATCAGTAGAGTGATTGATCCATAGATAAAACCCACGCCATAATTGTTATTAAAGATTTCAATTATTTGACCGGCCATAATAGGTCCGGCTATGGCAGAGGATTGAGAGGAGAGATAATACAACCCCGTATAAGTTCCCAGCCGGTCTTGAGGAGCCATATCAACTACCATGGGGAGTGAATTAACCAGAATCAGTGACCAGGTTACTCCCGTTAGTGGGAGCATAATCTTTATAGTGGATAACGATTGTATTGAGAATCCCCAGAAGAGCAGGATGGCGAAACCGACAATACCTGCCATGATGATGATTTTTCTGCCGAACTTGGCACCAAGGAATCCACTTAGAGGTGAAAAGAGGACAATTGGTAGTGAAAAGAAGGCTAGCAAACCTGTAGCCTGACCACTATCCACACCAAAACGATTTACAGCAAAAGAGGTAAAGAAAACTTCCAGCGCACCATAACCCAAAAACCAAAAGAAAATGGCAAGCAATAGGAAAAGAGCGGAACGATCTTTATCAACTAGTACTGTCTTGAAGCTATCCAGGAGTCCGGGTTCTTCTTCCTTTGGTTCAGGGACCTCAGGTTCTTTAATGAAATAGAGCACAACAGCTGCTCCAATGAGCATGATGATTCCGCCAAAGTAGAAGGGAGCTCCGACTGATACTTTAAACAGGATACCACCTACCACAAATGCCAATACAGCACCTACACCACCCATGAGGTTGATGATACCATTGGCCTGGGAACGTTGGGGAGAAGGCGTGATATCAGGCATGAGTGATATTACTGGAGTCCTGAATACATCCATAAAGAATAATGTGATAAAGATGGCAATCATAAAGGGGATCAAGGAAACATTCAGCATAATAGGGATTCCAATGAACCCGATAAAAGCCAGAGGTGCGCCCATAGCAATAAAGGGTTTGCGTCTACCCATCTTCGTTCTAATTCTATCAGACCAGGCACCGATAAAAGGAAGGATGAAGAGGGCAGCGATATTATCCAGTGTCATCACAAACCCAGTTGCTGTTGCGCTCATCCCAAATCCAGTTACACCACTGGTCGAGGAAAACCCTTCTCTACCTGCCTGGAGGAAGATAGGAACATAGGCATTGTAGATACCCCACAGGATGGTGGTACCCATAAATCCAAACCCAAGAAGTAATAATCGTCCGTAACTGAATTTCATCCTAAACCCTTCCTTAATGATCTGATAGCAGAGTTTTAAAATAAGGTATGTCAGGTGAATTTCAACAGGGGAAGAGAGGCCTTTCAATTAATATTATTTAATGCTGACACTAGCGATTGCTTAACCAGTCAGGTTGATTAACTTTCATCACTCAATAACCTGCATTTCGGAGAACTACATGGGCTTTTTTGGACGATACTTGATGTTTATACAATTGCTGTTTATGAATTGGATTGGCAAAATTGGTACTATTCTCGCCAGTACTGCCTTTATTTCCTTTTTCATCCTCGAGGGACTGTCCTTAATTGGTGTCTTTAGAAGCACTTATACAGGAATTGTCACATACTTCCTCATCCCCATTCTATTTGTTCTAGGATTGGTTCTACTACCCTTTGCCTGGAGAAAGCAGAAGAAGGAAACAGGTACAACCCTTCACAATGTATTTCTGGGTAAACATGAGGACGGAGACGTAGGTGGTCATAACTTCTGGGAAAAGGTGGTTCCTGTTGTAGGCATCTTGACCATCGTGAATGTACTTTTTATTGTAGGAGCAGGATCTAGCGCCATGCACTATATGGATGAATCGGAGTTCTGTGGGACGGCCTGTCACACCATCATGGGACCTGAGTGGCAGGTTTATTCGGTTTCACCCCATTCTCGTGTACCCTGTGTGGACTGTCATATTGGTGAGGGTGTCCAGGCATTGGCTGAAGCAAAAGTAAATGGGGCCTGGCAGGCTGTGGCAGCCATGTTCGATCTTTATGATAAACCCATCGGAACTCCAATTCACAACTTACGACCTGCCACTGAAACTTGTGGTAAATGCCATTGGCCTGAAAAACACTATGGATCAAAACTGGTGAAAATTGAGAGATACCGAAATGATGAAGCCAATACAAAACAGTATACCACTCTAAACCTTAAAGTGGATGCAGCAAATGGTGTGGG
>JABHBL010000048.1 GCA_018673925.1 Fidelibacterota bacterium
GAGATGGTTATGCCTGGTGATAATGTGAGTTTAACGATCGAATTGATCCAGCCCATCGCCATGGAGCAGGAACTGCGTTTCGCTATTCGCGAAGGTGGTCATACTGTTGGTGCCGGTGTTGTTACTGAGATCATCGAGTAAGGGTTCGGCGGTTAATATATGCGTGAGATAATCACACTCGAGTGTACTGAATGCAGACATCGCAATTATTCTACGAAGAAAAATAAGCGACTGCATCCTGCACGCGTAGAGTTCAAGAAGTATTGTCCTAATTGCAATAAACACGTCGTGCACAAGGAAACAAAATAAGAAATGGGTTTTAGACAGGAGAGTGGCTCAATTGGTAGAGCAACGGTCTCCAAAACCGTAGGTTGCAGGTTCGAGTCCTGTCTCTCCTGCTCAATTTCTTAGGCTGTTAAATAAAATATGATTAATAAGTTAAAAGCATTTCTAGATGGCGTACAAGCTGAATTCAAGAAGATTTCCTGGCCAAGCTATGAAGAGCTCAAGGGCTCAACATGGGTTGTTCTCGGGATGTCCGCATTTATTGCGATTGTCTTGTTTACATTAGATAAAGTTATGTCCGTCTTAGTTTTAAATGTGATCATGGGGCGATAATAAATGGCCATGAAGTGGTATAGTCTTCGGACATTTTCCGGTAAGGAAAAGAAGACCAGTGAAGCGATACTCCAAGAGGCTGAACTTGCCGGCTTGAGTGAGCTGATCCCTGAAGTACTCGTACCCTCGGAAAATGTGGTCGAAATGCGTGCCGGGAAGAAATACGTCCGTAATAAAGTATTCTTTCCAGGTTACATCATGATCCAAATGGAAGTCACCACCGAAACGCGTTATCTCGTGGAGAATGTCCCCGGTGTAATGTCTTTTGTAGGTCCAAAAGGTGAGCCAATTCCATTGAAGGATGTTGAGGTCCGTCGAATTCTTGGAGAAGTTGAAGAACGCGATGGTCAAGAAGTCATGGGCACAATTTTCAAAACTGGTGATCCAATTAAGGTTACCGACGGTCCTTTTGTGGACTTTACAGGTTTTGTGAAGGAAGTCGATGAATCCAAGCAGAAAGTTAAGGTAGAGGTGTCCATCTTCGGTCGACCAACACCTGTCGAGTTAGACTTTTTGCAGATAGAATTAGAAAAGTAGTAAGAAGGTAAGCAATGGCCAAAAAGGTAATTAACAAGATTAAACTGCATATTCCCGCAGGGCAAGCCAATCCCTCTCCGCCAGTAGGTCCGGCATTGGGACAGGCGGGTGTGAATATTATGGAGTTTTGTAAGGCGTTCAATTCCAGAACTGAAAAAGAACGTGGACTGATCATTCCGGCAGTTATTACTGTCTATGCTGATAGGTCTTTTACATTTATCACAAAAACTCCACCTGCTGCAGTGCTTCTCAGGAAGGCTGCTGGGCTTGATAAAGGCTCTGGAACGCCAAATTCCGTTAAGGTTGGCAAAGTTACACGTGCTCAGGTTAAAGAAATTGCTGAAATGAAGAAACCTGATCTGAATTCTCACGATGTTGAGATGGCCATGCGCATTATTGAGGGCACTGCCCGCAGTATGGGCATAACGGTAACAGGGTAGGAGGTCTGAGATGAAAACATCAAAAAAACGCACAGTAAATCTCAGTTTAGTAGATAAAACCAAAGAGTACGATCTTACTGCTGGTGTAGGCCTGCTTAAGGAATGCGCAACGGCTAAGTTTGATGAAACCATTGAAGTTTCTATCAACCTGGGTGTAAATCCTAAGTATGCTGATCAGATGGTACGTGGTACAGTAACGCTTCCTCACGGAACTGGTAAAAAAGTTCGGGTTCTGGTTTTGGCTAAAGGTCCAAAAGCAGAAGAGGCTACTGAAGCTGGTGCTGACTATGTTGGTTTTGAAGAATATATCCAGAAGTTGAAAGACGGATGGGTAGATGTTGATGTCATTATTACCACTCCTGACAACATGGGAGAAGTTGGTAAAATGGGTCGTGTTCTAGGCCCACGCGGACTTATGCCTAATCCTAAGACAGGTACTGTCACTATGGATGTTGTCAAAGCTGTGAATGAATCTAAAGCTGGTAAAATTGAATTACGGACAGATAAGTTTGGTATTGTTCACTCTGTTGTGGGTAAAGCTTCTTTTGAGCACACTGCCCTGGCTGAGAATATTACTGTTCTTATCAATCGTCTTATCGCCATGAAGCCTTCTGGCGCCAAGGGAACTTACTTTCAGAAGTTGGTTGTTAGCTCAACTATGGGCCCTGGCATCAGAATTGACAAAGCTACGCTCGGCGTTTAAGCGATCTAAGGAGTTAGCAATATGCCAAATCAGAATAATATGAATTCTCTCGATGTAATTAGAGAGAAAATTTCAGATGCCAGTGCTATCTATTTTACTGATTATGTAGGGCTTACGGTTGAAGAGACCAATGCTCTGCGCTCCCTCTTCCATGAGGCTAATGTTGAATACCGTGTCATGAAAAACACGCTGGTCAATATTGCAGTAAAAGAAAATGGTTACGAGGGTCTCGAAGATGTACTTAAGGGACCAACCGCTCTGGCTTTTGGAAAAGAAGATCCAACAGCACCTGCTCGCGTGATCAAAGAATTCCTTAAAAAGGAAGGTAAGGCTAAAGAAAAACCAGCTGTCAAAGGTTTGGTTTTTGAGGGCCAGGTATTGGACGCAAGTTTCTATGTGAAGCTCGCTAATTTACCATCGAAAGAAGAGTTACTTGCCAAACTGCTAGGTGGGCTGCAGTCTCCCATGCAGAATACCCTGAGTGTGCTTCAAGCTCCCATGCGGAATTTGGTAGGTGTGTTAATGTCATTAAAAGAATCAAAGAATTAAATCTGGAGGTAATCTACTCATGGGTATCACACGTGATGATGTAATGAGCTATCTTGAAACCGCTAACATGCTTGAAATATCTGAACTTATTTCTGCTATCGAAGACAAATTCGGCGTAAGTGCCGCTGCTCCAGTAGCTATGGCTGCTGGTCCTGCTGCTGGTCCTGCTGAAGAAGTTGAAGAACAGACAGAGTTCGATGTCATGCTTGAAGCTCCTGGTGACAAGAAGATCAATGTAATTAAGGTTGTACGTCAGGTAACTGCTCTTGGTCTCAAAGAGGCTAAGGAATTAGTTGACAGCGCTCCCAGCAAAATCAAGGAAGGTGTTTCCAAGGATGAAGCTGAGGAGCTCAAAAAGCAGTTGGTAGAAGCTGGAGCAACAGTCGCGCTTAAATAGTTTGACTACCAGTATAACTGCTCATTTGGATTCGGGCTCGCGGGAGATTTCTTCCGCGAGCTTTTGCGCCTTTAGTTGATTAACTAAAAGTGGAGGTGGCTTTTGGCCCTACCCAGTAAAATAGAACGACACTCCTTCTCTCAAATCGGTTCACAGGTTGATCTGCCAAACTTGCTTAATTTGCAGGTTGATTCCTGGAAAGAATTTCTCCAGGAAGGTGTAGCAACACACGAACGCGATCTTAAGGGTTTGGAGGCGATATTCCAGGCTGTATTTCCTATTGAAGACAATCACGGGAACTACAAACTGGACTATGTATCCTACAGCGTTGGTTTGCCCCGCTATTCAATCGAGGAATGTCTCGAACGCGGTGTGACTTATTCTGTACCGTTGAAAGTTAAATTAATATTACATGCTACCGAGGAAGGTGCTGAAGCGGGCGATTATTCTGTCCACGTTGAGCAAGATATCTTCTTTGGTAATATTCCATATATGACTAGAGGGGGAGCCTTCGTCATTAATGGTGCAGAACGCGTGATTGTATCACAGCTTATGCGCTCTCCTGGTGTGTTTTTCGATATGAAAATTCACCCCAATGGCACCAAACTCTACTCTGCCCGTCTTATTCCATTTCGTGGAAGCTGGCTGGACATTACCACTGACATCCATGACGTGATTTATGCCGTCATTGATAGACGTCGAAAATTCCCTATCTCTCTCTTACTGCGCGCCATGAAATTTTCGACAAATGAGTCGATCCTTAGTGCATTTGGAGTTATTCGTGAATTACGACTCGCAGATAATGTTGGTCTGAAAGCTTTCTATGATACACCTGTTCCTGTTGATGTTGTCAACAAAGAAACTGGTGAGATCCTCATGGAAGCCGGTGACAAGCTAACGAAAGAAAAAGTACGTGAGTTGAAAAAAGAGGGTGTTGGTGGTGTCATGGTCGTGACCGACCCAGAAGACATTGCTTATGATCTTCTTGCAAATACACTTGCCAAGGATCGTTCCTCTGATACCAATGAAGCGCTTAGAGTATTTTATACCGAAATGCGTGGTGGAGAACCACCAAACCTTGATCTTGCCGAGAAATTCTTATTCAGACTCTTCTTCGATCCTAAGAAATATGATCTTGGGGAAGTAGGTCGTTATCGCATGAACAAGAAGTTTGGTATCGATGTCCCACTGGACGAATTGGTACTGACCCCTCATGATATTATCATGTCAGTCAACTTTTTGCTGGAAATGCGTAAAGGCGAACGTGGTACTGATGATATCGATCACCTCGGTAATCGTCGTGTGAGAACCGTCGGCGAGCAGATTGGGAATCAGTTCTCAGTCGCATTGAGCCGTATGTCTCGCACCATTCGCGAACGTATGAATGTTCGTGACAATGAAAACTTGACGCCTCAGGATTTGATTAATTCCAGAATTGTTACTTCAGCTATATCATCCTTCTTTGGGACCAATCAGCTGTCACAGTTCATGGATCAGACTAATCCACTGGCTGAAGTAACCCATAAACGTCGTCTCTCCTCCCTGGGACCAGGTGCTCTCACTAGAGAACGTGCTGGTTTTGAGGTTCGAGATGTTCACTATACGCATTATGGACGCTTATGCCCCATTGAAACCCCTGAAGGTCCAAACATTGGACTGATCTCTTCACTGGCATCATATGGTGTGGTAAATCGTCTCGGGTTTATTGAGACACCTTATCGTAAGGTGATCAATAGCAATGGCAAACCCAAGGTTTCCAAAACTATTGAGTTTCTTTCTGCTGATGATGAAGATCGTACGTTTATTGCACAGGCCAATTCACCCATGGATGGAGAAGGCTTTATCAGTACTGATCAGGTTCAGGTGCGAATTCGTGGTGATTTCCCCATGAGGAATACTGAGGAAGTATCCTATATGGATGTTTCTCCATTGCAAATCGTATCACCTGCTGCAGCCTGTATCCCATTCCTGGAACATGATGATGCTAACCGTGCCCTTATGGGTTCGAATATGCAGCGTCAGTCCGTTCCATTGCTCTGGCCAGAGGCACCAATTGTTGGTACCGGTTTTGAAAAAATCGTTGCCAAGGATTCTCGTTCATTGCTTCTGTCAGATGTGAAGGGTATCGTCAAATCGGTAAGCGCCGAAGAGATTCTTATTAAAACCACTCGTCGTATTGATGAAGATGTTACACTCATTGAAGAACCTGGCATGGTTTCATATAAGTTACGTAAGTACCAACGTAGTAATCAGGACTCCTGTATTAATCAGAAGGTACTGGTTGAAGTTGGACAACGTGTTGCTCCTGGTGATGTACTTGCTGATGGTATGAGTACTGATCGTGGTGATCTCGCCCTGGGTCGCAACATTACTGTTGCCTTTATGCCCTGGCGTGGATACAACTTTGAAGATGCTATTGTTCTCTCAGAACGTCTCCTTAAAGAAGATGTCTTTACCTCAATGCGTTTGAAGGAAGTTGAACTCGAAGTTCGCGAAACCAAACGTGGGGAAGAAGAGCTAACTCGTGACATTCCAAATGTCAGTGAGGAAGCAACTCGTAATTTGAGTAATGATGGTATCATCCGCGTAGGTGCTGAAGTTCATCCTGGTGATACATTGATTGGAAAGGTGACTCCCAAGGGAGAAACTGACCCAACCCCTGAAGAAAAGCTGCTCAAAGCTATCTTTGGTGAAAAAGCCGGTGATGTAAAAGACGCTTCCAAGCGTGCCGATCCTGGTGTGAAGGGTGTGGTTATCCGCACTGAGCTTTACACACGCAAGGGTCGCGAGTCACGCATTGAAGAAAAACGCAAACTGGACGCTCTTAAACAGCGCGCCAGTCTTGATAAAACAAGTTTGACCAAGAAACGTAACGAAAAGGTGAATGGCCTGCTCCTCGAGCAAAAATCCGCCAACGTTATGGATCTGGGTGGCAAAATCATCCTGAAATCTGGAACTCCATTCACAAAAGAAGCGATTGCAACTCTCAATTTTGAGCGTGTCGATCGTCGTGAGCCCATTGCCCTTGATGAGGATATCGATGCCAAGCTGAATAAGCTGCTCAATGAATATGAGCGTCTATATCGTGAGATCGAACAGAACTATGAGAATGATGTATATAAGCAAAAGGTTGGAGATGATCTTCAGCCTGGTGTAATCCAACTGGCCAAAGTACAGATTGCCACCAAACGTAAAATCTCGATTGGTGATAAGATGGCTGGACGTCACGGAAACAAGGGTGTTGTAGCAGCTATTGTAGCTGAAGAAGATATGCCTTTCCTTCCTGATGGTCGTCCTGTTGACATTGTACTGAATCCATTGGGTGTGCCTTCTCGTATGAATCTGGGACAGCTATACGAAACCATGCTCGGATGGGCTGGTCGCGAACTGGGTGTTATGTTTGAAACCCCCGTTTTTGACGGAGCTACCTTAGCCGATGTTGAGGGATTGATGAAAAAGGCCAACCTACCAGTAGGTGGCAAGGTTGAACTCATTGATGGCCGCACCGGTGAATACATCGAGAATCCAGTAGCAGTAGGTGAAATCTATATGATGAAACTTACTCACCAGGTCGATGATAAGATGCATGCTCGTTCCACAGGTCCATACTCTCTCATTACCCAGCAACCATTGGGCGGTAAAGCTCAGTTTGGTGGCCAGAGGTTTGGTGAGATGGAAGTTTGGGCACTGGAAGCCTATGGCGCCGCTCATACACTTCAGGAAATGCTTACAGTAAAATCTGATGATGTAGAGGGCCGCTCAAAGGTCTACAATGCACTGGTTAAGGGTGAGAATCTGCCCGAATTCGGTATTCCCGAATCCTTCAACGTCTTGCTACGCGAGATGAAGGGTCTGGGGCTGGATGTTGAATTAAAGTAAAAAGGGAGTTGTCCTTTGCTTAATAAATCTGTAGTCAACGACTTTACCGAGATAACGATCCGTCTGGCCTCGCCTGAGAA
>JABHBL010000014.1 GCA_018673925.1 Fidelibacterota bacterium
AATCTGAAAAGAATCTGGCGATATGAAAGAGCTGTTTCCTTGTTTGATTTTCTCTTTCGCTTTTTTCGAGATGAAAATCTTGTTTTTTGTCTATTATCTAGAAATTACGCTTTTTGATGCGAGGTTGTTGCGGTGGAGTCATCCATGGATTCTTATTCATTTTCTTACTCCTTAAAATAGTTGATTTATAGTTGATTCCGCTGCAAAAAGGGTGGTTCACCCTCCTCAAAAAGCGGATTCTTTAATATAATAAAAACATGTTCAAAACAAACACAAAACATCTCCAGCCAGATATGTTCAGCACGGTTAGCAAGCTTCCATCAAAGGTGCGAAGAGTGCTGGAAACCTCATGGGCAGATACATTTTATCGTGAAGTTTTTTGCCGCATAGATGAAGATATTTTCTCTGTCTTATATTCGGGTTCTGCATCCCGCCCGAATATAGCAATAAATCTTTTGGTGGGTTTAGAACTCCTCAAAGCAGGCAATGGTTGGAGTGATGCAGAACTTTATGAACATTTTTTGTTTGATATACAAGTTCGCTATGCTTTGGGCTATACAGACTTAGGAGATGGTACATTTGCCATCCGCACACTGTATTATTTTCGAGACCGCCTGAGTAAATACTATCTCAAAACAGGGATCAACTTGCTAGAGACCACTTTTAGAGATATCACCGATGCACAGATCGTGGACTTAGTAGTTCAGACGGGAACGCAGCGGATGGATTCAACGCAGCTAGCCAGCAATATCGTAAATTCAAGCCGCTTGCGCTTATTGGTCGAAGGCACTCAACGCACACACAAAATCTTATCCGAAGCGGACAAATCCCGACTAGAAGAAATCTACGCTCCTTATCTGAAAGGTTCTTCAGACCATTATAGCTACAGAGTAAAAGGCAAAGATGCGAATCAAAGCCACCTTCAAAGGGTTGGTGCAACGATGCAGTCTTTATTGAAAGAGTTAGAAGAAAACTACGCTGAAGAAAATTCATACAAGGTATTGGAACGTCTTTTTTCTGAACACTTCAAGTTGGTAGAAAAAGAACTCTTGCTAAAAGAAAAAGAAGAAATCTCTTCAGGTAGTCTCCAATCTGTAGATGATTTAGAGGCAAGCTATCGCAAAAAAGCAGGGGAAAGTTATCAAGGTTATGTTGCAAATATTAGCGAAACTTGTGAACCTAAAAACAAACTTCAACTGATTACAAAGGTACAAGTAGAGCCAAATAATGTGGATGACGACAAAATGCTGGCAGATGCTTTAGCTGAACTCAAAGAACGTACCGATGTGAAGAAAATCTATCTTGACGGTGGCTACGGTGGCGAGGCAAGTGACCCAATCTTGGAAGACCTATCTGTTGAGATTATCCAAACAGCTATTCGGGGAGCTAAAGGGCAAGAAAACAAACTTCATTTATCTGATTTCGATATTCAACAAGATGAAAAAGGAAACCCAACCACAATGACTTGCCCTCAAGGGCAAATTGTGGAAGTGAACCTTGCCCGAAAAACCGGCTGGCAAGGGCATTTTGACCCAGAGATTTGCATCGCTTGCCCTTTCCAACAGGAGGGGCGATGTAGAGCGAAAGCGCAAAAAAGAGATCCGCGATACATGCTCTCTTTTACACTGAAGGAGCTACGGGCAGCCAAGCGACGTAGAGCTTATTTCACATACAAAAAAGAAAAAGGAAATTTAAGAGCCGCCGTAGAAGCGACGATGCGTTCCGCAAAGCACCCTTTTCCGGCAGGCAAATTGCCTGTGCGAGGAATATTTAGAGTGACTTCTATGATGATTGCATCTGTCTTGCATATAAATATGCGAAGAATCTGGAAGTATGAGACAGATATTTCCTTGTCTAATTTTATTTCTTGGCTTTTCTCGCAAAAAATATCGCCTTTGCGTTTTGCCTCAGTATTTATTCGCTTCTAAACCGCTGTTCTTGCAGGCGCGTCAACTGAGACTGCAATAAAAGATATTCAATTAGTTCATATCATCAAGTAGCTGTCAAAAAACCCAAAAGTGCCACCACCCCAAAACCTGTGATAATAACCCCAGAGATTTTATTGATCCATGTCAAGCCTTGTGCATCAATCTTTTTCTGGAAGAAACTCGCCCCACCACTCAAAAGCGACCACCAGAGCATTGAGCCGATGAAAACGCCCAAGACGAGCATCAGCGCGGAGGCGTAGTTGCCAGTCGTATTGACAATTCCCATCCCGGCAAAAATGGCGACAAAAGATAAAATCGTCAGCGGATTTGTAAGCGTTAGAAAAAATGTCGTTAAGTACGCACTCGATAATCCTTTATCATTATTTTCAATTTTCTTTTCCGAATCTTTTGAAAAGAAAGTTTTAATTCCCAAATATAGCAGAAAAGCCCCACCAACAAGACGTAATAAGTTTTGTTGATCGACCAAAAATTGAGAGATAAAAGTTAGTCCGAAACCGGCAATACAACCATAAACGGCATCTGCCGTTGCTGCACCCAAGCCTGAAATCAGACCTGCTATACGTCCTTTGGCAAGCGTTCGACGGATGCAGAGTACCCCAATCGGTCCCACCGGAGCGGCAATCGAAAACCCGATTACGATGCCTTGTAATAGTAGTGAGAATGTCATTTTATCGCTCCACAGATACGATCCCGCCGAGCCTGTTCATCTTCAAGACCCACTGACTCCCAATTTGGAATTGGCGGTATTCGTTCAAGTTATCTGGCGAGTAATCAAGCATTTCTCCCTCAGCACTAAAGGTGACATTATATTCCACGCTCTCGCTGCCCAAACGCTGATCGGCACTCAAAGAAGGGCTAGCATAGCGCGGATCATAATCATTCCCCGCTAAGGTCAAAGTCTCAACGGTTTGCCATTCAAGCACACTATAAGAGCAATATTCTTCGCTGCGTGTCTCGCAAGTTTCCACCACTTCGGCAAAACCATTTCCTTGATCCACCTCCTCCTCCGTGCAGATTTCTTCAGTTTCGGTATGGCAGGAGACATCATAGGCATCTGATGGCGGGCTGCCGCGTTCATTGCTATATTGTGCCTCCCGCTCTTCCTGAAGGGGAAGACTCGTCTGCCAGTAGACTTGGCTGACAGTTCCATCCACACTTTTACTCGGCGCAAAGAGAAAGAGCAAACCTGCTACGCAAAGAGCAATAAAAGCGAGTATCGCGCCAACAATCCATTTTCGTTTTTTCGGTGCGGGCGTGTTTTTGGTTTTGGCAGATGAAATTCTTTCGGCACCCAATTGTGCTGAGGCAACTTTCTCCCGCGCCAATGGCGCACCACATTCCCCACAGGTATTATTGGACGAAACATTTTTAGCATCGCAATTAGGACAAAGAACCATCTTTTCAGTAGCGCGCTGACGAACTTCCCCGCCTGCTTTACGCCGTTTGCCTTCTGCCAAATCTGCGCCGCACTGAATACAATCTGTTGCAGTTGCAAGGTTTCGTGTTTCGCAAAAAGCGCAGTAAATATCGGCACCCGCTTTGGCGCGCTTGAGTGATTTTTCGTCGGTTACAAATTTCCGGTCGGCGGGCGCAACGAATTCCACGTTATCAGGTTGGGGCGCGCCACAACTCAGGCAGCTTTGTTCAGGACCAGGGTTTCGCGCATCGCACCCCGGGCATTCCCATTCCAATTGTATAAATTTGCTTGATCGCTTTGCCATCAGATCTCCTTAGGAAAACTTGTGCAATTCACGCACAGCCTGAATGCGCTCTTCTATATTTTGTTCTGGATAGGGCGACTCGTCGCCCGCTTCGCTCGTGGATTTTTGGTTTGCTATCGCTAAAAAGACAGCTTCTACACCTTTGGCAACGTTTCTGGCATCGTAGCCGCCTTCCAACACAAAGATGATTTTACCCTCGCAATACTCATCTGCCAACTCAACCAAATATCTTGATAATTCAAAGAACCCTCTTGTGGATAGCCCCAACTGTGTCAGCGGATCCCTCCAATGCGAATCAAACCCCGCCGAGACGAGAATGATCTCTGGCTGAAAACGCTGCACAAAGGGAGCGATGATCTGCTTCGCAATCTGTCGAAATACCGCATCCCCGCTGAAGCCTGGTAAGGGAAGATTGACAATTCTTCCACGGGCATGGGGAGCATCATCAATGCGCCCTGTGCCGGGATATATGCCGCCCTGATGTGTGGAGAGATAAGCCACACGCTCATCGTTCAGAAACGCCGCTTGCGTCCCGTTGCCATGATGAGCGTCATAATCAATAATCAACGTTCGTTTTGCCCCGCTCTCCAATACATCTTTGGCTGCGATGGCGATATTGTTGAAGAGGCAGAATCCCATTGCCTTATCGGGTTCGGCGGG
>JABHBL010000049.1 GCA_018673925.1 Fidelibacterota bacterium
CGGGGTGTCACACTGAGAGAAACATCAATTTGTACATCTTCAAATTGATAAGTTTCAGCGCCAAAAGCTGTAGCATCTGAGCCAGGTATGAGTACGGGGTAGGACGTTCCAATAGAAATTTCGGCTGTTGTATTCTCAAAAGTTGTGACCTGGGGTTCCTGAAGCAGCTTCGTATCCGCATCGGCCCCCATTACTTCCAGGAGAGAAGAAAACATGGGGATGCTCAGTGTTGCAAGTCTAAGCTGACTCCCACTACTTAATATGGTAGTTCCAAGTTCGATCAAATTTTCAACAGTCCCGGCATCTGTCTGAATACTGGGGCCTGTCAAGCTGGTTCTTAAATCCCAATTTATTCCAAGGCGTTCATCATCGGTAAGTTTGGTCTCAATAAATTTGACGGCAATATTGATTTGAGGAATTTTTTTATCCAGTTCATTGATAATATTTTGAATGCGGTCAAAATTTTGAGCTAGGTCAGTGATCACGATATGGTCGTAGACTGGTCCTCCACTAGCTCCACCGCCACCACCTGCAGTAGCTCCACCACCACCTGCAGCAGCTCCACCGCCACCACCTCCTAAAGCGGCTGCGGCCGCAGCTCCACCGCCACCACCTCCAGCATCACCACCTCCTCCGCCAGCTCCACCACCGCCGCCAGCGGATCCACCCATTACAGGTGAATAAAGTTGAATTTGACCCTTCTCACTTATAACAGATGAAAGCGCCGATGAGACGGCGCTGGCATCCACATAATTCATTTTGAATACTCTGGTATCAAGTTCTCCAAACATCTCTTCACCAGCTGGTTTTACCACAACAATATTTCCTTGTTGAAACCAGTCATATCCGTTCACTTTCAAAATAGCATCCAGAGATGTCCAAAGATCGACATCCTTCAGCGACACCGTGACTTCACCTTCTACCTCGGGTCCAGTTATAATATTAATCTGGTGCTGAGCTGACAGGAGTCGCAGAATGTCAATCATGTCTGCTTCTCTGAAATTCATACTGATGGTACCAGGCAAATCTGCTCGTCGATCTCTGCGCCTTGGCGCTTTTCTTTCCCGTACTTCAGGCCAGGACACTAACAGTAAATCGTCCCCTAGCCATTGAGTTGTGTATTGGGGGATCTTGGAAAAGAGCATCTCTACTATGACTTCATCATTATTATATGGATTTTTCTTTACAGAAAGACGCATGAGGGGTGAAACATTGGTTGTACGGGTAAAATTATCCTGCGCCAGGCTGGTTTTCGGAAAAGTCAGAGTGATTTTGGGGGGTGATTGCCCAACGCTTTCCCTGAAATCGACACGATTAGAAAGAGATATCTCAAGCCCGGCCTCACCATTAGCTACAAAAGTAGAAACCCAGTTCAATACCGTTTTAGGAGCAGCCGAGAGCGTGAACGCACAAAGTAGATGTGCGATAAAAATGATATATCGAAATTTATTATTCATCCATATTGACCTTTACAATACTGGTTCCTCTCCTCAAGATAATATGATCAAATGCGATCTTGGTGATCTGGTATCCGGCCACCCTGTCCCCTTCCTCCAATATATCTCCATTAATCAATGCCATCCCAACATTTCCGACCCATGATATCCCGGTTAAATCAAGACTTGGTACATTATCTCCATCTATGCTTCCAAAGAGGGAACCAAGAATTCCTCCACCTAGAGCATTGGTTGTTTCAGCTTCGGCATAAAAAAATGGATCTGATTCCCAGCCACCATTCCAGACGAGTGATCTAAGCGGTGCTGCCGTTCTGGAGTCAGAAACTTCACGAGCAGAGGCCGGTTCAGAAGATCCACCTGTAGCCAGCCCAAACAAATTATCAACATCTCCATTTCCAGAACCAATGATCCCAGCATCAAATAGTCCGTATAACATCGCGGCTAGCAGGATTACCAGGAGTATGGCGGATCGAGCATTTAATTGCTTGAACACTGAGCTAGGCTCCTTCGATAAAAATGTAGGTGTATAAGTTCAATTCGCAGGTCAACATGCCACCGTATTCCATCTCGGTTTCCAGTTTGATATTAGCGATGTTAACAAGCTGGCGCATTTCAAGTAGGTCATCCAGAAAGGCACCTATGGTCAGAAAGTCTCCATAAAATTTTATTTGTAAGGGATAACACTCCACATGATTTTGGGGAATCTTCATCTCGGCATACAGGGCTGGATAAGTATCATTTAGGGAGGGGTCGAAGCTCAGGATTTGCAATTTGTGACGCTCGGATATCTGACGAATCTGTTCTAACACCGAACCATAGTCCTGGTTGTTAGGAACGACAGTTCTAAGGGTATCAAATTGCTCAATCTTTTCACTAAACCTGAGCTTTAATTCGTCATAACTCTCAGTCACCCCGGCCAATTCATCAAAACGACTATTAATGCCGGCCAATTCAACTTCGAGTTCAGATATGCTGGCGCCTGCCACTGCCACGGTGTAATAAAACCACCCTCCTGTTGCCAGAAGCAGGAAAACTATCGTTCCAAAGAAAATGTTTCGATTCACTTGACACCTATACCAATTTTTAGGGTAAACAAAAGTCTGGAATCATCAGAACTGGGTGAGCCCTCTCGATCTATACTGGTGAACAGGTTTAAACTTTCCAGGCGCATGATAAAATTCGTAAGTTGGATATCAGCAATACCTGCATGAGCATTTACTATCCCACTTAAAGCGATACGGTCAATATGGGCTGCCTGCTTAATAACTGATCCTGTCTCTTTGGAACTTGCCGGTCGGAAAACGAGAGAAGTAACCTTGATGTTATCGGGGATTTCTGATGAAATCAGCTTTAACAGTTTTATCTGATTTTCCGAATTGATGCCATCATTCTCTAGAAACCCCCAATAATTTCCGAGAAACTCAAGATCGTCCAGCATGATGAAATATTCCTGGGACTGCTCAGATAATCTCTGCCATTGGCTATTCATATTTGCGACATTTGCTTCCAATACACTCTCTTCCATGTATGCGAAATATCCAAGAAGAAGATAAATAGGGATCAGAATTGAGGTGATAAAAATGCTCATTTTATTAAATATCTTGAATTGGAAATGTTGCTTCCTCGCAATGGGCAGCAGGTTAATACCCGCAGAAGTTTTCAAGGCTAGTCCAAAATTCGTTGCAAAAATGGGTATAAGCTGATGATCTAATTCAAATTGATCTGAAAACTCAAAATCCCCTTGGCGGAGCGGATTTAAATGCTCGGTCGTTCGTTCAAGTTGGGTTGCAAATACTTCAACCAGGTTGGGGATGGCAGCTCCCGGTCCAGTGAGATATATTTCCTGACACTCCACATCAGCCACCTGTTTTCTGAAATAATCCAGCGAGCGGTTAATTTCACTGGTCATTCTCTCAACGATAGGTCTCAGGAAAATATGAATCTTGTATAGACTGATCCCCGTTTCAGGAATGTCCTGATCCGTATCGATAGGAATTCCATACTGCATGAGATATTCAGTGGCCATAGTTTCGGTAATGTTAACAGCATCGTTACCCACCATAACCCTTTGTATGAGCGCTTTATGGTAATCTTTTACACCTACAGCCATTTCACGCGTGAACTCCATCCGGCCAGACTTGACCATGGTGATGGTTGTTTCATTTTGATTCATATGTACAATGGCAATACAACCACGTAGACGATCCGGATAACAATGTTTATACGTTTCCCAGTCCACAAAAGGAATCGTGGTCACATTTTGAAGGTCAAATTTTTTCTTTTTAAACAAATCTGACATAAAGGTGATAGTTTCATTATTGCCCACACCAATGATGATATTCTTCTTGAGCTCACCTTTTTCAGAATCCAGCACCATATGGTCAATGTTGATATTCTCACTGCTAAAGGGCAGATTCTTTTTGGCAGTCCAGGTAATGAGGTCGGTGATCTCCTTGCCCTTAACTGGAGGTGCTTTAAATATTTTCGTATGTGTTTCAATAAAGGAAGAATACATACGAAACATGGTATCTTTCTTCCAGAGTTTTGTATCGAAGGTATCTAAAATATGGGCGAGCAAGTCATCCCGATGGGTAATCTTTTTATCTTCCAATTCATAGGGAAGCGGGTACACATCCATACTTTCTACAATATTACGATTACCGGCGGAGACAGTTTTGAGGACTCTAATCGATTCCGGCGTGCACTGGAAGGTGATTTTTTTTCTAACCCCAAAAGCCCAATTACTGAATTCGTATAAAACATCAATGACCTTATTAGGTTTGGGAACATCTTGATGAATTTGAAAATAGGTTGGATCTATGAGCTGGGTTATTGCGTCTACTTCAATATCACCAGTAGGTGATGCAACTTTTCCAGAATCTGCAACCGCTTCTGCTTCCAGGTCCTGCGGAGTATCCATTAAATCGGCTGCGACCCCCTGGGGAACAGCTTCAGGTTCAACTACCTCATCTTTAATGGGTTCAGAAGCGGGTGGCGTGGCAGTTTTTTTTGCAGTAAGTTTCCCCAATTTTGCTCTGATTTCGTCAGAGCTACCCGGTGCGGCTTTTTCATCCTTGGGAGGGGCTTCATCAACTATCGTATCAGGTACAATACTCGTGCTTACTGCAGGGGTTGCTGGTTTCTTTTTCTTTGATGCATCTGATTTCTCAGGAGGTGTATTGGCGTCCACGGTGCCACTGGCATTTCCCTCAGTGGTCGATTTACCAGTCTGCTGAGACCTTAACAGATCCAACAGACGATTTGTCGCCGCAGAATCTTTTTCGTCAGCCGGCATAATTATTATCGTCGCTGTTGATGCGATTTAATACGGCAGCACCATCCACTGATTTGTTATTGTAGACCAACATGTCAACAATGAGGTGATGGCACATATTTACAATTTTTCGGGGATAACCACCGGTATGCTGGTAAATCATCTCCTTGGCTTCCTGGGAAAATAGAGGTTCATCACCCTCATAACCGGCTTCATTTATTCTGAAGTCTACAAAAGAGATGGTATCTTCTCTATCCAGAGCAGGAATTGTTGCACCAAAGGCGATCCTATCCTTAAAATTTTCGTGGGAAGCAACGACTTCTTTAAATTCGGGTTGAGCATAGATAACAACTTGAATTAATTTCCGGCTATTGGTCTCAAAATTGAGCAGAGTTCTGATAACCTCAATTTGCTCTGTCCCCATTTTTTGACCCTCATCAATTATAAGCACGATCTGCTTACCTTTTTTGATGGCCGTATCAATCAGAAAATTCTCAAGTTGATTGAGCATCTCAGACTGGTAAAGAGAACTACCTCTCAGCCCAAATAATCGCTTCAAATAAACCAGAAATTCACGGGTATTCTCCCAGGTGGGATCCATAATGAGATAAAACTGGAAATCCTTACCAAAATCAATAAAACGGCTGAGCAGCAGACGTGACAGGGTTGTTTTTCCAGTCCCAATTCCACCCATAATGACAGAAAGACCTCGGTTCAATCTCAGTGCGATTTCCAGACGATTGAGGATTTCACCATGCGCTTTCGATTCGAAAAAGAATTCCGGATCGGGAGTCATTGAGAATGGTTCTCTCTTTAATCCAATCAGCTCA
>JABHBL010000050.1 GCA_018673925.1 Fidelibacterota bacterium
AGAAAGCCCCTAACCTCAAATATAGGGACTTTTCAAAAGTAGTGACGATTTAGTGACTCGTCCCCGTAACTCACTGATACATAGCACAAAGCATGGTACTGAAAATCCCCGTGTCGGCGGTTCAATTCCGTCCCTGGCCACATCCCTCAAATCCCAGTACCACAAAGGTTCCTGGGGTTTTTTGTATCTAGAATCGTCCATCATTTCAATACAATATTAAGCACTTAAATGGGCTATTTTGGTACATTTTGGTATATCAATAGAGTAGTATTCTGCACACGGAGTTTTTACACGATTCATTCAGGCTACCCTGCCCCATCCATTCGCTTGTGATTCAGATTCTTTGGTTACCTTGCACTTGATTCCTCAAGAAGTGCGGACTTGGATTATGTAGAGTCATCATTAAATTGGTTGCTTCATTATTATAATTCTTGGGCGGAACCATATCTGAAACAGAAAACGGGATCGCTTTGGATTCATAATCAAGCAGGGGTAAAAATGCTAAAATTTGCACAAATAATCTTAATCACAGCTTTTGTGATAAACACCAGTCTATTTGCAACGAACAACGCTCTCGATTTTGATGGATCGAATGACTATGTGAGCATCTCAGATAATGCTGCATTAGACTTGACCACCAACTATACAATTGAAGCCTGGATTAAAGCTGATGCACTGGTCAGTCAAGGTATCGTCGCTAAATATCAAGCAAATTCAGATGATGGATATACACTTAGCCTGCTCAACTCTCTAGGTAAAATATCCTTTGATGGGACAACAACATCGGAAGGCAGCATCACAGCGGGTATATGGTATCATATTGCTGCAGTAAATGATGCTGGAACCCGTCACGTATACGTCAATGGCATAGATTTAAGTCTATCCGGCACCCCCCAGACAACGGTCTCAAATTCAGTTCCAGTGACAATCGGAAATGGATATGTCGCGGATGATCCTGAGGGACAGTTAAAATACTTTAATGGACTTATTGATGATGTGCGCATTTGGGATGATGTCCGCACAGTAGCTGAGATTCGTACCAATATGTATCAAGAACTTACCGGGAATGAAAACGGCCTGGTGGCCTATTTCCCATTTAACGAAACTAGCGGAACCAGTACAAATGATTCACAGTCCAGTAGTAATCATGATGGCACACTTACCAATATGGTTGGCAGTGAATGGACCACCTCATCAGCGATTTTTGGACCCAAACATGCTCTGAATTTTGATGGTACAGATGATTATGTGAACCTGGGTAATACCGATGAGTTTGACAATTTATCCCTCACTGATTTTACCATGGAGATGTGGGTAAAAACAACCAGGACTGACAGAAGTATTCTCATTGGCAATCATGATGGAAATCCTTCATACAGCTTTGAAATATTTAGAGGTGGAAAACTCAGAACTTACCTGAATGGTACAAATCATTTAGATGATGTATCTGTGGCAGATGGCAATTGGCACCACGTAGCTACCACTGTCGATTTTAGCGGCAATGTAACCATGTATATTGATGGAAAAGAAAGCTATAGTGCAGCAGTAGGAGAAACAGCCTACTCAGTAGATCGCGATTTAATGGTAGGGAGGGATCCCAGACCAATCAGTTATTATTTTGATGGTTCCATGGACGAAATTCGCATTTGGAGTGATGTCCGAACAGCTGCTGAAATCCGTGAAAATATGTCCAGACCCCTGGTAGGCGATGAAGTTAACCTATTGGTATATTACAATATTAACAGTTCAATGGGAGCCACCCTTCAGGATTTTTCCAGTAATGCACTTGATGGGACTAGATATGGTGGCGAAACCGGAACTTCAACGGCTTATACGACGATGCGTATAACAGATAGCGGAGAAAATTGGACTCATCAAGCCTTAAAAGGGAAAACTGTCAAAATAACAACGTCAGGCAAAGAGCAGGAATGGATCATCGAATGGAACGGAGCTGACGCCTTCGATATTCATGGTAGTTTTGATCCTGCATTAGATGCCAATGTTGATTACGAAATAATAGACAATGATGACTGGGTCGCTTCAACGGCCTTCAATACCTGGTTAAACACAAATTCAGCAACCTGGTCCACTGCTTCAAACTGGTCGGATGGTGTGCCGGTTTCAACCGATAATGTTAGTATTCCTGATTATACTAGTGGAACAGCTCCAGCATTATCAGGAACGCCAACCGTGAACCATCTTTTTATCGGTAGCACTTCAGACTTGACATTGACTTCAAATGCCACTGTAAATGGCAATTTCATTTTGTTTGACGACCTCGATTTAAATGGACAAACCATAACCCTTGGTTCAGCCGCTCATCTATATGAATCAGGTGGCAATATTAGCGGTACCTCAGGTACCATTCAAACGACAAGAGATCTCTCAAATATTGATCAAGACGTAGCCGGTCTTGGGGCTGAGATCACTGAAGATGGAGATCTTGGTAGTACAACAATTATTAGAGGTCATGAAGCCCAGGGCTCTCAAGGAATCACCAGATACTATCAAATTTCCACAGCCAATGCTCCGACAAGTGCCACACTGGTTTTTAATTATCTTGATGCCGAGCTGAATGGCCTAAACGAATCAAGCCTGGAACTTTTCAAATCAGCTGATGGGGATTCCTGGACGGAACAATCCTCATCAACCGTTAACACCAGTAACAATACCTTGACGCTTACTGGCATTAATAGTTTTAGTTGGTGGACTGGTGGTAAATCAGGGGCTGATGGATCTCTGCCGGTAGAACTCTCATCGTGGACTGCAACATCCAAGTCAGGCATCGTCAATCTGGAATGGACAACAGATTCAGAAATTGAGAATCTGGGCTTCATCATTGAACGAGCTTCAAAAAGCTCGGCCACTGGATGGGAGGAGCTTGCCTCCTTTAGTTCCCATGAGTCACTTAAAGGGCAGGGTTCCACAACCAGAACAACAGAATATCAATTCACAGATAAGACCGTTCAGATTGGACAGACTTATACTTATCGACTCAGTGATGTTGATTATCATGGTAATCAGATCTATCATACTCTCATATCAATACTTGTGACAGCAGTTGATGAAACCATGCTGGTCGATCAGTTCACTTTGGCACCTGCTTATCCCAATCCCTTTAACCCCAGCACCATGATCCGCTATGGTCTCCCGAAAGATTCAAAAATGTCTCTGATTATCTATGATATTCGGGGGACCGAGATCAATACCCTTGCCTCTGGAACTCAGGCGGCTGGTTGGCATGAGATAAGCTGGAATGGACATAAGGCGAATGGTCAACCCATTAGTACCGGGGTTTACTTTGCCCGACTTGTTGCCGGTAACTACAGCGAGGTTATCAAGCTGCTTTATCTGGAATAAAGAAGTACTGCCTATTTGAAAACAGCAACAATATTTTTAGCAACTAAAACCTGCTACCCCTTACGTATAAGAGCCTACCCGCTGTAGCCGCAATGGCGCAGGTGGGTCTGCAAACTAAGAACATACGTGGGTAAAAACCTTTTTAAACATGGACACTTTTTGGACACCTGTCACCGTAACTCACTGATACATAGCACAAAGCAAGGTACTGAAAATCCCCGTGTCGGCGGTTCAATTCCGTCCCTGGCCACCACATAATTCCCTTGTATTTCATAGACTTACGAGGGTTTTCTGTTTCTAGGCCACTTTCAAGTTTTCTAGCGAGTAATGGACAATAGTGGACAAATCGACCCATCAATAGCCATTTTTTAGCCATATTTTGCATCGTCAAATCGTTAAAACTGGGCGAGGTCTCCCCCACCCATTGACAGCTACTCAGGCTCTCTGTCCGACTTGTCCGAGTTTGCGGAACCTTGCCAGGAATATTCACGCTTTCTAGTTGTCCCGTCACTTCTTCCACGAGTTTCACCGATGCCTCTGGATTTGAGCTCCCGAGTAAGTCTGGTCATGGTCAATGCATCGCCAGAAATACCTTCAGCAAGCTTCAACACCAGCTCCTTGGTAAGTTGATTATCCATGTCGGACAACTCGGACAACTCGTCCTCACTTATTAGGTCAGAATCAACTGCCTTGAGTAGATCATTTTTCCGACCGCGCCTCAACAAATCGACTAATCGATCGAGAGGGTTTACACCGGCCTCAATCACCCTCCTTTTCTCCGCATTCATGATGGTCCGACGGGCATCTGCTTCCGCATATGGGTATGCTTGAAGGAATTGAGCGAACGCGCTGAGCTCGCTCTTTATAGCCCGGATGGTTGCAGATCCATTGAACCAAGTTACTTCAGTTAATGGACCGCCGGTACGAACTACATTAAACCTGCGTGTGTGGAGTCAGACCAATTCGGTTCATTTGATCTAAATAAATAAGAGATACTTTGGGCGGCTAACAACCCGAAAAAGGAGCCAATAATGAGCCCAAAGTCAGAAGTAGAGAGACGAGTAAAAGCGATCAAAAGAAACA
>JABHBL010000051.1 GCA_018673925.1 Fidelibacterota bacterium
AAAAAACAGCTGGTCACACCTGAATTAATATGTTTTCATATACCTTCACGATTGTTTATTTGAGAATGATATGGAGGGAATATGGGATCACTGCCGAAAAGATTATGTGGAAATCCATTTGGAGACAAGGACCTATCGGTTATTCAGGACGAGATCAATAATGCAAATCCGCGATTACGTTCGGAAGTGGCCCGCAGAGTTTGCAGGGCGCTTCATTGGGTAGATGTTACAGGAAAGCCGAAATTGATGAGTGCGCGAGTCGCTTTACTGAGATTGCACAGAGACAATCATATCGAGCTGCCGCCTCCAAGAAACGGAAATGGCAACAAAACCGCCTTTACTCAGGACAGTACCGATTTGCCTCCTGAGATTGAGCTGAAGGGAACGGTTGGAGAGTTGGCAGGACTGCGTCTTGAAGCAGTTGAGACTCCACGAACTTCCCGGTTGTTTAACACGTTGGTTCAAAAATATCACTATCTGGGGTATCGTCCACTTCCAGGGGCCCAGGTCCGCTACCTGATTCGATATGATAAAGGCATCTTAGGGGCAATCAGTTTTAGTGGGGCAGCCTGGAAAGTGGCGGCCAGAGATAACTGGATCGGATGGGATGCTCGAACGCGGGAACAACATTTATCCGGAATTATCAACAACACCCGATTTTTGATTCTCCCTTGGATCAGCGTAAAGAATTTGGCATCTCGGGTTCTTTCTTTATCAATAAAGTGCCTCAAGAAGGATATGCCGGCCCGATACGGTTACTGTCCGGTATTGTTGGAAACATTTGTAGATACAGAGCTGTTTTTAGGAACATGTTATCAGGCAGCCAATTGGATCAGGCTGGGACAAACTAAAGGAAGAGGAAAATGTGACCGGCGCCACACGGCGAAGATTCCCGTTAAAGATATTTATGTGTATCCCCTGAAGAGAAAATTCTTAAAATCTCTTGGGGTAGACTCATGAAGAGCGATTTAGATAATACTACAATGCCCCTTGCGAGAACGATTGACGATCATTTTTCATCGTTGACCGATCCTCGATACATCAACAAGTCGGATCACATCCTACTGGACATTATAACCATAACGATCTGTGCAGTCATCTGCGGGGCAGACATGTTTACCGAGATTGAGGCGTACGGTAAAGCGAAATACGACTGGTTTAAGCGCTTTTTGGAGTTGCCGAGCGGTATTCCTTCCCATGATACGTTTAACCGGGTATTTTTGCTATTAAACCCCAACGAATTTCAGAGCTGTTTTCAGCAGTGGATTAAAACCGTTGCGTCAGTAACATCTGGTGAAATCATAGCGATAGATGGCAAAACACTAAGACGATCCCATGATCGGTCTGCCAACAAGGCTGCCATTCATATGGTCAACGCTTGGGCATGCCACAATGGATTGAGTATGGGCCAGTACAAAACTGACCAAAAATCTAATGAGATCACAGCAATTCCTAAATTATTAAAAATGCTGGAAATCAGCGGATGTATCGTCACCATAGATGCCATGGGATGCCAGAAAAAGATCGCGTCGCTGATTATCCAAAAAGAGGCGGACTATGCGTTGGCACTCAAAGGTAATCAGGGAAACCTGTCCGAAGAAGTAGAGTTGTATTTCAAAGAAGCTCTTCAATGCGGTATTGAAGATTACAACATTCAAAGCTGTGAAACGGTAGATGGCGATCACGGTCGGATTGAAACGCGCCGCTGTTATACTTGTTCAGATATTGAATGGCTTGAAGAGGGGAAACACTGGCCCGGACTAAAAACAGTGGTGATGATCGAGTCGGAACGTTGTATTGATAATGTCGTCAGCAAAGACGCACGGTTTTATATCTCCAGTCTGCATAACAATCCGGAGCATCTTCTGCATGTTATTCGCAGTCACTGGGGAGTCGAAAACAGTCTGCATTGGGTTCTTGATGTTGCGTTTCGGGAGGACGAGTGCCGAATCCGCAAAGGACACGGTGCAGAGAATTTTTCCATGCTGAGGACCATCGCCGTAAATCTTCTGAGAAAAGAACGAAGTGACAAACGAGGGATAAAAGGCAAACGTTTAAGAGCCGGGTGGGATAACGACTATCTGCTCAAGGTGCTGGCCGGGGCATAAAATTTGATGCGATTGCCCTACCGCTCAACCCGGGTCATATCTCTGTTTGCCCATGTGATTTCAAGTAAAACAGGGCAATCTGGATTGAAACCGTTTTTAATTGTCTTGGCAGATGGTTCCATGTATGCTGTCCATTAGCAATTTGGGAATGCAATGATACAGCTGCGCGGGAATCATAACCTGCGTGGGGGGATGGATTTTTAAGGAAACCGAAAAAGCAAAATTCAATCTGATTTTTTGAGGAGAGTAGATGAAGATTTTTGCCATCAATTCCAGTGCCCGGACCGGGGACGTCAGTAAAACAGAAATTGTTCTAAATTGGCTGGTCGAAGGCATGCAGGACGCAAAAGCGGATGTTGAGGTTGTCAATATTCACCGCAAGAAAATCAACTACTGTAAGGGCTGTTTTGTCTGCTGGACCAAAACCCCTGGAAAATGTGTTTACAAGGATGACATGAGCAAAGAGCTACTGTCCAAGTACCTCGAATGTGATCTGGCTATCATGGCGACTCCGTTGTTTCACTATACGGTCAATGCCAAGCTGAAAACCTTCATCGAACGGACGCTGCCGATGGCAATGCCGTTTTTCAAACTGAACGATAGAGGCGTGAC
>JABHBL010000052.1 GCA_018673925.1 Fidelibacterota bacterium
TTTGATTCAAAAAACCTGGAAGATCTAATTGGTATTGCCCATCGAGGTTATATCTCCGGATTCTATACAAAAGAACCCCAGGAATATGGCCAGAATTATGTGGATCCCTCCTCACAGGATTTCACCCATCAAAATGCAGGGATGGTCACGACCTGGTATGCATCGACTCAGTTACTGGAATTTGAGATAAAGAATCAAATCAGGGTGGGAGATACCCTGGAGATAATTTCGCCTGATAAAACGGTAGAAATAGTGGTAAGCGAATTATTTAACGCCAAAAAACGTCCTGTTGATGTGGTTCATGGCGGAACCGGTTTGGGGTTTATTCCGTTTGATCATGATCCTGGTGAATTTACGGTAATGCGGAAGGTTTTAGCAGAAAGCCGGGGCTAGGCGTTTGGTTGTTGTTATTGTAGGGGCGTAGCATGCTACGCCCCTACAATAACAACCGATCCATCACATATTAGAAAATAATATCCATGGATAGAAAACGGGTATCTCCGAGATATTCATGCATGACATATGCATAATCCAGCTTAATCACCATCTTATCAATACGCTGGTGTAAACCAACACCCAGACTGGGTTGCTGCTCAGTCTCGTTAAAGCGGTAACCACCACGTAAAATGAATCGCTGTGCGATGGTTGACTCCAGACCGACCAGTAATTGCTCATCATTATCATTATAGTGGATGGCGTCCAGCGCGAGGCGTGAGTGGAAAAACGGCGCTTTAACCAGATCAATACCCAGCCCGAATTGAAATGTCAGAGGTAGGGGATAAGCCTCAGTATTCATGTTTGACGGAATAAGACGGTTGGGGATGTCTTCTGATCCATCATAAAAGACCAATAAATCAGGTCCATCCATCTGCAGATCAGGTCCAAAATTTCTCAGTGACATAGCGATGGAAGCATTCTGGAATTCGATATTGTAATGGGTGCCAAAGTCAAAAGCGATACCGGATGCTACTTCATTCCAGATACGCTGTCTGATATATTTGGCTGTCATTCCAAAACTGAATTGATCGATGAGCTTACGGGCATAACTCACACCGATTTCCAGATCCTGAGAATCGAAATACTCACCAGTTCCTTCAGGTTCATATTCAGTAGTGATTTCCATTTTTTCCATTCCCAATGCGCGGGCATAGAGTCCAACAGCACCTTGCTCCTTGAGGTTGAGCGTATAGGCCAGCGCATTGACATCAAAAAAGGTCATCCAGGGGATATGTGAAACATGTAAAGCATGGGTATGGTTATGTATAATACCGGCTGGATTCCAGAACAGTGCCGTAGCATCCATGGACATACCTGTCACTGCCCCTCCCAGGGCAGCTGAGCGAGCCCCGATTGGAATCTTAAGGAATTGTGCTCCAGCTGTACCGAGATTGGCATTTTGAGCGCTCAAACTGACAGTAAGTATTGAGAAAATCAGGATAGTCTTGAATTTTAAGATTTGATTGATGTGATTCATTTGATCACCGCAAATCTGTTTAAATATTCGAAGCCCGCACTTTTTACCTGGTAGAGGTAAATACCGGAGACGATTTCCCGGCCTCCTTCAGCCCGCATATCCCAAGTCTCCGTCCCATGTGAAGCATCATGCTCTAAAGTTTTAATCAAATCGCCTGATAGTGTAAAAATATTAATTTCACAATCCACAGGCAGGTTAGTAAACTGTATCTGGCGGACCGGCTCTCTGACGAAACTGCCTCCTTCAGTTTCCCAAAGCGAACCAGCCATATATGGATTGGGCACCACCCGGATATCTTTCATCCCCCCTTCAATCAATGCTGGATTTGTTTGTGCATCGATAATTCCAAATTGATAGTAATCCTGAATGGTCGGAGGAATTGGTGGTAAAGTGGAAAAGGTTGCGGATGTCCCTGGAGGTGGTGGATGTGCTGGATCAAATCCAACCCAGGCAGTCCACCCTCTGTACTGGATGCCCCATCCGTTGTAAAGCGTATCAGCCACGCCTATTACAACTGAATTTTCATCCGTGGTTTTCAGAACAAGATAGGTGTTGTCCTCAGTGTCCTGTCCTGATTGAGTGACAGTTATCTGATAGTCCATGTCCTGGATGGAATCCAGGTCTGCCACTTCAAGTTCTATTGCAAAATCCAAGATAGGTGGTATGCTGATGTTCTGTATAATAGGTTGAGGATCCAGACTGAGGATCAACCCATCCTCAGACACCAAATTATGACCTATGTCAAAGCGCTGCGGAGAAATTACCGTGAGAGTATCTTGACCATCGTAACGCAACAATTCAGCACAAAAATTCAAGCTCAAAAGATCGCCTGAACTGGGTTGATTAAGAGTGTCTACCCGATGGAAGTAAACCGTGAAGGCACTCCCGAAAGGATAGGGTACTTCTAAACCCAATGGACCAGACCAATACACTGTCCGCGTATCATTATTGATAATATTAATTTGGTCCACGGCAGTGAACTCAATGCCATAATGAATTGTGGGCACTACACTGGAGTCGTCTATTACAACTGAAGCCCAGATTCCGGGGTTTCCGATCTCATTTTGGAATTCATAAAGGAATTGAAGGTCATATGTAAAATTATTCAACTGGTCGGAGGAAACTGGATCTATGTTCAAAGCGTAGTTTGAATTTCCCCCACCATAGTGTACCAGACTAGAAACCTCGCCTGTTTCATATGCTGGTGAAATTGAGACTGGGACAAGACTAACGACATTGCTGGCCTCTACAGAATTTCCTATGGGACTTTCCAGACTCCCAATGAGTGAATTTCCATGATCAAAGGCAGTGATCGCATACCAATATTCGATTCCATCAATAAGTAGGCTGTCAGTATATGTATATTGCAGTCCTGCATCATCACCCCATCCATTGATGCGGTCATAACTTTTAAGCGGAACGGTTTCCGAACCTGTTTCAGGATAAAGATTCCTATCAATCTGATCCCAGCTTAACCCACGATCTATACTCTTGTATAAACGATATCCTTCAAAATCGAGGGCTCCTGATAATTCATCAGGTACACCTTCCACCGCATTTGTCCAATAAAGTGTGATCTCATTATGTCCTGCCACACCCGTCAACAGAGGTGAATCCGGTGGTTTGGGAGCCACAAAATCATTTGCATAGAGACCTTGAGCTACAGTCAGATTGTTGTACAGATCTTCTTCAGTGGTACCAGCAACAATTCCCATGATGAATGTGAGAGTATCAGTTGGAGCGAGATCAAAGGGACCAGATGATATCGTACCATAAATATCCCGACCTGTACTTGGAATTATTTTAGTGTCATCAAAATGAATGTCAGCGGAGTTCCCCGTATTGAAGAAGGTGAGGGGGTCGATTCCAGCGGGGAGATAGTCCAGATTACTAGAGAGCAGCGCCATCTGCATAGCGTCATTGTCCTCAAATTTTCTATAATGCATATCGGTAATACCCGCCATGGCTCCATTTAGCTGGGGTGATTCAAGCAGGACAATTCCCATCATACCTGGTTCAATATTCCATTCCTGGGAGGAATGGTCAGCATCAGAAACTATGATGAAGTCATTAGCAGCATCAAATTCCAACATATCATCTGAATAATCGTTTACTCCTCCAGGATCATTCCCGACATCAAAATCATGATACAACCCGAAATAAACACTATCATAGCTGGCATCCGATTGGTTGGTTACTTCAAAGGTGAAAAAAATCATATCTTCATAATCGCTGAGTCCAAAGGCATAGCCCGTTTGGGCGATTTGGATACCCAAAACTTCATTTTGGTTACCCTCATCATTGTAAACGCAATAGCTATCCTGGGTGGAGATGATAAGTGTGCCGCCCTCTTCATCTTGGGAGTACCACTCTGAGTTTGGCCAGGTCGCTGTATTGTCACTAAAGGCAATATCAGTTGCGGGACCCTGATGATATCCCCCAACTGGCATCCAATCCGTACTGGTTGTATATCGACTTTGAATGACACTGGCAGATCGTCCCGAGGCTGCATCGGGTGCTACACCAACCATGGCACTCATAAGGTAGAGATAATTTTGATTACTGTTGGCGGGAAATTCACATGCGTTCCCATACAGGTAGGATCCATAGGAGAATCTTCCATAATTTTCAAAAAATAGACCGATGTTGCTGGTATTATGGATACCTGAAGCCCGATCTGTGATGTCCATGGATTTGGCAATCGCTGTGTGCTTGTCATCAAAATCTTTATCATCTGCCAGTGCCCAGGTCATTGGCAACGCAATGATCAAAGCAAGCATGCTATATAATGTGTTTTTCATCATTATCTCCAATCCAGGGCTAGACCAAGGCGGAAAGTGCGTGGCGGACCAAAATGAGATGGATTATTCAGGTACTCCTCGCTATGTCCGGGGACGAGGGAATAATCAGGTTCACCCGAACTGGTGAAAATGATAATGGCGTTCCTAGCGTTGGTTACATTGAGTATTTCCATGAAGACGCGTGCAGAGAATTTGCCAGCCAATGAGAACCGCCTACCCATCACCATATCCAGAGAATAGGTAGATGGTTTACGCAGAGAGTTTATCTCGACCAGACCAATATCACGACGATAAGGAGTATAGGGCGTACCAGAATTCACCTTGAACACAAATCCTAAATCTGCCTTCTCAAACGGATAGATGTTGAAAAGTTTCCCACCCTGATGCCTACCTGATCTGAAGGATCCATAGATATTCAACCCATGAGTTCTATCAAAATCAAGATTGTAAAGCGTGGTTGTTTCTGTGCTCCCGGGATATTGCTCATCTGCGGAGGAAGCACTACCCATCGCAATGGAATAGGTGTAACTGAGTTTGGCTGTAATCATTTTGGTGGGATCATATTCAAGATTGACCTCCACCCCTTTTGAAAATGCATAATCCTCATTAATGACCAGGGTATAACCAACATAGCGATCGGGTGCATCCTCTGTATAAGGAGCATAATATCGAGTGCCTACCAGGTTGGAGATATCCTTGTAGAAAGCGTTGAAACGACCCAGCAATGCAGGGCTGAGTTGATGGGTGAGTCCAACTTCGTAGGCTATGGTTTTCTCTGCATCCATATCTGGATCACCAAACACAGGGGCAGATACGGCGAAATCGTAATTGAGTCGATTGTATAAATAGGCATAGGGTGGATTCTGGAAAAAATGTCCGTAAGCAAAGTGGATCTTTGTACGATCAGAAATGGGATGAGCCATTCCGAGTCGAGGGCTGATCTGACTTTTAGGAGTTGAGGTGGTTCTGGTAGATTCATCAAGAGGATTTACGCGGTAACTCACCTTCCCCTCAAACTGGTCAAAGCGCAACCCCAGATTGATAACCAGAAAAGGGAATTCAATTTTATCCTGGAAATAAATAGCGGTTTCGATGGGGGACTGATCGTACTCATCCCGATAGAAATTAACTCTGCCTGGATCATATGGATTTGAGAGGACTAAATTGTGCTGCTTGTATTGGAAGCCAGTTTTTAGCTCATTCCACGAATTGACTTGCCAGATACCATCCCAGCGCAAGTCAAAGGTCTTGGTCGCCGAGATCACATAAGTTGGTGGGTTGCGACGGGCGTAAAACTCATAACCATTACCAGCTTCGTGGTTCCATTCATAATCACTATAAGCTGTATATTCACTGCTGTCTTTCCAGGTGGAGGTTGAATCTATCCAGATTCCCTGACGGTAATCCTGCTCGAAGTGTGATATCCTCAGCTCATGAAAAAGATGGGGGTTCAGGGTGTGGGTGAGGTTCAGGTTAACATGCTGCCTGCTTGACTCATATTGATAGTACTGCTCAGGAATGTAGGCCCAACTATGACGATAATACTTATAACTCTTCCATGAAGCCCTATATAGAGCATTAACCTTTATATTGGATATACCCGTATACGTCAATTTCGTGGTATAGGAATTTGATTTTTTAAAGCCCCATGGAAGATAGCTGTCTTTGTCGGTGAGCTGACCGGAAATAAAAAGTCTCAGATCCTCACCCAGCAGGGGTCCACCCAAAGACCAGCTCGTTAGGGTCCCTTCAGCTTTGTTCTCATCACTGTTCTGAAAATTGCCTGCCAGACTCTCAAGGCTTGCCTGCCAACTACGACCGCCCTCACGAGTAAGGATATTCACTATTCCGCTCATAGCATTTCCATATTCAGCATTGAAGGTGCCGCTGAGGAGTGTTAGTTCATCAATGGCATTGGTACCCAGATCATTTGCAAAAGCTCCCAGAAAAGGATCTTGTACATAAACACCATCAATGAGAAAGGCCACCTGGTTAGAGCGTCCTCCGCGAATGATGAGCTCGTCATCTGAACCAGCCACCCCGGCCTGCAGATACAATGCTTGAGAAATTTCTGATATTGGAAGCGAATTGAATTGCTCTTGAGTCACCACGGAGCGTGTACCAGCCAAATCTTTTTCGATGGCATCAATGGGTGCATTGACAACAACCTTCTGGCCTTCAAGGATAGAAGGGTTCAAAGTGAGATCAAGCCAGGTGGTCAAATCAACAGCCACCTGGACATCACCAAGTAAAATAGTTTCAAGTCCAATGTATGAAAATTTGACTGTATAGGTGCCTGGTGGGATGTTCAAAATGGAAAATCTACCATTTTGATTAGAGATGCTACCAAAGTTGCTGCCCACAACCTGGATACTTGCACCAATGACAGGATCTCCTGTTTCAGCTGAATTGATCTTACCACTGATCTTACCGGTAACACCAGCCTGAAGTATGCAGGGTGCAACTAGAAAAAGGATTGCGACAAGGATTAAGACTGTGAGTTGTCCTGGCTTGCAAGTTAATTCGCTTACATCCATCTGGTTTTCCCCTCAAATTATGAAATCATTCCTGCTCGGAAGAAGTGGGAGTGCCACTTCTTCCATTGAGATGGTGAAAAGGAGTTCCCCAACTCATAAATTGAAACCTAATGTGAATTAAACCATGCTGCAAACTACCCGATTCGAGTATAAATACCAATTTTAAAGTATTGTGAACGCAATAAATGTGCCCCTCACGACATTTGCCAATAACATTATTTGTTTATCATAAAAAATTACACAATAAAACAGGTGACATATCGTTCTGGCCTGAACAGAATTTTGTGAATAATTTTTGTTTGGAAATACACCCTTTACAAATTAATCTCATCCCGCCATATGGGTTTGACAACTGCGAAATCTGCTTCTGAAAAACGCCTTCCGATCAGGGAGGTTAACCCCGTTGAATTACTTGGCGCCAACGACACCAACCTAAAACTGATCGAAAATCATCTTGAAGTTGCCCTGTATGTGCGAGGCGATGAACTCATTATCAGGGGCGACGAATCTAAACTCGTTCTTGTTGAAAATATTGTAGCCGAAATGATTGCGGTTTTGAATCGAAAAAGGTTTATCGATAAAGACGATGTGCTTACCATTATCCGCCTCAGTCAGACCGGTAAATCTGTCCTGGGTGAAGCAGGTCTTGATTCTGTCGTCCTTTTCACTCGCTCTGAAGTGATCAAACCGCGCACACCCGGTCAGGAAAGATATTTTGCCTCAACAACAGATCATGATATGGTCTTTGGGCTGGGACCCGCAGGGACGGGTAAAACATATATGGCAGTAGCATTTGCCGTATCTGCGCTAAAAAATCGGGAAGTTAAAAAAATTATTCTCACTCGTCCAGCAGTGGAAGCCGGCGAGCGTCTGGGCTTTTTACCAGGGGATTTACGCGAAAAAGTAGACCCTTATTTAGCACCACTTTATGATGCCCTTTTTGATATGATGCCCCACGACAAAGTGCGCCTTCTCATGGATCAGAAAACTATCGAAATTGTCCCTCTTGCATATATGCGGGGTAGAACGCTGGACAATGCTTTCATCATCCTCGATGAAGCGCAAAATACCACCCTGATGCAAATGAAAATGTTTCTAACTAGAATGGGTGTGAATTCTAAAATAATAGTTACTGGTGATCCCACTCAGATTGACCTGCCTAAACATGAAGAATCTGGTTTAATCCAAGCCGCAAGAATCCTGAAAGAGGTCGACGGTATCGCCTTTGTTGAATTTGATGAAGGGGATATTGTGAGACACAATTTGGTCAAACGGATTATTCAAGCCTATGACCAACCAAAAGATTCCTGAGCTACAGGATCTAACTATTCATCCTCGCAACGATATTCAGGTTTGGAACGATTTTTGACCTTTGTATGAGCAATATATTTTGTGTTCTGCTGGATTGAGTCCCTGATTGGATTTGCAGGAATTTAAAAAAGCGAATTATCCCAGGTTTGAGAAAAATATAAGGAAACATCATGAGCAGAGTCAGAGCCATTCGCAAAGTAGCTATTGTAAGTGCTAAAAGGACCCCGGTTGGAGCATTTCAAGGTGAATTATCACCTATTCCTGCGCCAAAGTTAGGGGCGGTAGCCATCAAAGCAGCTCTGGAGAGTAGCCAGATAGCACCCGAAGATGTTGATGAAGTCATCATGGGAAATGTGATTACATCAAATGAGGGACAGGCTCCTGCCAGACAGGCTGCTATATATGCAGGTTTACCAGATGCCACTGAATGTCTGACCATCAACAAAGTTTGTGGCTCAGGTTTGAAAGCCGTCATGCTGGCCGCTCAGGCCATTGAAGTTGGCAATGCCAATATTGTTGTCGCTGGTGGAATGGAAAGTATGTCTAATGTTCCGTACTATCTCCCTGGAGCTCGTAGTGGACAAAGACTGGGTAATGGCGAAATGGTGGATGGAATCCTTAGAGATGGACTACAAAATGCCTATGACGGTATACACATGGGTGTGAGTGGTGAATTGTGTGCAAAAGAATACAATTATACTCGTGAAGCTCAGGATGCCTTCGCAAA
>JABHBL010000053.1 GCA_018673925.1 Fidelibacterota bacterium
CCCAGCGATTGTTGTGGAGTGATTTCCATTGAACCCTCCACTGGGAGCGAGATCATAGGCCGGTGAAAGACACCATCCTTGTTCAGTATAGAGAAAGGAAAAGTTTTTGGTATGATCATCCTTATTCCCTGTCAATACATTAAAAACCATTTGTCGAAAAAGCTTGTATGAATTCTCCAAATTTTTGGTAAGAGCAAAAGATGCCCTCATCAGGTCAATATAATCCAAAGATGGGAAGCGGTAACTTGCATTGAGTAAGCCTGAGGCAGTGTGCATATGTATACGATCATCCCCATCTCGATCAAATCGTTTTACCCCGAAATATTTGTTTTCGAAAAGTTGGGTCTCTGGCATAACAATACCACACTTGCGTGCAATACGCGAATAATCAAACTCAGTCGCGCCAAAATCATTCGGGTCAAGTGAGGACGGAAACTTAACCATCCAGGATTCATCTTTTTCCTTGATCAGAGCCTTGGGTCTTGCTCCACCGGGTGACCCCCCCACACCAATTAACAATTCAATATGTTCTGAGTAATCAGTCTCGGAAATCACTTTCCGTACCTCACTGGCCAGAAACTCAAGCTCTGTAAATTTAAATTCCGAATGAATATTCTGACTGGGGAAATATTGCAGGGCACCCATCCCAGATGACCCAACTAAACTCAAGCGATCCAGTACAGAGAGTGTGCTTGGGTCAATACCTTGGGCTGTGAGGAATCGATCTAGGAGTAAATTACCCCATCCATCTGGCAGGCTATCATCAAAAACGCCGAAATTACCTCCAAATGGCTCGTCTGGAGCTGTAAAAAGTCCAGGTTTTAGGGGCAGGTAAAAGGGGGATATGGAAAATCCATTCTCCAAAAATTGTGAGGTATACTCAAACACAATCTTGCGCTCTGGAGTCTGGGCAATTTGTCCAACGGGCATTGAACCAATTTTTACATCAATTAGTTTAATGAGTTCCAACATCACGAGCACGCTTTCTTGGACGATTCTCTGTAGCCCTTACTACTTCTGCAATACCTTTATATTGGTTCATCGGGAATAGCTGGTGAAATTCGCTTGTAGCATCTAAGACAAGTGCAATCTTAAGTAGGCTCTGTAGAGCAATTTGATACCTTGTCTCAAATCTCTTGATACTCCCTAAACTGACACCCGATTGGTTTGCCAGTTCCTTCTGAGTAATGTTCAGACCGATACGCCTTGACTTCATCCGATTGGCAAGCTTCTCAGCGATTTTGGTTGGGCTGAAATCATCAATTTCAAATTTTTGTATATCCATTATAGTATCCCTTATCACTCAATATAAGGTATAATAGATAATATATTAGTCTTTATTTATGGAAATTAGATAATTAGTGTTATTGCGACTTTAAATCTGAGGGCTTTCCAGCCTGTAAAGGGGTGATTGGGAATGCTTGTTAATGGGGTATACGATAATAGCGTAAGTACCACTCCACAAATTCACCAAGTCCCTCTTTTAGGGTGATGGTTGGTTTGAAGTTGATAAAGGATTCAAGCGTTTTCGTCTCTGCTTCAGTACTAAAAACATCTCCAGCTTGAAATCCAACCAATTCCCTAATAGCCTTTTTACCCAGAGCATTTTCTAAGATTTCCACAAACTCTAGAACTGGTACAGGGTTACTGCCTCCAATATTAAAGAGGTGATAATAAGGACTTTTGGTCGCAGTATATTGATCATTTTCAACAGCAGGTTGAAGTGAATCGAACCCATCCAGCATTCTTTTGATACTTTCAACGATATCATCGATATAAGTATAGTCGCGCAGGTTCAAACCCTGATTAAAGAGCTGTATCTTTTTGCCTTCCAGGATGGCCTTGGTGAAAAAATAATAAGCCATATCTGGGCGACCCCAAGGTCCATAGACGGTAAAGAAACGCAAGCCCACCGTTGTCATCTTATAGAGGTGACTATAAGTATGTGCGATGAGTTCGTTAGACTTCTTGGTGGCAGCATACAGCGAGACAGGATGGTCAACATTGTCCGTTTCAGAAAAAGGTGATTTCTCATTATTGCCATATACAGAACTGGAGGAGGCATAAATGAAGTTATTCACACCATGTTGCCTGGAAGCTTCTAGAATGTTGAAGAAGCCGTCCAGATTAGATTCTATATAAGACCTGGGGTTCTCAAGAGAATAGCGGACACCAGCTTGAGCTGCCAG
>JABHBL010000054.1 GCA_018673925.1 Fidelibacterota bacterium
GGAAACCATGTTTACCACATTTGATAGGGGTCCAACCATGAACAGAACGGCTGTGGTAAGCTTCACCACGATATCGTTGAAGGTCTGGTCCAAATTGGGTAGCAGGAATATGATTATCGCAATGAGGATATAGAAGAATACGATGGAATATATATAGTTATTGGCATAAGGAATCAGAGCACTCACTTTTGCATCACGAACTGAATCTGATGTATGCGATAATTCTTCAATGACATCATCGCTTTTCCTGGTATTGACCTTGATTTCTTTAAAACCATGCAGAACGTTGCCCAAGACATCAAATAATTTGACTTCCTGATCCGAAGCGATCCTCATAAAGGCTGTAATTTTTTTATCATTGAATAGATAAAATATAACTGAGAGGCCAATGGAGATGACCGCTAGCCAAAAAGCGACTTGAGAGAGGGTGAAAATATAAATCATGCAGAAAAAGACCATTGTCGCGCTCTGAAGCGCATTCATGATAACTGGAGAAGTCTGAGTGATCGTGGTTGAATCCTTGGATATTCTAGAGTAAACCTCAGAGTTACCAAGCTTCTCAAGTTCATAAAGGTCACTTCTACGAACTTTTTCGGCCAATCTGACTCTGATACCATTTACAATAGATTCGGATATCAGCGTAATTTTTGACAGAACGTATTTCTGTGAGATGATAAAGATCGTTATGGCGAGAGCAAAGAGTATAAAAAGACGATAATTCGGATTACCGAAACTTACACTGTGGGCTGCCTGATTAATGATAACAAGGAGAATGGCGTTGGTACTTGCTGAGAGGACAGTCATCAAGAGTAGCGGCCAAGCATCGCTGGTCTCTTTGGATTCTCTGTAAAACATATCCAAGAATCGAAAATTTTTACCAATAATACTCATATGATCCATGTGACCCCAAAAGTGCCCTCAAATCACTTGCTTTTTTGAGGGAATACTTACTTTTTATCGTTTAGAAATTTATTCGTTCTTACTGCGTGGGGCTGTAAAAAAGAAGTACAACAGCGATATTATCGGCGTAAAAATAAGCGATGCGAAAAAGCTTCCCCAAAATCCAATTTTTGTATTTCTACCAAAAACGCCAGCGATCGCAGACCCTAGAAGGTATGCGATCGTAAAGGCTGGCGAATAAAACAGATGCGGGAAAAATGCGAACATTTTTCTACATACTTTTCATGTTATAAGGGAATGACAATTATTTCTTTTTCTCTTTCCCCATATCCTTGGCAATGTTCTGACCTTCAGCAAATTTCTCTTTAAAGAAATCATTCATCTGGGTCACATCAAGATCTAGCAGCGTACCACCCGCTTCATAATGTTGAATAAAGAGTTTACCGATGGCATAGGTTGCTGCTCCAGAAAATGCAGACATGGAGATCGTTCCCATCACTGTACCCACAACAGGGACAATTTTCAGCAGGCTTCCCAGAAAACCGCGTGCCAGGCCATTAGGAATCAATGATCCCAGGAGTGACAGCACAATTTTTCGGCCAGCGTCCTCAGTAAATTTTACATCGTATGCACGTGAAAGATCGGCAAGCATCTTCAGCTGCACACCGGTCACAGCGGCCATGTCTACTAAAGGTACAGGAACCAGTCCAGCCCCCATTGACCACCACATATAATTCTTTACCAGTTTTTGATTATCATCCAAAATTTCTGGCTGATCTTCCGTCATCGTTTTCTCATCCATTATTACTCCGCTCGTTAAGATTACTGAAGGTAACGTCTTGTTTTCCTGTGTGATTATTCTTGGTATCAAAGTACCTGTGAACAAAAATGATGTCAACAGAGAATATTAGCAGAATTCAAGCCTTCATGATAGCGCATTGCCTCATAAATAATGTAACCCTTAAAGAGGGGCATGAAGATTAGCAAGAAATCCAGTGCAGAGTATCCACAGATATTACGCTTACAATTATTCTTAGCCTGTATATTTCATGAGGGAGTGCAATACCGACTGTAATGAATTGTAAATATGCTATTTATAAAGAATAATGAGAAATACACTTTGATCCCGGTCATATTCTGGAGTTGTGCTTACTCATGAAATATGCGGGTTAGTGTTCATAGATATATTTTAGGTGTGAAGGATAGCA
>JABHBL010000055.1 GCA_018673925.1 Fidelibacterota bacterium
GTGGCCAGGGACGGAATTGAACCGCCGACACGGGGATTTTCAGTACCATGCTTTGTGCTATGTATCAGTGAGTTACGGGGACGAGTCACTAAATCGTCACTACTTTTGAAAAGTCCCTATATTTGAGGTTAGGGGCTTTCTAAGCTAGGGTCCAGTTGAATACCTACTCAGTAGTTGGTGCACCATCTATCTCGGCTCGTTTCTCTAAGATTTTGGGAAGACATCTTTCAAAAGCCGCGATCACCTCAGGGTCGAAATGTTGTCCCGAACCGTTTCGGATGATTGTCAGAGCCTCTTCGAGTGGGAAAGCCTTTTTATAAGGTCGTTTTGAAACCAAGGCGTCAAATACGTCAGCCACAGCCACAATTCGTCCGGAAAGAGGAATCAGATCACCAGCTAGTCCTCTAGGATATCCACTTCCATCCCACTTCTCATGATGACTTCCGGCAATTTCCTCAGCGAGTTTTAAAACATCAGAATTGGTATCTCTGAAGACTCTTTGCCCCAATACCGGGTGCTCCATCATGACTTTGAATTCTTCTTCAGTCAACTTCGCTGGTTTTGTCAAAATATTGTCAGGGATCCCCACTTTGCCCAAATCATGCATGGGGGCTGCATATTTAATATTCTGTACAAGTTCCTTATCCAACCCCATCTCTTCGGCAATGAATGCGCTATAACTACTCATGCGTATAATATGTTCGGCTGTGTCCTCGTCCTTGTGTTCAGCAATCAGAGCCAGTCTGTAAATTGTATCAAGATATGCATCTTGCAGCTGGCCTTGGGTTCTATTGAGATCGCGGACGGTGGTGTTGAGTTCCTTAGCATAGATCTTTAATTGTTGATTCTTGTCCACCAATTCCTTACGCTTGCCCTTCTCTTGCAGATAAAGCGCATTAATATCCTTGGCATAGGTATTTAATTGTCCGCGTAACGAGGTGGCCTCCTGCTTAGCCAGGTCCAACTTGGTCGTTATTTCAGGTAGGTCCATATCGTGTCTATTGGGATCATAAAAAGGAATTTGGAGAACGGCTTGAGTGCCCTTGCCTAAAGTAGAATCAAGTTTAATAGAACCGCCATGGAGCCGAGCAGTACGCTTGACAATGGTCAATCCCAAACCGATACCTTCATGGCCACGTGTCATGTGCTCATCCACTTGATAATTGGGCTCAAAGATCATATCCATTTCCTGCTTTGGAATCCCTTCTCCCTCGTCTGTTATGGACAGCTTACAGTTACCATCATGGGGTTCCAGGAGCACTTCAACGGATGATCCTACCTCACTAAACTCCACAGCATTTTCAACAAGGTGACGAACAGCATGACTCAAAGCATTCTCGTCACCATATACCTGAAATTTACCAGGCTTTACATGGTAGTTGACCGTTACATCCTTGGGACGAAAGACTAGCTCAAAGCCATCGGCAACATCAGCAACGATTTTATCAAAATCTAGTATTTGCATCTCGAATTTGGGTTGGTCAAGCATTTGGTTGGAGATATCCAACATTTCAGAGGTAGTACGTGCCAGACGATCCCCAGCAGTAATAATCGCGTCAATAAAGCCTCGATCCTTCTCCTCGAGCTTTTCTCCAAGCATGGACCGGATTAACTGGATATATCCTGTAATGATAGAGACAGGCGTACGTATTTCGTGGGAGGAAATGGCGAAGAACTCTTCCTTGAGAAGGTTTGATCGCCTTAATTTGGTTTCATCTCTGAACAGAAACGTCCACCCAATCAATTGTTGAGTAGAATTCAGCAACCGAACGCGGGAAACATTAAGGAAAAATGAGCCATCTCCATTTACATTCACCAACTCTACCGGTGGCTCGTCCTTGCTCTTAAGTCCCTCAAAAATATTTTCCCAAACCTCACCTGTCAGCAAGGTAAGTAATGGCATTCCTCGAATATTCTCAGGAGGTTCATTGATAATTTCGCTGAACTCATTATTTACATCAATAATATTTAAATGCGGATCCAAGCTTACGATGCCAATATTGACGGTATCCAGCAGGCTCCTGAGCTTGAGGTTGCTTATCTCAAGGTCTTTACGTTTCTGCTTCTCCTGCTTGTAAACCTCAGAAATATCCTGCGCATACATTTTGAGTTGATCAACACTCATGCTGGCATCGAAATCAGACATATTCATTGCTCCTGTTGCGGTACTAAGAGAACCTTAGGATAGTACTTCTTCAACTTTATTAAGCAGCGCCAGAGGACTAAATGGTTTGGTGAAGTAATCATTAGCACCTGCTTCAGTTCCCTGCTTTTTATCCATTTCCTGACCTTTTGCGCTCAGCATGATCACAACGATATGTTTCAACTCGGTCTCATTCTTTATGACTTCACAGACCTGAAAACCATCCATGCCTCCTTCGGGCATCATAACATCCAAAAATACAAGATCAGGTACATGTTGTCTGCATAGATCAAGGGCCTGGGGTCCAGTGCTGGCTTGAAATAATTCATAATCTCCAATATCCAGGGTGACTTCGACGAGTTCCCGAACATCAGCTTGATCATCAACAATTAATATTTTTTTCATTTTTCAAATCTCCGTACTTAATTTTGAGTCACGTAAATCGTATTGAGATACTTGTCCTTCTCAGTTTCATCTATTGTATTGAAAATATTGGTCCAATATACCTTAAGTTTGCTTTAGAGGCAGAATAAAAGTGACTTTGGTCCCTATTTTTGGCTCACTCTCTACACGAATTTCTCCATCGTGAGCTTCTATTATATGCTTAACAATGTTCATTCCCAGACCGGTACCCTCAATGGCAGTATTGCCCGTATCTGCACGGTAAAACTTATCAAATATTTTATCAACCTGCTCCGGGCTCATTCCTAAGCCTTCGTCCTGAACAGAAACATGGTAGCTATCTTTTTCTAATTTCCCCTTGATTTGAATTTTTCCACCATCAGGGGAATATTTAACAGCATTGCTAAGTAAATTTCTTAGAACTTGGTCCATTTTCTCTTTGTCAACATTAAGCTCAATCGATTTATCAGGAAGCATGATTTCAAACTTATGAATTTTACTTTGAACAATAAAGGGCTCAGCAACAAGTTCTATTGATTCACCGATTATACAGGATTCTTTTTCAATAGTAAAACTTTTGCCAGCTTCAATGCGTGATATATCCAGAAGATCATTAATAATCTCACCAAGGCGTAACGCTTGTTTGTTAATCAGCCCAAGATACCGCTGCCTTTGCTTGGTGTCAATATTTTGACGGGAGAGCATAATCTCTGAGAAACCTTGAATAGAGGTTAGGGGAGTGCGTAATTCATGGGCAGCCATGGACAGAAAATCGGTTTTCATCCGATCAACTTCAGCTTTTTCTCGAAATCTTTCCAATTCTGTAATATCCTGACCCACCCCCAAAACACCCGTGATGTTGCCATCAATATTTCGTCTCGTGCTGGCATTGAGGAGCACCATGAGACGTCGTTGGTCTTTGGTAAAAAGCGGGAACTCATAGTTAGAGGCTTCTTTGCCCTGCAAGGCATCATCAAGAACCGCTTTGACATTCTTCTGATAATCATCTGTGATAAATTCTTTGACCAGGTCCCGTCCCAGCACTTCATCTTTGGTGAAACCAGTAATCTTGGCGGCAGTATCATTCCACTCATTGACCTTGCCATTGGCATCAATACCAAAGATCGGTGCGTTGGCTGTCTCGATAAACTGGCGGAGCTCTTGGGCCGTGTTTTGGACAAGCTTTTTATTGTTATAGAGCCTGATCACAATCGTCTGTGAAATCACTACAACTAGAAATATAATCAGATAAAGCTGGGACTTTGGAACCAGATTATGGGACAAATGCCAATCAGGAGTCGGTGAAAATATGACTATCCACTCCTTCTCTGCAAAAGATATTTTATGAGTATTCTGCAGGGGTTCTTTTCTTGCAAGGCTAGGATAGGATAAGCTTTTTGTCCCATTTTTAAAGATTAGCACAGTGTCACCATGTGCTACATCAAAGATCTCAAGTTGTAACTTTGACCAGCCAATTCTTTTCATTGTAGTCTCAACTAAGGGCTGGACCTGATAGACTGCAGATACAAATGCATGTGACTTGTTATGGAACGATATTGACGGGTCCAGAGAACTAGAATCGGGGATAATGGGCAGCACGACCAGAAAACCTAGTTGCGACTCATCAAGCTGAACCAGAGAAATTACATCCGAGCCAACCGGTAGACCGGTTCTGGAAGCTGTTTCCAGAGCAGCGTATCGCACCGCATTCGAGCCAATATCAAAACCCAAGGCGGACCTGTTAGCATCTAGCGGTGTTATGTGAGTGACTACATAATAAAAATCCTTCTTTGGGGATCTAACTAATGCTCCAGAATCATCTTTTACAGTAATCTCAAAACCAGGATCATACAAGCTACGCATCTTATTTTCATATGCAGTTCTATTAGAGTCGGGAACACTTTCAATGTATGACAGAGCTATAATACCCGAATGTTTTTCAACAGCGGGCGATGAAAAAGCTTCAAAATGTTGTTCTGAAACCGATTCTGACGCGATATAAAAATTCCTGATTGCGCTGATTTCAGACATGGTAAGCTGGATTTCAGATTCAAGATAATTGACTCGCTCAGCCACATCATCTCTCAAAGATTGAATATCAATTTTATACCAATAATGCTCAAATACAATGATTACAAGAATCGAAAATATTAGTGAGCTGCCAACTTCAGCTATGATTTTAAAAGGTTTTTTAACAATAGTGCCCTCCAAGAAATAATGATATTACTGGTAACCTAAAGAAAACATTGAGCATTTCCTAGGATAGTATATTATCAAGCATTACATGAAATATTAGTATTAATGATGTTACGGCAGGTATTCACCTTTCGCAATTTCTCCCTCCATTTGAACCGCGCTCGATGAGCCTGTCCTGAGTTTGTCGAAGGGCTAGCTAGATAAATTCGCACTCCCCAAAAAAGCAAAACAGCCCACCAAATGGCGGGCTGTTTCATTTTGTGGCCAGGGATCCCGACAGGCTTGTCGGGATAAACTCCATTGAACCGGTGCTTCGCTGGTTTGGTCCAATCCTAGCCTATAGCAATAGAAACCAAAAAACCCACTGATGTGGGTTTCTTTATTTCTGTGGCCAGGGACGGAATTGGCTTCGGCTCCGCTCGCCTTACTCAGTCCTGTGCTAATCTATTACCTCGTGCCAAGGTTCGTTTGAA
>JABHBL010000056.1 GCA_018673925.1 Fidelibacterota bacterium
GACATCTGATGCATTCCAGATTAAATCAACCATTTTACGCGTGGGCATAATACCACCCAACTGATCTACAACTCGTTGAGCTAGCATGGGAGTCATGGGTATCAGTAGATGATCGGCATCTGAGCCAATGGATAAATAGTCTGGAGTGACAAAGAATGTCAGGTTGAATCTCGTATTCTCAATTGTTATGCTGGTTTCTACCGCCACCAATTCCCTCAGGAAGTTTGGGATATTACCTTCTGAAATCTCACCCAGAATTGCCTCTTCCCTTTGAACCAGTTTCATGGATTCAATGGAACTGGCGAACACTGTCCCTGAAAGTGCATGATCCTGACGGGGACTAAGTTCAAGCTTCGGGATTGGATCAATAGCTTGATTTACAATTTCAGATAAAGCTGACGCGTTCAGCCCCAGGCACAAAGTGAGCATCATTGAAATTATTGAATGAATTCCAGCCCTCATATAGGTATTGCTTCCAATCTTTTTGAACAAACCAGGTGTGATTATGCTTCAATCAATATAAGGACACGAATCCAAATCAGGTGTCTTTTCCCTTCCCCGTCAATGCATTCGCCTTATTTTGTTTTAATGCAGATTCCATTTCCATCCATGCCTACCATAAATCGCTGGGGTAATTCAGAGGGAGAAGTTCTCTTTTTTCTACACGCAAACAGCTACTCCTCAAAAATGTACCTTCCCTTTCTTGACCCCCTGACAAAAGATTATAATATCCTGGCGCCTGATTTACCGGGTCATGGTGAATCCCGCTGGAATGGTCGCATAGACGCCTGGGTAAATATAGCGAATTACTATATCGATTATCTCGATAAGAATCCACCAGGAAGACCTATGGTCGCTATGGGACATTCAATTGGTGGGATAGTCATCATGCTCATGGCGATCCAAAGACCAGATTGGTTTCAAAAAATTATTTTGCTGGATCCTGTCATGCTACCCAAAAGAGTATTGACGGTTCTACGGTCATTGAGGCTACTCTCATTAACCCATATCATTCCTTTGACTCGTGCAGCAGCCCGTCGCAGAAATCATTTCGAGACAAGAGCTTCCGCGCTAGAACACTATTCTAAAAAGACTATCTTTTCACATTGGGAGCCACGGTTTCTTGAGGCGTATGTGGAAACCTGCCTCCGCGAGAATGAAAGCGGTGACTTCCAACTGTCCTGTGCACCACAATTAGAATCCAGTATTTATCAGTCTATACCACTAAATGTCTGGTCCCTACCTAAAAAGCTACCAGTTTCTGCTCTTTTCATCATAGGTGAAAAATCAGATACTGTAAATCAGCATGGCATTAAACGGCTCAAGCGGTCCCGAGGAAATCATATTGTTAAAAGCATCGTTGCAGGTCATCTTTTCCCCTTTGAAAAACCTGCTGATAGTATGGCCATTATTAAGGACTATCTGACTACATGAGAATTGAAATTCACGGTACCACAATTAACAATCGAATTGTCGATCAAGCCGTGGATATTCTCAAAAATGGCGGTCTCATTATCTACCCCACAGATACCGTTTATGGACTGGGATGCGATATTACCCAAAAAGCTGCCATTGAAAGAATCTACCGGGTCAAGGGAATGGGGAAACAGAAACCCCTCAGTTTTGTGTGCTCTGACATTAAAGACATTTCCAAATATGCAAAAATTTCCACTGTAAATTATCGGAATCTTCGGAAACACCTTCCTGGACCCTATACATTTATCCTACCGGGAACCAGAGAGGTCCCCAAGACCTTGCTTTCAAAACAGAAAACCGTTGGAGTACGAATTCCTGACCATCCACTCACATTGGCCATTGTTGAAGCGCTGGGAAATCCCATTATCTCAACTAGCGTCAATATCAGCGCCAAGAGTTTTGCAAGTGATCCGCAGGAGTTTTCTGAATATTACGAAGGTCAAGTTGATCTCATCCTGGATTCAGGTCCTACCTGGGCAGAGTTATCTTCTGTGATTGATATGACAGATGACGACCAACCCATAGTGATCCGAGAAGGACAAGGCGATGTCAGCTGGTGTCTGATATAATAATTTGAAAGGAAGCTATCATGGCTCAAGTAACCCTTAAAAATTTAGATAAATCTTATGGTGATACACAAATTCTCCATGGTATCGACTTGGAAATCCAGGATGGTGAATTTGCGGTCCTGGTTGGACCTTCTGGATGCGGAAAATCCACAACATTAAGAATTGTTGCAGGTCTGGAAGAAGCCAGCGGGGGCGAAGTCTATATTGGTGATACTCGGGTAAATGACGTTGAGCCAAAAAATCGTGATATCGCCATGGTTTTCCAAAACTATGCCCTCTATCCCCATATGAACGTCTATGAGAACATGGCCTTTGGGTTACGTCTTCGGAAATATTCTGACAAGCAAATAAAAGAACGTGTTGAAGAAGCTGCAGAGATTCTCAGCGTTGAAGATTATTTGTATCGTCGACCCAAAGAATTGTCAGGAGGTCAGCGACAGCGTGTGGCAGTAGGTCGCGCCATTGTCAGAAAACCTTCCGTTTTTTTATTTGATGAGCCTCTATCAAATCTTGATGCAAAGCTCAGGGTTCAGATGAGAACCGAGATTAAGAAACTGCATGCCCGTCTAAAAACGACGATGATTTATGTAACACACGATCAGGTTGAAGCCATGACCATGGGTGATCGTATTGTGGTTATGAAGGATGGCTACATCATGCAGGCTGATGAACCCCTGGAAATATATAAACGTCCCCAAAACCATTTTGTTGGAAGCTTTATCGGTTCCCCAGCTATGAATTTTTTCGAGGTGGAAATCAAAGCAGGCGAGTTGGTGAATGAGAAATTCTCATTGCCCATCGTTGATGCACATCCAAAGACTTTAAAGGCTTTTGATGGACGCAGAGTTCGGCTGGGAATTCGTCCAGAGCACTTTCAATTGATCGACTCCCCTTCAAGTATAAATGCAAATCTCGAAGTCAGTGAGCTTATGGGAAATGAATCCTATTTATACTGTTCTACTGGGATAGATACTTTTATTGCCCGAGTTGCAGACAATGCACCTCGCAAGATTGGAACTGCACTCCGTCTATTTGCTGAACCTGAGACCTATCAATTTTTTGATCTGGAGACCGGGGAAAGAATCGACTAAATCGCCAGATCTTGGTTTCAAACTGATTCAACGTTCCCTGTATTAAAGAAGAGCTCAGTCAATAGGTCTTATTCAGGACCTCTAATCATACGATACATGGCATCCCAGGGTGGTAGCACGATGGGTTTAACCTGCAGCGCTTGAGCAGTTCTTTTATCCAGATATTTTTTGGGAAGGATCACTCCATAAAGATATTGATCAAACCAGGCATCATCCATGAGCCAGTAACCTTTATTTCCACGTTCTGTACCCCATGAATTTTCTACCCGCCACTGTCTCGCCTCTTTATCCACAAGATCAACACCAACAAAGACCATAGCATGAGTAGGAATGGATTCGCCATACAGGAGTTGCTCACTTTTGGTCAGGCTAAAGTCCACACCCAATAAGGCTTCATAGTCATAGATACCGCGAACCATGAGTCCATCAGATCCAAGATGCTCTTGTCCAACATCGCAGGCAAACCAGATCGGTTCATCAGCCAGGACCGCCTTCAATGTTTGTGCTTTGATGACATCCCCAGGGATATTCAAAACAGCCATATCAGGTTTCTCAACCATATCTCTATCAAGAGTAATACTATAGGTTTGATAATAGTCTTTGGTAGGGTTCTGGAGCAGATAGACATAATCAGCCAGATCATGATTGACAACATCATCTCGAAATTGTTGCGGGGTGTAAACTTTGGTTTTGCTCAATTTTTCATCTTCATCCTCATATTGCCAGGTGAAAGATTGAGGAGGTTCACCCAAGGCCAGAGCCAGAATTCGATATATATCTCCCATCGCTTTTTGATGAATCTTTGCCTGTGCTTTGGCGTCTGCTACCATACGGATTTCAGAAGCTGCTTTGCGAAGTCTTTTTCTCAGAAGATTATTCATATCTCCCGTTTTTGAGCTGGCGTAGGTTTCGGGCATGGCAATCATGGGGACCAGGCCATACTTTGCAACCAGATCTACCACCATGTTCCATTGACCCCCATCACCGATAGGGGAATCCAATAAAAATTCCAGTTCGCGGTCATGAATATCACGCTCTCGCATGAGGATCATCTGATTTAAAAAGAGATTTGATTTCTCCAGCTTATCATAAAAAAAGAGGAAGTTTTGAGAAAACTCAAATTCTTCTAGATCATATTTCTCGATCACCACAGGACGTAGAATATTGAGTCCTGCAAAGAGCCAGCATCTCCCACTACTCTTCTGGTTACTAATTCCTTTCACATCAATTTTATCGGAGAAGAGGTGTTGTTGTCTTGTCCTAGTTGCTTTATCAACAGACAGGGACTTGATGCTATTGTTGGCCAGGGCATTCTGCCGAGCCACATTACTTTTGTCTGCATTAAAATTTTTCGAATACATAGAGAGTGCAGCTTTATCAAGTATCTTCATTTCCTGTCCAAAGCTTATAGAGACGATAATGCATAATAGGATCTGAACGAAATTTTTCATGATGTATCCCCTTTTGTATGAATGCTCTTAAACTATATATGATTGGTGGTGTAAAAAACTGCTTTTCCTGAGATCAATTCTGCAAAACTGATTGCTTAATAATGGCTTCATGGATGAGGGACACCAGTGGCTGGTATGATTGATTCGTAGCCAGGGTCATTCCTATTTCACAGGTTCTGCTGGTTGAATAATACCCATCAGCGTCAATGTCCCGAATTTCATTTGATTCCATCTTTGTAGCACTTTCAGTTAAACCGGGAACCAGTAAGCCCCTATCCCCTGCAAATCCACAGCAGCCAGTATCCAGAGGAACGATGACCTCCTGGGCACAGCGTTGTGCAATAGAGACCATTTTATCTCCAAGACCCATATGCTGAGTTGAGCAGGTCACGTGTAAAACAACCTTTTCCTTCACATGCCACAGGCTGAGTTTTTCCAACACTACATCATGGAGGTATTCCACCATATCATAAATTTTCAACGCCCGCCATCGGGCCAGATGAATTCCAGACAAAATCTCATCATAACGGTCAAGATGCTTTGAGCAGGGGCTCGTATCCATAACGATGGGCAACTCACCCTCACGAGAACTGTTCCAAAGTATCTCGGTTGTATGAATAGCCGCTTGCAAGGCAGCTTCTGAATACCCTTTGGAACTAAAGGCAAGACCACAGCAGAGATTTGATACGTCCTGGGGATAGCCGAAACCAATATCAGCATATCTGAGTATTCCTGCGAAGGCTTCAGCAACAGGAAGACCCTCCTGATCAGGATTTGCCAGACTGCGCGTCAAGCATGAGGGGAAGTAAATAACATCTACTGCTTTGGATTGAGGAGGTAAAACCCCAGTTGCCGATTTCAGTTGCGGATTTATAGCAGGAATGTAACCTCGAGATATTTTGATTAACGTTTTCAGTCCCTGCTGAATTTTCTCACTTTTCATAGCATATCTCAGCGGGTTGATTAAATGGAGCAGAACTCTTACACTCCTTAAGGTCCAACTAAAATATTTCTGGGCAATCCCATGAATGACCTTCGCTGTAGTTCCGTGGCTTTCCGCCCGCAATTTCTTCATCATGAGGCCGGTATCAATATTTACAGGACAACTCAGGCTGCAGAGGCCATCTACAGCGCAAGAATCAACGCCATTAAACCGAAAGCTCTTTTGCAATCGTTTGATACTGGTCTCATTGCCCGGTAAACCTCCCAGACTCTCAATTTCTCGTAAGACACCAATACGTTGACGAGGGGATAGTGTAAAGTCTTCGGAGGGACAAACCGGTTCACAGAGTCCGCATTCGATGCAGGGATCGAGGATGTCATCAACCAGCGGAATAGGTTTGATATTTTTTAAGTGTATTTGATCATCTCGGCTGATGAGTACATCGGGGTTCAATATGCCATTGGGATCAAGGAGCTCTTTAATCTCCTGCATCATTTTGTAGGCTGTTTCTCCCCATTCCTTTTCAACAAAGGGTGCCATATTTCGACCCGTACCATGCTCTGCTTTGAGGGAACCATCATATTTATCCACAACCATCTCAATTAGATCAGACATGAAGGCTGCATAATTTTCAAGAGTATCTGTTTGGTCCAGATCCAGACTCAATTTGAAGTGAAGATTTCCATCCCCAGCATGCCCAAAAATGACGGCATCATCATAGGCATAGCGAGCGAATAAGGATTGAAGATCTTTAATGGCCCTGGCAAGATCTTTCACCTTGAAACAAATATCTTCACTGAGTACTGAAGTGCCTGAAGGTCTGGTGGCAGCATGGTGGGGACCCAATTCTCGTCGAATCTTCCAAAGCCGGTCCCTTTGTATGGGATCGTTAAAAAACCGAGGTATGCTGGCGGCATGCTTCTCGTTTATAATCTGTACCGCAGTTTCCACGATACTGTTCAATTGATTGTTGTCATTCGATTGATATTCGATCAATAACGCCGCAGAGCCAGGAGCGATATACATATCCTTATCAAATGGTAAGCCAGGGAGATGCCTCACAGCTTTCAGAGCTGAATCATCCATGATTTCAAGAGCAGAACTCCCGGCTTTCCTTAATTTTGGAACCAGACGAGCAGCCTCAATGATGGAAGGAAGAAATATGAGGGCGGTAGCCTTATGTGAATAAAGAGGAACCGTTTTTAAGGTCACTCTCGAGATGAATCCCAAGGTACCCTCAGAGCCCACCATGAGATGTGCCAAAATGTCCAGGGGCTCCTCATAGTCCAAAAAACTATTCAAGGAGTAGCCCATAGTATTCTTAAGCTTGTATTTGTCCCTTATGCGTTGCTTGAGAGTTTCATTGCCCTGGATTTGATCACGAAGACGGTTGAGACCATCATGTATGTGGGGTGCTTGAGATTGAAGCCTGGATCTATCCTGAGGATTTGCTGAATTCAGGATCAACCCATTTGGTAAAACCAACTCCATACCAGCCAGTGTCATATAGCTATTAAATTGAGTCCCAGATCCGATTCCGCTGGCATTATTGGCCACAATACCGCCAATCAAGGCCGAACGGATAGAACCTGGATCCGGTCCAATCCGATACCCCAATGCCTCAAGACGCTGATTTGCTCTGGCAGCCACGACACCTGGTTCCATAACAATGTACTGACCCTGTTCCAGGACCTCCATATTGCGCCAGTCCTGTTTGATCTCAACTAAAATATCATCGGAGATAGATTGACCGGAAAGACTGGTCCCCCCTGCCCGGAAAACCACGCGTCGGTTTCGTGCATTGGCTTCTCTAAAAATGTGGGTGATATCTTTGGCAGTTGAAGCTTTGATGACTATTTGAGGGAGTAGTCGGTAAAACCCTGCATCCCTGGCATAGGCATGTCTATGGATCAGACCTGTAAATACTGATGCTTTTGGGAGCACTTTTTTGAGCGCTCGGAGGGTGAGTCTTCTAGAGTTTTTAATATCCATCAGGTTAACTGAATGAATGGATATAGCACGTTAGATAACCCTTTAGTTAAATGTGAGTGTCAAAATTCTTTCTGTAACTGTTGTGACAGGTAGACAGGCTGGAATGACAGCGACATCGGCATCCATGTAACTCACAACAGAAATCGTACGCTCATCATTGCTTAGCATGGACTCATAGAGGACCTCCAGATGATCACTTGATAGGCTAAAGGATCCGTCTATATCTAATGCATCAACTACCAGATCGAGAGTGAATACACCTGTAGTGGTATCAGCAGACCAGGTTCCGTCTGAAGTTAGAGTTGATATGAGAACACTTGGAGCGCATCCCGATGCCCAGTTAACTGGTAAATTACCAGAGAGAGTCCCACTCAGGTCGTTCCTCAAGGTCACAGTACCCCCGATGGGATCGGTATCCGTATCCGTATATAGGTCTTCCTCAACTAATATTAGCGTCCCGGCATCAATGGTAACTGAGTCTACACCATCCTGAGAAGTAACAAAAGCCAGGGTGGTGTCACGAAGTGTGGTTGACTCGACATTAATCGTCATTTCCGTTAAAGTGTATACCCCGGTAAGTGGATGGTTGATTTCAGGAGTAGTTTCATCATCCTCACAGCCAATTAAAAATCCCCCAATGATTGAAATGATCAATCCAGCTCTAATGATGTTTAACATGATAGTCACTCCTTGAGAGCAAAAAGGCCGCAGGAGCGGCCTTTTTACTTATCATTTATTCTGTTACTTAAAAACTCTTTGTGAAACCTAATGCAAATACAGTTGCTGTCTTCATATAGGTTTCATTACCCATACCAGCAGCAACAGCCACGTTCTTACCTTCTTCATAAGAGGTATTTGAAAAACCAAGGCTAATGGCCATTTGAGGATTCAAGGCATACTTTGCGCCCAGACCTATGGTGTTTGAATTCAAACTATAGCCGAGATCTGTCTGATAAAGTTCCATGGCACCGGAGGTTGCCATGAGATAACCACCACTGAGCAGTAGAGATTCGCTAAGGGCAAATTCGACACCAACAGCAATTTCGTTACCGTTTTCAACGTTTGCCTCTGCTCCATCCCAATTTACATCTTCATTGAAATACATGTTGTAGTCAACAGCAACATTCAATGATGGCATAACCAGGTAGGACAGTCCAAGACCAAACATGGCTGGCATATCAGCGTTAGAGGTTTCGTCGTTAACATATAATTGGGCATTAGCATCGTCATTGGAATTTGTTAATTCCATGGCTGCCATACCTTCATAACGGATACCAATATTGAGTTTGTCCATTAGGCTAATGTTTAGACCTACGATTGGTGCAAAGCCAGTTCCTGACTGAGTAGCATCAACAACGAGATCAGCAGTTGCTGCATCTAGTCCTGCCCCTTGAGCAGTATAGCCAGTTGCAGTAGCTGTAGCAGTGGCTGCAGCAGTAGTATAGGCACCCTGGGCAATATTGGGAGTCCATGTGGCTTCATCAAAACCAGGTACTCCAAGTGCAGTTAAACCAGCGCCAAGAGCATCTACATCGGCTTGAGCCATTTGACTACCAAGCACGAGGTTGGCAAAAGTGAAATCACCAGCACCACCGTCGATGAGAGGCTGTAAGGAAGCAGCACCACCAGTGGCTGAAGTAGCAGCACCAGTATATAGAGCTGCAACACCACGCATAACATCACCTGGGGCAAAATCACCATCAGCTGTTTCGACCTTGATGTCTTTCAAGTGACCTTTGTAGCTATTGGATGCAGAGAAAAAACGAGCTCCTACGGAAACAGAGAGCATGTCATTTATGGCATAAGATACGGATCCTTGACCACCGAGATAAGTGGATGAACCGTTGAATTCAACATCGAGGTTATAGCCAGTTACACCAGCCGCTGCCATCATGGGAACCAATGCTGAAACAGGAGCTTCAAATGAAGGGAGACCATCAGCAAATTCAGCACTGCCACCGCCACCAATTGGTACAAATCCTGCTGAAAATACCAGCTTGTCCATTTTGTAAGCAAAGTAAAAGTTAGGAAATACAGGGGCAAATGTGGTTCCCTCAAAAGTGTCGTTGTTGAGTGAAGCAACGTCACTTGTAATAGTTCTAGTCTGTGTAATGGTTTGGCTACTCAGATATAGGTGCATTCCGTTGTCCAACTTGGTTAATCCCGCTGGGTTGAAGAATACAGCATCCAGATCTGTAGAAGCTCCACGAGCCATCATGCGGATTTGGTCAGCACTCTGGTTTGTGTTTTCTACCATACCGCCACCAAATGCGATGCTGATCATCAGCAAAAGGGGTAATACGCGCAAAAGCTTACTCATCATTTTCTCTCCTTGTTTATTGTCTTAATACAGAATCGACTTGAATATCCGTATCTGTTTAAAGTGATCACGTAAAATAGAAGTGCTTTTCAACGAAGCAAATTAAAATGTGCTTAAGTAAAATGCTCCAGTTTGTAAATTAAAACTGAACATACCAGTCGGTCTGTTCGTTAATTTTTTTCTCACGGATAACAATCCCCCGCGGTGCAGAGTTTTCTGGAATAACAATATATTTTTGAATTTCCTGAAACAATTCTTCATTAGCCAGCAATTGAGCCGGGTCCAGGAGTAAGCCAATCACCATGAGTTGATACTCTCCAGTTTCCAATTGGATAAAATAATCGACACTAGATGTACCAGAACTAATGGGGTCGCTATAAGTAATAAAATAGTCAATGACCTTATATTCTGGTTCATCTATACGATCAAACTCAAGGTCTTTATCGAATACAACAACCACAGCACCTTTAAGTGAATCTGACCAACTCGTAAAGATCACTGCCCCATCGACACCGGCCACAGCTTCCAGGCTTTCCGGTGTTTCGCAAGCGGTCATCAATAGGAGCGAGATAATGATAATTAGGAGTGCTAACCGCATTAGAATCGCCTCTCAACAGTGAATGTCGCGATACGCTCTTCTTCAATGTTTCGCTCGAGCTGGGTATAGTAGTATTGGAAGACATTCTCCACCCTTACGAGGAAATGCCAGTCTTGATATGAACTACCAATACCAACATTCATTATATGAATGGGAACCCTGGCATCAGCACCTGTGAGATCGTTTTCTTGAAAAAGTTCCACGCTTTCCATGCGGCTAAGATATCGATATTCAAAAGAGGCATCCATTCCCCAATAGTGCATCCCCAGGGAACTGATCCAGTGATATCGATGGCGGTATGACAAGGTATCCAGAATCTCACCCTCCGTATCTGTTTCCATAGGATCCAATATCGTAAAGGCCGACTTATAATCTACTGAGTTATTGAAGGCACTTAATCCAACACCCAGCTCCAAACCCATAATACGGGCATCTGCTATATTCGTAAAGTGAATAACAGCATCCGAATTGGGGACCGGCTCTATAAAATTTTCAAATTTGTTGTGAAAAATGGCCGCATCCAGTTTGAACAGATCTAGAAAACCAATTTGTCCTGCCAGCAGGGTGAGGCCAAATTCACGGTTAATACTAGTTTCTGAAATCAAATCCGGGTTGGGTTCTACCGTAAAAATACTTCTACGGGCTGATGTGAACATTTCAGCCACCGTGGGTACCCTGAATCCCTTGCCCGTGGATATCCGCAACCCCAGCCAGGGAGAAGGTTTCCAATTGATGGCAAGTTGCGGTGTGAAGACCTCATCCTGACGCTTACCATCTACTTGATAAGTTTCCCAGCGACTTCCTGCAGAAAGCGTGAATTGATGCAACCTCTTTTCCAGTAATAGGAAGGTTGCGAAAGAATTGCTGTTATGATCACCAAATATTTGGGCATTCACATTATTCTGCTGGAAGGTCAATCCAAAAATACTGGTTAGACTTTTGGTCCAACTTTTACTGGCTTGCACTTCTTCATAAAAGCGGTTTTCGTTTGAGTAATCAGGATCTACACCAAAAGCAGACCATTCATTCCAGTACGCGCTGGTCTTGGTTTTTATGGCCAGATCCGGGGAATACACATAGTTGTAATGACCATTGAGGACAACTTTCCTTCCCTGTGTCCCGTCATTTGAAGAGCCTTCAGGTGCCTCAAATGGGTTGGCAGAACTCTTCCAAATTGAGGTTAAGCCTGCCTTATCATCCAGGATGTTTATAAAAAAAGCTGCGGAGTGAGCACTACCAAAATTCAATTTGAGTTTAGCAGAAATATTGACTGCCTCCTCCCAATTCAATTCCATAAAACCATCATCGCTACGTTTTTGAATCCGTATCCAGGCTGCATGATTTCCTATGCTTCGGGAATGGGATATCTCTGTATTGTACAACAATCCACGTGATTCACGCCAACGCCATTCATCAACACGGGGATGACTATAAACACCAATTTTTGTTGAAATTCTAGTTTCCGGTTTGTGTGGAGCATTTCGGGTGATGATGTTGACAACTCCTCCCATGGCACTGGAGCCATACAGGGCCGAACCACCTGATTTGACAATTTCTACCCGATCTACTTCTGAAGTGGGTATGGTAGCCCAGGTCACATTGCCTGCCGCACTCCCCAGCATGGGAATTCCATCGAGTAAAAGCAGTGAGCGGGTACCGGCACCCATGGTATACCCTGAAGTGCCCCTGATATTCAATTGTCCTTTGATTGTGGATACCCCTGATTCATACGAAAGGATATCTATCATATTGACTACGGCCTTGGCCTCTATTTCTCTGGGACCAATGGCTGAGACTGAAAAGGGAGATTCAAGGATATCCTGGGCTTTTCTGCTGGAAGTGACAACCACTTGGGGAGAGGCCAGGACATTGAATTTCAACTGGACTGATAGTTGAACGGGAATATCAAGAACTACAGCAATATTTTTCTCATTATATGGTGCATAACCCATCATGGAGAATGAAAGGGTATACTCTCCTGGAATCAATCCGTCTAGTTGGTAGTATCCATCAAAGTCACTGCTGGTTCCATAGGAACTACCCTGTATATGAATATTAACGCCTGGGAGTCCTTCACCCGTTTTTGAATCAGTCACCCTCCCCTGAATACTTCCTTTGGACTGACCAAATCCTGAATGTGCAAACATGCTTACGAGCAGAATCAGATACAGAATTGACCGCCAAGGTCTTATTTTTTGAAAAATTTGTGAATTCATGAAGTTGACGAATATAGAGTTGATGCTAAAGTCAGACAACTTGAAAAGCGGATTTAGCGCACAGAGTGTCTTTTATTCAAATATGCCAGTAGAGCTACATCCAGTGATTGATCAGTAGTTAAAGGGACATAATCCACATGCTGCTCACGACTCCGTGCACCTAGTTTGGTTCTAAAATCATCTACAGCAGTCTGATAATCCTTTTGAATATGCCATGGCTCTGTCGCCATGACCTCACCAGACTCCATATCCTTAAATTTAGCCTGAGCATCAAAGGCAAAATCAACTTCACGGGGGTCCAGAATGTGAAACACCAGGACTTCATGCCTATCATGCCTGAAATGTTTGAGACCATTCAGAATATTCTCAAGATCATCTAACATATCTGAAATAATGATCACCAGGCCACGACGATTGATACGATCTGCGAGATGATGGAGACTATGACCAATGGCGGTTTCTTCACCGGGGGTGACATGTTCGAGATGACTGAGAATATTATTCAACATAGAGGGACGGGATGAAGGTCGTATATGGGTACGTATCTCTGTATCAAACAGGGTGAGACCTACTGCATCCTGTTGTCTGAGTAAAAGATAAGTGAGGGCTGCAGAAAGATAGCTGCCATACTGCAATTTGCTGATATCTCCAGAAGCATAGGCCATGGATTTAGACATATCCAGCATGAGGTGGGCTTTAAGATTGGTTTCTTCTTCAAATTGTTTGACATAAAAGCGATCTGTCTTGCCATAGAGGCGCCAGTCCAGATAGCGTAGGTTGTCCCCTGGACCATAGGCTCGGTGTTCAGCAAACTCCACTGAAAATCCATGATAGGGGCTTTTGTGGAGACCCACAATGAATCCTTCAACCACCATCCTCGCCCTGAGCTGCATATTTGCCAGGGTCGCCAAGGTACGGGGATTCAAATATTTTCGTTTATCAGTCGCCAATTTTATTGTCCTACTTAAAAGGGGTTTACCAAGGCCATTCTCAGATAGGATCTATCCCAAAAACTTATTCCAGTGTCACTGCTTGCCCAATAATCTGCATCCCCTCCCCAGCCATAGGCTAGAGTTACCAGAGGAAGTTTAGCCAGGCTAATGTCGAATTTTAGCTCAGCTCCATAGGTTTCCAGAGCTTTTTTGGAATCAGGGATATATCCAAAATCATAGAATAGAGCTGTCGTGATATTCTGAACACCTAATCCAAATATATTGACGGGGACATCCTCCAGGATGGGCATACGTAATTCTGTCACTGAGTAAATCAGTTCATCGGCTGGATATTGACCGACCTGTCCTCTCAAGCTATATGATTCTGGACCATCAAACAGACCCGTACTTCGAATGGCAGTCATATATTGCGTTGAAAAATATAAAGGTCCTGATTCTGAGAAACCCAACTCATCCTGAATCCGAATATCACCAGTTTGACCCACATATTTCATCCGTCCGTAGAGAACAACTGGCAGAGTGGGAATATCATAATTAAAAAAGCCTTCTACCCAATATTTGCTGTAATCATTTTCACCCCAGATACTCGAGGAAGCGGTTTCTGCGTGGGCAAGAAATCCTATCCCATCACGTGGCAGAAAAAAGGTTGAGGCATGGGGTCTCTGAGATTTCCAGATATAGGTGAGCCCAGCGTTGAATTCATCTGTGGTTGGTGTGGGAACCAACTGGCCGTTTTCAGGCTCTACCATATCATCAAAAGTCACCAAATCGCGCCTCATGACTTGAAACTTCCATTGAAGACTATGATTCGAAGAGAGTGATTGACCCGTGTTCATGGGAATATTGGCGGCCAGCCCGACACCATTTCGATTCTCAATAAAATTGAATCTGTAGGTGCTGTAATAATTCATGCTCAGGTTCTTCATTCCATAAAAGTGTAGGGCTGGTAAAAACTGTAGGTTGGTATAACTGAAATATCCTCCGATATAATTATCGAAGTAGGGAAAGATTCCACCTAACTGGAATATGTGTTTCCCAAGAGCGTCTTCGGCTGCACCCAGCAATATTAAAGCATCACCCAGGGGCCAGATAAATTTAAACAGGGGTCGTATTGTTTTGAGTGATTGATATGGTTGGGGCTTTTGCAATAGCATGTCAGCGTTATAGTCAATTGCTGGCATTTGAATATCTGGAGATTTGGTACGCCAGGCGTTGAAAGGTTCTCTGATCTGCAAGCTTAACTCTGGCGCTACTCTAGTATCTTCTACAGCCCTTATTCTCACGGTATCAACATCGGCCAGTGTAGAGGCAATAATTCTATTCGAATCTGGAAGTCGTTGTCTGGAATAAATCCCCTCGGCTACATCCGTCATCTGCGTAATCTTCAAACTATCCAGGTCAACGCGGTAGAGATTGGGGGTTGAATTCCGATATGATGTATAAATGATAGCTGATGCATCCGCAGACCAAATGGGGTAGACATCCTCTTCTGGGTCGTTGGTTACTTTTCTAAAACCAGTACCATCTTGATTCATGATGGCAATATCCACAGCCCCATTAATATCCTGTATCATAAAGGTCAGCTTTTTACCATCTGGTGACAAATCAAGGCTCTGGAGCTGGACATCTCCCTCGAAATGGCTCAACTGAATCCGCTTGCCTGATTCGATATCCTGGTAAAATATCTGGGTTGTTTCAGTGGGATGAGCCACAAAGAAAACCCCTGCTCCATCTTGGGAAAATACAGGGTGGAGAGCTCGAAAGCTTTTTGTAAGCCAACGTTTCTGCATGGTTTCAGTATCTATGAGTCGAAGATCATTCAAAAGGGAACCGTGACTCCCGCGGTGATATTCAGCAATAACAAGCTGTTTTGAATTTGGAGACCAGGCTGGATTCCCATTGAAGCGCCCAGAATGAATTTCCTTTACCTGACGAGTAGAGTCAGTCTTTTGCAGATAAAGTCCATAGTCCCGCATTTTTGTATCGCGTCGGCCCACGACTGCAATATGCCCTGCATCTGGTGAAATTGATGCACTCTGAACCCTTGTGAACCCTTTTAATGGAAGTGGTTCACCAACCTCACCAATGGTCTCCTTTTGGGCTTTATAACCATAATAATAGGTATTCATGGCTCGACGCCATTCCTCGTCAAAATCTGCCAATGATTGACCGGTGGCTTCCTTAAATGCAGTTTTGAAATCATACCAGTATGGATACTTGTTTTGCTTCTTCAATAAGTAAAGACGGTGATTTGAAATTTTCACCAGCGTGGAATCACCATATTTCCATGCTAGATACAGCACTTTGGCATAACCCTGGTCGTGGGCACCCAGTTGATCCATCGTATTTTGGTAAGTATGAATCTTCATTCTGGAATCGCTACGACCCACACGCCAGACTTCAGTCATGTATTCTGCCATCCCTTCAATCCACCAGCTTGGGATGGTAATACCACCAAAGATTCCAGCCCAGGTTCGATGAGCCTGCATTTGAACGACGTGCTGAAATTCGTGGGTGATAACCAGTTTCAACCATTTATCAGATCCACCAAAGTGTCCGGCCACATCATTTTGACTGACCCAGATAAAAATCTGATTACTGGGCATGGCAAATCCGTTCATTATTTCATCTTCAGCAGAAAATACGATGTCGGTTTTACCAAAGTCCTTTACTTCCAACTGATCCATAATCGGCTGATAGGTCTGCTCAGCGATGAGAGCACCTTTTTTCGCAATGGATTCCAGACCTTGGTGAAAGTGAATATTGAAATGCTCTGTTTCCAGGGTTTGCCATTTCAATTCAGGATGGGTACGTTGGTTCCACAGCCACATGTTCTGTGCAGAAACGCTTTGGGTATATAGCAAAATAGTTAGAATTACTAACCACTGAATGGTCATACATGGTGAAAAGTAGCGACGAATCTTCCTACCTATTACTCGCAAAGAACCATTGGATCTCTGGATAGAATTATCGTCGGGACCATTTTCCTCGTTATGACAACTCTGACAGTTTCTAAACACAGAGGATATCCGATTTAATCAATACCACTTCCTGTCCTTCGAGAGCCTCAGGATGACGAAAGTGGTGATCAGCAATAAAGCGAGTTCTATTCACGAGCCTCTTGTCCTCGTCATCCCGAGCGGAGTCGAGGGATTAGGGATTAATAAGCTCAAAACAGCTTTTTGATGATCTCATCTACTGAAACGCCATCAGCTTCAGCATTGAAATTGGTGAGAACGCGGTGTCTTAAAACGGGAAGTGCCACCGCTTTGACATCCTCAATAGATGGGGTGGGATTGCCCATCATCGCAGCTCTGGTTTTAGCACCCAGAATAAGATATTGTGAGGCTCTGGGTCCTGCTCCCCAGCCAACCCATTTCTGAATAAAATCCGGTGCATCATCTGAATCAGGTCGTGTCTTTGCCACCAGATCAACTGCATAGTCAATCACATTGTCTGCTACTGGGACTCGACGGATTAAATCCTGATATTCCATAATAGCCTGTCTATCCAGAATTTTCTCCAGAGTAACAGAAGCACCAGAGGTGGTTTGATCGACAATTTGGCGTTCTTCATCTCGACTTGGATATTCTACTCGCAAATTGAACATAAATCGATCCAGCTGAGCTTCAGGCAATGGGTAGGTTCCTTCCTGCTCAATGGGATTTTGAGTTGCCAGAACAAAGAAAGGTTCATCCAGGACATAGCTTTCAACACCAGCAGTTACACGATGCTCTTGCATGGCTTCCAAAAGGGCTGCCTGGGTCTTGGGAGGGGTTCTATTTATTTCATCGGCGAGAACGATATTGGCAAAAACTGGTCCCTTAACAAAACGGAATTCACGTTTACCTGTGCTATGATCTTCTTCGATAATATCGGTTCCAGTAATATCAGAAGGCATCAAATCTGGAGTGAATTGAATACGTGAGAAGGAAAGATCCAGCACTTCGGCCAGGCTTTTGATAAGGAGGGTTTTGGCTAAACCAGGTACTCCAACCAGCAGGGCATGTCCCCGCGAGAGCATGGCGATAACCAACTGCTCAATAACTCTATCCTGTCCAACAATTGCCTTTGATAATTCTTTTTTCAATCGGTCAAAAGCATCAACCATTTCATTTAGTTTCTTAACATCATCAGTCATACTTATTAATCACCTTCCGGAACGGTTTAGAAATAGATATCTACAAAATACACTTGTCTTCAAACCCTTCGACAGGCTCAGGGAGACAAGTGTCTGTGATGAAATTACAGACTGTCTTGCTGAGGCTCTCGATGCATAGTATTTCTAATAATTATCAGAACCTATGCTGAGATTTTAATCACTGGGAAGTTATTTGTTCATATGTTCAATAAAATAAAAATCCCCCGATTACTCGAGGGATTTTGAGGTTTGTACTGGAATCCAAGTTAAGCTTCTGGGTAGACGCTTACCTGTTTTCTCGTGCGGTCTTTACGTTCAAAGGTCACAAAACCGTCGATCTTTGCGAAAAGGGTATCGTCACCACCGATGCCAACATTTTGGCCGGGGTGGATGGCGGTTCCGCGCTGACGGACTATGATACTTCCAGCAGAAACGAATTCTCCACCATAACGTTTTGTACCCAGTCGCTTAGCATGACTCTCGCGACCATTTTTGGAGCTACCAACACCTTTTTTATGAGCCATTGCTATTCTCCTTTTTCAGCGGCCGGTTTAGCTGCAGCCTTTTTAACGGCTGGTTTCTTAGCAGCTGGAGCTTTCTTAGCTGCTGGCTTTTTGGCGGCTGTTGCCTTTTTAGCTGCTGGCTTGGCTGCTTTTGTCTCAGCAGTAGCCTTAGCTGTGGTTTTCTTAGCAGCAGGTTTTGCTGGTGCAATACCTTCTACTTTAATCTGTGTAAAACCCTGGCGGTGTCCTTGTTTCTTCTGGTAACCCTTGCGGCGTTTCTTCTTGAAGACGATGATTTTCTTAGCGCGACCGTGAGCCACAACTGTTCCGTCGATGTCAACATTGGTTAGCTCAGGTGTGCCAACCTCAAGACTTTTACCGTCAGAGTAAGCCAGTACGCGCTCGACATTGACCTTTTTACCAGGTTCAGCATCGAGAGTCGGAACGTTCAGGACCATGCCAGGTTTCACCTTGAACTGTTTCCCTGCAATTTGGATAATTGCGTACATAACTTTATCTCCTTTATTAAAAAGCCAGCGAATATAGACGGCACCTGTTCCGCTGTCAACGGATTATCATCATTTTTCCCATTCAAGTTAGATCAGTCCCAAACAGGAAATTTGCCTGGATTGATTTTAATTGAATACTTGAGGTATGATTCTGATATTAGAAGATAATTATGGAGAGCAATATGGTATTTAATGCAACCCAGCAATGGTTGGATGCACACATAAATGTATGGCAATTTTTTGGTTATCTGAATGTCTTGTTATCCACCGGGTTTTTGCTTTTTATGGGGTACAAACGTGGATGGGATCGCACGAACTGGACGCTCCTGGTCACATCATTCGTCTTTGGAACCGGTTTGGGTACCATGCTGCTACCCAGTATCATGGGGGCACTGCTTGGGGGCATACTAGTTTTCCTACTGGTTAGACATCTCTTACGATTTCCACACCCCTCAGCAGACCTATTTGCCATCTATGTGATATTATTTATTGGGATTGGCCGCCTGGGATGTCTTTTCTCCGGCTGTTGTTTTGGTACCGTGACCTCCCTCCCATGGGGAATTTCTTATGGACTGGGCAATCTCTCTCATTGGCTGCATTTTCATACGGGGCAGATCAATGATATAAATGGCCCTGGTCTTATCATTCATCCCGTGCAACTATATGAATCATTATTCCTGCTCCTGGGAGCCCTGCCAGTAGTTCTTCGTGCCCAGCGAAAAAAAATCGAAGGACGAATTATTTTGTCCGGGTTTATCAGTAGCTACTTCCTGTTTCGCTTTGGCTTAGAGTTTTTTCGTGATATGAGTAATGTCTGGTGGAGCGAAATCTATGTCGGACCTGTATCTCTATTCCAAAGCTTTCTGCTAGGTATAAGTGGTTTGAGCCTGTTTTATGCATTGCGTGTGTCAAGGTATCCCTCCGCGGAAGTTATACCACTTAAGCAACTCAGCATTCATTCCAAGAAAGCTGTAACGCCCCTACTTTTTACAATGCTCACAGGCACCGTTCTGCTGTCAAATCACTTCCAGCGAATTCAAATTATTCTACTACTGGCTCTTTTGGCGGGATTGGTTTACCTCAGGATCTCAGCTCATTTCGCTTCTCAATCACACCTGAACCTGCGTTTTTCACCACAGACTGTTGGGGCCTTTAGTATACTCCTATTGGTCAGCACAAACACATTTCTGGCTTCTCCGGATCAGGAAGCCGCGCCTCTGGTAAGCAAAAGCAAATGGCTTTATGGCATTAACGAGCACAATCAAAAGCTGATCAGAATTGGCAACCAAAACCTGAGTTTCAGTAATTATGTACGAGTCAAGAAAATCCTGCGAAAACAGGAAGGCATTTTTTATGAAGATTCTACTTTGCATATGCAAGCCATGAAGGATCTAAAGAACCCCCGCTTGAGTTATTCATTAGGTGGAAGTCTATCCAGGTTTGAGTATGAAAAGGTATCCTGCGGAGGTGAGAGCGTTACCGAAACAGTGACTTCTACCAGCTTCCTCGCCATAGTCGACCAGGAAAGAGCAATAACTAAGGGCATGTCTTCCTATTTGAATGGACGCTTTGAATACACCACAGGATCATTTCGAGCAGACAATGATTCATCCAGAGGGTATAGCTATACTTTTGGAGTCGTCAATGCTGGGCTGGAACGAGAAATTATTGGGGCTGGTCTGGGTCTTGGTGTGGGTTACACCCCAGGACTGGATATGGAACATGTACCCGTTATTCCCAGCTTTTATCTCAGGCTGGGTCCACGTGAATTCCATCTGGAAACCGGGCTGAATGATCGCTATTATGTTCAACCGGGATTTGCCAATTTGCATCTAAGCATCGGTCATAAACCTACGCGTGGGCAGGGCTATCAAGTGGGAATTGGAAATCGAGGACCGCTACTTCTGGCAACCCTGGGACCCTATGCCACTGTGACCAATCTTCAGCTGGGCAATCTTCCCAAACTTGATCTCACGGTGCAACTCCTGGGTAATAATCTGGGGTTTTCCACCACCGTGGGCTTCAAATTCCCCAGGCATTCCAAAGCAGGGCACTAACCGCTCGCAGAAGCGCAAATCCTTCGTTGTCATCTTCCCAGGATTGATCTGTCTGGTTGTTGGTAATAACACAAAATACATAATCACCACCCGGAGCATTTACCAGGACAACTTCTGATCTGGATGCATTAACAGCTCCCTGTTTGGAGGCAACTTGAATCGTTCTCGGAATGACTGAGAGTGCTTCATCATCCCAATATATTCGTGTAAGATACCGGTACATTTCCTCACTGGCCCAGGTCGATACAGCTTGATTCTCATGAATCAACTGAACCAATCCAGCCATTTCACGGGGGGTGGTTTGACCCCATCCATAAATTTCCCAATGGGACTTTCGTCCCGGTGTTCTTGAATTCATCCGTGTCTGAGGGAAACTGTTATCTGCCAACCACTGATTTATCTCAACGCCGCCCCCAGCTAATTGCTGACACCATAAACTGGCGAGATTATCGCTGTACGTGATCATCAGGGAAATAACTTTTGACAGTGAAATCCTTGAGCTGTCTTTAAAACAACTCAACATTCCATCATCTGAGTAATCCACCAAATCAGCAGACCAGATAAAGGTTGAATCGTAATCGAGCTCCCCATTCTGTATTTTTTTAAAGAGTGTGATTAATATGGGCACTTTGACCATACTGGCCGTTGGAAAAAGTGAATCTGCATTCAGGCTCAGTTCCTGGCCTGTTTTCAAGTTCTTTGCATATACCCCAACGTCGCCATGAAACGCATTACTAAGCGTTTCCAGTTCATGTATAAGGTTCTGGGATGTTGGTCTGGGTGGGTTCTGGGTTGATACGCATGCGGATAAGACAAACAGGATGCATCCTACACTCAGGAATTTCAGAAAATGAATTTTCATGATGGGATAAACCTTCCAGGTAATTTGGTAGTCATTCGGGAAGGTGAATTAAATCGATACCAGCTTCTTTCGCATGAGTTTTGATACGTTCATCTCGATACAACTCACCATAAAAAATACGTTTGATTCCGGAATTCGCGATGAGTTTAAAACAGTTATAACATGGGCTGGCCGTGACATAGATATCCGCCCCCTCAATGCCTCCACCATTTCTGGCAGCTTGAACAATGGCATTGGCTTCAGCATGGACAGTACGAACACAGTGACCGTTATCCATTTCATGGCCAATTTCATCGCAGTGAGGTAGACCACGGATGGAGCCATTGTATCCTGTAGACAGAATCATTTTATCGCGAACAATGACAGCACCTACAAATTTGCGATCACAGGTGGATCGCGTGGAAACATCCTTAGCAATCTGCATAAAATATTTATCCCAGGAGGTTCTGTCCTTAGTCATTTATCCAATTTCCTTATTCAATAATCATTGTTTTGGTTGTACCAATAATGCGTTTTGCATGATTTTTTAATTCTGGCTTCCACCACTTTTTCAGCTTTTCCGACCAGGGCTCTTGGATGAAACCAATATCTTCTAACATCTTCAACACCATCTGTCCAATGGCTCGATAATTACCATCCAGAACCTTTACAGCCAGTCCATAGACCTGTCCATCTGGCATTATAAAACCTGCAGCAGAAACCGCTTCAGCGCCTCCTTTGGACAAGATTTTCGCAGGGAAACTCTCCATAAGTGCCGTATCAAAGCGACCCTCACCACCCACCAGGTGTGGGTGGCCATTCATAGCCTGGAAAATCTGGCGACACTCCTGATTCTTTTGTTGGCTTATTCGAGCAAAAGCCATAGCCACCTTTTGTAGAGGCAGGTGAAACACAGGTGCTGAGCAACCATCCACCCCCCTATGAATCTCATCAGAGGAAGTATATTCTTTCACAATATCATAGATGTATTGTTGTACAGGATGATCGGGATCCAGATAATCCTCAGGACTATACCCCAATTGAACACAGGTCGTCAACATCCCGGAATGCTTTCCTGAACAATTGTTGTGAATTTGCTGTGGTGCAATTCCTGCCGCTTGAAGCGCCTTAGCGCTTTCTCTATGGATAGGGGGATGAATCCCACAAGCCAGATGCTCGGGACCAATTCCTGCTTTTGAAAAGATCTGGGATACGGTTTCAGTATGAACAGGCTCACCACTGTGGGAAGAGCAAATGACGGCCAGCTCTTCTGAATTCAGCTTAAAATCATCGTAAGCACCTGAACGCAAAACTGCCATCCCTTGAAGTGGCTTGGCAGATGACCGAACGTAGGTTGGGTATTGCGTATCCCCATAGGCTTTAACAATCTCGCCAGTAGCATCAGTGATAACCCCATAACCTACATGGAAGCTTTCAACTTGACCCGAACGTGTAACCTGGGTAATCAGTGATTTCATTGAACCTGAGCTTTGAAATCCCGAACGGCTGTTTCCAACCCAACAAAGATTGACCGTCCAATTATGGCACGACCCACAACCACATTTTCTACGGCTTCAATGCTCACCAGGGGCAACGCGTTTTGGAAGGATATGCCACCGTTGACAGCGACACCAAGGCCATTTTTCTCTGCTGTTCTTGCCATGAGGGCAATTTGCTCCTGTGCTTCAGCCTGTCCAGCCACGCTGATATTTTCAGAATAGTGGTTTACGCTGAGCTCAACCATGTCGGCCTGTAGACGATAAGCTTTTTTAAGGAGTGCTAATTCTGGATCAAGACAGAAAGAGATCAGCTTCCCGGCATCCTTTAATTGAGGAATAAATGTTTCAAGGTCAGCACCATAGTCATCAAACAGGTTATCCCCAGTAAATGTGACCTGTGAAACAGGGAGGTTTACTGCTAACTGGAGAAGTTCAGCACGTGGAGTTATCCTCAGAGCAAATCGAGTACCCATGGCTGCAGCTATGGTCAATTCCAGATCTTTCTCAGTGAAGTTTGCAGAACGTCCGTCATAAGTCAGACTAAAACCATCTACCCCTGACAACCCTGCAATAGTTACGACGCCAGGTAATGTGAGACCATCCACTTTAAGTTGCTGCTGGGCATTGATAAAACCATCCAGGTTGAGTTCCATTTGAGCCATGATATCCTCGATTTATTTTTTTAAGTGATCATTTCACCAGTTTTGAAACTGGTACTAGATCAAACCCTGCCTCTGCAAGAGCAGGTAAATATTTTTTTAATGTCTTTAATGTATTTGGTCTGCAATGCCCGATACCAATGGCTTCCCCTTGTTCCTTGGCAATACGAGCCAGACGGAAAAGTTCACCTGCGATAGCCTCCTGATCATCAACTTCATCAAGAAAAACATCTCGACTATTGGTGGGTACTTTGCGTTCTCTGGAAACAGTTTCCCCTACTGAGGCCGCAATTGTCCTGCTATCAACGAAAAACATTTTCTGTTCGGTTAAAAAATCTGTAACTCCTGTCATCACTTTGCGGCTCTGAGTTCCACCACTCCCCTGATGGTTATTCATTCCAGCAGCCTTGGGAACATCTTTGCGAGCCTTTTTCAAGCGTCGGACTATTTCACCATCGCTGAGATCCTCAGATAAGGCATAATCAGGCTCACTGGTTGAGTTGGTTACAGTTACCATGGGCATGTGAATCAAGGTTTGGATGGATCTATTATTTAAGCGCTCATCAACCTGAGTTGAATAGGGGCGGCCAGGTATGACCGCTGCCGTAAATGGTTCTTTAAGTGAGATGAAGCCGTTGATGGTTTCATTCATGGAATAACCAAAATCATCAATGATGACTGCTAGCTTGGGTCGTTTTGAAACCTTGGCAATATCTGCTGGTAAAATTGATGTCGGAGCTGCTTTTTCTTCGGGATACTCAAAGCGATATACCGACCAGACGGTGGAATCACTTCCAACTTGGAATTCCCAATGATCATCGGCATCTGCTGTTTGCTGAACCTGGAAACCAAAACCGCCTAAAGTACTTTCCAGCAATTTTTTTATGTCTGAAGAACGGATGCTCTTTTGATCAGAAATCTCAAAGACCCTGGTTCCCATGCCATCATCACTCAAACGTCCCTCAACAAATTCAAGGCTGGGGAAGCGCCGGGTCAGAGTCTGGTCCATACGCGTGTTTAAAGTAAAATAGCCCTCATAAAACCCCTGCTCAGACATAAGCTCAGGTTCATATGTGTTAGCCTGATTCCACATAATAACCCAGACTACGACTACAACCAGGATCAAGCTCAGAAGAAATATTTTAAGAAAATTGCCACTATTGGGATTGGATTTTATTCGCTCTTTATAATACTGATATCTCATGATGACTTATTATAGTTTTCTACTGGGCTGAGTCCACCGAAAAACATTTTTTCCAGGAGATAATTCAGCCAATTTCTATTTTTCATCCGGATTATTTGAATTCCAGTTTCATGATGAGCTCACCCTCTTCCATTTCACCTGTATCGATAAACCCCAGCTTCTCATAAAATCCTTTGGGGTTGCCATCCTTGGGAACATAGCTGAGCAGAAATTCAACGCTTTTAGGGAGGCTTTTCACATGTTCAATCACCAACTCTAGAGCTTCATAACCGTATCCATGACCCTGAAATTTTTCATCTATCATATAGCGCCACAGATAGTATTCTGGTTTTTCCATATCAAGCTCCAGCATGACAAAACCAACTGCAGTGTCACCATGATAAATTCCACGATACCAGGCCTGAGGATGAAACAATGCCTGAGCCAGTGAGACTGCATTGCTTGCTACAAAACCAGTTTGATTGTCTGCCACCTTAAGTTTAAGAATGTCCCGATAATTGGACTTATCAAGTTCTCGCAACTCTATGATTGGTTCAGACATCATGTTTTTCCTTCAAGACCGCATTGATCTTTGTACGTATCAGATCAACTGCTACATGGTTCATCCCACCCTCGGGAATAATCAAATCTGCAACATACTTGTTCGGTTCTACAAATTGTGAATGCATGGGTCTCACAGTAGCTTTATACTGATCAATAACTGAATCTACAGAACGACCCCGTTCATTGATATCACGTTTTAGTCGACGGATAAAGCGAATATCTGAAGGTGTATCAACATATAGCTTTACATCCATTTTTGCAGTTAGTTCAGGATAATAAAGTGCCATAATTCCTTCAATTATGATGACTCGGTGAGGATCCACCTTGCGAGTATCTTTAGCTCTGTTGTGAGTGGCAAAATTGTAAATGGGAATTTGAACCGTCTTCCCCTGACACAACGCATCCACATGTTTGACCAGTAGCTCGATCTCCAGTGATGAGGGATGATCAAAATTGATTGTCGCTCGCTCTTCCCTGCTTAAATCAGATAAATCCCGGTAATATGAATCAAGATCCAGGCGTAAAACCTCACCTGGTCCATACTCCTGTACTATGTTTTTGGCAATGGTCGTTTTCCCTGAACCAGTACCACCTGCGATTCCAATTATTATTGATTTCATGCCTTTTCCCTTAGCAATGATTCTGATGAACAGTCCAAAGATTAAAAGAGAACTGCCCTGAAAATGTAGGCAAATCCAACACCTAAATAATTTCCTATGGCGTATCCTATTATACCCGTTGTCAATCCGGATAGGATGATCTCCTTATTGTTCAAAGCTTTAGCTACAACTGGAACAAAAGGTGGCGAGCAAACCGCTGAAACAGAGGTTATAAGGAAAGTATCTGTATCAATATTTAAGAGTTTGCAGAAAACAGCGTGGAGCAGCATGGTACCGAACACAATAAAATTGACGAAAAACATCATGGACCAGTTGATATTCACCAATTGTTCCAGGTTTGCCATGGATCCCACAATGAGACTGAATACGAGAATGATGTACATCCCGAATTGAAAGGTCATGGGAATCTCTCTTATCTTTCTAATAAATGATGATCCAATCCCCAGCGTGGTAATCAAGAGCATGATAGCCGCAGTTGAATATTCTTCTGGTATCAGCTGAGATATCCCAAAACTCAAACCCAATATAACAATGGAAATACCGAGGCCGGCCAATAGACCTGCAAGGATTCGTGGTTTGAAAATCCCTATATAGGAATGGATATCCTCGCTGCTTTCGAGATTTGCATTTTCCATAATAACTGATTGAAATTTTGGCAGCACCCTGTTAAAAACTTTCTGACCAATACTCATGACAAAAATAAGGTAGATAATCCCATTGACGGCATCGTAGGTGTGCATCATGATGTATTGGGTTGAGTCCACATTCAAAGCTGTTTTTATGGCGGCTAGATTGGGCGTACCACCAGTGTAAAGCCCTATAGCCATTCCACCCAATTGCCAGGTGTTTTCAACATTGGCTCGAATCATCCAGCTACCTAGACCAGCCACAAAAACAACCAGTACTGTAGCACCAAGCATGGATAAAATGGCCTTTCCGGCGGAATTCAACCAGGAACGAACATCCAGAGAAAACAGGAGGAGTGGTAAGGCTAACGCTACTGAAATTCCACTTAACTCATCCTGCACTCCAGCTGCACCTTCAGGCAAAAGACCACTATTTCCCAGTAGAATGCCAAATACATAGGCCAATATAACTGACCCGATTTTGTTAATCAGGCTCGACTTATAGCACAACCACAAAATCAATGCTGGCATGAGGAAGTAGAACGCAATTAGTCCTGGAATTGGTATCATGTGATTATTCCTTCAAATTAGGTAGTGAGCCAAACTTCTGCTTCTTCTCTATTATCATAAAATCTAAAGTGATTTGATCTGCTCATTTCAAACATCAATTCCTTAAATCGCAGGGATTGTTCTGCGTTTGGAGGTAAAAGGATGGCCACTTTCGCCTGATAGTTGGCAAATTTTTGCATGGCTGCTCCAGCCAAGCCGCTTCTTAAATTGAAAAAATCCAATGAGAGATTTTTCTCACTCAGCAACAGAAGGTTTGAGTTGTGATAATAGCACAAACTTAGAAGATCATTCAAATCACTCTCTCGATCTATGCATAAGTCGCTTTCGCTGAGATCAATGTAATCAATTCCCCTAAAGGATTTTAAGGCACTATCCATCCAGCTTGTTCTCCTGTTTTAGTGGGATTTCAATATAGTCTAATACAACGCGATTTTTCAACATGTAGTGCGTGGTATTGTGCCTTCCTCAAAAAAATAATTGTTGAGAAATCGCGTGGACAGTTTGTTGCAACAAAATCATGCGCTATTTTAAGTCAATTGAAGTGTCCAAATAAAATTGGAAAAACATGACTCTTACAAATCCGGGTGTATATGAAAAAGAAGCCCTCGCCTTTCTAGAGCGATTCGATTTCTCAGGTACCAAACCCTCTCTTGAGCATATCGCTGAAGTTTCGAGGTATTTCAGCCGGCTCCCCTATGAGAATATCAGCAAGATATTGAAACGCAACCAAGTGCTTGGGACCAACCGACTCAGATTGCCTGATGAAGTTACTCACGACCATTTTGCCTGGCATCTGGGTGGTACCTGCTTTTCCCTGACTTATTTCCTATGTGGGATTTACACTTTGCTGGGATATAACGCCCAGCCATTGATCTGTCATTTAAATTGGGGCGAAAACACTCATTCAGCAGTCGTAATTCAATTTGCAGGATCACGGTATTTGGTTGATCCTGGCTACATGATTTTCAGGCCATTTCCATTGAGAAAGTCCAATATTGAAGCTCGGCTTTCTGCTGAAACGGGACTCTCCTTGCGCTTCGATGCTGATAAAGATGAATATGCTGTTTATACCTATCGTAAAGGACAATTCGTTCGGCGTTATCGATTTAATGACACACCAATCTCATGGGATCAGTTTGCTATTTTCTGGGAGAATTCGTTTAACATGCCAGGCATGGATGATCTCACCCTCACCCGCGTTGAAGGTCAGGAGATGATCTTTGTTCAAGGAGATTTTATAAAGATAACCTCTCCGGAAACGATTGAGAAAATCCGTGAAGTCAACCTGGCTGAAAAAATTATTAAAGAGCGTTTCAAAATACCCCTGGAGAAGCTCGAGGAAGCCAGGTATGTGCTTAAGCAGAGGCCGAAATGAAAACCATAGAACCGCAACTTGTTAAATATTTTATAGGTGCTTTATACTCAGATAATGATCTCCTCGAGCAGGCTATATCTCAATGTGAACAGCTTATAGGAGATATTGATCTCAGAAGTGAGTCTTTTCCTTTTGATTTGACTTCCTATTATGATGTTGAGATGGGCAAAACTATCTCAAGAATCATCTTTAGTTTTGAAGTATTACTTTCTCCAGGAGACTTGGTTCGCCTCAAGGTCTTATGCAATCAAATTGAGGATGAATTGAAAGTTAATGGATCGAGAAAGGTCAATCTGGATGTGGGCTATCTGGATTTTCACAAATTGGTTTTAGCTTCAGCTAAGTACAATGGTCAAAAAATATATCTTGATCAGGGAATATACGCAGACCCCACACTCCATTTTGAGGGGGGGCAATTCCATGCATTCGAGAACACTTTCCCCGACTTTAAATCAAATGCTTACCATGAAGTATTTCTAAAAATTCGCAATACATACAAGGCTCAGCTCAAAAGCTGAGGGGTTTACGTTAAGCCTGAGATTCAGTGACCTTCTGTAACTCTCTCGCTCTTGTGTAAAATTCTTCCAGTTCCATCTCTTTTAGATATACCAATCCATGGGCTGCACGAACTCGTGGATGAGTGTTTTCATACCAGAAATCTCTACCCATTACTCTTTTCATGTCCTGGTGTTGCTGCACCTGAATGGCCTGGGCTAAACCGGAGAATGGACCGTTGAATTCGAAACTGGGAAAAGGGGCATCCACTTGTGATTGGAAACAATATTTGAAAGTTTCTTTCATGATGGCCATTGAGTTTAGGGATACTGGCACAAAGATATTTACGTCGGTCGGTTGAAATTTGAACCAAACATTACGGTAACCCCACACCCTTAGAGGTGCTTCGGGATGTCTCTCTTTATAGAGACGGATGGCTTCGGCAATGGCCTGCATCACCTTGTAGTGGGTATCTGGACCACTGGCTTCAGGATCAAGTGCCAAGGTGACTACAGTAGGTCTGATTTTTTCCATGTATTCGAGAATGGGCTGAACATCGCGATCCATAGTTGGATCCTCAGTGAAGATGTCACCCTTATAGAAACCAAGTCGTAGGTGGTGAACATTTTTAATAGGGGTTCCGTAGTGTCCCCAGACCAGGTCCGCTTCCCACTCCCTGATACGCCCTTTGAGCAATTGCATCACGGGGTCATCTTTTTGACCGGGATATCGGGTATCCAGATATTCTATGAGTTCATTCATTTTAACTGTGAGCGTATCCAGGTTATACTCTGGATATAGGATGAGCAGATTGCGAATAAGACGACGGGATGAGCCATTGTTTCGCAAGGTTCGACTATGATGTGCGACTCCATCTAGGTAGGTATAAATATCTCTCTGAGCACCTGCCTCATTATGGGCATCATAATAACTTTCTGCCTTGAGACGATTAAACTGTTCTGTCCCCATATGCTCCAAGGCATTGAGAATTTGATCTTTGACAAATTCATTGGTCACAGCGTTAAAACCGCTGGTCATGTATGCAAAATGATGTTCGTTTCGAGGAGTTCGCACGAGATGAACAATATGAGCGAGATAACCCAGCATAATGTCATCGTGGTGAGGAGCAGTGTGAAAAAACACATCGTCTTCAACAGGCGTCAGCCCTCGATTTAGCTTCCCCGCCAAATCCTGGAAGATCCTTTCCTTGATCTCTGGAAGCTCTGCACTGCTCTTCTTAAGAGCGATTGCAGGGACCTGCTTTTCTGCAACCTGGCCCTCAGTAATATCTTGAATGGGTGTTCGTGAACGCATGGAAAGCGTGATGAGGTGCTGGTCGATAAGCTCTTCGGATATTTCGGCAGATCTTTCTATTTCGTGGGCTTGCCTTCTGTCAAGAAACACTGCAGCTCCTGAAGTGATATAAAAGCGAGCATTTCGCATGTTGTGCAGGGCGCCAGCCGGATAAGTATTGTTGGCTGGTTCCTGGACAGATCCCGCTACAATTTTAGCTTTTGCTTCTCCAGCGGCAAAAATCAAGCAGGTTGCATCAGGATTGTGGGTAATGGTTTGGAGGCCTATAGTGATTACCAGGCGTTTCTGAGAAACTTCAATGCCACCTAAATCGCCAGCTGCCGCAGCTTGTGTTTCAAAATTTGTTGGTGTCAGACGGGTCGTCGAGTAATAATCAGATCCCCGAACATTGAAGGCGATGTGGCCATCGGGACCAATCCCACCCAGGAAGAATCCAATGCCGTCTTTCTCACGAATGCGTCTTTCATAGTCTGTGCAAAATTCATCAACCCGTTCAATGGCTTCTTTTTGAAGACGGCCTTTGGTTGTCTTTGGTTGGCGGAACCTCAAGCTGAGATCCACCACATCATCTGGGAATATTTCGTTGTAGGTCTTCCCCTGGGGCAAGATGATCTGCGTGGCATCTATGAGTTGGGCACGTTCAGCGCTAATACCAAATCCATTGATGTAATATTTCATCACATAGTCAAAGAAGCTGTTGTGCTGAGTAGGAGAAATGGGGAAAAACTCATCTATTTGAACGAACTGCAGATTCTGTAAATCTGGTTTGCGTGAATGATCAAATCCCACTTCTTCCAGAAAGGCACTGGTTGTTTTGTCTTCCCAATGCTTCAGGTAATGTTCAGCATAGCGGATGAAATATTCTGGTGTTTTACCTGTAGGTAGCGAGACAACACCTTCAGGATTGCTCTGAACCCACTCCAAAAATCTCAGGGCAGTCAGCTGACCGAGACTGGGAAAGTTATTTACCTGGATGACAGGAATTTTTTCATCTGGATCATAACAAAAATTAAGCTTTGAAAGATTAAGGAAGTGGTTTTCGACAGCCGTTGGCGGATTAAAAATATTCTTTTTATTCATGGCGTCATTATGCTTGTTGGAAATGCAATTTACAACCATTTATTGCATGAACTCTTTTCCATAAATGCAATATTATCAATACATGCATGTTGGTGTTTGTTAGTTTTATTTACTAACTGTATTTTTTTCTATTAGAGGATATGAATGCCAATCGTAAAATTGTAATTTCAGTGATTATTGGCTATGTTGAACGATATGACTAAAACAAACAATACAGCCATTATCGTTGCTGCTGGAAGTGGCAGCAGGTTGGCTAGTGAAACACCTAAGCAATATCTGAAATTGAAAGGTGTTGAAATCTTAGCCTATTCGGTTCAGTCTTTCAGAAGTCACCCAGAAATTGATGAAGTCATTATAGTCACATCAGAGAATTTTCTTGAGCATGTCAGCAATCAACATCCAGAGTGCAAAGTTGTGAAAGGTGGCGAGACCAGACAAGATTCCGTCTTTAATGGGTTACAAGCCTGCTCACCAGATACGCATGTTATTTTAGTTCATGATGCTGCCCGGCCTCTGATTCCTTCTCGGGTCATCGATAGATGCCTCGCCAGCCTGGAAACATATGATGGTGTTGCCCCTGCATTAAAACCGGTTGATTCTATGATTCAGCTAGAGGATACGGGATTCAAAAACCTCCAACGCGACAACCTGAGGATTATCCAAACCCCCCAATGCTTCCATATAGATATTCTGAGATCTGCTCATGCTTCAGGGAAGATTGACACAGATGAAATGGGTCTTGTAAAACAAAGTAACGCCCAAGCCCGTCTGGGTTTCATTGAAGGCGCTCCAGAAACTATGAAGGTGACCAGACAAATCGATCTAGATATTATCGAGAAATACCTCGACACAGTTGAGAATTAAATAAGCAAAAAGCTTCCTTATGACACCTACCCTCGATTTAGTCTATTCCACGACCAAGGGATACGCCAGTTTACTACCCCTCTTTTCCCACATGAAAACTCTGGGCTGGCAAGTCAGGCTGGAAAAGGTACATCGCAATTGTCTCCGAAACAGACGGCTTAGAAAAACCCTCTCCAAACAGATCGTCATCGCCTATGACAAACCTCTCGTCCGCCTCGAAAAATGTGGTTGGAAGGGAGAGTTTTTCTATATAGAACATGGTTTGAGCCCTATGAAATACTACACCTACAAATATGATTTCTTTCAGCGGGCGGCCCTGCTTTTTTATCCCGGAGAAGTGTTTAAGCGCAAGATGGAAGCCATCAACCCGCAATTTGAACGTGGCCTCCTCGGAGGATATCCTAAGGTGGATGAACTTGTAAATTCAGAAATTGACCGAAGCCAATTATGTTTGAAATATGGTTTAAATCCTGAGAAGCCCGTCATTCTTTTTGCCCCTTCCTGGGGTGGCAAGCAGAACAAGCACTCTGGTATTCATAACGCTAAACACCTCACATCGCTTGAAAACCTGCTCATCGTTCCTCATTCTGCTGATTACCCTCTGGCAAAAAATTATGGAGCGGTTAAACCTGGTGACGGAAACATAAATCAGTTCCTGCATCTCGCAGATGTCGTCATTAGTGATATTTCTTCAGTATTGGCAGAGGCTTCTATTATAAATAAGCCTGTTGTCCAACTCATTCTACCAGCCTACCCAGGATGTTTTCCTGAAGTGGAAAGCCGGAAATCTGGAACCTGGGTTTCCAAGGATATTCTGGCTAAAGAGCAGCAGACAGATCGTTCTGCGAGACCTTTTAAAATTCCCTATATTGATGAAGATTGGATTATGGGACATACTGCAACTTCCTCTGAGTTAGAAACAGCAATTCGGGATGCTCTCACCAACCCACAGCAGTTTGCTGAACAGCGAAAATATTGGGCTGAACAAAGTTGTTGGAAGGCTGATGGCAATTCATCGAGTCGGATTAGCACCATGATTGGGCAATTTTTAAAGGATGGATCGGTCCTACAAGTGACACACTAAGTGCCAGTGAATCCTTGCCTTTACAATTTGCCTAACTATATAATCAAGTCCTGAACTTATATCCAGGTCTTCAATTTTAACGAGTATTGAGATTTTAGGTTTATGAAAAATAAAGGTGCGATGTGAGAGCGATAATTCTAGCAGCTGGTATAGGATCCCGACTGGGGAATCCCCGTCCAAAACCCCTGACCCAACTTTCTACAGGGGAAATGATTATGAGCAGACAGGTCGAATATCTGAAACAAATCGTGTCAGTTGACGATATTTTCGTTGTGATTGGGTTTAAAAAGGATCTTATCATGGAAGAGTTCTCTGAACTAACCTATGTTTTTAACAACATCTATGATAGAACCAATACCTCAAAAAGCTTGCTAAAGGCCATGCGCAAAGTCAGAGCCGATGATGTTATCTGGCTCAATGGTGATGTGGTTTTCGACCCAGAAGTTTTGAACAGAATTGTAGAATCAAAAACTTCATGCATGGCAGTAAACACGGCTTCTGTGGCCGATGAAGAAGTAAAGTATACACTGTTCCATGATGGTTCCATTAATGAGGTCTCCAAAACGGTAAAGAATGCCCTGGGCGAGTCCGTGGGCATTAACAAAATCATATCAAGTGATATTCCACTCTTCATTGAGATGCTGGAACAGTGCGATGATAATGACTATTTTGAACGCGGGATTGAATTCGCTATTGAGAAGGGATTAAAAATTTTCCCTGTAGATGTATCAGATGTGCTTTGCATTGAAGTTGATTTCACTGAAGATCTTGAGAAAGCAAATAGCGAACTGGGAAAGGCGTGAACAATTTCTTTTTTACAGCGCTTAAGATTCTCCGTCTCTCAAATATAAGATACACAATCGGGGCGGAGTCACTGGTTGGACTCGTTGAAGAAGATCTATATAAGTACACCCACAACTTACGAGTATACTTATTCCCCACATCGTTCCTGAGTTTGATAATCCTGGCGTTCAAACTCCTCTTCTCAGGAATTATTTTGAAACCGAAATTCAATCATGGCAATCTTTACTATAAACTGCGCTATAAACCAAGCCCCCTCAAAAAAGAAACAACCTTTATCAGCATCACCCCTCTCAAGACTACGGAAAGTGGCTATATCGCATTTTTGGGAGGGCATGATACATTTTTTCCGATTGAGGAACTAAATGAGCACTCATTACATACCTTCAAATTGGATGATCATTCTCTCAGTGTACCCAGCAATTATAATCAATTTGTGGAAAAATATCGTAATGAGTTAATGTCCGGTTTTTATCAGAAGCATCAGGTGCAGTTTGATTCAGAATCTGAAAAAATTGCAGTTAGGTTCATGCATGAAAACGTTAGGGTTATGAATGAAATCGGCATCGATTTCTGGATTGAAGGAGGGACGCTTCTTGGTGCTCTGAGAGATCAAAAGTTAATCCCTTGGGATCATGATCTTGACTTTGGAATGAAATACGAATCTGAAGCCCAAATGAAACAACTTATTCGAAAGTTGCGTCGTCACTTCTATGTAAGTGTACGATCCTTTCCCAAGACTTCCAAAATCTGGCATTTGGGAAATTATAGAGTGTTAAAAATATTTCCACGGAAATATTTGTTTTTCAAAGAGGATTTGTGTCTCGATCTTTTTGTTTACTACGAAGGGACACTTCCTGGTAAGGATGAGATTGTCTACAAATATGTGGTTTGGGACCGAAATGCCTACCACCGCAAAGAATTCTTTGATACAATTAACAGTATTAATTTTTATGGTGGCGATGTTCCAGTTCCAGCCAAAGCAGAAGAATTTATTGAAGTAAAGTATGGCAAGGATTGGCGCACTCCCATCAAGGAATGGAATGTCGCCCTGGATGATGGATCCATCTACAGAGCAGATTGAGTCATGACAAACTTTACCTTACAGGATCTCTCCTCCTCCTTTCAGAAATTAAAAGATGCTTCTATCCTCATTATTGGGAACGGTCCTAGTGCAGCAGAACACGAGTTGGGTAAAGAGATTGATAACTTTGATCAGATCATTCGCATCAACAATTACGTTACTCACAACCTTGAAACCCATGTCGGGTCTCGAACGGATATCTGGATCAATGGAGCCAACCAGGGTTTAAAGCGTCGAACTGATATCCCTGAAAATATTTTGGTAATGATTCCACCTGTAGTTTTAAAGCGAAAAGGTGATGCCATACATCCACGCATAGAAAAACGACTTGGGACAAATAAATATGAACTCTTACCTCTTGAGATCATGTCTGAGATGGAATCTAGCTGTGGTCTTGATCGTCCCACGACTGGATTCTTTGCCATTTATTTCTGTTATCTATTGGGTCTTGATGTGACGTTGCATGGGTTCGATTTTTTTGTCGGTTCAACTGCTCATTATTTTGACAGCCCTCTTAAGCGCTGGCTAAAAGAGAAGGGAATCATTCGCAAAGCTGGAAAACATGATGTGAGTGGAGAAAAGGAATTTGTTGAGTCTCTTATCCGGCAAGGGAAAATTAAACTCCTGGCAGTCTAATGTCCTCGTTTCAATGTCAGCAGTACCAGACCTGAAATAGTAATTACACCTCCTACAATCACATTCCAGGATACAATCTCACCAAAAAATGACCAGGCCAGAATCGAGGCTAATATTGGTTCTCCGAAGGGCATAGCTCCAACAATTGTGGGTCGTATATACTTGACAGCATAGTTCATACTGTTATGCCCAATCAGGGTGGGCAATATGACCAGACCTAGCAGCCACTTAACATCGCCTGATAGAAATTTCATATCAATACCGAATCCCAGAGTTATTCCTAACAGAGTCAAGGCAGCAAACAAGTAAAGCCAACGTGTGTACATGATATTGCTAATATCCCTGCGTACATGTTGACCAATAAGAAGTACAACGGACATGAAAGCTGAGCTGGCTAAAGCATAGAAATTTCCTGTCGTTGCGTCTGTTCCCCAATCAAACCCGGAACCTTGAACAATGAATGCCCCAAAAATGGCAATCCACAACCCCAGTAATGCCGCCCAAGGCAATTTGTGCTTGAGGACGAACCGTTCATAAATAAGCGTAAAGATTGGAGCCATGGTCGCGAAAAGAGTAGCATTCGCGATGGAAGTCATTTTAATGGCTGAATAAAAAAATGCGAAGTGTAAGGCTAGAAATATACCTGCGATGATGATTGGAAGGAATTTACCTGTCTTGAGAGGTTTCTGGTGCTGGACAATGCCATGGGTCCATAGCATCGTGGAAGCACCAGCCATGCGCCAAAATGCGATTGTGAGTGCCGCCATCTCCGGAAGAAAACGAGCAAGCGGACCTCCAAAGCTGACACCCAAAAGTCCAAATGCGAGGATGAGATAAACTTTTTTGTTCATAGGCTTGAACATAAACCGGGTGACTGAATTGGGCACGTGCTGATTCATGCCAATCTGATCATATCTGACTCAGAAGGTAAGTAGATAAAATTGTGGGCTGTGATGGGCATCTCTCCATATATATTGCAGGATGTCAATTTTTTGCATAATTCCAGCTCGCGGGGGCTCCAAAGGTGTTCCACACAAAAACATTGCACCGTTTCTGGGGCAACCCTTGATAAGTCACTCTATTAAGTATGCGCTGGAATCCATGCGGGTTGACCGTGTATTTGTTTCTACAGATGATGAGCAGATCGCGAACATTTCCAGGAGTGATGGAGCTGAGGTTATCCCGAGACCAGCGGATATTGCTGGTGATACAGCTACTACTGAATCCGCAATTTCTCATGCAATTGAGTGGTGGCAAGCACAGAATTTAAACCCAACAACCATCATCTTACTTCAGGCTACTAGTCCATTGCGGCCAAAGGGTTCTCTGGACAAAGCACTGGAAATATTTCAATCAGAAGGTTTTGATTCATTACTCAGCATCTCTCCCACCCATCGGTTCTTCTGGAAAGTTGAAGGGTTAGAAGCACGGGCCGAGTATGATTTTATGAATCGGCCGAGACGGCAAGACATGACAGAAGCTGATATCAGATATGTTGAAAATGGTTCCGTATATGTTTTCTCATTAGACCATTTTAACCGCACGGGGAATAGACTTGGAGGGAAAATAGGATATACCATTTTCCCTGAAGAATTCAGCCCTGAAATAGACATACCGAGTGATTTTAACTTGCTGGAAGAGATAGCTGAAAACTTAGAAAGATAGATCGTTTCACTAAAATATTGGAGGTTGCTTTGCCAACTCTACAACTGGGTTCACATCAAGTAGGTAATTGTGAACCAACCTATATCATCGCTGAAATTGGTATCAACCACCAGGGTGAGGTAGAAATTGCAAAAAAGCTGATTCAGGAAGCGGCTGATGCAGGAGCCAACGCAGTTAAATTTCAAAAGCGCAGTATCAAGCGCATCCTGACCCATGAAGGTCTTGAGATGCCTTATGACAATCGTAATTCATTTGGCAAAACCTATGGTGAGCATAAAAAAGCTCTGGAGCTTTCTGAGGATAATTATCAGGAACTCTTGAGTTTTGCCACGGAACACAAGGTTGATTTTATTGCTTCTGGGTGGGATGAGGAAAGTATCGATTTTCTTGATGCTTTAGGCGTACCATTTTTCAAAATGGCTTCAGCAGATTTGACCAACATACCTTTGCTTGTACATACAGCAAAAAAGAATAAACCCATGATTCTTTCTACTGGCATGGCTAACATGGAAATGGTAGAAACAGCTGTAAGGGCCATCAAACCATATGATGTACCGTTATGCGTTCTCCAGTGTACATCTACTTATCCTTCTGTATTTGAAGAGGTCAATCTCGGCGTGATTGATACTTTTAAACAAAGATTTCCTGATGCAGTGATTGGTTATTCTGGCCACGAATTAGGAATTGCCATTACTGAAGCAGCTGTGGCTCTTGGTGCTAAAATTGTGGAACGACATTTTACTCTTGATCGTACCATGAAGGGTGGTGATCATGCTGCCTCTCTAGAGCCAGGTGGATTTTCTAAACTGGTTCGGGATATCCGCCATATTGAAGCAGCCATGGGCGGTTCAGCCAAGCAAGTCCAGGATTCTGAAGCTCCCATATTCAAGAAATTAGCAAAAAGCATTGTCTCCCAGGTAAACATTTCCTCTGGTACAGTGCTTACAAGAGACATGCTCACAACGAAGGGGCCAGGCACAGGCATATCACCAGCTCGAATGGATGAGCTCTTAGGAAAAATGGTTATCAAAGACATCGCTGCTGATGTTGTACTCAAGGATGAAGACATCAACTGGTAAACTGGAGTTCAAATGATATCTGAACAACTTCAAGCCAAAGCTCAAAAGATCAAGTTGGTAGTAACTGATATAGATGGTGTTTGGACCGATGCAAAAATTTATTACACAGCAGACGGAGAACACCTGAAAGCTTTTAGCTATTATGATGGCATGGGGACCGCTCTATTATCAAAGGCTAACATCCGAACAGCCATCATCACTGGAGAAAATTCTCAACCTGTTGCCCGCAGGGCAGAGAAACTAAAAATCGAGGATGTTTTTCTCGGGATTCATGACAAGCTTGAGGTTTTGGAGTCACTCATGGAAAAATACAAGCTGGACCCCTCTGAAGTAGCTTATATCGGCGATGATTTAAATGACTATACTGTTATGCAGGTAGCAGGTCTCACCGCTGCACCTTCTAGCACGCCAGCATTCCATATCCTCAAACCAGATATTTTATTAAGCCGTGCTGGTGGTGATGGTGCCTTCCGAGAATTTGCTGATCTCATTATAGCATCTCAACAATGAAAACGATTTTCTATTTTTTTTACAACATTCTTCTTTATATAGCTTTACCTTTTGTATGGGTTATCGCTTACTTCAATGATAAGCTTGCCGGGAGTTTGTCAGGACAAAGAGATATAACTTCAAGAGTTTTAACTTTTAAAGATAAAGTTAAATCTGATCCAAAACCGGTTATCTGGACTCATGCTGCCTCTGCTGGTGAGTTTGAACAGATGCGTCCCATCTTAAACAGACTCTCTGAACTGGATGTTTACATCTATCAGACCTTCACCTCTGCTACTATTTTCTATAAAGCCTCTCACGATAAAATCTTCCACGGAGTGAGCTTTCTCCCCTGGGACCTATATACACGTGTGAATCGTTTCGCTACACTTCTAAAACCAGATCTATTTATTAACACCAGGCACGATATATGGCCAAATCTTCAGCGTTCACTTCACAATAACCAGATCAGAAATATTCTTATCAATGCCAATCTCTATCAGAATTCCAAACGACTAATCCCAGGTTTGCGTGGGATCAACGCCTTGGTTTTTAATCAAATCGATCACATATACACTGGTTCTAGCTCTCTCAAGTCAATGTTGGAAAAGATATATGCTGGACAAATAGATGTGGTAGGTGACTCACGATTCGATCAAGTGCACGAACGCTCAAGAAATAATGCCGAAATGTTGATAACTAAACAGTTAATTGCTGACCGGCGGGTCGTTGTGTATGGGTCTGTAGGGGATAGTGATCTAGGAATTATCACGGATGCAATTGCTCAAGTCCCAACCGACAAGGCTTTCATGCATATAGTCGTACCCCACGAGACAGCAGAGAGAGATCTCATTCCATGGGAAACTGAACTTTATCGGCAAAAGGTTAAATCAATCCGGAAAAGTGAAATTGAGCAATTTAAAAATGAATCTGTGATAATTTGGGACAGTGTTGGTCAGTTAGCAGACTTGTATAAATATGCTGATCTGGCGTTTATTGGAGCTGGATTTGGGGCGGGTGTTCACTCTGTAACAGAAGCTGCCATATATAATGTTCCCTGCTCCCATGGACCCAATTATGATATTCTTGCAGAGGCTATTGATCTGGTTGAAGAAGGACTCTCAACAGTTGTCAATGAAGTTGATGATCTCACAAAGTTTTTGGCAATGTCCGAGGATACCATCTCTGAACTTTCCCAGTTAATTGATACCTTCGTTAACGAACGTCTTGGTGCTACTGATAAAATCATTGAGAGTGAACCTCTATTTCGTTCCCTTACTCCACAATAAAATTAAGTAGCAATTCCTGGCCAAAATCTGCGTGGAATGTCACAAGCGTATCACCACCTGTAGATTCAATCTGTACCAACCCATTGATGCCAACCTGCTCAGGTGCAGCATTCCTGTTCCACCAATGGCGAGAGATTCCGTCCTCCATATCATCTTTAAATTTAAATTGATAACTCCCTTTTGACAGATCGATAGCTATCCGATAATTCGTACTATCTTTGAACTCACCTTTATCATACCATACCATCCCATTAACATCACTTATGTAAAACTCATTTTCAATAGCACGGCCTAGATTGTTGGTTTGAATTGAAAGGATGAATTGTTTAGGAAGACTTTGAGGTTTTTCATAATTGGATGTTAAAACATTATTTCCCGGGTAATCATCAGTCATATGTTTTGGGAGTTCAACTTCAACTTCATAAACTCCTGACACGCGCATTTTCTTCCAGCTCAATGCCGGCAACGTTACTTTCTCACTCTCAAGAAACTCTAAATTTCCTTTCCACGTATACTTCTTCTTACGTTGTCCCTTCACCCCGTATTTGATCAATAGTTCTTTTAGTGGATACTTACCTCGGTTCTGTATAACTATCACTGAATTCCCACTGCCAGGATTGACCCGACTATATCTATCACTAGTACTGGGAACAATTATATCTACCAGTGCAGCATCATACTTAAAGTTTGGTGGTCCATAGCTAAACAGCTGGTGACTCATTCTCAGTGTCCCATCCTTCTCACCATTATCCGCAAAGGGCTCAATACTATAGTCTAATGTAATTGTATCTCCAGATGCAACCTTCGGAGTTAGCTCAAATTCATACTCATCAACTTTTGTTCCTGGACACCATCCTGCTCTGTCAAAAGGCCAGGTCCCCCCCTGGGGATAGATTGGATTATTACCACAATCTTTCCACACATTCCATCTGTAGGTTTCCCAACCATTCAATCGGTAGGTATGTGTTTTACTATCCCATTCACAACAATTATAAGGTCCCTCATGTCCGTGACCAGAAATGGTGGCTTTTAGACTGAAAGCTTCTGCTTCCTGTGACAAAACTATTTGTTTCTCCTTTAGTAAACTATCTGATGCCAGGTATTCATACTTATAATGCCCGTAAGGGTAAATATTTTCCACAGATATTACTTTTCTCGCAGGCACTCCTTTAATAAACACGAATTCCAAATTCAACAATTCCTGATTATTGCCAGATATCAATTCACGAGAACCCCTCAGTAGCGGAGCATACTCAGAAATTTCATATACCCACTCCCAGCCAATCTCCCCACCGAGTTCAAGTCTTTTCCCATAAGGTGTTACGAAACTAGCCAGAGTAAATATTTCCAGGCTATCCTCTTGTGGCACTTTGATAAATGTGTTCCATATATAATCCCATTCACCACAGGGATACTTGTCTCCTGCAGTAGCAGAATCACACTTTAAGGTTTGGACCATTAGGATTTGAGACCATTCCGTATTGCCATCAGGGAAGTTGACCATCGTCTTATATTGAGCGCCCCAGCCTACGGGACTTGGATCCTCAAAGGTGATAGGATTTACTCTTAAAGTATCTCCAGACCATGTTCCACAAAAGCTCGAAGAGAGAAACAGTGTAGTAACTGAAATAATTAAAACACTATCTTTAATAAAACTTCTTGATATCATCATACAAGTCTCAATAGTTTAATGTTTAGTTCATTAAAAGAAACCGCCTCACTATTTCCCGTGTACTTCATGGTAATAGTGAGGCGATTAAATGTTGGCCATTTTATGAATAGTTTTATCCCAGTTTGGAGACAACCTCGTCATAATTTGGTTCGTCAGATATGACAGGAACCTGCTGGGTGTAGGAAACTGTTCCTTCACTATCAACCAGAATCACAACTCTTGACAGAAACCCTTTCATGGGTCCGTCAACAACTTGTAATCCGTAATCTTTTCCAAACTGTCCTGTTTCAAAATCGGAGAGGGTGATCACATTTTCCAGGCCTTCTGCACCACAAAACCTAGATTGGGCAAAGGGGGTGTCTCTAGAGATACAGAGAACTTTTGTATCAGGAAGTTTGCCAGCTAACTCATTAAAATATCGAACAGAAGCCGCGCATGTTCCTGTATCAAGACTGGGAAATACATTTAGCACAAGGCGCTGTCCTTTATAATCAGCCAGGCTTACTCTGGAGAGATCCTTAGCGACCAGTTCAAAATCTGCTGCCTTCGATCCCACTGCCGGTAACTCACCAATGGTGTGAACTGGATTACCGCGTAATGATATTGTTGCCATATTTTTTATTCCTTTATAATGGTGTTGATATTTATGCCGGCTAATCTAACCCTAAATCAAGTTTCGAAAGCTTGAAATACCAGAAACATATCGACTATACCTTTCAGAGCATTTCCCTGTCCTACTCTATGGGGCGATATTTTATTGTATTTCCCACACTTCCACATCCCCTTCGATGAGATTGAATAGAGGATGGAGTACTATATCCCTAGTCTCGTTAAGCATATGATATTTTGCCAGATCCCTGATCCTTAATTTTTCTAAGAGATGATTTTTCTCATAGACTACCTGTCCTGTTGTCACAGGTATATATTTTACATCCATATACAATCCTATCTTGCTCTCATCAAACTGGTACTTTCGTTGTTTTGCTTCTTCCAGAACAGCCAAAAGGTAGGAGTTAATGTGGTTTACAGGATGCTGTGTTGCTTTAAATCGTTGGAGCTGAGGGTGATTTCGGTAACCTTTGGTCGTGCCCTCCAGAACATGTTTTGCCAGCAAAGTTTCTCGCCATAATGCGACCAACCCTTTGCTATCTAGATATTTGGGATGGAGGGACCATATTCTCATTACCGAAACTATATCACTAAAGGAGAAATTAGAAATAAAATATGTGCGGTAATGATTGAGCGTTTACTTCGGTGATTTTCGCCCAGAGGGTCTTCGGCGTTTGGGGCGACTTCCGCCCCCACCTGAATTCGCAGGTCTCGATTTTTTCCGCAAACCATATGGCACTGCAGCATCTTTAGCTGCCACCTCAGGTTTATAATTCAAAAAGGGATGTTCAGAAATAGTTTTGATTTTTTGCTTTATCAATTTTTCAATATCGCGGAGATAGGCTTTCTCTTCCTCATCACAAAAAGAAAGGGCGATACCGCTGGCCCCAGCTCTCCCTGTTCTACCAATTCGGTGCACATAGGTCTCGGATATATTGGGTAAGTCATAGTTTACTACGTGGGACAATTCCTCAACATCAATACCCCGTGCGGCAATGTCTGTTGCAACAAGTACTTTGGTCTCGCCACTCTTAAAATTTCCCAATGCCCGCTGGCGTGCTGTTTGTGATTTATTGCTGTGAATCGCTTCAGCTGCAATACCTGCTCGATCCAATAACTTGACTATTTTATTCGCACCATGTTTAGTCCGGGAAAAAACAAGGACTGATTCCATGGGCATCGTGTTTAGCAGGTGAATGAGAAGTTTTGTTTTGCCAGGCTTGCTGACAAAGTAAACGGCTTGTTCCACTTTCTCGGCCGTGGTCTGATCTGGTGTCACAGACACCTTTTCAGGATTGCCCAGAATTTTTCGAGAAAGGGCAACAATATCTGGGGGCATGGTTGCAGAGAAAAACAAGGATTGGCGCTTGGTTGGCAATAAGGCTATGAGCTTGCGAATATCATGGATAAAACCCATATCCAACATCCTGTCTGCCTCGTCCAGGACTGAATATTCAACATCCTTCAAACTGATAAATCCCTGTCCAATTAGATCAAGGAGACGCCCTGGGGTTGCAACGAGTACATCAACACCCCGCTCAAGAATTCTGGTCTGTGCTCCCTGTTTTACACCACCAAATATGACGGTGTTTTTAATGCCGGTATGCTCCCCATATACACTAAAACTCTCTCCTATCTGGATAGCAAGTTCCCGAGTGGGGGTAACTATGAGAGCTTTAATCTTCCGATGGCCTCGATGGTTCTGCTTATTCTGATGTTTGAGATAAAGATGTTGGAGAATGGGTATGGCAAAAGCGGCCGTTTTTCCTGTGCCCGTCTGAGCGCATCCAAGCAGATCTTTGCCCCGTAATAGAATAGGAATGGATTGTTCCTGAATGGGAGTTGGATTGGTATAGCCTTCGGCACTCAATGCCCTGAGGATTGGGTCAATAACCCCTAACTGTTGAAAGGTCATACTAGGCTATCACTTCTTACGACTTCGTCGCGGGCTAATGCCGCTCTTTTTACTTCGGCCGCCACGTCTACCACTCTGACTCATTCCATATTCTTTTTGTTTGGAGAATTTTTTCTTCTTCGTTGGTAAAGGAGTTGGCTTGTCTGTGGAAATTTCCAGCTGAACTTTGACGCCTTCATGTTCCTGGCCATGCAATTTGTCTACGAGCTTATTCACCACGCCTTGTTCAATATCGAAGAAGGCAAATTTTTTCATAATTTCTATGGCACCCACATCAGCATCATTAGAATTTAGAGTTTTATTAATTAAACCAATCAAGCGTGTTGGAGTTAAATCGTTTTTCATTCCCAAGTTAATAAACAATCTGGTGAAAGTTTTATGGTGGGGACCTTGCTCTCGCCGGCTATCCACCCTATCACCTCTATCACCCCGTTTGTTTCTATCTCGTCGGCCTGGGCGTTCTCCACGTTCTGGTTTGTCATTTGCTGAAACATTGATATCAGTAGCATGCTTGTAGTAGGCCAGGAAACGATTGAATTCGGCTGACACAAAATGCTTAATAAGTTCTTCCCGACTCAACCATTCCAGCTTTTCATAGATGGCTGGCATGAAGGGACCGATTTGCTTATCATCAACTTCAACTTTTTCGATTTTATCAATGAGAGAGTATAGCTGCTTGGAACAAATATCTTGACCTGTGGGGACAAGTTCTTTGTTGAATTTTAGTTTGAACTTATTTTCTATTGATCTAATTTTTCCAAACTCACGGGTGTGAATGATGGCAATGGAGATACCACTTTTCCCAGCTCTTCCGGTTCTACCGCTTCGATGTATATAGACTTCTGAATCATCGGGGAGGTTGTAGTTGACCACATGCGTTAGATCGTTAATATCCAGTCCTCGTGCAGCCACATCAGTTGCTACCAGAATCTGTAACTTTTTTGATCTAAACCTTTTCATCACTTCATCGCGCTGTGCCTGAGATAGTTCACCATGGAGCGCATCAGCATTGTATCCGTCATGCATAAATTTGTGTGCAACATCTTTGGTCTCCTGTCTTGTTCGACAAAAAACCAGACCATAAATGTTTGGATTTGAATCGGCGATTCGCTTTAGAACTTCATATCTATTCTTAGCCTGAACCATATAATAAATATGCCTGACGTTAGCAGCACCCGTATTCATCTTAGTGGCAGCGATTTCAATGGGGTTGTTCATGTAAGTCTTGGTCATCCGCTGCACTTCTTTTGACATCGTTGCCGAGAAAAGGAGTGTCTGTTTAGTTGAAGAAGTCTGTGCAAGGATAGCGTCAAGATCTTCCTTAAAACCCATGTTAAGCATTTCGTCAGCTTCATCCAAAACGACCCGCTCTACATTTCCCAGAAGCAGTCTTTTTCGTTTTATTAAATCTTTGGCTCGACCAGGTGTGGCAACCACGATTTGAGCAGCTTTTCTCAGTGCTCTAATTTGAGTGTCAATCGGGGCGCCGCCATAAACTGGGACAACACCGATTTCTTTGATGTTCTTTGCGAAATTATTCAAATCCTTTGAAATCTGGATACAGAGTTCCCTGGTGGGACAAAGGATGAGTGTCTGTGTTCTTTTATCTTCAGGTTTGGTGAGGTGTACAGCAGGTAAACCAAAAGCACCGGTTTTCCCTGTCCCCGTTTGAGCAAAGGCAACTAGATCCTGAGTTGAGGTTAACAGGTGTGGTATTGTCTTTTCCTGAATAGGGGTTGGGTTTTCAAAACCCAGTTTTTGAATAGCCTGGACAATGTCATCATATAGGCCGAGTTGAGCGAAAGCATTCATCGTGTTAGTTTGATCCAATTAATATTTAGTATGTTGTTATTTTCATTTCGTTTAGTATAAACGCGTTCACCCCTGCAACTAACCATATCTGAAAATGAGAGCAAATCGGTGTTTTTTGATTTGAATGGCGACAGATAAGGGATATAGCCTATTTACATTGCCCAAAAACCATTTAGCAGACCCCAAATGGTTCAAATTTGGAGGAAGATCTCAGGACTTCCTGATCATGACGGAGAAGCGACGTCGCTTCAACCACCCATACTATTGCCTATACTCAGGATCCTTTGCTTAGTTCCTTGAGTGCATGCTTAAGCAGTTTAGACATTTTGATATAGCCGGTCTTATTGGGATGCACTCCATCATAGGTGTACTTTTGCTTTAGACCATTTTTACTGTCTGCCATGGGAGCAAAATAATCCAGATAAGTGATCCCATTTGCTTCGGCATAACCTTGCAACATTTTGTTCAGCTCCACGATTTTCTCTGCTGGCTGAATCTCTTTCTTCCAGGGATACTCATAAGCCGGCAACACAGATGACAGCACAACATGTATATGGTTGGCAAGGGCTAATTCACACATAGAAACGATATAACCATGGATCTCATCCAGCGACATGGGCCCAGTATTCCCTGCAATATCATTTGTCCCTGCCAGAATGACCACCACATCAGGTTTAAGATCGATGACATCCTGCCTGAAGCGCAGTAGCATTTGCGGTGTGGTTTGTCCGCTGATCCCTCTAGCGATATATTTTGAAGATTCAAAGAATTCAGGATAAAATTTGGGCCAGCCCTCTGTAATGGAGTTCCCCATAAGCACCACCCGAGATTCTCCTGCCGTGGGGGGGCTCAGTTGTTGGTTTTCCTTCTGGAAGCGCTTCAGATTTGCCCAATCCTGAGCCACTAACTCCGGAGATGATCCGATCATCAATAGAGCGATAATGGGAATATGACACAAAAATCTCATGCTTTTGATTCTCCTCAATTCTTTAATGGAAGACATTCGTACAGAACAGGATGTGCAGTTTACATTTTTTTATAACCAGCCCAACCCAAAGCCAAAAATCAATACAGCAAGTACATCAACACCCCAGATGGTCCCAACGGTGATCAGCTTTTGTTTCATGGTAGGCATATCATAGACCCAGAAAGCAACCACAAAAAAGGTGAGGTATCCAAACAGGAATATAAGCCATGGAGTATTTGCATCCCAGTAAGCCCAATCCCAGGTGAGGGCATCAACAGCATTGAGCAGTATCTCGATAAACACGCAAAAAATGGAGCCAGCTATCGCTATGAACCATCTATTCGGTACGCCGAGAATCTTATCCTCTTTGTTGGGAAGTAAGAATTTTGTCCAAATAATACCCGACACGGCAAACATAAACATGATCTCAATGTTCAACCCGATAAGTATGAGGTATGCCGTATCCCCTGGTGCGCACCAGAGTGGTGCCCAACCTGCCAGCTTAAAAATAACGGAGTTCATGATCTCATTGAACCAGTCCATCCCCCAAAAGGCCAAACCGGCTAGAACAGCGACGTAATTTTTTTTCTCCATCTCAATAGCATAGACATAAAATACAAACGCCAGTAATGGAATGACATACCATTGGAAGTTTGAACCATCCCGCAGAATAGTCATCGCTTGTTGTGAAAAATCGCTGGGCATAATGTCTCCCCTCTGTTTTGAATTTGAGACAAACTAATCGTCTGGATTGAAAGAAAAAGCAGAATGAGAATTAAAAAGGTCCCAGGATATATTCCTGGGACCTTTTAATACAACTCATACTAATGTATTGAGATTACTCTGAGACATCACCCTCTGGCTTGATCTTCAGGAAAAAAGCTACAATAGCACTTGTGATTACACCCATCACCGGAGCAAAGATCGTACTCTGAATGATGTAATTTTTGAGGTTAAAATATGCTTCTGCTTCTTCCAGTGTGGTTAGACCATTCGCGACACCATAACTGATTGCATTTTCAAAATAGTGTGGGCTTATGACATATGCAGTTATCAGTTGTCCAAAGGGGCTTAGTATTCCAACGATAAGTGAAATAACTACACCGCTAAGGAAACCCTCCTTGTATGTCATTTTCCCATTAAAATCGGTAGCTCGCTTATCCCTTAAGGCGAACACATAAACAGCTATGGCTATAGGCGCAAAAACATTCGTATAGGTCGCGTGCTTCTCAATGTGAGTACTATGTAGACCAGTGACTCGCTCCAGGAGCATCCAGACCAGGGTCACACCCATAAAGATGAGCCCCCATTTTATTTCTGTTTTATATTTCTGCATGGTGCCTCCTATTGCCTAGAATGGATTCCGATGGAATTACCTTCACTATCTTCAAGGATGGCAACAAAACCATGTTCACCAATGGCATGTTTGGGAACCAGGACCTTGCCTCCAGCTGCGACCACACGACCCTCCTCCTGAGCACAATCAGCTGAGTTAAAGTAGACCATGGTTCCACCCTTTCCCGGTGAATATCCATCACTCTTGACCAGAGCACCAGATGCATAGAGACCATTTTCGACCCCAGGAAAACCCATTAGTTTTTCATCTGCAAAACTAAAATCTTCGAATTCCCCGCACTGGAGCACTGACTTATAAAAATGGACTGCCCTCACCATATCTTCAACATAGATTTCAAACCAACCAACAACATTTGCTTGACTCATAATTAACTCCTTAACTTGAATAAATATATGACTCCAGCGGTCACCTTTTAATATTCACCTCATTCAGATGAAATACAAGTCTGTTTAGAGTTCAGATTTTTAGCTACGGTATTTGTCGGATAGACCCACACCATTCAGGATCATGGGTGTGATTTTTTCAATGCGATTGAGTTTTGTTTCTGCTCGTTTTGTATTGGAAATATAGTCAGCATATTCCCGCCGTTTTGAGAGGTTCAATGCATCAAAACTGGAACTTAACTTTGCTTGGGTTTTTAAAATTTTTTCGAGTTCATCAGGAATAATAAGAGGCTTTTGGGTGTCTGCTTTTAATTCTTTACCAGCTTTCTGGTTATCAATGGCTTCCAGAGTGTAGGACTTCACCACAGCTATGTTGATTTCATCCGCATGCTGGAAACGCATCTGGCGTTGGGCCTTAGTTATACCCTCCTGAGCATTTACAAGCAGACCCTTTTCATCTTTTAACAGAGCGCCCTGGTAGTACCACAAACTGACAAATGATTTATATCCACCAATACTGACAATATTCTTTTTCTCATACATGTAAACAGGACCACCCCACTTGATGGTCTCTTCTAAACCCAGTTCTAATAATGCTTTTCTAAGTTTAGACAGGGCTTTCGCCCAATGGGGTTGATTTTGGATATATTGATTTACACTTTTAGCTCTGTACATAATTTAGTCTTGCTTGAGATTTTGAGAGTTATCTACTCCGACGACTCACCAGTTTATTTAGGAAAGTTGATTTTAATGGCTCAATGGCCATGAGAGCCTTAACGGGAGATGTTTTTTCGAGCAGACTTAAGACCCTACCAAGGGTTCGATGACTGAATCCATCATAGTCATAAAAGATAAGATCTGACAACTTGCCTCGCTCAATGGCCATGGCGGCATATTTATCGAAGCTGCTTTCCGGTGTGTAAATTCTTTGCGGGCGTGCCTTCATTGTGGCTGAGCCCGTAGTGCAATAAGTAGGACAGACACCGCAACCGAGACAAACCTCCTCATCTCGAACTGCTTTCTGTTTTTTACGACCATCCTTTTCATATTTCACCATTTCAATGGCATCCACCGGGCAGGCAGATTCGCATTTCGCACATCCCGTACAGGTCTCCTCATTGATATCCAGGATCCAACTGGATGACACGATGGCATTATTCATATCAAAGGTTTTAATAGCCTCCATCATACCACAGCAACATCCACAACAATTACAGATATAACTCAGGTCGTTCTGAACATTATCTCCAGTCTGAGCCAATCCAGCTTCCTTGCTCATTTCCAGAAGTCTCATGGATTCAGACTCGGAAATATGTTGCGCCAGACCATTATGAACCAGAACATCTGCTGCCCCACCAAATGAGAGACAATTATTTTGCTCATGATCACAAGCCTTGCCTAAATGTTCAGCTTTATGACGACAGGCACACAGAGAAACTGCATGAGAGCTGGCGTTTTTAACTACATGAGATGCCCGATCATAGTCCAGGATTTCGATATGATCTCCCTGGGGCAGAGATTCTTCTCGGGGTAATGAACGACCCACCTGGGTCTGTCCCTCAAAAACGGCCCGACTAAAGCGATCATTCTCAAGCATATATTTTTCAAAAAGCTGGGCAATTTCTGCCATGGGGGCGTCTGGTCTAGACCGCATAAATGTGTATTCAAAAAAACCGATGACCACAGGTGGGAGTGCCACATAACGATGACCCTTACGCTCGATATCCACCACCAGTCCGCGATGAGCTAAATCCTGAATCAGGTCATTCAGCTTTGCTTCATCCATCTGGAGTTTTTCAGCCAACTTGGAGGTTCGAGTTGGGATCGTAGGGAAACGACGTACGAGCCTGGCTTCATCAGGCGTGAATAATAGTTCTAAAATTTTTGTAAAGGTTGGTGATGCAGGAGCACCTGTTATGTGACGGTCAAACCGTTGTTGAAGTAGGCGGTAGTCTCGATGCTCAGTGACAATATGTCCCATAGTTCCCTCGAATTGAATTAGCAAATAATATAGGTGCGAAGAGCAACAATATATGCCCTGTTTTTAATTGAAAGAGCTTGGCCTTGGGAGACCTTTTGCTATATTGCTTCACATGAGAGCTGGCATTCATGTGACCCTAAAATTCCCCCTCATTTCCGACCTCCTAAAAGCATCCTCCCTTAAAGGTTCTGTTTTAAACCGGTGGAAGCGTCACAAACGTTAGGCCATGCATTTCAAGGTGGAAAATATCAGCCCTAAGACTCTCACATCAGCACTGGCTCCACCAGCAAAACGAACACCCCAAAACATACTGACAATAAAAAGAAATATTTGAGGACACCATGGAAGCGCATCAAGCCAAACACATTATTGTAACAGGGGGTGTCATCTCTGGTCTAGGAAAAGGTATTGCGGCTGCTTCCCTTGGCATGTTGCTGGAGTTAAAGAACAAAAAAGTGACTATCCAGAAACTAGATCCCTATCTAAATGTGGATCCCGGCACCATGAATCCCTTCCAGCATGGTGAAGTGTTCGTCCTGGATGATGGAACTGAAACCGATCTAGATTTGGGGCACTACGAACGATTTATTGATGCAGACATGACCAAGGCCAACAACAGCACGGCTGGTAGTATCTACTATGAAGTGCTGGAAAGAGAGCGTCGCGGGGATTACCTGGGTGGAACTGTACAAATCATTCCTCATGTAACTGATGAAATCATTAAAAGAATCAAAAAACCGGAACGAATTGATCCCAACCTAGATGTGGTTATCACGGAAATTGGTGGTACGGTTGGTGATATCGAGAGCCTATCCTTTCTTGAGGCAGTGCGACAATTTCAGCAGGCTCGCGGTCGTGAGAATGTCATCATCCTGCATGTGACCCTCATTCCATACATTGATGCCAGTGAGGAATTAAAAACGAAACCCAGTCAACATTCAGTCATGCGCCTAAGAGAGATCGGTTTGCAGCCAGATATCCTTTTCTGTCGTACACAGCATGAACTAACAGATGATGTGAGACAGAAATTGGCCTTATTCACAAATGTAAAGCCCAATGCTGTCATACAGGGTCTCGATGCCAAATCCATTTATGAAGTTCCCCTCTTGCTGCAAAAAGAACATCTTGCTGGTATTGTTATGGAAAAACTCCACATGGAAAATGTGACCTCTGATACCACTAAGTGGGAGCAGTTTGTACATCACATATTGAATCCTGAGGATGAAATCACAGTGGCCGTAGCCGGTAAATATACTGCCATGGTGGACGCCTATAAGAGCATCATTGAATCCTTTATTCACGCTGGAGTTGATAATCGTTGTAAGGTAAATATTGAATTTGTGGATGCCGAAGATCTGGAGTCTGATTCCGGTTTGGAAAAAGTTCTGGGACATGTCCATGGAATTTTGATTCCAGGTGGTTTTGGATCACGAGGCATCGAAGGCAAAATACGGGCTGCTCAATATGCCCGAGAAAAGCAAATTCCATTCCTGGGTCTGTGTCTTGGTTTACAGGTAGCGGTCATTGAATACGCTAGGAATGTGATGGGTCTTAACGAAGCAGATTCTGAAGAGTTTTCAGAAGCTACTCCCCATCCTGTTATTCATCTTATGCTCTCACAACATCATGTAACTCACAAAGGTGCCAGTATGCGTTTAGGTGCATATGATTGTGTCCTGAAGGACGGGACCAAATCTTTTCATGCCTACGGTGAAGGAAATGTTTCAGAGCGTCACCGTCATCGCTTTGAGGTAAACAATGCCTATAGAGATCAACTGGAAAATGCTGGTATGATCATCTCAGGAGCCTCCCCGGATAATGAGCTGGTTGAGATGGTTGAGATTGCAGATCATCCCTGGTTTGTTGCAACTCAAGCTCACCCTGAGTTCAAATCCAGAGTAGCTAGAACGCATCCCCTGTTTAAAGATTTTGTGAAAGCATCTCTTCACTTTAAGAATCAATAGGACCGTCCTCGTTCATTACCAGCGAGCTTCTATTAATAAAAAGAAGTAGATTTCACAAAATAATATTTATTTTATAGTCTGATCAGCTAACCCAAACTCAGTCGAATTCATCATCTCGTGCCGCCAGGCACCAATACCCAATTATCAAATTGAGGAGTATGCAATGCAAGCTAAGACTGTAGCCAGTTCGGGTCATAGACAAAGATTAAGAGATCGATTCTTCCAAAACGGGATTGAATCCTTCCATGACTATGAAGTCCTTGAACTCTTGCTCACCCTGGCAACGCCCAGGAAAGACATGAAGCCCCAGGCCAAGGAACTCATCAGAAGATTTGGAAGCCTGGCGGGAGTATTGGAGGCTCCTACCTCAGTTCTCCTCGATGTGAAAGGGATGGGACATGCCAACGTTTTTGTGCTCAAACTTCCCCATGCAGTTGGCCGGAGATACTTATTTGAGCAAACAGAGGGCAAAGATTATCTAAGATCCAGTAAAACAGTGAAAGATTATCTCACCCACAACTTACGTGAAAGAAATCGTGAGGTTTTTATGGTCATATTCCTGGATGGTCAAAATCAGATTATCAAAATGGAAGAGCTTTTTAGTGGATCTCTCACCACATCGGCTATCTACCCAAGAGAGGTCATCCAGAAGGTCTTGAGCTATGATGCGGCCAGTGTCATTCTGGTTCACAATCACCCATCAGGTTCACTGACCCCCTCTGGAAGTGACCGCGCGGTCACCAAAAAACTCCAGGTTGCTCTGAATTCCATAGATGTAGAAGTTCTAGATCATCTCATTGTAGGGGGGAATGACTTTTTCTCATTCGCGGATCATCGTTTACTATAAATTCCATCTGAGGACACAAGAAAATTAAGTCGAAAATGAGTGATCAAAATAGCCATTCAAATTCCTCCATCTGTATCTTATTAATTTATATTAACCTACGCAATCCGCAGAAAGCAATTTTGTTGACAATCATTAATGATGATCTATATTATCATCATTAAGCTTTACAAACAAATTGGAGATCGTTTGAGATTTGGATATCTAATAATATTAGTAGCTGGTTTGTCATCGTGCAGCCTATCTCCCCAGGATGCTCCTAATACGCAACATTCCTCAAGACGAGCTCACTCCGGAAAATACTTTATCGGAGATACACATGGTGCGGGTAGCCGCAACCTATTTGTCAAACCTGATGGCAAGAATTGTCTTAACTCCAGTAGGGCGGTGTCCGAATATCTGAATAAGCATCATCGCGAACGTAACAGGGATGCTGTTTTTATTATCCTCCTTGATGGGAAAAACCAGGTGATAAATATGGATGAGTTAGGATCAGAGGTTATCTCTGCACCCTCATTTTATATGTCGGAGGTGACACAAAAAGCGACCGACCTGGGAGCTACATCAGTGATCCTGGTGCAATGCCTCCCTACACGATCATCAACACCTTACAACCACGATCGAGAGATATCAAAAAACATGAAGCTGGCTCTTGGAACTATCGATGTGGGACTGCTGGATCATCTCATTGTAGGTCGCAATGAGTGTTTTTCCTTTGCTGACAATCATCTTCTATAAGAACGGAAAACATATGAGAGTTCTTTTAATTCTAATGCTCATGCTTAGTCTCATATCATGTAGCATTCTATTACCTATCAAGGTTGATAGGGCCGGTGATATCAATATTATATCCACACCTGAACGACTGGTTCGTGGTGAATATCTTGCCGAGCATGTCGCGGGTTGTACAGATTGTCACAGCCAACGTGATTGGTCAATTTTTATGGCCCCTGCTAAAGCAGGAACACACGGTGCTGGGGGCGAGGTATTCAATGAGGAGATGGGTACACCTGGGACAATATATGCACCCAATATTACACCTGCAGCATTGGATTCCTGGACAGATGGAGAAATTGTGCGGGCTATTACCAGCGGGGTGAACAAAGAGGGGGTCCCACTTTTCCCTATTATGCCCTATCCAAATTATGCACGAATGAGTCAGGAAGATATCTATAGTATCGTAGTTTATCTGAGAACGCTTAGGCCGATCGTGAATGATGTTCCCAAACGTAAGTTGAATTTTCCTTTAAGTCTGATCGTCCGTACCATTCCAAAACAAGCTGAGTTTGGTACTCTCCCCTATAAAACGGATACCGTTGCCTACGGGAAATACATGACAACAGCAGCAGGCTGCATGGACTGCCACACACCTATGAAAAAAGGACAACCGGTAGCAGGGATGGAATTCGCAGGGGGGTTCACAATGGGAATGTTATCTGGAGGTACAGTGAATTCAGCTAACATTACACCTCATGAAACAGGTATTAAAACCTGGACGAGAGAGGGCTTTATCCAGCGCTTTAAAGCTTTGGATTTTCCTGCAGCACGTGAGGCCCCGCTGTCAGAGAATCAGGTAAACACGCCCATGCCCTGGACATATTACGCGACAATGCAGGCTGAGGATTTAGGTGCGATCTACGATTACTTAAGAAGTATTCCTGCTATAGATAATACAGTTGTAAAGTACCCCGAATTGTAAGGCGTGGGATTAGTCTTCTAGCTCTTCTTTCAAAATTATATCTGATTCTAATTCAGGATGATCACCCCTGATATCAGCATAAAACTCTCGGATAAAATCCATATCCTTTTTGAAATCTCCTGACGGGATAAACGACGGTCCAGTCCCCGCTATTTTGTTTGCAAAATCTACATAACCCAGTAAAAGGGGTACCTGGGCTTTATACCCCATGTGATAAAAACCAGACTTCCAATGATCCCGTTTGGAGCGAGTCCCAGATGGAGCCAGAGCGATAATAAGATTCTCATTTGCTGCAAAATGATCAGCGATTTGATCAACCACACCATGGGCACTTCTCCGATCGATTGGAATGCCACCCAACCATTTCATAAATCCGCCAAAAGGTTTTTTGAATAGAGTGTGCTTTCCCAGCCATGAAATTTTTATGCGCATGATGAACATGACACCCAGAAGATGAATAAAATCCCAATTACTGGTATGGGGTTCGCAAATCAGAATAAACTTTCCCTGTGGTGACAGATTGCCCTTAAACTCCCATCCTGCTAATCGAAACCAGGCTCTGCCCAGCATCAATTTAAACACACCGGATCGTTTATTTTTTTTCATGAGCTATCTCCCAAAATCATTATTTCGCATCGATCGTCCAGCCAGAAATCCGGTTGACCAACTTGAGGTCAAATTATAGCCCCCGGTTTCACCATTTACATCAATAACTTCACCGGCAAAATACAGCTTTGATGCTAAATTTGATTCCATAGTTGTGGAATTTATCTCTTTTAATGAAACGCCTCCAGATGTCACAATAGCACGATCATAGGAGTCGTGACCAATGACCTGCATGGGAAATTCTTTTAAGAGTATTCTCAACCGCTTACGTTCTTCTCCTGTGACCTGATGCAATTTTTTAGCTGTATCTATTTCTAGCAAATCCACAAAAAGGTCGATCATCTTGAGCGGCAATAGGGATTTCAATAAACTTCTGAAATTCTGCTTACTGTTATTTGATAATTCTCGAAGCAGTCGCTGATCCAATTTCTTATGATCTAGAGCTGGTTTGAGATCAATTTTGATTTGAACTTCCTTCCGTGTGTCCAGCATGCCCACAAGGGTTTCACTCAAGGTTAATATTATTGGACCTGTGACACCTTTCCGTGTGAACATCATTTCCCCAAACATTTCGGTGACTTTTTTACCTTCATCCCAGATTGAGAGTGATACATTTCTCAGGCTGACACCCATCACTCTTTTTGCGATGTCCCCGGCAGTGAGGACAGGCACAAGAGATGGAGCAGTATCTATGATGGTGTGGTCAAAACTTTTTGCCATAGTATATCCATCACCTGTTGAACCAGTTGCAGGATATCCTAATCCTCCCGAGCATACACACACTTGATCCGCCAGGACTTGAGACTGGTGAGCTCCTTGCGTCACCTGGAGAACATATTGACCCCTCTCATTTTTTTGAATTCCAGTCACATGTGTTTTCATGACGATGGGGATTTTTAATTCACTCAATTTCTTTTCAAACGCTACAACAATGTCTGTTGCTCGATCACTCTCACAGAAGTATCGACCTCCCCGCTCCAGCTTGGTGGGAACCCCCAAATCATTTATGTATTTTAGCAAATCATGATTAAAGAATTGAGAAAATGCATACTTGAGAAAACGACCTTTTTTGCCAAATCGATTCAGAAAGCTCTGCATGCTCTCCTCATTCGTGATATTGCAGCGACCCTTGCCTGATATACGCAACTTGAGGCCGGTTTTATGCATTTTTTCCAGGATAACAATACGATGATTCGAATTATAAGCTTCTACGCCAGCAATAAGTCCGGCTGGTCCAGCACCGATTATAACAGTATTGTAATGCGATTCTAGCAAATCATTGTGCCTGTTGTGCTAACCAGGATGATGCCAATATCCCATAAACAGCTAAATCAACAAATTCATCCCATTTGAGGGCATGTTGCTTGAGGATACCTTCAGATTCCATACCAATTTTTTGCATGACGCGACCAGATGATGGGTTTCGGGTCATATGGCTGGCATGAATCTTATTCAACTGCATCGTCTCGAATCCATATTTGAGTAAGGCTTTTGATGCTTCAGTAGCATAACCTTGGTCCCAATATGGTTTGCCAACCCAATAACCAAGTTCAGCTCGATTGAAACGAGGCGTAACAATTAGACCAGCCGCCCCCATTAATAATTTGGATTTTTGATCAATCATGGCAAATACAACACCCCCGCCTGATTCAAAATCTTCCTGATGAGTTTCTATCCAGGTTTCAGCCATACCATCTAGATAAGGATGTGGAATATTGAGTGTCATTTCCGCAACTTCATACACACCAGCTAACTCCTGAATAGCAGCAGCATCAGATGGTTGGAAACCTCTAAGTAATAGTCGTTCTGTTTTAATTTCTGGATACTTTTTCATGGGCTTTTCAGTCCCAGACTGATACTAGTATTTTGAGCGCAGCTTAGGCCTATAATAAATCCTGAATCTCTGTTTTAAATTCGTTTACCAGAGAAGCTGCCACTGTCTGGCTTGATCCCTCTGCAAAGATACGGACAATTGGTTCTGTGTTTGAGGCACGAAAGTGTACCCAGCGATCCTTCCAGCTAATCTTCACCCCATCCTCAAGATTTGGAACCAGGCTGGCATATTTTTCAGCTAGTGATTGGAGAATATCGGCAGGCTGGTAGCCTTGAACATTAATTTTGTCCTTAACCATCTCATAGCGAGGTAGATCATCTGCAATTTCACGTATGGACTGTTTGGTTTCAGCCATGAGCGAAAGGATGAGACCTGAAGCAACCAGAGAATCGCGCCCAAGATGAGATTCAGCTAAAATGACACCACCATTACCTTCACCTCCAATGAGGGTATCCAGTTGCTGCATTTTGCGGGCAACATGAATTTCACCAACAGGTGTTCTCAGTACCCTACGACCATATCGTTCAGCCAGATCATCCAGAGCTTTGGTAGAACTTAAATTGGTAACCAGAGGTCGACGATCGTGCTCAGCTGCATGTCGGAGGGCGTGGTAAGCAGCCAGGACCAGTGTGTATTCTTCAACAAGAGGATTTCCATATCCATCGATGACTGCCAGTCTATCAGCATCTGGATCAGTAGCGATTCCTAAATCAGCTCCCACGCGACTCACAGTCCTTCTTAGTTCCATAAGATTTTCCGGGAGAGGCTCAGGGGTATGAACAAAATTTCCATCATTATCACAATTTATGGGGAACACTTCACAGCCTATTCGCTCCAGGAAGGCAGGCAGTGCTTCTGACCCGGCGCCATTGATGGCATCGATAACAACCTTGGGTCGCAACTCACGAATGGCATCGACATTTACCAGATCCAGAGCCATCACATTCTCAATATGGCGCTCGATTCTATCATCCAGCTTGGTAACTGAGCCAGTCAACTCAGATTCAAGAGGCCCGGCTGTCTTCACTTTACCCAATTCGATTTGAAGTTGCTTGTGTTCTTCAGAATCTAGAAACAAGCCTTCGTCACCTACAAATTTGAGGGCATTCCATTCGATGGGGTTGTGGCTGGCAGTAACGATGATTCCACCCTTGGCATTCAGGTCTTTTACCATCAGTTGAGCTGTGGGTGTGGGACAAATTCCACAGTCAATAATTTCACAACCCAATTGGTTTAGGATTTTTTCAACCACACCCTTGAACATTTCTCCGGAGGGTCGGCTGTCCTGGGCAATAACAATACGGCCTTTATCCATGAGTTGAGCAAAGGCCCTGGTATAAACTTCAACGACCTCTTCATCGAAACCATCATTGATGATTCCGCGAACTCCTGAGATTCCTGATATTAAAATTGGCATTTTTCCTCCCTGAGGGATACAACTGACTTAGATCAGCTTGTATCCATATAAATGTTCTATGGTCGTTTTTCCAATGGTAAATGGCTTGCTATCCTCAAAGATAAATCCTTGTCGATTATACCAGTCAATGGCTGGCAAGTTTTCAACCATGACACCCAGCCATACACGATCAGCGTTATAGTTTTTTTTGGCGATATTAATTCCGTATTCCATCATCCGCTTTCCCAGCTTCAATTTTTGATATGATGGTAAAACATAGAGCGATGTAATGAAGAATTGAAGGTCCTGTTGATTCCAATAGGTTTTGCTATATCCTACGATGATTTGATCAACCAGGGCGACACATCCATCTACAATTTTGGAGTCATACAAATTCTGGAGTTTTTTAATGGCATAATAGGAATCATGAAATTCTTTCCTGTCCACCTCTGGCACAAATGCTCCGTAAGCATCAGCCCAAGTATCCCAGGCGACCCTTTGAATTGAGGGCAAGTCAGATCGACGCCAGGGACGCACGCCATTCATGATCGAAACGTGGCCTTAAAGAGAGCATAGGCTAACCATGACCAACCAACAATAAATGCAACGCCACCAATTGGAGTTATCGCTCCAAAATATTTTTTTCCACTGATTGCCAGGATATACAGACTTCCTGAGAACAAGAAAATTCCAATGATTATCAGATAACCAGAAACATTCAGCTCTTTAGGGGTCAGATAACTTGAAAGACCCGGCAGAATCAGGAGTAGCAGGGAGTGAATAGCCTGATAGAATACTGCCTTTTCCCAAATGCTTTGTCCATAACTATCTAGAACGCTTTTTAAAGCATGAGCACCAAAAGCACCTAAACCGACAGTCAGAATTCCAAAGATTGCCCCTATTAAGGCAAAAAAAGTTGCAGGCATCATACTTCGATGTCTCGGGCTCGTTTTTGACCACGTATAAAGTACTGAAAGAAAATAGAGCCTCCATACATCCTGCGTAGAGTTGCTGCAACCGCCTGAGGTTTCCGCTTTTTTCCAGCTTCTTTATGTTTTTTAATGAGGAGAAATGGATGGAAAAGATTCCAACCAATGGCCATAGTAATCGCTGCCATTCTTTTCCAGTCGCGAATCAAGGCTGAGAATACAAAGGCGACTCCTTCAAGCACAAGACGGGCTGGAAAAATGGCAGCCAAATAAGCGAATGGATAGTTCTTGATAATCATCATCAAATTGTTGCGATGATTCAAATATTTTTTCTGATAGCGATCTGGAGGTAGGGTCCAGCCGGAATGGTGAAATATTCTAGATTTTGGAGCATTGACCACTCGCCACCCAGCATTATGAAATCTCCAGCACAGATCAATTTCCTCCATGTGAGCAAAAAAATCTTCATCAAACAAGCCTACATCCTGAAGGGCTGCTCCGCGTATCAAGAGGGCTGTTCCGCTGGCCCAAAAGATATCTCTTGGTATATCGTAATAGCCATCATCCTTCTCTGTGGTAGTGAATATTCTGCCCAAAGCGTACGGGAAGGCCAGTATATCTATTAACCCACCGACACCTCCTGCATAGTCGAAAACTTCGGGGTTTTGAGCGGACATGATTTTGGGTTGCACGGCAGCAATGCTTGAGTCAATCTCCATCTGCTCAACCAGGGGGCTGATCCAATCAGAATCATGGGTTGTATCATTATTTAGAACGAGATAATAATCTGATTCAACTTCTCGTAATCCGACATTACAACCACCGGCGAATCCCAGGTTTTCAGTGTTTTGAATAACTTTTACATTGGGAAATTCTCGATGAACAAAGGCAACACTATCATCGGATGATGCGTTATCCACGACAACAATTTCCAGGTGATCATATTTTGTGGCTTCCAAGGAACGCAAACAGGGTTCAAGGATCTCAATCCCATTCCAATGAGGGATAATTACTGTAACTTTAGGACTCTTGATTTGTTGCGCTGTCATAGCTTAAAAGATACACTCAAGGGGTGGCGATTCAAATCATTGTGGATTTAAAAAGATCATTTGATCATGGATTTTCAACTAGAATCAGAATGTTCTAATTATGTGCTCGTCAAATGCTCTTTGGTAAGACAAGTATTTGATACTGTTGAAATATTTTGTAAATAAGACGCTCGAAAAGATAAGATGTCAATTGAGCAAAAAGGGAAGCGAGAGACTTCGATGGATAAGATGAATGTTCGTGATTTTATGACAAAGGAACTGGTTGTCTTTACTCCTGAAACGGATATCTACACCGCTATAGATGAATTGGTAAAATCTGAGATCTCAGGTGCACCTATTGTGGATGGTGATGGTCGACTCGTTGGCATTATTTCTCAAAAGGATTGTCTACGTACTCTTGCAAATGGTGCCTTTCACGATGCACCAGCGGGTCCAGTCAGCGAATATATGACTGAGGCTGTCATGAGTATTGGTCCCGATATGGATATCTTTACAGTGGCTGATCTGTTCTTGAACAATGTCTATCGTAGAATTCCCGTTGTAGAAGATGATGTGGTCATTGGCCAGATCAGCCGACGAGACATTTTACGTGCAATCCAACACATGATCGGAAGCGCCAAAGCTTAAAATCAATTGCCGGCCTTTGAAGCGGTACATCACAGCATTAAAAATGGTGAAAACTCCTCTTGTCAGGGGCAGGTGTTCAGATATCTTGGCGCCATGATAATTAATACCAATATTGTAATATTAACCAACACAGGAGAGACCCAGTGAAGATCGGTATACCCGTCGAGACAACTTCTGGAGAGACCCGCGTTGCGATGGTCCCCGGAATGGTTACTGCATTTACTCGCTTGGAGCATGAAGTCATCATTCAAAAGAATGCTGGAGCAAACTCATTCATTTCAGATGAAGAATTTGAAAAGGCTGGAGCCAGTATAGTTGATGATGCAAAATCGCTTTTTGCGGGAGCAGATGTCATCTTTAAAGTTCAGCCACCCAGTGCTGATGAAGTCAAAATGATGAAGGATGGAGCCATCTACATGGGCTATCTCGCTCCATTAAGCAATCATGAAACCCTCAATGCCATGAATGCAAAAAAAGTTACCAGCTTTGCCACCGAGTTCATTCCTAGAATTTCTCGTGCTCAAAGCATGGATACACTGAGCTCCATGGCTACTCTAGCTGGTTACAAGGCTGTACTGATCTCGGCCAACCATTTAGGAAAAATCTTTCCTTTGCTCATGACCGCTGCAGGGTCTATTCCTCCTGCTACTACTTTTGTTTTAGGAGCTGGTGTCGCAGGTCTTCAGGCAATTGCTACCGCTAAACGTCTAGGTTCAAGAGTCGAAGCCTTTGATCCACGACCTGCCGTTGAAGAGCAGGTAAAAAGTCTTGGTGCTACTTTTGTCCACATGGAAGTTCCTGAAGAGAATGTTGAAACAACCGGAGGATACGCGAAGCAACAATCCGATGCCTTTCTCATTGCTGAGCAAGAAGCAATTGGGGCGCGCTTGCCTAAAGTTGATGTGATTATCACTACTGCTCAGATTTTTGGCAAGGCAGCACCCATCCTCATTACTGAGGAGATGGTAAAAATGATGCGACCTGGTTCGGTAATTATTGACCTGGCCATTGAAGGTGGTGGTAATTGTGAGCTTGCTGAAGCTGGCAAGACTGTGGTTAAACATGGTGTCACCATTGTTGGTACTTTGAACCTGCCCGCCACATTGCCCATCAATGGTAGTGGAATGTTTTCAAAAAACCTCCTCAACCTATTCAAGAACATCTTTCAGAATGAGGACAACTCACTTGATTTCGATGAAGAAGTCACGGCTGGAGCTTGCATCACTCACGCTGGAGAAGTTCAGAACGATCTTGTTAAGAAATCCATATCAGGAGGGAATGCATAATGGAAAGTCTAATTGTATCCATCTATGTTTTCACTCTCGCCGTCTTTATCGGCTTTGAGTTGATTACAAAGGTTCCACCACTGCTGCATACGCCTCTCATGTCTGGTTCCAATGCCATTTCAGGTATTACTGTAGTGGGTGCCCTACTGGCAGCCAATGCCAATAATTGGAAAGTAAGTACCATTCTGGGAGTTCTAGCCATCGCTTTCGCCATGATCAATGTGATTGGTGGATTTATGGTAACTGACCGCATGCTTGGTATGTTTAAAAAAGATAAAAAGACTGAGAAAGGGGCCTAATGATGATCTATTTAGAACAGTTCACCTATCTCCTGGCTTCAGCACTTTTTATTATTGGTTTGAAGTTTCTTGGTTCAGCTAAAACTGCCCGTAGGGGTAACCAATATGCGATGATGGCTATGGCCATCGCCATCGTGATCACATTGGTGGTTTCTGGTATAGCCGGTCCAGTTCAAATCATTGTGGGAATGGTTGTCGGTGGACTCATTGGTGGTGTCGTTGCTAAAAAAATCGAAATGACATCCATGCCACAGATGGTAGCCCTTTTCAACGGGTTTGGTGGTATCGCCTCAACTCTGGTGGCTTATTCAGAATATCTGGAACCAACCACACTTCCTGTAACATTGGATGTTAATATCACTCTCATTCTAAGTCTATTCATTGGTACAGTCACGTTGACCGGTTCATTGATCGCATTTGCTAAACTGCAGGGTCTCATGCCAGGTCGTCCCATGGTATTACCCATGCACCAGGTACTCAACTTTTTGTTAATGGTCGGTGTTGTGATCTTTGGTGTCATGTATGTCATGGCTCCCGATGTACCGATGTGGCCGCTGCTTATCATTGCTGCAGCAGCTGTCTTTGGTGTCACCTTTGTAATTCCAATTGGTGGCGCAGATATGCCAGTAGTGATTGCGCTCTTGAATTCTTATTCAGGTCTGGCTGCCTCAGCCACAGGGTTTGTCCTGTCCAATAATGTTCTCATTATTGCAGGTGCTCTGGTTGGAGCTTCTGGTTTGATTTTGACTCAGTTAATGTGTGATGCTATGAACCGCAGTCTTTTCAATGTACTATTTGGTGCTGTGGGAACTGATGATAGTACTGGTGATGCCGGTACTGGTGGTGGTGAGCAAAAGACAGTGACTCGTTACACTGCTGAAGATGCTGCTATGATTATGGATACTGTCCAATCAGTTATCATCGTTCCTGGCTATGGTCTGGCTGTTGCTCAGGCTCAGCACGTGCTGCATGAAATGGCTGAGATGCTTACATCAAGAGGAATTGATGTCAAATATGCCATTCACCCCGTGGCTGGTAGAATGCCTGGTCATATGAATGTCCTGCTGGCAGAAGCCAATGTTCCATATGATGTGCTTTATGAAATGGATGACATTAATGATGAATTCCAGAACACGGATGTGGCTTTGATTATCGGTGCAAATGACGTTGTGAATCCAGCAGCCAGGACCAAGAAAGACAGTCCACTGTACGGCATGCCTATTCTGAATGTTGATTATGCCCGAACCGTCATGTTTGTCAAACGATCCATGGGTGCCGGTTTTGCCGGTGAAGCCAATCCATTGTTCTTTGATGATAAAACAATGATGGTCTTTGGAGATGCCAAGGCCGTTGTTACCGGTCTTGTGAAATCCCTCAAAGAAGAGTAATGCTCGTCATCCCGAGAGGAGTCGAGGGATAAGGAGTAATTTGTAGCTGTTTAAAAAAGCCTCGGGAAACCGGGGCTTTTTTTGTCAGCTAAATGGAATACGCGTGACTTCCTGCCACTGATCCGGACCACCATTAGTTTCAACCAGCACAGCCTCGTTTATTGTCACAGAAAGAGGAGAACCAATGGCGATACTTTCCATCAGTAACTTCTTGTTGGCTATCTCAAGATGACTATAGAGCAAACTCAGATGAGGGAGAAAGGTATTATTGGTCTTTATCTCAAATTGCTCCATAGCACTAGCATGTAAATGATCAAGAACCGGATTGGGATGGGTGTGCATGATGACACTTCTGAAGTATTGATCGAACATACCGATATGACTAAAGCTGAGCTGAAAGGGCTCTATACTTTGAATGAATTCAATCAATCCTGCCTTTATCCAAGCTACCTCTTGGGTCAATTGACCAAGCAAGGTGATGTGTGGAGAAAAATCTGGTGTTTCTCCCCGCTGAGAGAGCTGGGTAATCAAGTTTTGTAAGTAATCAAATTCTGGTTCTGCAGGTTTGAGCCAGATTGAATGACCCATGGTATTTTCGGCTACGATTTTTCACCCCCAAAAAGATTGTTAATGCAAGAAGTCTAAAATATGCAAGCCCCTGCTTACGCCAAGGTTAATCGCTAGCGGATTAAATATACTTTCTTCAGGCAGCTCCACACTTTCCCGGCCTGGTCATCAAACAATAATTTCATGATGTATAGGCCTGTCACCGCTGTTCCACCATAATTTGCCTCCCCGTCCCAAAGCACCTGTCCTCGGTGCCCTACTGGTTTTATTTGCACTGGTTCTGCAATTTTTCGACCTGCCATATCAAACACCATAATTGACATCAGCCCATGTTCAAATGGCAATTCGTAGTAAATGGCAAGTTGATCAGCATTCCCATCCCCGTTTGGTGTAAATGGGTTGGGATCCAGGTCAATGGATAACTCTGATGCAAGGACATCCAGATAAAGACTATTCTCTACTCCTGGAGTAGAGCCCCAATCGTCAATGCACACACTCCAATTTTCAGGATGCTGTCCCGAAACCTCTGGTCGAATACGTTCTAAGGAGCGTCCCAGAACCAATTCAGTTGATGAACTGTAAGACATTTCATCCATAGGGATTCCCTGTGGGTCAATTAATGTTATCAAGTCTTCAGAATTATTCAGAGTTGGAAAGTGCGGGATTCCTTGATAAACCCCACCCCGTTTATCTGGACCCAGTGATTGATCATCCCCTATCACCAGATACTTATAAGATTCCAATAGAATACTGGTATCAGAGATACTAATTCCTGATCCCGAATTGTCTGCAATGAGCCACTCCAGCATGTCTACGGTTTCACCACTTCTATTATATATTTCGACCCATTCATTCTGGTCATTCATAGGAAGAGGCATGATTTCATTTATTACAAACGGTGAGGTGTTCTCTGAGATAAATATCCGCTGAATCTGTGTGTTATCTCCTAGCATTCCATCTCCCTCATATAGGACCACAACCTCAAGAGATATCCAGCCAGATGATTCTGATTTAAGTTCAATGTTCCACTCTAAACTATCCCCTGCTTCAATTGGTGGCAGCATCTCAGACCATCCCTCGATCTGAGTTCCATGGTGATATATTTTGATACTAAGTGTAGCATCCCCAACCAGATTCACCCCTGTATTTGCAATTGAAATTCCTGCGGAAAAGACAGTATCCCTCCAAAGCAGTGAATCTAGAATTACCAAATCCTGGACAGCGAGGTTATGGGATGGAATTTGTATGGAGTTTTGCCGACCAGGAGTAATACCCAGCGGATCCTGACATGGCGACCAACTGGACTCCAATGCTTGAGCTTTCCAAAGCGCCAAACGCTCAAGGCTCTTGCCCAGTTCATCATTAGAGGGTGCCAGATACCCATGCTCAAGCATCCGATTTCCTAAAGGATCGAGAATAATAATTGAATCAGAACTGTTATTCAAACTAGGCCAGGATGAGAGTTCACAGGTCTTGGCAAAAGTGGGTGTCCAATCCACCAGCTTGTTGGCATCACCCGTCCATAAAAACAAACTGTCCGGTTGAATGAGGAAACTTGATATCACTTCACCCCTGGCTCCACTACGATCCTTAAAACTCCAACCCTTCAAATCTATCCTGGCTGAACTGATGTTTACAAATTCGAGAAATTCAACCTGATCTTCGTGTGGGAGATAGTGAATCTCATTAATTGCTATTTGACCAGATGGATAACCTAACACTACCTGAACCGAGGTATCAATATGAACCTCGTCATCGTGAATCAAACGGATTGGAATTTCGTTATAACCTGGCCACAAAACAGCACTAGTAAATACCAGTGAATCTGATCCAAAACTAGGAAGAGCCCCATACCAGTAGATATCAGCATCAGATTCAAGTTCCAGGGTAAATAGAGTGTCTATTCCAAAATTTTGAAACTTAATCCGCACTCCAGCCTGGGTTGGACCAATTGAACTTGCTGTTTCTATCTGAATCTCGACAATTCGAATTTCCATCGGAAGCAGATGACGGGTGTTCGTGCTGGAGGGAGTTCCACCATCGATCTGGGTGCTGGCTGCCCAGTTTATTTCTTCATGGGGGTAAATGTCTGGATGACGTCGCTCCAAGGAGGTTCCAGATTCACTCCAACTTCCTCGATAATAAACTGAGGATACGAGATGACCGTTGGCATCAAACAAACGCACAGAATCAGATGAGCTATTTAGGGCGGGCCAGGAGCTGAGATCAAGAACCTCAGAGGGCTCTATACCAAAATAATTTGCCATACTAGAAGAAGCACACAGAGCTAAATAGGCAGACGGTTCAATAAATAGAAGACTATCGCTAATACGGTGTCGAGTTTGATTCGCATCTGACATCGTCCATCCCTGCAATGAAACTGCCTCACCACTTCTATTCTGAATTTCTACCCACTCTCCCTGTTGATCTGATGATGGACTATACATGACCTCGGTGATACTGATGATATCCCTGGCATATGATCCTATAATTTCAAACCTAAGGGAATCATCTTCTGATACTTCATCATTTTCGATGATGACTCGGGCTTCTAGTTGATGCAGCCCTGGAATGAGAGGAAATAAGGTCAGGGGTATTTGATGCTCTTCCTGGGAAATCAGTTCAGAACTATAGTGAGCATTTAATTCCCACTCCTGCACATCTTTTTCACCATTTTGATTGTCATCACGATATACGGAAATATCGAATTCAGAGATCGTGTACTCCCCCTGATTTTTGATGTGGAGTATTATTTCCATAGGTTCATTGTCCGATAAGGGGAGGTATTCAATTTCAATTAAACTCAGGTTTATCAGGGGTGGTGTGACTGAATTACGATACCCTGGAGTGCCGTTGATATTTATTGACTGGAGCCAGGAGCTCAGTGAATCAGCCATGGTGATGGAGACTCGCTCCCAGGAATACCCATTTTGAGAGGATTGCGACCATGACATTAAACTTGAACTAGACGAGTCTGGACTGCGAATGATAACAGACTCACCTGCATTGGATAATCCCCCACTCCCAAAACTTGCATCTGTGGAAATAGTGTAAATAGAAAGAGAATCATTTATGAAATCAGAATAGGGTCCAGTAAGAAAATCATATCCCGGATCCACGATAAGCGCAAAATGAGAAGGTTGAATCCAAATTGGACCTGATAAATGGGAGATGGTATCCACTCCATTTCCATCGCTGAGAACCCAGCCATTGATTTGCATCACATGATCTGTGGCATTAAATATCTCTACGAATTCGTTTTCATATTCTGATCCCTGAGGATTTGACATCACTTCAGAGATACGTATGTCATTGGCATGTAAGGATATAGCCAACAACACAAGGCAAGTCTTGTGCATAATAATCCCATCTGTTTGTATTGAGGTTTACTCGATGAATGGAAATTAGTCAGGAACAAAACCTATTGCCAACTTTTTCATGATATCAAGTGGAATTAACTTATATTCAAATCGCTTCGCCAAAGTGAGTTTGAATAATTAGGAGGAAACATGAAGATAGTGAAACTAAGTTTTTTAATTGTACTGACCGCTTTGGTCATGCTCAACTGTTCAGGTGGAAAAGAAGTCATCGACATGCCCAAAGATGCAAATAATCCCAAGGGTCCCGCGGACTTACCAGATTGGTTTACCAATCCCCCTGAAGAAGATGATATGTATATCTATGCTGTTGGAATGGGCGAATCCAGAAAAATGGATTTAGCCATGGATAAAGCCAAACAAGCTGGTAAGGTTGAGCTATCGGAAAGGCTTTCAGCCAAAGTCCAAAGCCAGGTAAAAAGCTTTACTCAAGAAGCTGGTATGACAGAAAACACCCAGATCGTAGAGTTTTATCAATCCACTTCAAAAACAGTCACAGACAACACCTTGAATGGTGTAACAGTATTAAAGCGCTACCCCTATGAAAAATCGGGTGGCTCCTGGATCGCATATGTACAGCTCGGTCTGAAAAAGGATGCCGTTAGCACTGCTGTGGTGAATGTTATTAAGAATGAAGAAGCGCTCTATGCGGAGTTCAAAGCTTCACAGGCTTTTAAAGAATTAGAAGCTGCAATGGGTGACACTAAGTAGTATTAGTTCTAGATTATTTTAAAAAGGGCTGTCAACTGACAGCCCTTTTTTTGTATCAATTCCCAATAAAACTGACCTTATCGAAAAATGCCTGCTTAAAGGAGTCACCGATGGGGATCTCTTTCCCCTCGATCTGAACAAACTGTTTGTGAATTACTTCAATCCTGGGGATAGCCACCAAATAGGAACGGTGGATCTGGATGAATTCATCACTTGGTAATAGCTCAAGCAGTTGAGCAAAGGTCATCCGTGATAGCAATTCCTTGCCTTCGATCTTGAATATTGTGTAATGTCCATCTTTTTGGATGAGCGAGATCTTGCGGGTATCCACCTGGTGGATCTGTGAACCACTCTTGATAAATATCTTATGATTGATTTTTCCTGCCTCAACATCATGACTCGGGGTAAAAGCGTCCCGTTTGGAAAATTTGTTAACCGCCGCCAAAAACCGATCAAATGGGATGGGTTTGAGCAGGTAGTCCAGGGCTGGGATCTCATAGCTTTCCACGGCATGCTCGGAATAGGCCGTACAAAATATTACTGCTGTGCTGTCATCAGGGATCAATCTAGACAATTGAAGACCACTGAGATCCGGCATATTGATATCCATAAAGACTAGATCTACGCTGTTTTGTGAAAGATGGTTTAAAGCCTCAAGGGGATCGCTGAAGGAGGCGTCCAATTGTAACCAACTCACTTTGGAAACATACTTTTTCAGGACCTCAATGGCACCATGTTCGTCATCAACTATGATACATCTAACCAGGCTGGTCACAACTGAATCTCCAAATTTATGATGTATTCATCCTCTGATTCATTGATAATGAGTTTATGCCTTTCAGCATAATGATGTTCCAATCGTCGTTTCACATTCTCAAGACCTATTCCCTTGTGGTCACTGGAAGCATGTCGTCCCAGGAATCGTGAATTCTCAACGGAAAAGCTGAGATTGTTTAATGAGATGTTCAGTAGGATGTGGATCCACCCCTTCCCCTGATTGTCAATTCCATGTTTGAAGGCATTTTCTACAAATGGTAGAAGTATGAGTGGTGCCACCTGAATAGCATCTGGAGAACCCTTAACCACCAGCTCAACCTCTGGCAGGTCATCCTTGCTATACTTGAGTAGCATAAGATCCATATAGTTCTGGAGGTGGTCTATCTCTTTTGGGAGGCCAGTCAAATTTCCTTCACTATCATATAGCATGTATCGCATGAGTCCAGAGAGACGTAATAATGCATCGCTGCCCTCCTGATCATCATGTCGCTGGGTAATGGCATAGATGTTATTCAAGGTATTAAACAGAAAATGAGGATTGATTTGGGAACGTAGATATTTCACTTCGGCGGCAAGGTTTTCCAGTTCCAGAAGCTCCTGACGACGCATCTGTTGATTGCGTTCACGCATGAGACCATAAAAGATGCCGGCAACCATCACCAGGATATTTCCTGAGAAAATGGTCAAATTCATGATCTCTTTGCGGGTGGTAAGCAACATCTTGTCTGATACTTCTCCTGGTGCAGTAGGTAAGTTGAACGCTCTCAGCGACAGTTGGTCCCAGGTCCATTCCAAACCTGAACTCAACAGTAACAAACCCACGAATAAGCCGGTAACCTGTAGAAGATTTTTTGTGTCTAATCGTTTGGGGATAAGGGTGCGAGCCACCACCATGACCAGAACAACAGAAATCAGCATATCAAAGATGCGAACGGCATACAAACTTCCATCCAAATTATTGAATTCACCATAGAAAACCGGCCTGGTAGCCGATTGAATCGGAGAAAAATAAACTACCCCGAAGAGCAGTATGAGTAGGACAGGTTCAATCCATTTACGTAACATAGTGAGTTAATATATCTTTTTTTTGCACTTCTTCGACCCCTAAGGCGGTCAATCCACCTTACCCTGGCACCAATAGCCCTTTGCATGGCATCAACTAGATATTGTCTAAATCAAATGATTCAGAGCCAGAATTCGAGGGGTTCATGCCATTAATCTCATTTGCTGTTTTTTTGCTCTATCTTCCCCAACATAAACATTGAAAAGGAGTCTAACATGACATCAAAGAAACACATACTACTTATACTACTCATTGGTCTTTTTGCCCTGTCAGCAGTAGCCCAGGAAAAAAAGGTCATTATTCACAAAAAACCCCACGGGGATGAAATTCACAAGGAAGTCTTTATCACTGAGGATGGCGAGGTGTCTGATTCAGCTTTGACAAAGATTTTTGTACGCAGAATGCCCAGGCATGAGCAAAAGGTTGCACGGATCGTCATCAAAAAATCAGGGTTCTTTAAAAAGAATAAGATCGTTATCGATTTTGACCCCATGACTAAAAAGATCATGAACGTTTTGGATAATGGGAAGGAGATGCCCGAAAAGAAATTCCATAAATATCAGGAATACATGGAGGACGCCACTGAAATGGCTCCACTGGAAGCCCTCCACCCTGCCATGGAAGAGATGGATCTCAAGATTGAATTGGGAGAACTCCCTTCCCTCGAGGGTTTGGAAGGCCTAGACTCCCTGATTGTTCATCTTGAAGCTCTTGAGTCAGCACACGCTGTTATTAAGAAGGAACACTACAAATCCATTAAACATGTCATCGAGTTAGATAACCTGGCTGAGACCATTCAAAACATCCTGGCGGAAAGTGGCGCTACACCTCCTCAAAAAATTGAAACCATCTCGATTAAAAAGGGCATGTTTTATGTCAATGGCGATGAAATAAAAGGTGAGGCTGGCAAAAAATGTATTCAAGCCTATATGGCCAATTCAGATCTTACTCCTGAAGACATGGAAAAAAAGAGCGAAGAGATCAGCATTAAAATTCGCTTCGACTGATCTACTGAATAAATATTCTTCCACTAACGCAGGATCAATTCGGGGTCTGGCGTTTGAAAACCGTCCTTGAGGGGCGGTTTTCTATTTTTGCCTCAGGTCTTTTTCATTCCCAAATTTATACTGACCCGTGACTCTGGCCATTATCAGCTGAGAGCCGGATTCATCAGCTGATTCAATCTTTGAAAGAAAACGAATTGCTTCCTTGCCGCGCAACGTGGTAGCGAGTTTGCTTGATCTGAAAATTCTGACCTTACCATCCTTACTCGCCAGATAGGAGAAGGGGTTTTCAGTCAGTGAGTCATTTACTGCCATTTATACCCTAAAATCCTATTGGTCCAGACTCATCATTAAGAATCCAGTAAAAGCAGCATTATTGGGTGCCAACCGACTATCAACCTTGGTTTTCATTTCATTTATGATAGACCTGAATTCTTTATAAAACTCCCAACTGGGACGTGGCTTGTAAACCAGGGTGCCCAGCTCAAACTGCTGGATCACACCCTTCGCAGTGGTTGGTTTAACAAAAACCTCATCATAAGGTTTATGATAAACGGGGAGTACGGAAATCAGGGACCACTTTGCCATTTTCCCGCTGATGAGGACATCCAGCATCATGTTGAATCCCTGTTCCTGATTGCCATGGAGCATTTCTCTTAGTCCATTTGCCAGGATTGTCTCATGCTGATTATGGAGACTATTTACAAAATCTCTAAATTTAGGTTTTTCGAAGAGGCTGACCATGGATGACCGACTCACCAGTTTACTCATGGCCTGAACAATTGCTTTTGAATTTCCAAATTGATCTTCTGAAAACTCCTCTTGAACCGTGGTAATCATCTTATCCATCTTATGTTTTTTACCGATGGCTACCATATCGGGGTGTTCAAATCCGCCTGGATACATGTTAAAAAACTTTGCTTCTGCCTGTTCTAATTTGTCAAGATTCATATTTTCGTTCTCCTAGCATCATATCATTCATCTGAGCAGTCCAAACATTTAATTATTTTGAGAAGATAAACCATAAGGAACAAATATTATCACAATTCGTAGGTCATTCATGTATATTCACAAGTCTAAGGTATGAAGGAGCATTAATGAGATATAAGTGGTTTCCCAAACAGATATCCAAGTCCATTTCCATCCTTAGTTTAACTTTATTTTTCTTTAACTGCAATCAAGCGCAGGAGCCTATGAAATACAATAAACTGACCCCTGAAGAGCAACGGGTGATTCTCAATAAAGGCACTGAAAAACCCTTCAGTGGAAAATTCGAACATCATGAAGAAACAGGGACCTATACCTGTAAACAGTGTGACGCCCCTCTCTATCGTTCCGGAGATAAATTTGATGCTCAGTGCGGCTGGCCCAGTTTTGATGATGAAATACCTGGTGCAGTAAAGCGAGTGACAGACGCCGATGGTCGCAGAACAGAAATTCTTTGTGCCAACTGTGATGGTCATCTCGGTCACGTGTTTTTGGGTGAAGGATTTACATCAAAGAATACTCGACATTGTGTCAACTCAATTTCTCTGAATTTTGAACCAGTGGAGATCAACATGGAAAAAGCAATTTTCGCATCGGGGTGCTTCTGGGGTGTAGAGTATCAACTTCAAAAAGTAGATGGCGTCATTTCAACCAGCGTAGGATATACCGGTGGATTTTTACCCAACCCAACCTATAAACAGGTTTGTACTGGAACCACCGGACATGCAGAAGCTGTAGAAGTTGTATTCGACCCGAAAAAAGTAAGCTATGAAACTTTAACCAGATTATTCTTTGAGACCCACGACCCCACCCAGGTTGATGGCCAGGGACCGGATATTGGTACACAATATCGATCAGAAATTTTTTATCTCTCTGATGATCAGAAAGTCACTGCGGAAAGGCTGGTCAAACTCCTGGAAGCTAAAGGTTTGGATGTTGCTACAGCATTGTCACCAGCTGTAGAGTTTTTCCATGGTGAAGATTATCATCAAGACTACTATATCAAGTCTGGTGGTACACCCTACTGTCACGCCTACACCAAGAGGTTTTGAGTCAATATTCTTTAAACTAGGATTTGTCTATTTCAACATCTCCATAGAGTTTTTGAAGCCTGACCAATTCCTGTTTGGTTTCCTGAACGACTTTCGTGTAGGCTGGATCTGAGTATACATTGTTCATCTCGGAGGGGTCTTTCTCCAGATCAAACAGCTCCCAAAAACCATCTTCCTCATAGTAGTGAATCAACTTATAGCGTTCTGTACGAACACCATAATGTCGTCTCACATCATGCCAACCATGGGGATGCTCATAGTAGTGATAGTATATGGAATCACGCCAGTTTTCAGGCTCATTACCCCTGACGATACCCCGTAATGAATGCCCCTGCATCTCAGCTGGGATGGCAACCCCAGCAAAATCAAGGAAGGTGGATGAAAAATCCAGATTCATAACCATGTTATCCGCAACCTGACCTGGCTGAATCTCCTGGGGATAGCGCATTACCAGAGGCATGCTTAAGGATTCTTCATACATAAATCGTTTGTCATACCAGCCATGTTCACCAAGATAAAAACCTTGATCTGACGTGTACACCACAAGTGTGTTCTCCGTCAGGTCATTTTGATCAAGATAGTCAAGAACACGACCAACATTTTCATCAACTGATAAGATGCAACGTAGATAATCTTTGAGATAATGCTGATACTTCCAGTTTAGTAATTCATCACCTGTCAGTTTGAGACGCTTAAATTCCTCATTTACCTTATCATAATGGGCATCCCAACCAGTCTTCTGCTCATCCGTCATCCTGTCATAGGTCCGTTTCCAGGTCTCAGTAACTTTTTCTGCAAAAGACCTCTTGCCACCAGATCCTGTCTCTTCTTCAATTGACTCGGAGTGGAGCTTCATATCGAAAGTGAGATACATATCATCGATGCGCATATCAGCTTCACCGGCTGCGATACGACCGACATATTCATCATGGAAATTTGCCGGTAGCGGAATTTCCTGGTTTTTATAGGCATTCAGATGTTTCAGATTCGGCATCCAGTTACGATGAGGTGCCTTGTGGTGAATCAGCATACAAAACGGTTTTGATTTATCCAACTTGTCCAGAGTCTCAATGGCCTGATCTGTGATAATATCAGTAGTATAACCGATGTGGTTTTTCTTTTCTCCATTTTCTGTAAAATCAGGATTGTAGTATTGCCCCTGACCTTTGAGGATATTCCAATAATCAAAACCGGTTGGTTCTGTCTTTAGATGCCATTTTCCTATAATTGATGTGTGATAGCCAGCCTGTTGTAGCAGTTTAGGAAAGGTGAGCTGACTGCCATCAAAGGTACAGCTATGATCCAACATCCCATTCAGATGTGAATACTTACCTGTGAGCAGGGTGGCTCGGCTGGGACCGCAGATAGAATTGGTGACGAAACTGTTTTGGAAGCGGATCCCTTCAGATGCAATACGATCAATGTTGGGGGTGTGTATCAACGTATCATTATAGCAACTGATGGCCCTCTCTGCGTGGTCATCACTCATAATGAAAATAATGTTGGGGCGATCCTTCTTCATGCATGAATTCAAGAATAAGTTTGGTGCCATCAAGGCTGTGGTACCCATACCAACGGATTTTAGAAATTCCCTGCGTGTTGTTTTCATAGACTCCCCTTTGTCATACTGTCTAAAAAGACAGCTTATCCAATTCTTGAAATCTTCAAATTTCGATTCAGCTTAATTAAGCTTTCCTGCAATAAATGCTGTGGTCCAGGCTGCTTGAAAGTTGTATCCGCCGGTAATACCGTCAATGTCCAGGATTTCCCCGGCAAAATATAGATTCTCACACACCTTGCTTTGCATGGTTTTACCATCAATACTGTCAAGACTCACCCCTCCACAGGTCACAAACTCATCCTTAAAACCTGTTTTTCCAGACACTGAATATGAGTCGTTGGTGAGTGTGGCGACCAACTTATTGAGTCCCTTGTTACCAAGCTCACTCCATCTCTTGGTCTGAGGAATTCCACTTTTATTAAGCAGATAACGCCACAATCTATCCGGCAGACCAAAGGGTTTTATATTGGGTAAAAGCTTACGAGCATGTTCAATAATCACTTCGTTTAAATGACTTAAAACGAGTTCATGATTGGTCTGATCCAGCCAATTAACCCTAACATAAAAGTTATAGTCTCTTTCACTGAAGATTCTGGCACCAAAAGCTGAAAGTTTCAGAATTGCTGGTCCACTAAGGCCCCAGTGCGTAATGAGCAAAGGTCCCCTTGTTTTCAAACTGGTTCCGGGGATACTGATAAGCACAGGATCAACAGCAACACCTGATAATTCCACAATGGCTTCATTGGGCATATTAAAGGTGAAAAGAGAAGGCACAGGCGCAACGATCTCATGCCCAAGTTTTTCTATCCACTCAAGGCCTTCGGATCTAGGTGATCCACCACTTGCCAGGATGACCTTATCAAAAATTCTGGGAGGTAAATCCTGTCTGGAAAAACTTAACTCTAGACGTTTACCCTTTCGAGAAACCGTTTCTATCCCGGACCAATATTCACAAATTATGCCCTGAGCTTCAGCCTGATCTAGAAGACAATTGACAATACTGGTTGAATCCTGAGATACGGGGAAGACACGCATATCCTCTTGAATAAAAAGTGGTACATCTCTTGATTCAAACCACTCCATGGTATGTTTTGTATTAAATGTCCTCAAGGCTCGTTTCATGAGAGCCTTTCCGCGTGGATAACCAGCAGCTAAAGTACTGATGGATGTGTTTCCATTGGTGACATTACATCTGCCTCCTCCGGAAATTTTGACCTTAGCCAGGGAGAACCGTGTCTTTTCAAAAATTATGACATCAGCATCTGGAAAATTTTCTTTGACTGATATGGCCGAAAAGTAGCCTGCTGCTCCTCCCCCTATGATGGCAACATCCACGTCAAGACCCTTGCATTTATTTATTTAGGAGGTGTTGGAAATAACTAGGAATCTTGGCTTCAAAGGTCATTCTTTGTTTTGTGCCGGGGTGTTTGATATTGATTGAGCCTGCGTGGAGGGTCAACCTCTTGATACCCTTTGCACTATCTCCATAGACCTTGTCGCCAGCTACGGGGCAGTCAATATCAGCGAATTGAACGCGAATTTGATTTTTTCGACCAGTGATTAAATCAATTTCAACCAGACTGTATCTTTTAGATTCCTGGAGAACTTTGTAGCCGGTCTTGGCCAGCTTTCCCACTTTTTGATCCTCGGTGGAATACATTTTATGAACCACATTTTCTGCCAGATATGAAGAAAGCACACCCTCTTTCTCAGCAAGATTTCCATGGATCACAGCATAGTATTTTTTGCTGAAGTTTTTCCATTCATCCTGAAGATAACGCTTATTCTTTTCACTTTTTGCAAAGACCAAAACACCTGAAGTATCCCTATCTAATCGGTGAACGATATAGATGCGTTTTCGAGATTTTGGATTCCCCTTGCGCACATAATTATTCAACGCAAAATATGCTGTTCGATCACGAGTTTTAGCATTACTCATGGACAAAAGACCACTCATCTTATCGACAACTAGAATATCATCGTCTTCAAATAAAATGGTGAGCCCTCTTGGCTGGTGACGCTTAGAAGGTTTTTTAGTTTTCCTGGTTTCGAAGGGATCCATGGCTTTTGAATTAACCTCAATTATGTTTTAAGAATCTGTAGGTTCCTGGAAATAGTCTCTTTTGAAATAGACGTAGGCCACAAAACCCCACCATGCGATGAGCGTGGCGACGACAGTCAAGGCAGATGCCTGAGCTACAAGCTCTTCTCCCCCGGCACCCATCAATTCACCATAATCACTTAAGAGACTGGAGGTAGCTTGACCATACATGAGGAAGAGAAGTCTATCAACTGAATAAATCAGAGTTCCTGTTAACATCATCTGAAAACCCCAGGATTTTGCCGTCCATAAACCTAAACCCATACCCCCATATATACCGCTATACAGGAGATGGTATATCAGGGCAACAATTCCACTACGCTCAGCACCAAACAAGGCAACTGGGGAAACAATTGATGCGAGCTCTGCCAGAGCGGAAAGACCAAAAAAGAAACCTGCAAATCGCATGGTAAAACGTGGTCCAGTAATACCTCCGGTCTCAGAACTTTTTCCTGAAGAAGGTGGTATCCAGAGATCATTTTCTTTCATGGCTGAACAGTAGCGACAAAATATTGCATCATCCTGGATTTCTTCAGCGCAGTAGGGACATTTCATTCAACACACCTCGTAATTTGGTGAGAGTATAATATTATTTCCCCCGTATTCCTCTATGAAGCTTGGTCTCAGGAAGGAAAAAATAAAAGTTTTTAACGACCTTTGAGTTGAACGATCTCGTAAGTATAGAAGAATTCATAAAATTCATAATCCATCTTTAGTTCGAAATAAAACTCTGTCGAATAACCCGGTTTAAGTGGTTCACGAACCACAAAATTCTGAGAGAGGAGCAATTTTGCGGGGTCGAGAGGATCTCTTCCTGTATAGTTAATTACAGAGTTTTTATTCATGAGATTTGTATTTCCAGCAGCCCCAGGATTACCTGTGTAAATTTCAAACTCGAAGATGGATGAGGTGATATTATGCTCACCGATATTTTGGATTTTTCCTCTGATATAATCCCTCTGCATATTGACCTCAAAGTCGCTGATCTGGACCTGGTTGAACTGATCCACTGGGAGAGAATTATCATCCATGATAGAACAATTCATCAAGAGAATTGCTGGTAGACACATTACTATTGATTTAATTCCCCTCAAAGATCAGCCTCAGGAATCCTTGATTTCTTCGGTTCCATCAGAGTATCTGGAAAATCTACCCTGAGCCACAGGGTTTACAGGGTCATGTCTATCCCATGGCCAGCCTCCGAATTCTGTTGCTCTGAAATCATCAAAGGCTTTCTGGATTTCAGCCTGTGTGTTCATCACAAAGGGACCATAACGCACGACAGGTTCTCCGATGGGCTTGCCTTGCAGGAGAAGTAGTCTGGATTGTGTCGAACCATTTTTTATATGGATCTTATCAGAAGTAGAAATCTCAAGAGCATGATATTCTTGGATACTCTGCTCTGCGATTATTAGCGATTCGCCTTCATAAAAATAGAGGTCTCTATTTACACCTGCCTCACATGCTGGAAGATCAAATTCTGCATCTGCATCCAGGGTGATCACCCAGATAACTACCTGGTTGGCGTCTTGGGCAGCCCAGGAATCTGGTGCTGGATCAGGAGCTGAAGTATCTCCAAAGCTTCCGGCAATAATCCGAGATTCAATTTTTCTACCTGCTTTATCTTTTGTTTTGAGGATTGGGATTGACTCAGACCAGAGCATTTTGTAGGAAGGCTTAGCCATTTTGGATTTCCCGGGCAGATTGAGCCAGATTTGAAACAGTTCCATGGGGTTTGGCTGGTCTTCTTTCACCAATGGGAACATCTCAGAATGCTGAAGACCGCTGCCAGCAGTCATCCATTGCACATCTCCATCTCCATAGCGACCTGTGGCACCTGCTGAATCATGGTGATCCACAAGTCCTTCAAGTACAACTGTGACGGTTTCAAACCCTCTGTGGGGGTGGGCTGGGAATCCTGGTATCGAACGACCATGATACATATTCCAACCATCCTTTTGGTCAAAATCCTGACCCATGTTACGACCAGACAGGGATGCTGCAGGACCCATTTTTCCATCGCCGACAGGATATGCATCATGGTGATGAACACAGAAGAGAAAGGGGTCTCTGGTTTCCCACATAAACCCCAGGGGTTTTATATTTTTAATCATTTCAATGTCTTCCTTATATCCCCCGAGATACAAGCCTAGCGGTCTTCAACAATAAACGTTGAAGGTTGAGCAGAAAACTATTCCTGAACCCGCCCGAGACAAGCTGGATTTAGGTATGGAATTTATCCATCCTGCTCAGGTTCAGCCCAAACCGCGAATTCGTTTCCATTGGGATCAGAAAAGTGAAAACGTCTCCCTCCTGGAAACGAAAATATTGGTTTCATTATCTTACCCTTGGCCTGTTCAACTTTCGCAAGTGTTTCCTCGAGTGTCTCACTAAAAAAGACAATCAGGACACTTCCTGAATTCGTTTCGGCTGTCAGGTCTGATTTAAAAAAGCCAACATCGATGCCAGCGTTGGAACAGGCGACGTAATCAGGACCATAATCAACAAATGACCATTCAAACACTTCTCCGAAGAATGCTTTGGTTTGCTCCATATCTTTTGCTGGAAATTCCAGATAATTGATTTTTTCATGATTACTCATTTGATATCCCTCCAAAAGCGACCCCGCTGAGATCAGCCATATCCCGTTTCCAGGTAGTGAGATCTTCTTGATTAAACTGATCTAAGTGGGTATGCCCGCAGGCTCTGGCCATGACTTGCATCAATTCGGTAGACGCTCTGAAAAAGTTGTTCAGTTGTTGAGCTCCCTTTTCAATTTTGATACGCGCCCTCAACTCAGGCTTCTGAGTGGCAATACCTACAGGGCAATTGTTGGTATGGCAGGCACGCATCCCGAGACACCCAATAGCCTGGATGGCAGAATTTGAAACTGCAATGGCATCGGCACCCAATGCCAGGGCTTTGATAAAATCTGCAGGGAGACGTAAACCACCGGTGATTACCAATGATATGTCCTGGCGTCCTTGCTGATCCAGATAACGGCGTGCCCGAGAAAGAGCCGGTATGGTCGGCACGGATATATTGTCTCTGAATATCAGCGGTGCTGCACCTGTTCCCCCGCCTCTTCCATCCAGGATGATGTAATCCACACCAATATCCAGAGCTGCCTTAATATCCTTTTCGATATGCTGAGCAGAGAGCTTTACACCAATTGGTATTCCACCTGTCGCCTCTCTAACCTCCTCAGCGAACCGTTTATAATCTTCTATGTTTTCCCAGTCTGGGAAACGAGGTGGTGAAATGGCTGGTTCTCCTTCAGCCAGGCCACGAACTTCTGCAATCTTGCCCAGTACTTTATTTCCAGGCAGATGACCGCCCGTTCCAGTTTTTGCCCCCTGTCCACACTTAAAGTGAAAGGCCTGACATTTCTGGACCTTATCCATGGTGAAGCCAAATCGAGCTGAGGCTAATTCATAAAGATAACGACTATTTGATGCCTGCTCATCTGGAAGCATACCGCCTTCACCTGAGCAAATTCCAGTCCCAGCCAGCTCTGCCCCTTTTGCCAATGATACCTTAGCCTCTTCAGAGAGAGCGCCAAAACTCATATCGGAGACAAAAAGAGGACGCTCCAGCACCAGCGGTTTCTCAGCATTGGGACCAATAACTACCTCTGTACCGACCTCAGCATCATCAAGGAGTGGTACTTTATGCAATTGAGCAGTAAGTAATTGTATGTCTTCCCAATTGGGTAAATCCTGCCTGGGAACCCCCATGGCATCTACACGCCCGTGATGCCCTGTTTCACTAAGTCCCTTTTCGGCCAAATGTTGAATGTATTGTGCATGCGGTTCTTCAGGAGCACCGTGAACGTCTTGATAGAGCCCTTGATAGGCATCTCGATTATAGGGCTGAGGATTCTGATTCTCCCAGTCTTTAATTTCGTCTTCATCAACTAAAACCTGATCATCATCAATCCAGACTGAAAATTTTTGGAGTTTCTCCTCATTATTGTATGCACTCACGCCTGATTTGTAATTGTAATCCCAATTATGCAAGCCACAGATAAGGTCATTCCCTTGAATATGTCCATCCGATAGGAGTGCACCCCGATGGTGACAGCGGCCATAAAGGACAGAAACTTCTTCTCTTTCTGAAAACCGCGTGATGACTAGATCCACATTCCCCACCAATGCATAGGTGGGTTCCAGTGGTTTTAATTCTGAGAAATTAGCAATTGAAATTTTATGCATATATCATCCTATTGATTTTGACTACGATTTAAATTGAGACAACTTGTACCAGAAATTACTGGGTCAAGCCTGGTCTGAAACATAAACCTTAACATACACCAGACCAGTCTGTTTCATGCTCAAAAGCCAGCTCTCCATCATTCCCCATTCTCATTAATTTTTATCATATCGATCCAAGCACTCTTTTTTAGATTCATTCTCAGAAGGGTCCACTTCTCATCTTCACGGTTTGGGATCGTCTTGTAAATTTTGAAGCCAAACTGCTGGTAACATTGAATCGCCGATTTATTAAAAGCGAATACACCCAAATCTAGCTTCGTCAATCCTAATTCGTTGAACGCGAAATGGAGGACCAGCCCTATCATCATTTTGCCACAGCCCTGCCCTCTATATTGTTTTGGACCAATGAGAACTCTGGCAAGTACTGCACTTTTCTCAACATAATTCACAGCCATGAGTTCGATATGACCAATAGTGGTCCCATCCAAGAGGGCTTTGAACATAAACTGAGTGGGAGGGTCCGTCCTGGTCATTTCCAGATTGGTCGTGAGTTGCTTTTCATCCAGGGGAAACACGTATTTAGAACCTGACCACTGTAACAAAAAGTCAGCATCCGCTACCCAGTTGATCAGTCTTTGGATATCTTCTGCTTCAAATTTTTCCAGGGTGATCATTTATTATTGTCCTCAACCTTCAATTATATGAAAATATCTAATCCCAAAATGTTCCCACGCTTACAATCGACGCTAAAACATTCTTTCAGGTTAAACAATAATATATTTTTTGAACTTAGGTGTCTTAGAGCTTACAGAAAGCAGGAACGTGAGATCTTCTAGAATCCCATTAAGCCGCAACAGCGGCTGCATTGGGGTAAAGTGCCACCCTCTTTATTCAGGAGGGTTCTGAATTCACGAAAACGGTCATTGTTCCACAATTCAAGTAAGGGGGTTTCCTGAATATTGCCCACTTTGACATCGATATAGTCGCGACAGGTCACAACATCACCATTGGGCATGATGTCGATCATCATATAAGGAGCAACACAGGGTCCGAACCCTAGAAAATCCTCGGGCTGTTCATAGTAGGGAACGATCTTTTCGGTATCCATAAAAGGAACTGGAAACCAGCCAAAGGGATATTTCTTTTTTGATATCTTTTCAATGGTTTGCTTTACTTGTTCGGCTTTGATTGTGGTGTTTTGACCGATATAGGATTTCCAGGTCTCTGCATCCACACCCATTTCTCTCTTAAGAATATCGGCATGTTGTTCACCGATTTCCTGGGTAGTGAACCAGGATAGATACAGGATAAGACCATCAGGACCCAATTCGGCCACGGTATCAAACATACTCTCGAGATGATCCTGATTGGTATCTGATACTGTTGCAGAGATCAAGAAATAGGGATCGGGTTTTTTACCACGCTCTTCAAGCAACAATTTGATTCCTCTGGAGGTCTTTTTGAATGTTCCGGGAACGCCTCGGGCTTGATCATGAATTTCCTCAGGTCCATCCAGCGAACATGTCAGCATATCCCATTTTTGTTCCACTATCTGTTTAGCATTACGCTCCAGTGCCGCTCCATTTGTGATGACATATACATAGCAGCCCTTCTCTTTCATATATGCAGTTAGTTTAAATAGGTCCTTGTATAGAAGAGCTTCACCACCTGTGATGTAGAAAATTGGTTTATAATGAGCGGTTTCGTCTACAATTTTTTTGTAGTCCTCAAAGGTCAATTCTGTCAGAAGATGATCACCTCCGCCTTCGTTCATGTAGCCATTGTCACCAAACTGTCCACAGATGGCGCAGCGTTGATTGCAACGATTGGTTATTCGTAGACTGATTTGATAAGGAGGACGTCTGGCGACACCTTTGCCTGCTTTTAAATCACCATTAACATGAAGATGCTTACGCCAGGCGGCACGGGTGACGACAGGCAAATATTTTAACCTGGGAGCCAGAGCTTTGGCGAACATACCTACAGGGAGACGACTTAGCATATAATGATTCCTAGTCTAAAGCTTTTCAGATTCGTGACAAGAGCCTCCTATATTAGTATTTATCTCAAAAAATCAGATAGTGAGTTTCATCTTTTTTTAGATTCAAGTCAAAAACTGTAATTGACTGCGTTCAACATTTGCCAAGATTTCTTTCTAATTCTTCATGAATAATACTAGATTACAGACCGGCTCAAAAAGAAACCGACTCGAATTGATCATATTTATGTACTTGAGAAATAGACCATGACATATAACTCCTTTTCCCTCTCTGGAAGCATTGTTGATGTTTTAAATCAACGCATTTTCCCTGGAACCATTCATGTTGAAAATGGCAGAATCACGTCTGTCGCAGAAGAATCAGTTTCAGAAACACATCTTATACTTCCAGGACTCATCGATGCCCATATTCATATTGAAAGCTCCATGCTGGTGCCCACCGAATTTGCTCGTGCAGCAGTTGTTCATGGCACCGTGGCCACAGTTTCTGATCCACACGAAATAGCCAATGTTCTCGGGATGCGTGGAGTTGATTTCATGTTGTCCAATGCAGAGCAATCACCTTTTAAATTTCATTTCAGCGCACCTTCCTGCGTCCCAGCGACTCCCTTTGAAACGGCAGGTGCAGAGTTGTCCGCACCTGAAATAGAAACTCTCTTGCAACGACCAGATATTGTCAGTCTATCAGAAATGATGAATGTACCTGGAGTTTTGAATGACGCTGAGGATGTGAATGAGAAATTAAGACTCGCCCGCATTGCTGGAAAAGTCGTTGATGGACACGCACCGGGATTACGAGGTGAAGCGGTTAAGAAGTATGTTGAGGCCGGCATTACAACCGATCATGAATGTTTCAGCCTGGCGGAAGCTTTGGAAAAATTGTCCCTGGGTATGCAAGTGCAGATTCGGGAAGGATCCGCAGCTCGCAACCTGGATGATCTCATTCCCTTGCTTGATGAGCATTATAAGAATTGTATGCTTTGCAGCGATGACAAGCATCCTGATGATCTGGCTGAAGGGCACATAAATGAGATGGTAAAACGAGCCATCGCCGCAGGAATTGATCCACTCAAGGTCTTATGGAGCGCTTCGGTTACACCGGTAAAAACATATAAACTGGATATTGGTCTCATGCAAACGGGTGATCCGGCAGACCTGATTCTTGTTGACGATTTTGATAATTTTCAGGTCAAAGCGACTTATATCAATGGTGAACTCATGGCTGAAAATGGCACAACAAAACTGAGTTCTCAGGTCGTTGAGCCAATAAATAAGTTTGAAGCAGCTCTCCAGACACCCCAGCTCTTTGGAATTAAATCAAGCCAGGACCAAGTACCTGTTATAGATGTTATTGATGGGCAATTGGTCACTAAGAAATATTCGTGGCACCCAACATTAAACTCTGATGGCTTCATTGAGCCAAATATTGAGGAAGATATCCTTAAAATCGCCGTTTTAAATCGCTACTCCCTCTCGAAACCCGCTGTTGCCTTAATTCGAAATTTTGGATTAAAGGAGGGTGCCATTGCCTCATCCGTTGCCCATGATTCCCACAATATTGTTGCTGTAGGAACCTCGAATGAAGATCTGGCGAAAGCTATGAATCTTATTATCCAGAACCAGGGTGGTATCTCAGCGGTAACCAAGAAGACTGAACATGTCCTCCCCCTACCAGTCGCTGGGATTATGTCAGATGATGATGCTTTCAGGGTAGGTGTAAGCTATGGTGAAATGGATGACCTTGCCAAGGAGATGGGATCCCAATTGGGTGCTCCCTACATGACACTGTCCTTTATGGCACTTCTGGTGATTCCTGACATCAAACTCAGTGACAAGGGTCTTTTTGATGGCACAACATTCCAATTCATAGATGCATTTGAATCGAGTGTGGGATGATAGATATGATCTTTTTACAACGAATTTTACGAATGAGACGAACTGGGTTTTATAGATAACAGCCCAACTAACATGAAACCCATCTTATACAAAGAGCTAACAGATACCATCATCAAGATTGCTATTGAGGTTCAAAAGGAACTTGGCCTCGGCTTTTTCGAACGTGTCTATGAGAATGCCCTGATTATTGCCCTTCAAGAAGAAGGCTTGGTGGTCGATCAACAGAAACAATTTGATGTCTATTTCCGGGGTCACAACGTCGGTGTTTATATTGCGGATTTATTGGTAGAAGAGAAAATCATTCTTGAAATTAAGGCAGTTGATAATATTTCCAGGTCACACTATGCTCAACTGATTAATTACCTAAAAGCATCTGACAAAGAAGTTGGCTATGTCATTAACTTTGGACGAATTCCACTCCAGTTCAAGCGCCTTGCCAAAACAAACCAAGCTGGTGAGGAGACTTAAGCAATCATGTCTTTCGTTATTTTCGTCAGATTCGTTGTAAAAGAGAACGCTTTTCTTAAACTCAATTCGGAAAATGATAAATAAATAATATGTCGAAATCCACTCAGATAATTGGTGCCAGACTTAAACGCGATGATGCTCGTGGTAAGACCACAGGTGAAACCAAGTTTCTTACTGATATCAAAGTAGATAACATGCTGCATGCTGCCCCCGTATTTTCACAGGTAGCTTATGGCAAGCTCCTTGGGATTGATACTCGTGTCGCTGAAAATGACCCCGATTATATAGCTTTTTTCTCAGCAAAGGATATTCCTGGTGAAAATCAAGTCGGGGTGATTCTGGAAGACCAACCGCTAATGGCTGCTGATGTTGTTCGCTATGTTGGTGACAGTGTGGGCATTCTCATTGCCGAAACGGCTGAAGCAGCTCAACGACTGGCCAGGCTTGTCAGTGTAAACATTGATCCCTTTGATCCGGTTTTTTCCATTGATGAGAGTCGTAATGCTAAAGTAAACCTGCTCCATGAAACCAATTTGGCCTGCCAGCATCAAGTCAAGCGTGGAGACCCTGATAAAGCATTCGCTGAAGCAGACCATGTTATTGAAGCGAGATTTGAAACCCCCTTTCAAGAACACTATTATCTTGAGCCGCAAGCTTGCATTGCTCAGTGCAGCCCTGATGGTAGTATTGATATTTTGGGATCAATTCAGTGTCCCTTCTATGTTCAAAAAGCAGTTTCGAAAGCGTTGGCTATCCCCTTTTCAAAAATCCGGGTAGAGCAATCTCCTACAGGTGGTGCCTTCGGGGGTAAAGAAGATATTCCCTCAGAGACCTGCACTCGAGTAGCATTAGCAGCTCTGCTTCTCAAGCGATCCATTAAAATGGTATATGATCGAACCACTGATGTTCAACTTACCAGCAAGCGCCACCCCTTTCAAATGTACTACAAGGTGGGTGTATCAAAATCCGGAAAGTTACTGGCTGCAGAAATCAAGCTGGAAGAAAATGCAGGAGCCTACGCCACATTGTCATCTGTGGTCTCTTATCGCTCGGCCATGCAGGCTATGGGGCCGTATGTTATAGACAACATCTCTGTAGAGTCTAAATCCTATTATACCAATCTGCCCCCTACTGGAGCTTTCCGGGGATTCGGCTCCCCCCAGGCTGCGTTTGGCCATGAACGTATGATGGATGTCATTGCCGAGAAGCTGAATATGGACCCCATAGAGATACGTTTACAAAACATCTTGAAAGTCGACACATCAACGCTCACAGGTCATCACCTAAAAAGCAGTGTTGGGGCTGAAGAAACCCTGGTAACAGCGGCCAGTGCCTGTGATTGGTCAAATCGAAAATCAAACGATGATTCTCGTTGGAAAACTGGCTATGGGGTTTCTCTCATACATTATGGGAATTGTCTGGGTGCTGCTGGCTGGTTTATGGATGGCAGCGGCGTCAAGATCAAGATCCACCGTGATGGTTCCATCTCAGTCGCATTTGGTCTCATCGAAATGGGACAAGGAGCGCTCAGCGTCGTCCAGCAAATGACTGCGGAAGCCCTGGGAGTGGAGCCTTCGAGAATTACTGTTTTACCCACAGATACTGAACAGGTACCTGATAGTGGTCCTTCAGTCGCCAGCAGAAATGTAGTCATGACGGGAAACGCAATTCGGGATGCGGCGAGCAAATTACTACCCATCCTGAAAGAAGCTGCCGCTGAACTCATGCAGTGCGATCTGAATGAAATCAATATCGAGTATGGGGCAGTAAGTAATATTCGGAATGGTGAAACGCTGAGTTTTGCGGAGCTCAGTAATTATCTCTACTTGTCCAACCGCCCCATGGATGTCTTGGGCTGGTGGCATGTGCCAGAACTTGATTATGATGCAGTAAATGGAGTTGGTGAGGCCTACTTCACCTATTCTTATGCTACTCATATCGCTCGAGTCAATGTTGATACGCTCACTGGTCAGGTCAAGGTGGATAAAATTTGGGCTTCCCATGATGTGGGAAGAGCCATTAACCCTGCTGGCCTGGAGGCTCAAATTGAAGGAGGAACTGCCCAGGGAATTGGCTGGGCTTTAACAGAGCATTTCAAAGTTGAGGGAGGTAAAGTCTTAACTGACAATCTCACTACCTATCTTTTACCAACAGCTCTTGATGTTGGTGCAATCGAATCAATCCTAGTGGAAGATCCTGAACCTGAGGGTCCCTGGGGTGCTAAAGGTATCGGTGAGCCAGCCATCATTCCAACAGCTGCAGCTATAACCAATGCTGTGAGTAATGCCTTGGGGATATCAGTTGCTCATATTCCCATAACGCCTGAATACATTTTAGAAATGGTAGGTGAATGAGATGGAACAGCTTTTATTACACAATTTGCACATCATTGATCCTTTTGGCGAACGAGAATTTCTGGAACATGCTTCCATTCTCATTGAAGATGAAGTCATCAAGTTTGTCGGTCGAGGTTTCTCACATGTTGGCTTTGAGGGACAAATATTGGACATGGAGGGTAAAATAGTTTTACCTGGAATTATCAATGCCCACACTCACCTATACTCAACACTGGCCATGGGAATGCACCCACCTCAAAAATCACCAAAAAATTTCGTTGAACATCTCGAAGAGGTCTGGTGGAAATTAGATCGTGGACTGGATAAGGCATCTGTGCTGGCCTCCTTTGAAGCCGGGCTCATGGATTGCATTCAGAATGGTACCACAACCATTATTGATCATCACGCCAGTCCAAACCTTGTTGAGGGTTCTTTAGATCTACTGGCAAAGGTAGCGGAATCGTTCGGCATGAATATCAGTCTTTGTTTTGAGAGCTCAGACAGAAACGGTGAGGCGAACTTTAAGGATGAACTCTCAGAAAATATACGCGCCATAAGAAAATACACCTCAAATCCTTACATCTCACCCCGCCTCGGACTGCACGCTTCTTTTACGCTTTCAGATGAATCTTTAGAAAGAGTGAGCAAAGCTCTGAAGGATTTCCCTGATTGCGGTATTCATATCCATGTTGCTGAGGACCTTGCTGACGAAAAGGATGCCCAGGCCAGAGGATATCGTTCAGTAATTCAGCGGTTGGATGATTTTAATCTACTCTCCAATCAATCTCTGATTATTCATGGCATCTTTATGACACGCGAGGATCGACATATCTTGCTAAAACATGGCTGCAAGCTGGTTCATAATCCGACATCAAATGCAAATAATCAGGTTGGCGTACTGGAGACTGAGATTATCGAATCCATGGGTCCAGGTTTGGGAACCGATGGCATGCAGAACAACATGCTCAAAGAAGCCAAAGAAGGTACACTGGTACGAGCCGCCACAGAAAGTCCATCAGTTGACTATCTGGAGCTCCTCTTTCAGAATAATCCCGATATTGCTGTAAAAATATTCGGAAAATTAATAGGACACATTGAGGAAGAAGCCCAGGCTGATCTGGTATTTTATGATTATGATTCTCGAACAGAGTTAAATGCAGACAATTATGGTGCTCACCTGCTCTTTGGACTGGGGAAACCTTCAGATGTCATGACTCGGGGAAGATTTCGTCTGCGTAACCAACAACTGGTAGGAATGGATGAGTCCCGTATTCGTGAGAATGCTCGCAAGCAAAGCAAACGACTTTGGGCGGCAATGAAAGTACTCTAAGTCGATACCTAAGTAATTGAATAGAAAGACACAGACAGAATGAAGATTGATTTTGCACAAATACTCAACCAGGCAGAAAAATATCGACCAGAGATTTCCAGGTTTTTGAGAGACATGATTGCCATCCCCAGCGAAAGCACCCAGGAAGAACAGGTCATCTTGCGTATCAAGGAAGAGATGGAAAAAGTTGGATTCGATAAGATTGAGATTGATGAGATGGGTAATATATATGGCACCATCGGTCATGGCTCCCATGTCATCGCCATGGATGCACATATTGACACGGTAGGTGTGGGTAATCTAGAAAACTGGGATGTGGATCCCTATGAAGGTTTTGAGGATGATGAAATCATCATGGGTCGGGGAGCCTCCGATCAAGAAGGTGGTATGGCCAGTATGGTTTACGCTGGAAAAATTATCAAGGATCTTGATCTTGAAGCTGACTACACGCTGGTGATTACCGGTACTGTTCAGGAAGAGGATTGTGATGGGTTGTGCTGGCAGTACATCATGGATAATAAGAAGATTCAACCTGAATTTGTGGTTAGCACGGAGCCAACCTCATGCAGAATTTATCGTGGTCAACGTGGACGCATGGAAATCAAGGTCACTACCTCGGGGATCAGCGCACATGGTTCAGCACCGGAACGGGGTGATAATGCTATCTACAAGATGGCCCCAATTCTCCTGGAGCTTCAAGAGTTAAATACACGCCTGGCAGACCATGACTTTCTCGGGAAAGGTTCTTTGACAGTATCCGAGGTGTTTTTTACCTCCCCTTCTCGTTGCGCAGTAGCTGATGGTTGTTCAATTTCTGTGGATCGTCGTCTAACAGTTGGCGAAACTGCAGAGTCGGCATTGGATGAAATCAAGAATCTACCCTCGGTAAAGGCCGGGAAAGCAATAGTGGAGATGTATGACTACGAGCGACCGAGTTATACAGGTTTCAGCTATCGTACAGAGGCCTATTTCCCAACCTGGCTGATAGAAGAAGATCATGTGGCAACCACATCCCTGGTTGATTCCTACAAAGGGTTGTTCAAAGAGGAACCCGTGGTTGATAAGTGGACTTTTTCGACCAATGGTGTGGCTATTATGGGAAAATATGGTGTGCCCTGTATTGGTTTTGGTCCTGGAGCCGAAGAAGAAGCACATGCCCCCAATGAAAAAACCTGGAAAGATCATCTGGTAAAGGCTGCAGCGATGTATGCTACAATACCACTGGCATATTTGAACCAATTGGACAACAATGCAATGAGATCAAGAAATTAAGGGATTGTCTTCACCCTTCGAGAACCTCAGGGAGCCAATCCGTGTGTGTCTTGCTGAGCCTGTCGAAGTATGCGCACACTTATTAGGAGCAACATGAAAGAAAACATCGACAAAATTAAATCCCTGAATCTAGAAAACTATGGTCACGATTTTCTGCTGACATGGAACAAAACCCCAGATGAACTAGAAGCAACCTTGCTCATGGCAGAACTCTTGAAAGAGCGACACCGACAGGGAAAACCGAACCTGGTTTTTGACTCGGGCCTCGCAGTTTCAATCTTCAGAGACAACTCCACAAGGACTCGCTTCAGCTTTGCCTCGGCAGCCAATGCACTGGGACTGGCTGTCTCTGATATGGATGAGGAGAAATCCCAAGTTTCTCACGGCGAAACAGTTCGAGAAACAGCCAATATGATTTCATTTATGACACGTGTGATTGGTATACGAGATGACATGTATCTTGGAGAAGGTCATAGCTATATGAAAGAAGTATCCGCAGCTGTACAGGCTGGATTTGAGGAAGGCGTTTTACACAACAGGCCGGGTCTTATCAATCTTCAATGCGATATTGACCATCCTACCCAAAGCATGTCGGACCTGGCCATGTTAAAAAACTATTTTGGATCGCTGGACAACCTGAAAGGAAAGAAGATTGCTATGTCATGGGCTTATTCACCCAGCTATGGTAAACCCCTTTCTGTCCCCCAGGGTATTATTGGATTACTCACACGTTATGGAATGGATGTTACTCTGGCGCACCCTGAAGGCTACAGCCTCATTCCAGAGGTAGTTAAATTAGCAGATAAACAGGCGCAGGTCTCAAGTGGATCCTTTCAGATCACCAATAGCATGGATGAGGCTTTTTCTGGTGCCGATATCGTTTACCCAAAATCCTGGGCACCTTTCGACGTCATGGAAGAAAGAACGACCTTGCTAAAGCAGGGTGATCAAGCAGGACTAAAAGGGTTAGAGAAGAGCTGTCTCACCAACAATGCAAAATTCACCGACTGGGAATGTACTGAAGACAAAATGAAACTCACAAAAGGTGGTGAGGCCTTGTACATGCATTGTCTGCCCGCGGATATCACCGGAGTGAGTTGCGAGCAGGGAGAGGTGAGTGCATCAGTTTTCGACAAGTACCGCAGAGATACCTATCTGGAGGCCAGTTATAAACCATTTATCATTGCGGCTATGATGTTTTTGACAAGTCAAAAACATCCGCTTTCGGCTTTGGACAAATTGGCCTAGTGTGATGTGTCTGATACTTCGAGAGCCTCAGCATGACACATCCACTTAATGCTTTTAAGACAAACAAATCCGCATAGATCGCGGCTTCTGAAAGAAAGTAAAAAATGAACACTGCACAAATTCTTAAAAACACGATTCAACGCTGCAAAGACAATAACATTATACTACCTACTTATAAGCAGATGGCTGACCCAGATTTGATTCCTGAAGGCATCAAGGTAGAACTATCCAATATTGGTTTGTGGGATCTGAATCCCCGGAATCTTTTCCGTTTGACCTGGCAAAACGAGCCAGTCAGCAAAGGCGGTGGTTTTGGTGAGGTCAACTATATCGAACTACCATCAGAATTGACTGGGGTAAAGGCCAGAATCATTGTTCTTGTTGGAAAATTCTTCCCAACGGGTGCCCACAAAGTTGGTGCAACCTTTGGTCCTCTTGTTGAAAAATTGATCACCGGTCAATTTGATCCAACACGTCAAAAAGCCCTTTGGCCATCCACTGGAAACTATTGTCGTGGTGGTGCCTACGATGGATATCTCCTGGGTTGCCCCTCTATCGCTGTGCTTCCCGAAGAAATGTCCCGTGAGCGATACGACTGGCTTGAAAAAGTAGGTGCCGAGATCATCCGTACTGAGGGTGGAGAAGCCAATGTAAAAGAAATCTATGACAAGGTGAAAGAGCTTGAAGCAGAGCGAGGCGACGAGATTGTTACCTTGAATCAGTTTGGTGAGATAGGAAATCCCTTGTGGCATTATGCAGTTACTGGAAGAGCCATGGAGAAGGTCTTTAATAATCTGAATTCTGGTGAGCAACGTTTTAGCGGAATGTTTTTGACCCAGGGTTCTGCTGGCACGCTGGGATCAGCTGATTATTTAAGAACCAAATTTCCAAAAATTAAAGTGGGTGCAGGTGAGGCGCTTCAAGTGCCTACACTGCTTCAAAATGGATACGGAGCCCACCGTATAGAGGGTATTGGCGACAAACATGTCCCCTGGATTCACAACATGAAAAATATGGATATGGTTATCGGTGTTGATGACAATATTTCCATGAACTTGATACGTCTTTTTAATGAGACTGAGGGGCATGCATTACTGAAATCTCAAGGAATCGATCCGGATCTTGTGGATAAACTGGATTATCTAGGCATTTCAAGCATAGCCAATATTGCTGGTGCCATCAAAATGGCCAAGTATTACGAGTACAATGAAAATGATGTGGTCTTCACAGTGGCTACAGATTCAATGGAAATGTATCAGTCCCGGCTCACAGAGTTAAATCAAGAGCAAGGCGACTATACTGAAATTCGTGCTCATGTTGATTTCGAGCGATACTTGCTGGGATTGGATGATGAGGGAGTGATGGAGTTGAGCTATCGTGATAAAAAGCGCATGCACAATCTGAAATACTTTACCTGGGTGGAGCAACAGGGGAAAACAGTAGATGAACTGGATGCCCAATGGTATGATGACCATTATTGGTCTTCAAAATTTGCTCTAGCAGATGAATGGGATGAGAAGATTGAAGCGTTTAATGAGGAGACAGGGTTATTAAAGAAATATACTTAATTCAGGATTGTGATTGTGTCTTGCTGAGGCTCTCGAAGCAAAAGACACAAGCGCTTCTGTTCACCCCTCGAGAACACTTCGACAGGCTCAGTGTGACACGCTTCACCGATGGGCAAATGGTAATAGAAGGAGACTCTATTGATTCCTGAAGCGATTCTTGGATTACGATGTGACAACTGCAGTTGGGAAGGACCAGCTGAGCCGTTTTCATACTTATGCCCCACCTGCGGGAAAAATCTAGACTTCATCTACGATTATGATCGTATAGCTTCGTTCTGTGGTCCCCTATCACTAAATAAGGATCATGATGCCTCTATGTGGCGATATCTCCCACTACTTCCCGTGAAGGCAGCTCCTGAAAACAAGTCTCTCCGTGTAGGTGGAACTCCCTTGGTGGATTTTCCAAAAATCGCAAGAGAGCACAACATTGGTCAACTACAGATCAAAGACGATACGCGCAACCCGTCGGGGTCTTTAAAGGATCGGGCCAGTGAGTTGGCCATTCAACACGCCAGAGAACTGGGCAAAAATACCATTGTTGCCGCTTCTACAGGTAATGCTGGCTCCTCGCTTGCTTCACTTTCCGCTTACCATGGAATGAAGAGTATTATTCTGGCACCAGCCACAGCCCCTATTGCCAAACTGACACAAATTCTTCAGCATGGTGCTCAACTGGTTCCAGTAGATGCAAATTATGATACAGCATTTGACCTGGCCTTTGAGTGGGCTCAAAAGCATGAGAGTTATTGTCGCAACACAGGGATAAACCCCATCCTGGCGGAAGGCAAAAAGACGGTTGCGCTAGAGATTGCTGAGCAAAACGACTGGAAGGTTCCAGATCATTTATTCGTACCGGTTGGTGATGGCTGTATCATATCAGGGGTTTATAAAGGATTCTTCGATCTGCTCTCACTCAAATGGATTGATTCTATGCCAGCCATACATGCTGTGCAGGCAGAAGGTTCAGCGGCCATTGTTGATAGTCTTGCCCAAGAGGGCGACATTCAGTCGGTTTCAGCGGATACCATAGCCGACAGCATCAGTGTGGATCAACCTCGCGATGGTGACAAAGCGCGACGGGCAATCACCAGAAGTGGTGGCAAAGGCTTTATGGTGAGTGATGATGATATTCTGAGAGCTCAAAAACGACTCTCAGAAACCACAGGAATATTTGCAGAACCTGCAGCAGCAGCAGCCTACGCAGGGTTTTTACAAGCAACTCACGCTGGCATTTTTAAAGCTGGGGACCATGTGGTTGTACTCCTCACAGGATCAGGACTAAAAGACACAGCAAGCGCTCAAAAATTGCTCAAACCTGTTGAAGCCGTTAAATCGACACTTGTTGATGTTGAAAATTATCTGGAAAAACTCCAGGGCTAAGTATGTTATATCATCCCAAACCCCATAACTTTCATCTGGAAGTCACCATCAATGGTGAGCTGGTTCAACGCGAAATTCCAACCCATTTAAGACTATTAGATTTTTTAAGAGAGGACCTGGGTCTCACGGGGAGCAAAGAGGGTTGTGGTGAGGGCGAGTGCGGTGCGTGCACAATCATTCTAAACGGACAAACTGTAAATTCATGTCTCATCCTGGCTGTGGAAGTCCATGGAGCTTTCATCATAACTATTGAGGGTTTGGCTGATACCCGAGAACTCACTGAGATGCAAAAGTCTTTTGAAGACCATCATGCCGTCCAGTGTGGATATTGTATCCCTGGCATGGTCCTCACTGGAGAAAAACTCTTGGAACGAAACCCTCATCCCACCAGAGATGAAATCAAATATGAATTATCCGGTAATATTTGTCGCTGCACTGGTTATCACAAAATTGTGGACGCAATTGAAAAATCCGGGAATGAAGGGGGTGAAGCGTGATATTCCACCAACCCACTTCTATTCGCGAATTTATTGAGCTGAGCTCTAGACTTTCAGATCAGTTCATAACGCTTCTAGCAGGCGGAACTGATTTATTGCCTCGTTATGAACGTGGTCAAGCCATGCCCGATCATCTCATCGATCTAAAAAAACTGTCTGATCTTTACCATATCAACATCAAAGATGATACAATCCAGATTGGCGCCTTAACCAGTATCCAGACTATTCAGGACAATCAACTGATCCAATCTGAATTTTCGGCCTTGTATACGGCAGCTGTTGATTTTGCTGGCGCGCAAATCCGTCATAGAGGAACGATTGGGGGTAACATTGTTAATGCTTCTCCAGCTGGAGATTTGTTGCCGGCACTCTATGCTTTTGAATCCATACTCACGCTCATCGGACCAGAGGGCGAGCGACAACTACCAATTCAAAATTTTATCCTGGGTCCTGGAAAAACAGCCTTGAAGCAGAGTGAAATTCTAGTGTCAATCACCCTAAAACGAAACGGTTATAAATCAACTTTCCAAAAAGTGGGTCTCAGACAATCTATGGCAATTTCTGTGGCGAATGTGGCCTTTGTTTATTCAGGAAAAGCCGGTGCTTTTGACCATTTGGAAATAGCCTGCGGATCGGTGGCCCCCACCGTAGCCATCCTGAATAAATTGACCAGTACAATTCTCGATAAAACCAGCAAACCAGAAGATTGGCCCAAACTGATTGAGGCAGATATTTCGCCCATTGATGATATCAGGGCCACAGCAAAATATCGAAAACAGGTCGTGATCAAATTGGTACAGGCATTTTTGAAGGGACAACTCGATGTTTAAGACGACTAACCGGAAAAAATGGTCTGAAATCAGAGAAAAGGGAAAGTGGAATTATATACTCAATTATGGAGTCCTCAGGTTTGGTATATCAACCTGGACCATAATGATGGTATACTTTTGGGTTTTTCAACCCATCGAAGAACGCCTGATATTCACTGTTGTATCGCTCATAACTTTCCCCCTGGCAGGCTTAGCATGGGGAAGATGGATGTGGTTTTATCTGGAAAAACTTTACTCAAAATTACCCGACTCCAATGAGGATCAGAAATAATTTATGAATGATAAACTCTACCCTGTTTCCATTCAACATCTGGTCAAGTGGATGTTATCAGAGCTCAATGGTGACCAGCTGTTTGGTATCCAAAAAGACCTTTTCTTCACGCCTGACGAAAGCGACCCTTTCCGCATGCAACGTTATGGACAGATGCTGGAAACCCCTATCGGTGTGGCTGCAGGACCACATACTCAGCTTTCCCAAAACATCATTGCTGCTTGGTTGTGTGGAGCCCGCTATATGGAGCTCAAGACAGTTCAGACTCTAGATGAGCTGGAGGTCAGCAAGCCCTGTATTGACATGCAGGATGAAGGTTATAACTGTGAGTGGTCCCAGGAACTAAAGCTAAAACAATCCCTGGATGAGTATCTCAATGCCTGGATAGCCGTTCATATCCTGAAGGATTATCTCGGGTGGAATTCTAATCAGGGAGTCGGTGTCATATTTAACATGAGTGTTGGTTATGATCTCGCTGGCATCATGAGACCCAATGTCCAACAGTTCATGGACCGCATGGAAAACAGCCAGGATTTACTGAATGAGAAGTTGAATCTCATCGAATCCATTTACCCAAACATTAAAAACCTGAATATCCCTGCGCGCATGACGGACAATATCACCCTATCCACCATGCACGGCTGTCCCCCTGATGAGATTGAGCGTATTGCCACCTATCTCATCAAAGAACGAAAATATCATACAGCAGTAAAATTGAACCCAACATTACTGGGTCCAGAACACCTGCGACAAATATTGAACCACGATCTGGGCTATGAAGCTTCCGTTGTACCAGACGAGGCTTTTGAGCACGATTTAAAATATCCAGACGCTCTGAATCTCATTAATAATCTTCAAACTCATGCTGATAAAACAGGTGTAGAATTTGGACTAAAGTTGACCAATACTCTAGAAGTTCAAAATCACCGACCTGTTTTTCCTGAAAATGAAACCATGATGTATCTCAGTGGTCGGGCGCTGCATCCCATCAGTATTAATCTCGCAGCAAAACTGCAGAAAGACTTTAATGGAAAATTAGATCTATCCTTTTCTGCTGGCGCAGATGCATTCAATGTAGCTGATATTCTGGAATGCAATCTTCGTCCAGTTACAACCTGTACTGATGTTTTAAAGCCAGGCGGTTATACACGACTGGGTCAGTATCTGGACAATTTGCAACAAGCCATGCAGGATGCAGAAGCCGAGAACCTGGGTAAGTTCATACTGGGAAGTGATGATGAGTCTCAAGACATCAATAAGTCCGGCTTAAACAAGCTGATGGAATATGCTAAACGAGTGATTCACAATCCACACTATCACAAACATAGCCACCATTTTGATTCTATTAAAACCGCACGTCATTTAGGGACTTTCGACTGTATTTCGGCTCCATGTGTTGATGCCTGTGCTGCAGATCAAAATATCCCCGAATATCTCTACCATACTTCACAGGGTGATTTTGACAAAGCTTTCGAAGCAATTCAAGATACCAACCCACTTCCTGGCGTCACAGGAAATGTCTGTGACCATTTGTGTCAATTGAAATGTACCAGAAACAATTATGATTCACCCCTCTTGATCCGTGAGATCAAACGCTTCGTAACAGAACATGAAATCACAAAAATTAATACTCCCAATGTCTCAGGACATGGACACGAGGTGACAGTGATTGGAGCAGGACCAGCTGGATTATCCTGTGCCTATTTCTTGGCCAAACAAGGTATCCATGTTGATGTCTACGAGAGCAAATCATTCGTAGGGGGCATGGTCTCGGGTGCTATTCCAGAATTCAGGTTAAGTGATGAAACCATTAATCTTGATATTGATGTTCTAAAGAATTTAGGGGTTAATTTTCATTTTGATTGCCCTGTAGGTCCTGATCTTTATAAGCAAATTCAAGAATCGAGTGATGATGTATTTATAGGTGTTGGTGCTCAACGCGCCTTGACGCTTGGAGTTGAAGGGGAGAACCTCTCTGGCGTCCTGAACCCTCTGGAATTTCTCGCTGAAGTCAGGTTGGGAGCTCGTCCTGACCTGGGTCAGAACATTGCTATCATAGGTGGTGGCAACACTGCTATGGATGCAGCCCGCACATCGCTTCGATTGGCAGGTGAATCTGCTACCGTCAGCGTTATCTATCGGCGAACCATGTCAGAGATGCCAGCTGATATTGATGAAATCGAAGCTGCGCTGGCGGAAGGCATCACCTTCCATGAACTCATTGCACCCTTAAGTTTTGAAGGGGATGGCCAGGTCAAACAGATTCATTGCCAGAAAATGGAATTGGGTGAGCCAGATGCCAGCGGTCGCCGCCGTCCCGTACCTCTGGATGGTGAATTCCTAAAATTTCCTGTTGATACTGTGATTCCGGCAATTGGACAGGCCATTAGTGTGGATTTTATTGGTGAAGATGATCTTCAGGTGAACTATGCAACCTGTACAACCGCTATCCCCCATGTTTATGCCGGCGGCGATGCTGTGCGGGGTGCCTCCAGCGTCATCAATGCTATTGGAGATGGGCAAATCGCAGCCCGACACATACTCCACAGTATTGAAGCATCTCCAGCACGACCTAAAAATGCTCCTCGTCTTATATCCATAGATGATTTAAAGAAAAAAGCTGCGAACAGAGAGTATGGAATTACGCCCCCTCTGGCAGATCACGACAAGTCCAAAGAGTTTCCTGAGGTTCATCGCACCCTCACCAGGGCAGAAGCCATTGAAGAAGCCAGTCGCTGTCTATTGTGTGATGACTATTGCAGCGTCTGTGTTGGAGTCTGTCCCAATCTCGCTAATCTCACCTATATGGTGGAACCTGTGAAATACGATGTTCATGAAATAGAAGTCATTGGGAAAGAACAAATCACCAAAAACACCGGATATCTTGAGCTCAATCAGGAACCACAGATCTTGAACATTGGTGATTTCTGCAATGAGTGCGGTAATTGCACCACCTTTTGCCCAACTGCCGGGGATCCCTATCTTGATAAACCGCGCTTACATCTGTCCAAACAAAGCTACCATGAATCAAACACAGGTTACCTGATTTCTGATAACTCCATTCTAATGAAAAACGAAAACTATGAGGCTTCAGTTATCCACCAAAATGGAGACTACCTTTTCTCGTCTCCCCTGGTTCAGGTCAGTTTTGATGGCGCGTCAAAAAAGCTTAACTTCTTCAAATCAGAAAATGGAAAAGTAAGTACCCGAGAGCCTCTTGAAATGATTGTACTCTATGAAAATCTTAAAGACCACCCTATACTAGTTGGACACGAATCTCACGAATGAACACAAATAGTCACAAAAAATACGAAATGTATAGAAAGAATCTGACTGGTGAATGACTGAGATAATATATAAGGAATTATCATTTCAAATTGCGGGCTTAGCAATGGAAGTCCATAAACAATTGGGATATGGTTTTCTGGAGAAGGTCAATGAAAATGCACTTCGAATCTTACTTTGTAAAAATGGAATACGAGTCAAAACTCAACATCCAATAACTGTACGGTTTGAAGGTGAAATTGTTGGACAATATTACGCTGACATGCTTGTTGATGATAAAATAATTTTAGAGTTGAAAGTTGCTGAAAGAATTAGTGCTGCCCATAAAGCACAGGCGCTAAATTACCTGAAAGGTACTGGTCTAAAACTAGCAATAATACTCAATTTTGGTCCAAAGAAACTGGAAAGCCACCGTGTGGTCAACTGAAACCCCAATGATTAAAAACCTAAGAAGCACTCGTGTAAATTCGTGTGTTATTTTTGCAATTGGTGTCTATTAAAATGTCTACAATTCTTATTAAAAATGCTCTCGCTGTTGCCACCATGAATGATTCTCAAGAAGAATTTTCTGGAGGGCATATCCTAATCGAAAATGGTGTGATAAAATCATTGGGACCGGATACCCCTGACATTCTAGCTGATAAAACAATCGATGCCACGGGGATGGTGATTACACCTGGTTTCATAAACACCCATCACCACCTCTATCAAACCCTTACTCGTAACATTCCTTTAATGCAGGATCAGCCGCTCTTCTCATGGTTATCCAATCACTATGAAGTCTGGCGAGAACTTACCACTGAGGCTGTTGCGGTGAGCACCAAAACCGGGCTGTTGGAGCTGATGAAAACTGGTGTGACTACCAGCTCAGATCATCTATATCTATTTCCATCTAAAGCCAGCCCGGAATTGATCGACACAGAGATCGAAGCTGCAAAAGAACTGGGGATTCGATTTCAACCCACCCGGGGCTCCATGTCCCTTGGTAAATCAAAGGGTGGACTACCACCTGATGATGTGGTTCAGACAGAAGATGCCATTCAAAAAGATACAGAAAGATTGCTGGCAAAATATCATGAGGACTCGGAAGGTGCCATGACCCGCATTTCTCTGGCTCCATGTTCTCCTTTTTCTGTGACAACAAAATTGATGAAACAAACGGCTGCTTTTGCCAGGGGCAACAACCTTCAAATTCATACTCATCTTGCTGAAACTTTGGATGAAGAGACTTTTTGTCTGGAGAGTTTTGGATTACGACCAGTCGGTCTCATGCAGGAGCTAAATTGGCTTACCTCAAATTCATGGTATGCTCATTCCGTGCATTTGAATGATGATGAAATCAGGCTGATGGGTGAAAATCAAGTGGGGATTTCCCATTGTCCATCGTCTAACATGCGCCTGGGCTCGGGTATTGCCAGGATTCATGAACTTCTGGAGGCTGGAGTCAATGTAAGTCTGGGTGTCGATGGTAGCGCTTCAAACGATTCTGGCGACATGCTGCTGGAAATGCGCAACGCCATGCTCATTTCACGGTTGAGAGAGCAAGAGTTATGGCTAACCGCTCGAGATGTTCTTCGTATGGCTACGCGGGGAGGTGCTGCCGCTTTAGGTCGCAATGATATCGGAGAACTCACGGTAGGGAAGCAGGCTGATCTGGCATTATTCAGCATGGATAACATCGGGCAGGCTGGTAGCCAGTCAGACCCCCTCGCTGCACTGGTCTTTACCACACGTCAACGTCCAGTGGATTATCTTATCATTGATGGTAAAATCGTCATCAAGCGGGGTACTTCTGAAACAGATGAATCCACGCTCGTATCAAAACATAATAAGCTTGCCGCTGAGATGCTCCATCGAGCCGAACAGCGTGTCAAAATAGATTTTTCAAGTCATTAACTAGTAGGTCAAATCATGTGGTCTTCAATTGAACAAATAATCAAACCGGATTCTCTTAGTGAAGCTTCTGTGTTGCTCAAGGAATCCGGCTCAGTCCTTTTTGCTGGGGGTACTTATCTCGTCTCTCAAAAAGACACCGATATAAACACCCTCCTTGACATTAATCATTTGTTAAGCAATCAGATCACAAGGCATGGAGATGAATTTCACTTAGATGCAGGGTGTACGCTTCAGGAAATTGCCAATTTTGATGATGCGCATCTCAAGAGCGCTATTCTTTCAGCCTGTCCTTCAAAAAACATCCGCAATCAGCGAACCATTGGTGGTGAAATTGCCAGATCAAGAACCGACTCCGATCTCCTGGTTTTCTTATTCGCTTCCAGGACACAATTATTTCTAAACGAGTCTGAGGCACCAGTTGAATTGTCTCACTGGAATGGTGAAGGTATTATTGAGAAGATGATCATTCCTGCTCTTGATGTAAAACTTGAACGGGTTGCGCTCTTAGATTCTGCACCTGCCTTTGTCATAGTTGGTATGAATGAGCAAGCTGATTCCACCGCTATTTGCATTGGAGGTAAATCATCTAAAATCTTGTTCATAGAAACTCGCTCTGAACCTGATGAGACTGAGATTCGGAAATTTATGGATGATGTGGAATCCTGCTTCAGTGAAGATCATCTAGGGACTCCAGCCTACAAAAGACATCTGGTTTCTTCATTGCTCCAGGAAATGGCGGTGGTGAAATGAGAGTACAATTCGAGCTGAATGGTCATCTCATTGAGGCAGACCCAGCACCTGGATCCACATTGATGGAATATTTGAGGCATGAAGAGCTTCACAGTGTAAAACATGGTTGCGACCATGGAGAATGCGGTGCGTGTACGGTTCTCGTGGACAATAGAAGTATGAATGCCTGTCTGATTCTCATGCATACGGTGAATGGACTAAAAATAGAAACCCTTGAAAGCTTTTCAACTCATGAGGAGTTGCATCCACTTCAAAATGATTTCCTGCATGAGGGTGCTGCACAATGCGGCTTTTGTACACCAGGAATGATTCTCTCCCTGGAAGCTCTGGATCGTGAAGGTGGTGAGATAGAGGAAACCAATGTTCGTGATGCCCTCAATGGAAATCTATGTCGATGTACTGGCTATGTTAAGCCTGTAAAGGCTGCACTCACTACCTTACAAAAGTCCAGTAGGTCTGGAGGTGAGTCATGAAAGTGATTGGCAAAGATACTCAGCGTGTCGATGGTCAGGCTCTGGTCAAAGGGAATCCAGTTTTTGCAGATGATATCAAGCTCAACAATCTACTTCATGTTAAAATTTTGCACAGTCCTGTCGCCCACGCAAAAATTATCAGCATTGATGTATCGAAAGCCCAGACTTTGGAAGGTGTTGAATCCGTTTTCACGCATAAGGATTTCAATCCTCACTACTACACAACTGCTGGCCAGGGCTATCCTGAACCAGGTCCACGCGATATGCGCATTCTTGACTCAAAGGTGCGTTTTGTAGGTGATCGTGTAGCTTTTGTGGCCGCAGAGACACTGGAAATTGCTGAACAGGCTCTAAGTCTTATAGAAGTAGAGTATGAAGAGCTACCCTGTCTGTTTGATATGGAAGAGGCTATGACCTCTGATGTTATAATTCACTCAAATCCTGATAAGACCGGACTCCATGATGCCGCACATAATGTGGCTGCTCATCTGGATGCTGAAATTGGAGATGTAGATAAAACTTTGGAGTCATCAAAGTTTGTTTTCGAAGGCACTTACAGCACACCCTTTGTTCAAATGGCGTCTATTGAACCGCATATTTCTCTTACCTGGCTGGATGAGAACAATCGTCTAGTGATCAGAACCTCCACCCAGGTTCCTTTTCATGTCCGTCGCATTGTTGCAGAAGTAATGGGCATTCCAGTCAGTAAAATTCGTGTCATCAAGCCACGTCTTGGTGGCGGATTTGGCGGAAAGCAGGAAATTCTCAATGAAGAGTTGGTAGCTGCGGTCACATTAAAGACTGGCAGACCTGCCCGTATTGAATACACCAGAGCAGAGGAATTATTTGCAGCTCGATTGAGACACCCCGAACTGGTTTCCTTCCGGCTAGGATTCGATGAAAATCAAATGTTGACCGCCATAGATCTAAACATTCTTGAAAACTGCGGGGCTTATGGACCCCATGCGCTGACCGTCATGTCCGTGACTGCTCAAAAGGCATTAAGCATGTATAAGGCGCCCAGCATTAGGGTCAATGGAGATGGTGTATATACAAACCTCCCCATTGGTGGAGCCTACCGTGGATATGGGGCTCCCCAGGCTTTTTTCCCTTTGGAAAGTCTCATGGATGAAGCTGCTGAAACCATGGGAATCGATCCCATTGAATTACGCCTGAAGAATGTTTTTAAGGTCGGTGATGATATTCCAATTGCCAAAATCCTGGGTGAGGGTCGTGAAGGCTTTCCCATGGTGCTCTATAGTACAGAGATCGAAGCTTGCCTGGAAGAGGGCCGCATTCTCAGCGATTGGGAGCGTCTCAGATCCGAACCTGGAAATGGTCGTTATCGACGTGGTATTGGTGTGGCCGTAGCAGGCCAGGGATCTGGAATTCCAGGAATTGATATGGGTGCTGCCTTTATCAAGATGAATGAAGATGCCAGTTTTAACCTCCAGGTTGGCGCTACGGATCTGGGGACGGGTTCTGATACCGCCTTGGCTCAAATAGCAGCCGAAGTCCTGGGCGTTTCAGTCGATAAAATTATTGTCTATTCCTCTGATACGGATATGACTCCCTTTGATACCGGTGCCTATGCTTCCAGCACAACATATATCTCAGGATCAGCCGTTAAAAAAGCTGCAGAAAATTGCAAAACGATGATTCTTGAACAGGGCAGGTTGCTGTTAGGGAATGAAACCGCGGAAATAGATGGGACCTTTGTAAAAGATGGGAATGGGCAGAGCATTTCATTTGAAGATATTTGTATCAAGAGCTTCTATACCGAAGAGCAAAAGCAAATCATGGGAACGGCGTCCCATCTGAGCTATGACTCACCACCACCTTTCAATGCTACCTTCGCTGAAGTTGAGGTTGATACGCTCACCGGGACTGTTCGAGTTATAAAAATTGTGTCGGTGACAGATGCTGGTCAGATTATCAATCCCAAGATGGCCGAGGGTCAGATTGAAGGGGGTATTCCTCAGGCCCTGGGTATGGCTCTGTCAGAATTTATGCCTTTTGATGATAAGGGTGGTCCAATCAATCTGGACTTCAATAGCTATCACATTTACACTGCCAGGGATATGCCTGAGCTGATTGTTCGTTTCGCCGATTCTCATGAACCAACAGGTCCCTATGGCGCTAAGGCAGTAGCTGAAATTCCAATAAATGCGCCAGCACCTGCGGTAACGAATGCTGTCTATAATGCAGTCGGAGTTCGAATAAAACATCTACCAATCAGACCAGAGGAAATTTTGGGGGCTATAAGCAGAAATCGGGCTAATTGATCTATAAGCCGCACTAAACATGTTCAACCCACCCTCTAATGGGGGTTTATTTGACCCTAACAGTTGATTTTTAGCGTATAATCTTTTTCTGTAAACCTGTGACAGTGTATTAATTACTTGGCGAGGAGATATAAATAATGACTGATAGAATTCGTTGTGGTTGGGTACCACTCAATAAACCAACCTATGTTAAATATCATGATGAAGAATGGGGTGTTCCTGTTCTTGATGACCAAAAAATGTTTGAGTTCCTCGTATTGGAATCATTTCAGGCTGGTCTCAGTTGGGAGATTGTGCTCAATAAACGGGATAATTTTCGAAAAGCTTTTAACAATTTCGATTTTAAAAAGGTGGCACTATTCGGTGAGGACAAGGTTCAGGAGCTGCTCCAGGATAAAGGGATTGTCAGGAATCAGCTAAAAATCAGAGCGGCTATAAACAATGCCCAACGCTATCTTGAAATTATTGAAGAATTCGGGAGCTTCTGCAAGTATTTCTGGGGGTTCTCAAATGGGAAACCACTTGTCAATCAGTTCAAGATTCTAGATGAAATTCCTGCCAGCACGGAGCTATCCAATACCATTGCTAAGGATTTAAAGATGCGTGGATTCAAATTTATGGGGACAACAGTAGTGTATGCACACATGCAAGCGGTGGGTATGGTGAATGATCACCTCGAGGAATGTTTCAGGTATTCACAAGTTTAAATTGATCATTCCAGGCGAGGATTCGAATCCTCGCTTGGGGTTATACATCCAACCCCAATGATAATTGTCCGTGCGGTTCACTGAAGTGTGAACCACCAACCCCCAACAGTCGAACTGGTTCACCGGGCATCCAATTCTTAACCAGTAATTTCCGGGCAATTCTGTAAATCTCAAGACCTTCATCCAAAGGCTCCATAACGGTGTGCTGGCGAGTAAATGTTGTGAAATCAGCATAGCGCAGCTTAAGTGTAATGGTGGCCGCCATAAATTTTTTCTTTTTGAGCTGTTCACCAACTTTGAAACTCAACTTTTCTACAATTTCTAACAGTTCGGTTTGATCTTCAATATTTTTGGAGAAAGTTCTTTCTGTGCTGATGGACTTGGTTTCGTGATCTTCATGGACAGGTCGGTCATCAATACCTTTTGACCAGCGACTCATTGCCTCTCCCAGTTTACCAAATCTCTGCTTGAGGACATCTTCCTTGATGACTGACATGTCTGAAATCGTGTATATGCCATATTTTGCAAGACGTTCATTGGCTTTGGGGCCGATACCGGGAATTTTCTTCACAGGGAGAGAACCCAAAAAGTCGATTTCAGTACCTGGTGGAACCACGGTAAGTCCATTGGGTTTTTGAAAATCAGAGGCAATTTTGGCAATCATCTTGTTAGTGGCAACCCCTACTGAAGCAGATAAACCGATGTCCCTGGAAATTCTCATCTGAATCTTACGGGCTATGTCAGTAACTTCGATCCATTGGTTGACCTCGTCACTCAAATCCAGATAGGCCTCATCGATGCTAACCTGCTGGATAATAGGAGATTCAGCCCTCAGGATACCCATGATTACTTTTGAATACATACGATATAGACCATGCTGGGATGAAATTACAACGAGATCTTTACACCTACGGCTGGCTTCAATCATTGGCATGGCGGAATGGATACCATATTTCCTGGCTGGATAGGATGCTGCTGCTACGACTCCCCTATTTTCACTACGACCCCCGACAACCACAGGCTTTCCTTCAAGAGAAGGATCTCTCAAAACCTCAACAGAACAGAAGAATGCATCGAGATCCAGATGGATGATAGCACGTGGTTTATTGGTATAGGGTTGGGGATTAAGCATCCCTCAATTTAGGATGAACCGGTGCACCTATATATGGGAATATCTATCTGAAGGTGATGGGAAGATAAAACGTAGATTCCTCATTTAGCAAAAGGATGGTGAAAATGTCATAATCCTTCAGGACAATCAACAATCCCAAAATATATCACTATATTCCCAAATATTTGTAGACCAATCCTTGTAATGGGTGAACGCAGGGTTTAATTAGCAGAGCTCGCAATTATTGCGTTTTATGAAAGGAAAGTTTGTAACCCTTGTCTACCCCTTTGAATACAGAACGGATCGGGAAACTTCGCAAACGTCTGAATCACCGTCGGGCCAGATACGTCCTTCTACAGAACGCACTTTTTAAAATAAAATCATTTGACCAGCTGTTTGTGATCATTGTGGCTATGCTTATTGGTGTTTTTGCTGGTGTGATATCAGCAGGGTTCAGAACACTCATCGACTTTTTTCGTCATTCCCTATGGGGAGAGGGCGCCCTGATTCATGTTGTCATGGATGCACCGATCTATCTGAAAATTGGTATCCCAGCTGCCGGTGGAGCTTTAGTAGCCTGGTTTGTACAGCATTTTGCTCCTGAAGCAAAGGGCCATGGGGTTCCTGAAGTCATGAATGCTGTGGCTACTCAAAATGGATTTATTCGCATGCGTGTTGTTATCATCAAGGCATTCTCATCAGCTATGTCCATTGCAACTGGCGCTTCTGTGGGTCGTGAGGGTCCTATTGTTCAAATTGGATCGGCTTTTGGTTCCACCATTGGTCAACTATTTCAAGTCTCTGTTCGCAGAATGAAAACATTTATTGGCTGTGGAGCAGCTGCTGGAATTGCGGCAACTTTTAATGCCCCTATTGCTGGTGCCATTTTCGCTTCTGAAGTCATTCTCGGTGATTTTAGTGCAGCAGCTATAGGTCCTATCATCATCGCGTCAGTCTTTGGGACCGTCATCAGTCGAGCGCTTTATGGTGATTTTCCAGCCTTTGTACCACCGACCTACACCTTGCACTCGCCTATGGAAATCGCTTTTTACATTGTCCTTGGTATTGTTACAGGTGTAGTTGCCTGGCTGTTTGTACGCACCCTCTATAAATCTGAAGATCTTTTTGATGCCTGGAAAGCTCCCGTTGCCTTGAAAGGTCTGCTGGGAGGTGCTTTGTTGGGAGGCGTTGCTGTCTATTTCCCTCAGATTTTGGGTGTGGGTTATGAAACCATGGAATCTGTCCTAAGTGGAAACATCGGTTTTACGATTGCTGCAGGTTTGGTGTTAGCGAAAATTTTTGCCACAAGTTTATCCATGGGCTTTGGAGCCTCTGGGGGTGTCTTTGCACCTTCCCTGTTTATAGGATCCATGCTGGGTGGAGCCATGGGAAGTATTATTCATGGCCTCTTTCCCGAGATCACTGCCAGCAGTGGTGCTTATGCTTTGGTAGGAATGGCAGCCATGGTTGCGGCTACAACACATGCACCCGTTATGGCAGTACTTATTATTTTTGAAATGACTACAGAGTATACTGTTATCCTGCCCCTGATGATCACCAGTATCATCGCCATGGTGATTTCCTCCCGATTGCTGGATGGTTCCAATATATACACCTTGAAACTTTTACGTCGAGGGATTGATATTTTTGCAGGTAAGGATATCAATGTGCTTGATCAAATCAGCGTGAAGGATTTAAAGCGTAAAATCATCGACACCATCCCAGACAGCCTGACTCTGCAGGAGCTACTCGAAAAAATGTCCACCAGTTCTGCCTTGAATTTTTATGTGAAGGATGAGACCGGTATACTCAATGGTATCATCACCCATTCCGCCATGCGCCGATATTTGAATCATCATGAAGAAGTCCCCTCCGATGCAACGGTGAGAGACATGATGAACCGGAAGTTCGAGGTGATTACTGACCAGACGCCTATCCATGAGGTGCTGAGGAAAATGATTGAAATGGATTTGGAAGCCCTGCCAGTGGTTGATGAGAATCAGGCACTGCAAGGAGAGGTAGTTCGAACTGCCATAGTCCATCAATATCAAGAATTATTGATTCACGCTGAATCTGCCAAAGCCATGGCCAGCTCCATGAAGTTTATTCAGAAGCAGTATCATGAGAAATCAGAAGTGATGCCTGGTTTTGTTCTGGCACGTATCAATGCTCCGTCGGCTTTTGTCAATCAGTCACTACGTTCGTTGAATGTCCGTCAATCATATGGCGTAGATATTTTGTTAATTCGGCGTACTGAGGGAACCACAGAGACGGATATCATTCCAGATGTGAATGACAAGCTTCAATCCTCGGATCAGTTGCTCATTTTTGGTGAGCAGGACAGGGTTGAGTTCTTGTGTGACGCCCACTAGTTAAAAACATACTGCTCAACACAATCATAGAAAAATAAAGAACAACTCCTCTACCACTTATTCAACATTAGCTGGAAAAAATGTTTTGCAATTGAGACTTATTCGCATATATCTTGATGCGTGTTAATAACAATTAAACCAAAAGGACTAAAATGAATATAAAATCTCTAATACTGCTAGCTCTCCTGCTGCCGCTCTTCAATCTTCAGGCTGATGGAAGACGTTATGTCTGGACCTATGAATACCAAACCCTCCATCGCGGAGAAGCTGAGCTGGAATCTTATACGGAGTTCTCCCATCTTGATACAGATTCAGGTCGTCAGGCCACAACAACTTTACAATACGAATATGAAATCGGTATGAATGATCGTTTTGATGTGGGGATTTATCAAAAGTTCAAACAAACCCACAATTCACCAATTGCCTATGATGGATTCAAGCTCAGAATGAGATTCAGGTTAGGTGAAAAGGGTCGCTGGCCACTTGACCCTCTGATCTATCTGGAATACAAGGACAATGCAGCTTTTGATCATTCCGCTCTGGAAACCAAACTCATTCTAGCTAGAGATTTTGAAAAGCTCAATATTTCACTCAATCCAGTTCTTGAATTTGAGTTTGACGACGACGAAACCGAGATTGAATTTGAATATACAGCCGGCTTGAGCTATGTGGCTCACCCACTCCTAAGTCTTGGTATGGAAACCAAGGGAAATGCTGATCAATTCTACTGGGGTCCCACGCTTTCTCATGGCAAAAAGGATTTATGGTTTGCCCTTGGATTGCTATTTCCCGGTGGTGGAGATACAAGCGCAGATCGAATGATGCGCTTTATCATCGGTGTTGGTCTATAGGCGTACTTCGATAATCCTCAAAGTCTCAGTATTTCTATGATTTTTTCCAATAATTTTTTAGAAGTTCTGAGACCCATTGAGGCTGTTCTGTACTCTCAGGCATAAACTCTTGAAAAACGGGTTTGATATCCAGAACGGGGGAACCATCTACAGCGTCCAAGCCCTGAACCGTCAGGACTCCAGCGTCAACATTTAAAATCTTTGCTGTAGACAATCCAATCGGATTGGGATGATAAGAGGACCGCTGAGCTAACAAACCCAGTTTGGGCCAATCCTGATTATTGCGGGGATGCCGAGAAGCAGGTATTTTTTTGTCAGCTGGAATTCGGTGAAAAACAAAAATGATTTCCACGTGGGAAAAAGTATCAAGCCCTCTTAATAACTCAACGGAGAGGTCATCCCTGAGACGAATTTCTGAGACTACATCACCCCAATTATCGTCTCCCAGATGATCACGATTATTTGAGACAAATGCGATGGGGGTGAGTTCGATTGCTTCCATATCTCAGTATTATCTCACAAGGAGTAACTTTGTGATAGCTGTCCGTGTTTCCGTCTCAAGACGACACAGATAGACACCCGCTTCCACTGGATTACCATCCATATCCCTACCATTCCAGGTGACCTGATATCGACCACCGTCTTGAGAGGAATTCAATAATTGAATCACTTCTCGGCCCTGGAGATTAAGAATGCTCATCTTGACTGCTGTCTGCTCATCAAGAGTATAGGGTATGGTTGTTGTTGGATTGAACGGATTGGGGTAATTTTGTTCTAATTCAAACGCCAGAGGTATGGCCATTTCATCCTCTGCTAGCCCTACGACGTAATCAGTTGATTTTAAAATCCAACCATCTGGATCCATGACCAGACCTGTTACTATTTCTCCTTCAGGAATATCAAAATTAAAGGTCATGAACTGTTGATCAATTCTTAAAACAGTATCAATCACTGAACCTGTTGTAGTGATGCGAAAATCAACGGGAAGATCAAAAGACAAACCTGATTGGATGGTCTGCACCAGGAGATCCGTACCCGTTTGGGCACGGTAAGCGCGATAATGTGGAAAACCCTGACCATAAATCCACTGTTGGAAAAAATTTGTGAAATCGAGACCACTTACTTCTTCACAAACCATTTGAAATTCTTCAGTAGTAGCGGTCCCATATTTGAATTGTGGGTCATCGGAGTAGGTTTGGAGTATCTCAAAGAAAGTTTCATCACCAACGATATGTCTCAGCATATGCAAGACCCAGGCTGGCTTATTGTACGATAGATTTGAACCAAATATGGATTCTGTTTCTGGATCCTCTACATAAATAGTACCACCACCATAATACTCAAGTTCAGCCATTTTACTTCGATATCCACTGGGACCGTAGTGCTCTTCCCACCACAACGCTTCAGCATAACGTGCAAAACCTTCATTGAGCCAGATGTGATGATAACTAAAGCAAGTGATCATGTCTCCATACCACATGTGAGCCAATTCATGAGCCACCCGTCTCTCAGTGGGGTTACCCATGGATGTTAAAGTTTGATGTTCCAGACCCCAATTCTCACCCCATTCAGCATGACCGTACTTCTCATCCATAAAGGGATAAGGTCCAAACTTGTCTGCAAACAGAGTGAGCATATCTGGAAGCATTCCATAATTGGTTGTCATATAAGATGGATTGGGATTATCTGGATGGCTATAAGTGTAGAATTCAATGGGCAGCGTATCGTTATTTGCATCTACATAGATGTCACCCCAGACATAGAAATCATATATGGAGAGTGATACCAGATAGGTGGCGATGGGGTAGCCAACATGGTAATGCCAGGTTCTGGTACCATCAGCATTATCAATATTGGATATGAGACGTCCATTTGAGGCGACTGTCATATTATCGGCAATGGTTACCACAATATCCAAGGAATCTGCCTTATCCCTGGGATAGTCTATGCAGGGCCACCATTTTCTAGCGTCGTAAGGTTGTGATTTGGTCCAGATGGAACGTTGACCTGATTCATAATCCCAGTTAAAACCATAGTTGTCTTGATTGCTCGCCGGACCAGCCTGCGAAAAAATCTCCAAGGTCATGAGTTGACCCAGACTGGGCGTAGTTTCAAGAGGTATTGACAGCATTTCATTGAGATGTGTAAAAGCGACAGTATCACCCTCTAGAATAACCGTATTAACTGATATATTTCCAGTTCCAAGGTTGTTCGTGGAATAGTCAAGTTCAATGGTTTCCACCGTGGTATCCAACACAACAAACCTTACCAAAAATTCTTTTACCATTGATGTTGTAGCAATATCCATATCAAAGTTCAAACCATAATAGCGAATATCGATTTTCTCTTGTTCAGAGGTAGGCTGCATGTCACGAAGAAACTGACTCTCATGGGCGTGGCCACAGGGTTTCTCTTCATCAATAAATGCATTTCCGCCTATGGAAATGATCATTCCTAGTAGGAATAATAACTGTCTGGTCCAAATCTGCTTCATGTCTATATATCCCCTTTTAAATATGCCTGGCGTCGTGCTTCTGGAAATTTTTCGATGGCGTATCTCAGCATGGTTCGTGGCATGGTCTTGTAGTGTTCTACTAAAAACAATTCTTCAGTGGATTGACTTCGATTCCCCACTTCCCTCAGCATCCAACCCACTGCCTTATGGATGAGGTCTTCCTGGTCGTGGAGGAGGATTTTCGAGAGGTTAAGAGTATCTTGAAATTCATATTGTCGAATAAAGTAGTAGCTTGATATAATGGCAATTCTGCGTTCCCACAGATCTTCAGATTTGGCCAACACCTCAAGATGTGATCGATCCATATCGAACAGATAGTGCCCGACGATTTGCAGCGCAGAGCTATCAACCAAATCCCAATTATTGATGTAGGCAACATTGCTGAGGTACGCTTTGTAGATCTGATGTTTTTCCGAATCGTTTGCACGGGCGAAAAGATTGACCAGCAGAATGAGTGCAGTGAGTCGTACCTCATGATATTTTGAATGGAGTAAATCCAGGGCATCCTGTCTGGTAGCATCCCGATTCCTTTTGGCAACTGCCCGTATTTGTGGAACCCGGATACCAATGAAAACATCCCCTTCTCCATATTCCCCGATTCCTGTCTTGAAAAATCGCTGGGAATGACTGGCTCGAGCTGGATCACCCATTTGTAGTAATTCGTTGAGAATTTGATCTGAAAGTTTAGACATAGGTGATATCAATCCTCAATTGACTGATCGACATATCCATTATAGGCTTGGCCAGTTGTTTTGTTTAGCAACCTGTGCCAATCCTCTTGTTGGGTTGACGATAACAGGATTAGCAACATGCTTTAAAATGGGTATATCATTCTCTGAATTACCATAAGCGTAGGATTGGGAAAAATCAATACCGTGCTGTTTCGCGAGATCATTTGCCAGCGTTACCTTCGCCTCTCCAACACATACCTGCCCCTTGGGTCTCCCTGTAAGGATGCCATGCTCATCCACCTCAAGGTGAGTGCATAGCAAATGATCTATACTGAGAGCTTCCATCACCGGCTTGAGATAGTAATCAATTGAACCGGTCACCAACACAGTTTGATGTCCCTGCTCCTGGTGCCAGCGTAACTTTTGGGTCACTTCTGCTGATAAATTAGGCGCAAGATGCTCGTCATAAAAAGGTTGGGCAGAGTCTACAAAGAGTTGGAATTCACGACCCTTGTAAAAACTTAGAAATGTTCGCGCCATGTATTGTTCATCAACAAGCCCTAGCTTTTTGAGAAGTACACCGAGTAACAATTTCAGAATGAATGTCTTGGAAAGAAAGCCTTGATCCTTGAGAACCTTGAACCCTATAGTAGCACTATCAACTGCCAGAAGGGTTTCATCAAAATCAAAAAATGCGGCTATAGGTGAGTCAAAATTTTGCTTCATGTCAACTCTTCAGATTTGAATATTTCCCTTTTCAACAGGCATCTCATTTTTGTGATTCTGAGTATTTACTTTATAAGCACTTTTTAACAGAATATTGTGTGATAAACAAGGACTTTAGAGGTGATATACGGTCTTAATTAGTTTGTAATATTTACTAACTAATGCTTGCAGCACTTGTCTAGACATGTTATCATATTCTCACAAATTGAACATTGAGGTTTTTCATGAGTGTTGTTGATAAATTCATTGCCAGAGCAAAGGATAACCCAGCTCGCATTGTCTATCCCGAAGCCACTGATCCACGGATACTACAAGCTGTTGTACAGGTGAAAGAACAAGGTATAGCTACCCCCATCCTGATTGGTAGCCCTGGTCAAGTTCAAGAAATAGCTCGGGATCATAATTGCTCAATTAGTGGGATCGAAATTATCGATAGTAAGACAGATGCTCGACTTGATGACTATGCTCAAGCCTATGCAACCAATCGCGATCTAAGAGAGGCCATTGCCAAAAAACTGGTTCGCAAGCCACTGTCTTTTGGTGGGATGATGGTTAACCAGGGCGCTGCTGATGGCATGGTAGCAGGTGTGGCTACAGCAACCAGTATCGTTATTCAAACTGCGACACTTACTGTGGGGTTTCAAGAAGGACTCTCGACTCCCAGCAGTTTCTTTATAATGATTATTCCAGAATTTCAAGAGAAGCGGGATAAGATTTTTCTCTTTGCTGACTCCGCAGTAAACATTCAACCCAGTGCTCAACAATTGGCTGAGATTGCCATCGCATCTGGGACAAATGCCAGAGCTCTATTGGGCATTGACCCAAAAATAGCCTTTCTATCATTTTCGACCAAAGGTTCTGCCGGGCATGCAGATGCAGACAAAGTCATTGAGGCACTCGCCATAGCACGGAATATTAATCCTGAATTTGATATGGATGGTGAACTCCAGCTAGATGCCTCCATCATCCCCAGTGTTGCATCTAAAAAGGTGCAGGAAAGCTCCGTTGCAGGAGAAGCCAACGTATTGGTATTTCCTGATCTTGATGCGGGAAATATTGGCTACAAACTGGTCCAGTATATGGCCAACGCCAAGGCCATCGGGCCTATTCTCCAGGGTTTTGCAAAACCGGTGAATGATATGAGCCGCGGCGCCAGTGTAGACGATTTGATCGCCGTGTCCGCCATTACCTCAGTCCAGGCCAAAGGATAGAGCAACATGAAAATCCTGGTCTTTAATTGTGGTAGTTCATCGATAAAATTCAAACTATTTCATATGCCACTGGAGGATGTGCTAGCGGAAGGTCTTTTGGAAAGGGTCGGTTCAGAAGACGCATATGCTTCACTAAAAACACCCCGGGGGAAAATGGAGAAAAACCGGGCGATTCCTGACTACCCCTCAGGATTTGAAGTCATCAAAAAAATGCTTCTCGATCCTGACAATGGTGCTATTAGTACTCTATCTGAAGTTAATGCCTGTGGCCATCGTGTGGTTCATGGAGGCGAAAGCTTTGGTGGATCCATGCCTATAGACGATGAGCTGGAGGAAGGTATTGAGGCTGTCTTTGAGCTCGCCCCCCTCCATAATCCTCCCAATTTGACTGGAATACAACAAGCCAGACTCATGTTTGGTAAACTTCCTCAGGTGGCCTGTTTTGATACGGCATTTCACCAGAGTATTCCTGAAGTGGCCTACCGCTACGCCCTGCCTGAGAAATTGTACACTGAACACCAGATTCGACGCTATGGTTTCCATGGTATGTCACATCAATATGTAGCTCGACAGGCTGCGCAGATGATGGGAATGCATAAATATTCTGTAAATCTGATTACCTGCCATCTTGGAAATGGATCTTCTGTGGCAGCCATCAGAGATGGCCACTCAGTTGATACCAGCATGGGACTCACTCCGTTGGAAGGTCTTGTCATGGGAACACGTAGCGGTGATCTGGACCCGGGCATCCTTTTCTATCTAAACCGGAAAGGTTACGACACGGACAGCCTGGATACACTGCTTAACAAACAGTCTGGTCTTCTTGGAATCTCAGGAAGCTCCAATGATGTTCGTGATCTCGAATTGAAAGCTGATGACGGCGATGATAGAGCTGAGTTAGCTCTTAACATCTTTGCCTATCGCATTAAAAAATACATCGGGGCATATATGGCTGTGCTAAACCGGGTTGATGCCATTGTTTTTACTGGAGGCATTGGTGAAAATGGTGCTGCTATGCGTCATCGGATTCTGTCTGATATGGATCAACAGGGCATCGTCATTGATAACATGAGAAACGAAATTCATGCTGGAGTGGCAGGTGAAATTCAAGGAGCAACATCCAGAATTAAGGTCATGATCATCCCAACTAATGAGGAGTTGGCCATTGCTCGTGATACTTTCAAACTAACCACAATGAAACACTGATAAATCAGGAGAGAAAAGATGTCAACCATAGATCGAATTAAGAATGTAGCTGCTGAATTGTTAAAGGTTGAGGCCTCACGTGTCCAGGAATCTTCCCGATTCGTAGAGGATCTTGGTGCTGACTCCATGCAATCTATCGAACTGGTTGCTGCCTTTGAAGAAGAGTTCGATATCGAGATGGATGAAGATGCTGCGTTGGGCGTAAAAACAGTTGGGGATGCAGTTGGTTTTATTGACCGTGTTATCGCCGAAGGTTGATCTCTTATGAGTAACGAGAGACTTCTATATAATACCCATCTGGACAAGAGCAGTTACATCCCGCTCTATATTCAGGTCAGGGATATTCTAAAAGAACTCATCAATTCAGGGAAACTTCAACCTGGCGACCAGATTCCCAGCGAGAATGAGTTATCCTCGGAATACAATATCAGCCGTATGACTGTACGACAGGCCAGTCAGGAGCTTATCCGCGAAGGATACATTATTATCAGGCGTGGCGAAGGAACCTTTGTCAACGCGGCCTCCCATACCCAAATGCTTCTCAAGCTGGAAGGATTTTCTTCTGAGATGGCCAAACTTGGCTACCGGAATCACTCCCGAGTCTTGAACATTGAAATGGTTGAGGCATTCGACTCCTTCGGTATGGCTTACACAGGTTTGGGGAAGGAACCTGGTGAAGCCCTGGTCAGGATTCAGAGAATCCGATATGTAGAAGAAACACCCTTCGCCATCGAAACTTCCTTCCTGCCCCTGGATGTGGGTCAGGGTCTCCTGAATCCACGTATGGCTGACGACGCCTCCATCTATAATTACATTGAAAAAGATCTACACATCAGGCTTTCCCGAGCTGACCATGTTATCCAACCTGGCCTCGCCGATCAAGAGCAGGCGGAACTCCTGGAAATTGCCAAAGGAAGCCCCGTTTTAAATCTCCATGGGACCACGTTTTCTATGAATAATCAACCTGTGGAATATCTCGAGGGTATTTACAGGGGTGACAAATATGAATTGAAAGTTGTGATCACTAAATAGGAAATCATAATATGAATTCTGAACAATATTTAGCCCTGACACCGGAAGCCATCAAGATTCTCAAAAGTAATGGCTGTTGGTCAAGGAGTTGGTCAAAAGTAAAAGTAACCAGGGGCTTTGACCCAACGCGGATCGCAGGAACCATTTTCAGAGGTCAGGTCCGCATTGGACGTCTTGAGGGTGAGTTTCTACCCAAAGATGGTATTCGACGATATGCTGGAATATTTGATGCCAATCTTCACAATGTCCATATTGGGGACAATTGCCATATTTCGAATATCAATGGCTGGCTTTCCAACCTGGTGATTGAAGACAATGTGTTGATAGAAAACGCAGGCTCAATTGTTTGCCAAGGTGAAACCAGTTTTGGAAATGGCCATTCAATTGAAGTTCTCAATGAGGCTGGCGGTAGGGAGTTAAAAATTACTGAGATGACCAGCGCTCAGACTGCTTATTTATCAACCATGTATCGACATGATACCGAGTTGATCAAGGCTTTGGATGAGATAGCAGAGAAGTATGCCAGGAGTGTTCGTTCTGATAGAGCTACTATTGGTGAGGGAGCCAAATTATTTCACTGCCAGAATATTGTGAATGTAAATATTGGAAAAGGAGCCATTCTAAGGGGAATCCAGAACCTGAAAGAAGGAACTATTGCTTCATCCCCAGAGGCTTCCACATTTGTTGGTGATGGTGTCATCGCCAAGGATTTCATCATTCAGAAGGGAGCTTATGTATCGGATGGTGCCCTATTGGCATCAACCCTGATCGGTGAGGCTTCAAAAATTGGCAAACAATTCTCTGCAGAAAACTCGGTCTTGTTCTGCAACTCAGAAGGTTTCCATAGTGAGGTCTGCTCCATTTTTGCGGGACCCTATACTGTCACACATCATCGCTCAACACTGCTCATCGCCGGCATGTTTTCCTTTTTCAATGCAGGTAGTGGTACCAACCAGTCCAATCACATGTACAAATTGGGACCATTACACCAGGGGATCATTGAACGTGGTGGTAAAACTGGGTCTTCCTCCTATCTGCTCTGGCCATCCCGAGTGGGTGCCTTTTCTGCCATTATGGGTAAGCATTACTCCAATTTTGACAGCTCCGACTTCCCCTTCTCCTATGTCAATGAGGACAGTGGTCAATCTACGCTGGTACCTGGTATGAACTTTTTTACTGTTGGCACCATGCGTGATGGATTGAAGTGGCCAACCCGTGATGGTCGCAAGAATACCGACAAGCTGGATCAACTCAACTTTGAGGTTTTATCCCCCTATACCGGTCAAAAAATGATGCAGGGACAGTCCATTCTCTTGGATCTGTATGCTGGAGCGGAAAGGGGTCAGGAGTATGTGAGCCATAAGGGTATACTCATCAAGCGTCTGCTTTTAAAAACCTGTAGCCGCTATTATAGAATGGCACTTGAGAAATATCTGGGTGACGCTCTCATCGCACGACTCACCGCAAGTCCAGTTACAGATATTAATGAGCTGGTGAGTCAATCTGATAGCGCTGATGATGGTGATAGTCCTTGGGTTGATGTCTCAGGTCTATTGTGCTCACAATCCCGGATCGAAGACTTATTAAACAGGATAAAAACTGGTGAGGTAATTGACCTGCATACACTTCAGGTCGAACTCCAGAAGATCCACAAGAGTTATACCCAGGATGAGTGGTCATGGGTTGTAAAAGCCATGCCTCAAGTTTGTGGATTTGAAAGTATCAACACAGAAAACCTGTTAACCGTACTGGAAAAATGGAAGGTATCCACCACGAAGCTGCTCAATATGGTGGAAATGGATGCTTCTAAAGAATTCGAAGGTAATGTGCGAACCGGTTTTGGGATAGATGGGTACCAGGATGATGATTTTGATGAAGTTCGTGGAAAATTTGAGTCCAACTCATTTAAAAAGCAATTAGATGATATGAGACAAGCGGTTGAAAGCAATTATGACCATGCGCTCGCCATCTTGAACAATTTATAATACGGAGAAAAAATGAGACTTATTATTCAAACCAACTATGATCGATTAAGCAAGTGGACCGCACATTATATTGCGAAAAGCATTAATGATTTTGCTCCCACAAAGGACAATCCTTATGTCTTAGGACTGCCTACCGGATCTTCACCAGTTGGGACCTACAAGGAGATAGTAAATCTGGTAAAGGAAGGACGCGTCTCGTTTGAAAATGTCATCACTTTCAATATGGATGAATATGTCAAGATTCGAGAAGGTCATCCAGAAAGCTATCATTCATTTATGCGACAAAATCTTTTTAACCACATCGGTATTCCTGAAGAAAACATCAACATTCTAGATGGGAATGCAAAGGACCTGGTTGCAGAGTGTGATGCCTTCGAAGCCAAGATAAAATCAGTCGGTGGTATCCGTCTTTTTCTGGGTGGAATTGGTCCTGATGGACATATCGCCTTTAATGAACCCGGGTCCTCACTTCACTCTAGGACACGTGTAAAAACATTAACTTATGACACTCGAATTGCTAATTCCCGATTTTTTGGGAATGATATTGAGTCCGTTCCAAAGCTGGCTTTGACTGTTGGTGTCGGTACGGTTACCGATTCTAAGGAGGTCGTTTTGATTGTCAATGGTCACTCTAAAGCCAGGGCACTTTATAAGATGATTGAAGAGGGTGTCAACCATATGTGGACTTCCTCTGCGCTACAGCTTCATCCAAAGTCCATGGTGGTTTGTGACGAGGATGCCACTTACGAACTCAAACATGGAACCTATCGATACTTCCGGGATATTGAGAAGGAAAATCTTCAGCCCTATGCCATATAGATATACGTTTAACGTACACATACCTCCACAAAAGAAGCCCCTGAAATCAGGGGCTTCTTGGTTGATGGATAGATCTTTGGAAAAAATGCTATTTCAGCAAAAGAATTTTCCTCGTATCGCGACCGCCATCATGAAACAGTGTAGCCAGATACACACCGCTAGGCAGATCTGCACCTGAATCATCCCTTGTGTTCCAGGTTAACTGGTGTGAGCCTGCCGAAAGATCAACATTCAGCAGCTGTCGGACTGCCCTACCCTGATTATCATAAATTGAAAGTCTCACAAAGCCTGAATGAGGGAGCTCAAATTGGATTTGAGCTTCTGCATTAAAAGGGTTGGGATAGACTGAGAGCAAGGTGTGTGTCTCTGGTGTCTCAATCTCGTCACCCACTTCCGAAACGATGAGCAGTTCGTCCAGTAAATTTGTAATGACTGATTCATTATATCCAATCGAGTTATACTGAACGACTCCATTCATATCAATGATGGTATTACGTGGGATAGCTCCAGTACCAAAGTCACTCCAGATATTTGACCCGCGATCATCAGCGATTGGATATGAAGCCCCTAGACTAGCCCAGGCCTGACAATTCAACGAGTTAAAATCACTACCAAGGGAAACAACCAGGAGACCTTCATCGGCTCGTGATTGGTGAAACTCCTCCAAGTGCGGAACCTCCGCACGGCAATTGCCTCACCAGGATGCAAAAAAATTAAGCCAGACAACTCGCGTGTCCATCCCCTGATCAGGTTCTAGTAAACTTCCCAGTGTCACATCCCCAGCGTCATTAGCGCAAAAGCTCACAACCCTGTCTCGGGTGGCCTGACTAATTGTTTGCCCCACACTGTATTGGCCATAGGCCTCTGTTCCCAACAAGTATATACTTAAGACCAGGGCTATGGAAGTAAGCCTGGTTACTTTTTTGAAATTCATATAAGCTCCATTAATAATCATTAATCCTCGAATCCAATTTAGGATGGACTGTATAAATTAGTGTCAGAGGAACGACACTTATTCTAAAGGTACATATAAAAATATTTAAACTAATTTTCAAGTATCTCCTCTTAATTCGATAATATTTTAAGCTATATTGCCCAGCACTTAAAATTTTTCAGGAGTTAGAGATGATTGATGATCGTGATATCCAGATATTGGAATTACTACAGGAAAACGGACGCGCTACTGCCAGCGAAATAGCCAAAGTTGTACAACTCTCCATACCGGCAGTTGGGGAGAGAATGAAAAAACTCACAGAGAATGGATTGATTAAAGGCTATTCAACCGTAGTAGATCACAAAAAAGCAGGTTTAGATCTTACCGCCTTTGTTTTCATCGTCAGCGAGCATTCAGATCATTATGATAAGTTTATTGAGCAAGCTTCTGAATCGAGCTCAGTTCTGGAATGCCACTCCATCATCGGTGGAGGCTCTCATATTCTGAAGGTCCGAGCTAGAAACTCACAAGCCCTGGAAGACCTGCTGTATGAAATTCAAAATTGGCCTGGGGTGAATAGGACCCAATCGAACCTGGTATTATCCACCTACAAGGAAACCACATCGATCGATTTGCATGCCTTGATGCCCGCAAACAGTTAGCCAGGATAATTTTTTCGCTAATAATTCATAAATACCTTATATTTTTAAAGTATGTTTAATTATCTCTTAAATTATTATTGACATGTAACAAGATCGCTTGTTAATTGTATGTCATGAAAATTAAGCAAATAGTCATTAAGCAATTCGACTAAGGAGAACACGCCGTGGCAAAAATTAAAGCTGAATATATCTGGATTGATGGTCACCAACCTACATCCAAGCTCCGTTCAAAGACAAAAATTATTGATGGGCCTGTCACTTCACTGGATCAAATACCTGAATGGGGTTTTGATGGTTCCAGTACCATGCAGGCTGTAGGACACGACAGTGATCGCTCTCTTCATCCCGTTTCATTTTATCCAGATCCTATTCGAGGTGGGGAAAACATCCTTGTCATGAATGCTGTTTGTTATCCTGATGGCAAATCCCACGAATCAAACAAGAGGGATCATCTTGTTGAAGTGACAAAGCAGTTTGAATCAGAAGAATCCTGGTTTGGTATCGAGCAGGAATACACCTTTTTCCAGGGTCGCGCCCCTTTGGGTTGGCCTGATGGTGGATATCCAGCTCCTCAGGGTCCTTTCTACTGCGGTGTAGGTGCTGATGAGGTCTTTGGTCGCGATATCGTAGAAGATCACATGGAGGCCTGTTTACGGGCTGGTATTGGCATCTCCGGCGTGAATGCTGAAGTCATGCCTGGTCAGTGGGAATTTCAGATTGGACCTCTAGGACCTCTGGAAAGTGGTGATCAATTATGGATGGCACGCTGGTTATTGTACAGAATTGCTGAAGAATATGGTGTCAATGCCAGTATTCACCCCAAACCTGTTAAGGGTGATTGGAATGGAGCGGGAGCTCATACCAATTTCAGCACCAAAGCCATGCGTGAAGCAGGTGGTTATGATGTGGTTGAAGCTGCCTGCAAAAAACTGGGTGAGAAACATGAGGAACATATCGCTGTTTATGGTGCTCATAATGAAGAACGCCTCACGGGTCTTCACGAGACCTGTTCGATTCATGAATTCCGCTATGGTGTCAGCGACCGCGGGGCTTCAGTTCGCATTCCTCTTCAAACTGTGAAAGATGGTAAAGGTTATCTGGAGGATAGGCGTCCTTCAGCCAATATGGATCCGTATGAAGTTTGTGCCATTTTGTTGGAGACAATCTGCTCCTAAAGATATCTCCCCTTCATGAGGATTTACAAAGCCACCCCCGTCAATAAGGGGTGGCTTTTTTTACTGGTTTCGCTAAACCACCTGCCTGAGAATTTTCAACTAATCTTGGGCAAACAGTGAGCGGTACTCGGGGTGGAGGCGCAACAAGTCGGCATGCTGACCTTCATGATAAATCTGTCCATCTTTGATCCAGATTACCCTATCCATTTCTGAGGCTGTTGCTTCCCGGTGGGTGGCAACCAGGAAGAGCGCCTCTGAGTAAGCTGTATTAATATTCTGCCACAGAATTTTTTCGGTGTTGAGATCAAGGGCTGAGGTGACATCATCAAAGATATAAATTGGCGTATTCCCATAAAAGGCACGAGCTAGAGCCACTCGAGCCCTTTGCCCACCACTTAGCCCAACACCACCCTGCTCAAGGATCTTGTCCAGATCGAGCTCTCCCCCAATAACAGCTGACTCAGTAATTGACTCCAAACTTTGAGAGGATTCACGACCCATACTGATATTGTCAGTTACCGTACCACTGAATAATTCGATATCCTGGGGTACATAGCCGATAATTTGAGCCCTCGAAGCATCGCTGAGGTCATCAATACGTAGATCATCAACTTCTACACTGCCACCTGAGGGTACAAACCAGCCAGAGATCAACTTCAACAGGACTGTTTTCCCGGAACCAACCTCTCCCACTACCCCAATTTTCTGGCCTGGATTGGCGGAGAAGTCAAGAGCTTTGATAATGTCAACCTCTTCGCCAGGAAATCGAAAATGCAGGTTTTTGATTCTGAGCTGATTGATGGGGAGGTCAACCACGTTGTCATGCACTGGCTTGTTTTCAAATTTTTCAATCTCTTCCAGACGATCTACAGAAGATTCAGCCATCTTCAGGGACACGAAAAACCAGGAAATGGTCCAAATGGGCTCTGTAATACCTGTCATATATGCAATAAAGGCATAAAAAGTACCCAGGGTGATTTCTCCATGAATGACATAGTACCCACCAAGAAATAGGATGACAACCAGTCCGACCTGATTAATCAAACTTCCCAGGCTTTCTAGGAAGGAGCGTATATATACCACGCGTTCCTCTGCGTTTTTGCGGTCTATCATATTGGATTGGAAAAGACGTTCCTGGGCTTGCTCCATAACAAAACCTATGACGATCCTAATACCGGAGAAAGCGCTTTCCAGAATATTATTCGTTTGAGAGATGGTCTGTTGACGCTTTTTATATGCTTCATGCTGCAGATGCTCCGTCTTACTCATGGCCCAGACAATGAGAGGTAGTGGTGAAACAGCCAGGAGGGTTAATTTCCAATGTAAGGTCATCATCACCCCAATGGAAAACAGAAGGGTGAATCCGGCTTCTACAGGACGCATAATACCTGAATTCGCAAACCAGCCTAATTTGATATCCCCGTCGATATCATCGGAGAAGCGCGTGATCAGATCCCCTGATCGATATTCATTAAAAAAGGCTGGATCTATTCGCAGCAGATTTTCAAAATGAAACAGCTTGATGTCCATCCCCAAAACCAGATTCATGATATATCGCGACGAAGGCAATATCCAGCGGGTGAGAGTCCGGGCAAGTCCGACCAGCAAAATTATCCATACATAGAACTGGACATCCCCTGTCTCGCTCCCTGCAGACAATGAGTCAATGACATACTTAAAAATAATGGGATAGGCTGTGCTTAGAGCAATACTCACAACCGTGATGAGCATAACCCAGCTAATACCTTTCCAGCGCTGCCTCCAGTAAGGAGCAAACCAGCCCAGGACGTGTTTGGTGGCGCCAAGCAAAGCCATTATAACATTTCCTTCTCTGGATCCACATGAGACAGCAGGTCGAAATAGGAGCCTTTTTGACGTATCAACTCATCATGATTTCCAGATTCAGTTATCTCTCCAGCTTTGACAAAAATGATTGATGTTGCTCGACGAATAGTACTCAGTCTGTGAGCTACGATAAAGGACGTACGACCTTCAGTGAGCTTTTTCATGGTGGCTTGAATACGTAGCTCCGTTCCTGGATCAACAGAGGAAGTTGCTTCATCCAGAACCAGGACCTGGGGTTTCACCGCCAGGGCTCTGGCAAAGGCAATCAGTTGTCTCTGACCATATGAGAAGCCCTCTCCACTCTCCTTGAGAACCGTGGCATAACCATCTGATCTGTTGAGAATGCTGGTGTGTATGTCTGTGAGATTGGCAGCTTCCTCTAGATCTTGCTGGGTCACTTCAGAGCGGAAAGCCCTCAAGTTTTCGGCAATGGGGGCAGGAAAGAGGAAAAGGTCCTGAAGTACCAGACCAAAGCGTCGTCGATAATCCGCCACATCAAATTCACGGATATCAATTCCATTCAACAGAATGCGACCTGTTTGGGGATCCCTGAAGCGACAGATCAAGTTGATAATGGTTGATTTGCCACCACCGGTTGGACCCACAAAAGCAACTTGATCGCCACCCTTTATTTCAAAACTCATATTCTTGATAATCAAGTTATCATCAGAGTATCCAAAACTGACATTCTCAAAAACAATGCTCTCGACTTCTTGGGGTAAATCAACTGGTTTTGACTGAGTCTCGATATAGGGTTTGTCTTCAAGAGTGGAAAAAATCCTATCTGCAGCACCACCAGCTGACTGGAGTTGCGAAATCTGCTCAGTGAACATAAAAATGGGCCAGTAAATCTGGGCAATGTATTGAGCAAACAAGACCAACGCACCAATGGTCAGGCTCCCATCATTGACCCATTTTACACCCAGCATAAGCACAATCACAGTGGCACCAACTTCCATAAATCCAAGTCCCTGGAAAATACCGTAATTGATAAAATTCATCTTGATGCTAAATCGATTGAAATCTTCAGTCGATCTCCGGACCCGGCCAATAGCCCAATCGGTTCGATCAAAGACCTGGAGAATGCTGGCTGAACGTACAAACTCGCTGAGCACACCAATCATTTTTGAAAAATTTGCTCTATCCTTGCGAAAGAATGGTCGGAAATAGCGAAAGGAAAACCAGGCGATAAAGATCACTAGTGGGAAAATGGCCAGTGTGATGAGCATAAACCGCATATCGACTGTGGCCAGGATGATGAAGGCTCCGATGATCATTCCAAATGACATAAGCAGGCGCTGGGCCATAGTAGAGGTGACAGCGATAATTCGTTGTGGATCGGATTCTATCCTGCTCACCAATTGTCCCGTCGAGGTTGATTCAGCAAAGGGTAAGCCCAATTTCAGAGCATGGGAAAAAAGCGAAACCTTCAAATCATTTACGGCGAAGATGCCTGCCTTCTGGGCCATCCAATTGCTATAAAATCCCACAACAGCTGAAAGTACCATGGTGAGGAGGTAGAGTCCTGCTGAACAGGCGAGAGCAGTAAAATTTTTGCTGGGGATGTCTGAATCAATAATATGTTTCAGAATAATGGGTTGAAATAAAACCAGGATGACACCCACAAAGGCCCAGACCAGGGCAAAAAAGAAAGTCCTGTTGTAGGGTCTTATAAAAGGATAAACGCCCCTGACCATCTCCTTAAAGGAGTAGGTTTTGGCATTGTCATCATCCAGGCTAAAGTCATCGTCCCACCACATCCTGCTAGGTAAAGCAAAAACAGCAGAGATGGAAGTATTTACTTAACCTTCAATCTACTCAAGCCTTATAGATCATTCTTATAACCAGGATTGAGAAGATATCTTCAACTTTTCCCTGGAGCTAGGCTGGTTAACTGATTGTGGGTGAGTTTAGTTCTTGTATGCTTCGAAACGAATGGTCTTACTCATCCCATCCTCATCCATGATGGTCAGATAATGCTCACCCGCTGAAAGATCAACCGGCAGGGTGTGCAATGAATCTGTTTCTCCAATAATATCCTGATCAAGAAGCCAGAACAGATGAGCATCGCTCTTGGGGTGGATGGCTTCAAGAACTATGGATTCATAGCTCCCGTCAAAATTTCGTGGGACAAAGACACGCACATTATGAATAGGGTAGATAATTCTCAAATCTTCTACAGATCGAATCGCTTCACAGTCAGCCTTGTGTGCAGGTCGTACGATAAAGCTATGTCCAATATTGCGCAATACTTGTTGAACGGCCGGAGGTTCTATGTACAATACTTGTTTCATCCGTTTTAAGCCAGACCAGCATTGTGAGCACAACTCCCTACCTGTTTTTTCATCAACAATGAAGGATTTATGATAGGGACACACACCGCTTTGGTGACTCCCCATGGGCACTTCAGTCATGACACGATCAGGGCAATCTGAATTTGGTGGGTATCCACTTTGCTTGCAGGTTTCAATAAACCGAAGATCCATTTCCGGTTTTTCAAAGGGGGCTACACCTGAAGGATCTGATATGGCATTAATTACATCAAAAAGGATGGGACCGGCTGACTTGGCTCCTCCCAATTCAACATTCCCCGCACCATCAAAATTGCCCACCCACACGCCAACTGTGTACTCGGATGTCGTTCCAATTGCCCAGGCATCTTTTTGTCCATAACTAGTACCTGTCTTCCAACTGACGGGAGTTTGATAGCTGAAATTTTTCCAGTAATAATCACTTCCTGGTCGCTTCAGATTCTGTAATGTCATAAGCACCTGATAACAAGCACCACCACTGAAGGATCTTTCCCGAATAGATTCACGTTCTTTTTGCTGAATAAATAGATCAACCGGTTTTCCCAGGTTACCAAGATCAACATAGGCCTGGACCAGCTCGTACAATGAAGCTTCAGCCCCACCCAGGATCAAGGCCAGACCATATCCATCTGCACTTCGAAAAAGACCCCTTAAGCCCATATCCTTAAATATTTCATACATATCCGAGGTACCTATGGTATTCAATAATCTCACTGAAGGAATATTCAACGAGCGAATCAACGTCTCATCCAGGGTGACCATTCCTGAAAAAGTCTTGGAAGCATTTTGGGGGCTAAAGGTTCCAAAAAAGGTGGGGACATCTTGTATTTGTGATCGCATTGTGAAGGGTCCCCGATCCAGTGCTTTGGCAACCAGAAATGGCTTGAGCAAACTTCCTGTACTCCGTGATGCCTGAATACCATCGACCTGCCCAGAATAGGCATCATCAAAAAAGTTCTGTGAGCCAACATATGCACGAATAGCACCGGTGGATGTCTCTGCCACCAGAATGGACAGATTATGAATCCCTCTCGTATTGAGATTGTGATGGTGAATACTTGAGATTGCATCCACCATATTTTGCATAGACATATCCAGAGTCGTCGGCTGCATATTGCCAGAATTAAGCTTTAGTGCTTGCTCAGAAAAATGAGGTGCTTTAAATGGCAACCTGATTTGAGTATCAGGTAAGGGTTCTGCCTGAGCTAACTCTAGAGTAGCTCTATCCATATGACCCTGGTCAAATAAACGCTGTAGCAGCCTATTGCGTTTTTTTAGAAGCAGGGGTCGTTGCCTACTCAGATTTAGCATGGATGGGGCATTGGGAAGTATGGCAAAGAGACAGGCTTCAGACCATGTCAATTCGCTGGAAGGTTTTTCGAAATAGCAATACGCTGCTGTACTTAAGCCTACAATATTCCCACCCATGGGAACCTGGGAGGCGTATAGCTGAAGCACTTCAGCCTTGCTATAATGAAGGGTAACCTTGAGCGCGCTAAAGAGCTCTTGAAATTTGTGGAAGTAAGTTCTGGACTTCGGGGCGGACAAACGAGCCACCTGCATGGGTATTGTGCTACCACCACTTACTCGACGTCCAGATGTCAAGTTTGAGAGAAAAGCCCTGCCCATGGCTATTGGATCGATACCGGGATGCCAGAAATATCGTTTGTCTTCCCAGGTCACCAGAGCTTGTATGTACTTCTCAGGAAGCGCCTTGTCTATATATGGCGCTCGATATTGGTCATCCTCCGCCAGAGTAAATCGCAATAACTCATCATTTTTATCAAAGATGAGGGTGGAATAATTATCTGGAAATAATTCACCGGGGGGGATTAAAAACCAGATCAGAAGAAGTATGCCCGTCAGGCTGACCAGACGGGCAATACTAAATGGTTTAACACCCAAAAGCCGTAATACGACCATCGGTTTATCAGTTATCAGTTTGAAAATCCTATCTTACTTGAACCTCATCACCCTTGATGCGGGCATAATATTCGGGGGAATACATGGTTTCGACTGATACTGGAGGCAACCAGAACTCTCCTATAAAGGTAGGGTTGATTTTGACACCAAAACGTTGCTCTCTGCGACCGTTGAGATCAAAGAACCAATTGATACGATCATCACGAATATCCATATACTCGCCTTCGGACAAATTCATCCTGTTTATCCACTGAGGTGGTTGTTCGCCAGTCAATCTGAGATTAACAATTTCCCAACCAGATGGTATGATGGAAGTCAATGCCACCTCTTCAAGTGATTTGGAGTCACGACTATTTACCTTGTAAACAACCCAGAACGCTTGTCCCTGACGGACTGTTTTCACTTGCTTGGGATTACCCTTCTCATCATAAAATTGTCTCGAAAGATTTATTCCGGAATAACTCGTTTCGATGCGGTTATCCATTGGAATCCCTTCCGTAAAAAGCGTCAGGAAGAGCAGGTTGTCTGACTCAGATTTGATGGTAACCTTCTTACCCCAATGCTCATCCAGGGACAGAATTGTCTGGGATGTATTCAGCGTCATTTTCTCTGGTTCAGCATCGCCATATTGGACAGAGAAATTGACATTCGAGGCATTCAGATTGTTCACTTTATAGAGTGAACCATATGCCAGCAGGGAAATGGCCGTTTCCTGGGTGGAGTACCATCCTCGATTGTCAAATTTTTCCACGACATCTTTAACGAGTTTTGCCGCCGTATTCAAATCTTCCATCTTAATCGCCAGATAGGCTGAAAATGCCATATCTCTCAGCGGAGAGCCGTAGCTGTATCCTGTTTCCCGGACACTGGTAAAACGATACGTTGCCTGGTCGACTTCCCTGGCAATGGCCTTTTGTCCAGCTAAATGATAGGCAGTTGCCAAGAGTTTCCTGGATAGATCGTCCAAATCCTTACTGTAGTTTTCTCTCAAGAGATTCATACCACCATCATTGGCTTCACCTGCCAAGGCTAGCAGGAAGAGCCTGTAGGCGGCTACCCGTAGATTCTTTTTACTAATATCTCGGGCATTTTTCTTGGCTGTTTTTATCCAGTGTTTGTATAAATGATCTGGAACATGATAACCCAGAGCCTTGGCCTCGATCAGAAAATGTCCTGCGTAATTGGTGCCCCAGTCAGATCTTCTTGATCCACCGGGCCAATATGAGAACCCACCTCTATTTTTAAACATGGCCAGCCGTTCTATTCCTGCGTTAATGGCCCTTGACACCTTCTGTTCACGTTGTGATCCTAAATCCAAAAGGAAGGGGAGAAAGAGTTGGGGGAAAACGGAGGATGTTGTTTGCTCAATACAACCATAAGGATACCTGATCAGGTAATTCAACCTGCGATCCAACTGAATATCAGGAATTCGTGTGATTCCAAGTCGAGCATGATTACTACCAGCCAATCCAAATTTCTCGGCTGTGAATGTGATTTTTGCCCCTCCCTCCAACGTTCTCTCATCCACCTCTGTGATAAACGGATTCGGCGTCGTTACCGGCATGTAAGTCACGCTATGAGCAGTAAAATCACCTGCAACTCCATAGACATAGATCGTATCTGTGCCAATACCCTGATCGACTTTCAAGTTGAAGGTCACATCCTTTTCTCCAGGTCGCTTGAAGCTCACTGACTTCTCTGCCAAGCCCTGGACTTTGATATTACTTGAGGTTTTTACAGAGATTGTTGCGTCCTTGATCGCTTTGTCATTTGCAAAAACAGAGACAGGGAGTGTAAAACTATCGTTAGGTCTTAGAACCCGAGGTAGCGTACTCAGAATCATAAGGGGTTGCTTGACCTTTACCCATTCTTCTATATGATTATAGCTATTACCAGAGGCTCCAATCACCATGATGCGCACCTCACCCACATAATTGGGCATATCGAATTTTAATTCCTGTGTGGCTCCTGGAGCGATTTCGATGGGTCCTTTAAACATAGTGACTGGTTTAAAACGTTCACTGTCTTTATCATCTGCCCGCTTCTTCATCATTGACTCTTCCAAACCGCCACCGATGGAGAAGTATTTATCGATATCTGGAAACAGGGCTCCTATGATCTGATTCAGGTTATCCGTGGTCTTTACTGACAAGCCCAGCTTTTCAAAAAAATGATCCCAGGGTTTCGGTGTTTTGAAATTTGTGAGACTGAGGAGTCCCTCATCTACAATGGCAATGGTATAACTTGCTGGACCCTCGGCGTGTGATGTGATTTGCACTGAAAAGCTTTCTTGAGGCTTGAGCTCATCAGGGGCAGATAGTTCCAGCGCAAGATGCGAACTGGCTTGCTCAACCTTGACCGGGACAACACCAAACATGCGCAGCGGTAAATCGTTTCCAGTATAACCATGTGGCTGAATCATACTGACACTGGCATACACGTTGGGCAACATGGCTTCTGTCGCTTCAATAGTGAAGGTCGTCCGTGAAGATTCTAGGAGTTTCCATTCACGATGAAGAATTTGATTTCCCTGCTCAACACTGAGTAGAGCCATTCCCTGTTCAGGAGATTCGAAAGAGACTTCGATGTCATCACCTGGTTGGAAGACCTCACGATTTAGATTCAAGGTGAGATGGTTTTCAAAGTTGCCCTCTTCACCAGAACCTCTAGAACCATAAGAGGAGGCGTAGAAGAAAAATCCTGAGCTATGACCGCTATTAAGATCGGTTACTTCAAAGTAATGACGGCCCCAGTCTTCCACACTCATGGAATGTTCAATGACTCCATCAATACTGGAGTATGTTTTTTCGCTCACAAGGTGAGTACTGGCGCGATCCCGGAAATCTTGTCGATTATTTCTATCATAGTGCCACCACCAGTAATGACGATTTACATATATTCTGACCCTCATTCTTTGGTTCGGAATGGCATTCCCCTCTGGATCAACAATGGCTATCGGAATTTTGTGCTCTTCATTCTTTTTGACAGAACGTCTCTTGAAGATATTTTTGAAGCCCGCATAATGTTCGAAGGGGTAGAGTATGGTATGGGCGCGACTCTCTTGAAAATTTCCACCCTTTTCATAGACTGTGGTTTTCGTGAATACATCAAGGGCAGAATTCACCTTGCATAAATCTGGTAAACGATAATTAATTGATGCATGTCCATTGCTATCAAGTCGACCCTCATAAATATCCAGGTCTTGTCCTCGATACTGTACGATTGGGTTATCAAATGTGAATGATTCATAACCCTTAATTTGAATTTTCTTATCTCTTAGTTGTGCAACAGCCTTCACTTTCAGCATCGCTGCTGGAGCCCCGAAGAGATAGCGGGAATCCACCCCTGCTTTGAGGTATTTTGATGGAAAGTGAATTTCTTCGGCGACATCAATTTCGGTTTTCAGCCTAACAGGCTTAACCATTTCCACTTTCATCGTATGGATAAATCGCTGGGAACCTACCGTTAGCTCTGCCTGCCAATCTCCAGTAAGATCATCGCTTTTTGTCTGGATGGGGAAATCAACCAGACCATTGGTACCACATTCTCTGCGGTTTTGGCTAACCAACTGGCCCAAAGGATTGGTTACTTTTAATAGAACCGGCATGTTCGCTGGTGGTGACTTGCTTTTCATACGGATGATGGCCGAGAGGTGAATGACATCACCAGGCCGATGGACGCCACGATCTGTATATGTAAAGACATCGGTGCCACCTTTTCGCTGGGTTCGACCTCCAACATCAAAGCTGGTGAGATTCCAGGGGGTGTGGTCCAACTTTAATATGGCGATTCCTTCTGGTGTTTCACCAAAGATATAGTGCCCCCCTTTTTCAGTGAAATGAATCATACCATCTGCATCTGAACGGGCGGTTTCCAGAATGCGATTCTGATAATTGATCATATTTAATTCCATACCCTTTAGAGGTGTGGCATTAATCAGGTCAATAGCCGTGATATCATATCCATTGTCAGAAGATTTAAGCATAAGACCAACATTGGTTGAGATAAGAATTTTGCTCAGTTTTCCATTGCCGTAATAGAATCCATCCCGGGTGGGATCATCATAATAATTTCCTGATTCGTAGTAAAGGTACTGTTCCCCCATGTTATTGCGGGAAGAGGTGGGACTTCCAACCAGATCATATTTATCAAATTTTACATCTACCATGAAGACAGCATTTTTCTGGTCTTTGAAAAGCTCACTCAAATCTAGCTCTGAATTAATCCATTGATTTCTTTGATCGGAGAGTTCAATGGTTTCCGTATGAATAACCTCACCCACACGGTCTTTATCCTGATAATTATCATTGTAGCGGCGGTTATTGTCACGTTTTTTCAAGTCTTGTAATGCATTTTTTTGTACAAAAAAGCCCAGGTTCTGGGAGTGAACTCTAAAGATTTTCAAATCAACAGATTTCACATTTACAGATTTGAATTGAAGTTTGTAATTGTTATCCGGTGGCAAATAAATGCCTTCCGAAAGCCATTCGATACTGGGCTTTAGATTGTTAAAACGAACTGAAGCAGCATAGTCACTATCCAACGTGGGTGCGAAAGCTGAGGGTAATCCCTTTGCCAGGGTAATAGTGTACTGTCGCCCAGCTTCAAATTCTCCTTCAACAATGAGACTCTTGCGCTTGATACGGACTTGATATTCAACCGTAGGTACAACGGTGACAAACCCTGATAAATCGACATCCTTCTTGATACGATCACTGAAACGAAAGATATAAGAGAGATTGCCATTATCTGCCACATCACCTTCCATGCGGGTGATAACCTTAAAGACATCAAGACTTGACAAAAATGCTGTATACTTCCAATCTCGATCATCGGCAGTATATCTGGAGGGCAATTTGAACTCAAAGGTTCGACCCTCTGCATCTCTCTGGATATCATCGGTAATAATCACAACACTGTTGGCATCTGTAGAGAGCTCTATATTCAGATTCAGACGCTTCTTTCTTGAAACACATTTCAAATCTCGAGAGATTTTTTCCAGATCAACAGGTTGTGCAAAACTCAAAGTGCCTCGTAAGCGGACGACATTTCCACCCTGATCACTTGCTTCAAAATCTCCCACAAACCTAAGTACTTCTTGCTCTGCTGTACTAAACTGGAATTCTATTTCATCTACACTACGGGTTGATCCCACTAATAGTTTGCCAGAAATGCTCCCGGAATAATTAACACCGGCCTTTAGATCTTCATGGGGGACGAAGTGGAGCTCACGTCTATTAATCCAACGAGCAACACCTTTTATTTCAGGAGAAAATGTAAAGGGGTTGTCTGAAAGAATGCTGCCAACTTTATATTTTGGTACAATGGCTTCCCTGAAGGAAATGATAATATGAGCATCTGTACCAATTCTTTTCCCTGGCGTAGAGATGAGAAGCTTTTTCAGATCCACAGGTTCAATATCCTGCCCCTCTACCAACTTGACTTCTTCAGGAGTGACTTCCTGCTGATAAAAACGTACTTCAGACTCAGTGCTTTCACTCGAAGGTGTAGAATCAGGGGCTTGTGAATCAGCCTCCTCCTTTGAACAGGATGTCCAAAACAATACAACCAGCACTAACAATAGATAGCGTCTCATGGCTTTACTCCCCAAATATTTGATGATTTAGAGATACACTTGTATATCTCTGTCGTGACAAACAATGATAGGCTTAACTTTACAAATCGAATGATTAAATAATCCCCAAAACCTAAAAATATCTTCTTGCTTATTGTGTGCAAAAAGTAATCCAACCCGGAAATAAGACAATGAATATCCCTGACTAACTATTTAATATTCATTATTGGGTCATAATATTTACGATTCAAAATTGGATATCAATTCTACCCCACTAGAGCTTTCTGGAAAATCTGGATTGGATCAACGGGTCACCAAATTGATAAATATCTCAAGCAGCAGTGTCACGAAATTGTCCAGGTACTATGGATTCACTAAACGACTATCTGAGGATGCTGTGAAGCCCTTCCATCAGGAGCACAATCTGAATACGATCACTCTGAGACCGCGAACCCGATTTCTCACATGAGGAATTATCAAAAGGGGATGCAGACAGTCCAGGGTGCAGCTTTCTGCAACATTATGTCCCATTTCAGAATTGTTTGTAGATTTGGGTTTAGATCCCAGTCTGAAACGCAACACCCGAGATATATCAGAAACCAAAAAATACTGGGCTATCAACCCCAATAAGGCTTGAAACAGCTTTTAAATGATTTATCCCATCATTCCGAAGTGGACTGATCCGCCAGTGAAATTTGTTTTAGAACATTTATACCGTTTTCGTTTTCCGGATTGAGCTCAATTGATTTCTGATAACTGACTTTGGCTTTCTCAATTTCATTGATCTTCAGATATGCTTCCCCTAGACTATCATAAGCATTCCAGGAATCAGGATATTCCATCACGTTCAGTTTGAAGATTGCAACTGACTCATCAAGCTTTGCAGCAAACAGATATTCATAGCCTAATACGTTCATCGGGGCTTCGAAAAAGATCCTGGCTTCTGGTCGAGCCGCTTTGATTTCAAGATATTGGTGATGAGCCACCTCAACCCCTGATTCCTTGATCAGACGAATAAAATCCTTACTGCTTTCAATGAGATATAAGCTTTCACCAATAATCGTGTCTACTGATTGAGACCACTTTTCTAATTCTGGCAAGGAAGCTTGTTCAATGGATTCAGCCCATGACTTGATTGCTTCTGTAAAGCGGTCAGGTTCGTCTGCGAACATATTATGCCCAGAGTTCTCTAATACCTGAACACTGGCATTGGGGTGATATTTCCCCATTAGTGCTGGCCTGTCGGCTTTCCAGATCAAGTCATATTTCCCCTCAAGGATTAGTGTCGATACCGGGCACTCCAGAAAGGCATCTTTAAAATTGTACACGGCCCAATCTGAGGTAAACAAGGGATCAGCGACAAAATCATATAATCCACCCTGGGCTATCCTTTCCATTGTCGGTTTATAAAAATTTCCTCTTTTCCAGCCACCGTTTAATTCCCTATTGAAACGGTATTGCACCATACTGATCTTCCTTGCAATCGCCATCTCACGCAGCTCAGCAATCTTCTCTCTCTCTTTATCAGAGTAATACTCTTGGGCCCGGCCAGCTCGGAACGCTTCAATATCCATCATGGGCACAGAGCCAATCAAAACTTGTCCAAGAACATGTTGTGGGTATTTAATTGTATAATATTGAGCCAATCCACCGCCAAAGGAGTGTCCAGCTACTATCCATTTGTCTATTCTTAATGAAATGCGAAGTTTTTCTAAATCTTCTACCGCTTGCTCAAAAGAATACCCTGGACCCGGCTTGTAATCAGATAAACCACAACCTCTCTGATCGTAGTATATCACCTGAAATTCTTTGCTTAATTCTGACAACCAGGGATGAAAAGCATGATGGGAGCTGCCAGGCCCACCGTTTATTAGAACCAGAGGTGTTCCTGATCCTTCAATTTCGCAATAAAGTTTGGAGTCACCAATAACCACGAATCGCTTTTCAGTGTCCATGGCATCACAGAGCCTGGGGCTTTGTGGCAAATCAAGATAGAGGCTATCCTCAATATTGGTGATATTATCAAGAATAGACTCGCGAGATGGAATGGTATGGCTGCAATTGGATAGTATCAGAATTGCGATAATGGAGACCGTAAAAAATTTGATTGATTTCATCATCATTCCCCTCGATAGAATTAATTCAGTTGAGCAAAACTAAATCAAAGCACCTCAGCTGCCAGACGATATTGCTCAGAGGTTCATTCAATCGTTCAGCGGTAGGACGCCACGCTGATCGTAGCGAGTAGGTGCAAGTATACTTTATTCCTTTGCTATAAACAGATTTGAAACCTAATATATTTCTGTAAATGAACTTGAAACAGCCTACTCGGTGACAAGGAATACATAGAGAAATGCCTCTGGTTGCACACACAGCTTTGCCCACATTTGATCTGCTTAAAAAGCAGGGCATGGAGATCCATGAGATAGGTCAGACTTCTGATCAGGATATACCAGAATTGCATATCGGTTTTTTGAATCTTATGCCCGATGCAGCATTTAAAGCTACTGAACGACAATTTTTACACCTCGTGGGAAGCTCGATCCAAAACATCCATTATTATGTACACCCTTTTACCATTGATGGTGTCGTCCGTGATGAAGCGACCATGGACTATATAAACACCTACTATACAAGTTTTGATGTACTGAAGACATCAGGGCTGGATGCCCTCATTTTGACCGGTACCAATCCGGCCAACCCGACTTTAGAGCTAGAACCCTTCTGGGAACCTCTGGGTGAGGTGATCGATTGGGCTGCTGAAAATGTAACTTCAATGATGTGTTCATGTCTGGCGGTTCACGCCATTGTAAAGCACAAACACAATATTGAACGGAAGCTATTACAAAAAAAAAGTTGGGGTGTTTATAGTCAGCGGATCACCAACTCAAACCACCCCCTCCTGAAAAACATCAACTCTCCCTTTGAGGTGCCACATTCGCGCAATAATGACATCAGTGCCGAGCAGCTCAAGGCTGCTGGTTTTGAGATTTTGGTCCAGGGAACAGAAAGCGGCGTCCACATGGCGGTAAGCCCTGATATGTTCCGAATGGTTTATCTCCAGGGGCATCCAGAATATGATAAAATCAGTCTGCTTAAGGAGTATAAACGAGAAGTAATTCAGTATTTTGAAGGCGCTCGAGTCACTTTTCCTGACAATCCTGAAAATTATTTTAATCTAGACATAGATGAGTTAATTCATCCCTACCGAGAGGCTGTTACCAGAGCCAAGGACATTGGATATAAGATGCCTGTCCTGCCTGAGATCGAAATTGAATCTTTCCTTGAAAATACCTGGCGCGCTACCGGGGAAGCTGTCTTTGACAACTGGCTGGGTCTGGTACATCAATTGACAAACACTGATCGATATCTTCCCTTTAAAGCGGGAATCGATCCTGACGATCCCTTAAATCTAAAGACAGCCCTTCGTGGCAAATAGAAACGGAGCTATATCATCAAACTAGCAACCAAAGCCATCCACAGCGGCTACGAATCAGAAGCAACCACCAAATCAGTTGCGGTTCCCATCTATCAAACTGTCGCTTACGAATTTGACAGCGCTCAGCATGGAGCTGATCTGTTTAATCTTGAAGTTGCAGGGAATACTTATTCAAGGATCATGAACCCTACAAATGCAGTCCTTGAGTCAAGAGTAAGCGAGATGGAGGGTGGTGTAGCAGCACTGGCAGTGAGTGCAGGAAGCGCCGCGGTGAATTATGCTATTCTGGCCATCGCAGAGCAAGGCAACAACATCGTATCTACACCCCAGATTTACGGCGGAACCTTTACATTGTTTAATCACATGTTTGCCCGATTGGGTATTGAAGCTCGTTTCGCAGAAGATGAAAGTCCTACAAGTCTGGAAGCTCTCATAGATGACAAAACCAGTGCTGTCTTTTGTGAAAGTATTGCTAATCCAGTTGGAGCATTTATGGATATTCAGGCCATAGCAGATATGGCTCACGCCCATGGCGTTCCTCTCATTGTTGACAATACCGTGGCAACGCCTATGCTCATCCGACCTTTTGAGTTTGGTGCTGACATTGTGGTGCACTCCTTGACAAAATACATGGGCGGCCACGGGAATTCTTTGGGCGGTATTGTGTTGGATTCTGGGAAATTTCCCTGGGCTGACAATGCCAAACGCTTTCCCATGTTGAATCAACCTGAACCCTCATACCACAACATGGTTTACACGGAAGCCATGGGTGAATTAGCCTATATCGCTCGGGTTAGAACGGTTCCTTTGAGAAATACGGGATCAGCCTTAAGCCCGTTTAACGCCTTCCTCATTTTACAGGGAATTGAAACCCTGGCTCTGCGCATGGAACGTCATTGTGAAAATGCTCAAGCAGTAGCTGAGTATCTTGAAAAACATCCCATGGTTACCTGGGTGAAATATGCAGGACTGCCCTCTTCCCCATCCTACACCCTGGCTCAAAAATATAGTGGTGGGCAAGCCTCGGGACTGATGGCCTTTGGGATCAAAGGTGGTATGGAGGCTGGTGAAATATTTTATGATGCTCTCAAGATATTTAAACGTCTCGTGAATATCGGTGATGCAAAATCTCTAGCTGCTCACCCTGCATCCACAACCCACAGGCAGCTTGATGGCGCGGAACTGGAGGCTTCTGGAGTAACACCTGATATGATCCGTCTCTGTGTGGGTATTGAACATATCGACGATATAGTCGAGGATCTGGAACAGGCGCTAGAAGCGGCTCAATAGATAACTACGGTGTTGGACGACTTGCAACTCTGCTTGCTTGATCAAGGCCTGAACCCACTTCCGGGCTGTCAACGCGAGCGAATCCCTCTACTACACCCAGGGCAGGTTTTATTGCCGTGGAGTTCTCCAATCCTTGGATAGCGGATTGATCGCGAAGAATACCATTTGAAAAACCAGTCTTTTAAGTGATAGTTCCAATTTTTTATAACCTAATCCGTTACGGAAATTCTAATTGTATAATCTTGCTCCGATATATCTTCCCCATAAACTGGATATGGCGAAACAGAGACCAATTCAAGCATGTAGCCATCATGATCAATCAGTTTTGGTTCCAAGGTGGTGTTGAGGGAATAGACACCAGACAAATCAGTTGTAGACACTTTTAACAATACTTCAGCATTACCTTCCCACACACATTCTACACCTGCAGGACATCTGGAATCAGCTTCAATCTCTTGAAATATGACCGTAATCGCATTACTGGATAACTGCACGGTCTGACCGTATTTTAGGTCAAACGCCTCACCCAAATTAGGACTAGTTCCCTCAGAACATCCCCAAAAGGTTGCAAATAAGAAAACTGATATTGCTATTTTCATTTCTACTCTCCTAAATTTCTCATTTACCTTCTGATAGGCAAGGATATTAATATTTGATGGGTCATGACCCGGGCTTCCTGTAGGGTCAGATCATCACTGGGAGCTATGATAAAATCACCTCCCACACTCATGTCCTCCAACATGCCACCACGCCAGATCCATTGTGTATCGATTCCAGGGCGACCCGTTCCCATGGTGGTTTTTCCAGAGTAGCGAATGGTGAAATCATCGAAATCCATAGCCATGCCCCAGGTGGTGGTCCATTCGACCCAATACTCAGACTGATCACGTTCTGTGACTGCAATAAAGTCTGTCTGTTCCAACCAATAATGGATGGATCGCATTTGCATACCCAATTGAAAAGTCCTATTGGCGTTTTTCCACCCCAAACCTGTCCGCAAGACCCAGTTCGAGAAATCAAAATAATTCTCTATGGTTTTGTCTCCAGGACGGATGAGCTCTTCTTCACTGCTGATCATATGGGTGTCAGCTTCGGCCCAGGTGTGACTTTTAATAGGTTCATAAATGACATCTATCCCAAAAGTGCTATTCCCATTAACCTTGGAGATACCGCCTCCAAAATTAAATCCCAGAGTGGTTCCTGGATCCCGGGGGATATTCATGATCTCGTAATTTGGGATTTTGGGATGCGTTTTCTGATTCACAGTGAACATGGATCCATAGGTCCATCCAAATTCATCGACAGGACTTTTGTGGGCAAAATGAAAACCCTGGGTGACCGTATGATCCAGATTGGTTTCGATACGCTCAAAGGGTTCGGCAATTCCCCAGTCCATGTACATGACCTCATGCTTCATATCCAGCTCATTGCGGAGATAGAGCAATTCAATTTCTCCACCAGAGCTGAATATCCTGTTTAGGCCGATTCGGACATCTGTTAGGCTCCCTTCTTGATGAATGCTCTCACTGTTAGCATAGAGCAAATCAACCCCATCCAGGGCTGATAACGATGCCCAATAAGCACCTACACCGATGCTTGTGTTACCTAATTTTCGTCCGAAGAAACCGGCCAGATATTTATTCTCCGCAATGTTTTCGCTCAGGGTGCGAATCTCGGGATTCCACCAGTTCTGGTTGTCTGCAGCAGTATTCATGGCCTGGAGGGTGAAAGATGCTCCTCCAAACCAGATTCCTTTATTCCAGGTTACTGCCAGAGGCATTGACCGGGCACTGCCATAGCCATTCCCAATCCTGTAATAGACAGGAGAGCTGGAAACCTGCATCCCTTTTAGGGCGGCACCAAAGGCAGGATTGACCCAGTGATCCAAAAGTGAGTCCTTGAGGCCAATATGGACACCTCCCATGCTCAGATTCTGGCTGGGGAAAATGAGAAACTGGTCGCCGGTGGCCACAGGAATAGTTTTCAAGGATATCAACTGAGCCGAAACACTATTCGCCAACAGGACGATGAGCAGGAGCAGTGTGCTCCATCTGATATGATTGTTGCTTTGAAATTTATACATCTGCTTCATACTGGTAATCCTTTCAGTCAATTAATTCGTGGGGATGGTGTAAATGATATTCTCGCTACGGATGATACGTGAAGTTACCGAATCCAAATCTGTGATATGCAAAATCAGTCGCCAGGTGCAACTATACGAGGGTAACATCCCAAGAAATTGGATGCTTGAGCTCGGTTCAAGCGAGTAGAATTCAGCACCCGTTCCACACCAACCCCACATCAAATTGGTCCAACCCGTATCAGCCAGTGCTTCTGCACTATACAATGGGTAAGTCTCACCATAACCATAGTATTGAATTGTCTCCGTGCTGTCATTCACCAGTGAAAAGCTAGGCATAAAGCCCCCCTCAGCCCACTCCAGCCCTTGATATTCTAGACGGATGGTTCCTGCTCCTTCCCCGGTGAGATTTTCTTCCGGATTATTTATCTCGCAGGATACCATCAAAACTAAAAGGGTAATTGCTGCAAATGTTCTAATCATCTTGCTATCTTTCGTTCTGTTAATGGTTTGCAAAGTAGGTCATTGCCCCATCATCTGGTGTTAATATGTCTATCGTTCGTGAGAGGTAGGTGCCTGCTGAGTCGATATGTACTGCGATCTCGGATTGGGCTGGAAGCGTCTTAATGCAAGCATAGCACAAGATTTCAGCTTCAATACTGTCACACTGAGTGGTCATGCGATCAATCAATATTTCAAGATTATCCCCATGTCCTAACCCGTCTGTTGTAGAAGATTCTGGCTCCAAATCGTTTAGTAGATAATTGATCTGCACTGTCAGAACCTCAGAATCACGCATCATTAGACCCCATTTTAACTGGCTGCAATCTGCTGTGGGAGTTTCCTCTGGCTTTTCACAGGAAACCAAAAGAAGAAAACACAATGAGATCAACACGAACGTATGGTGTTTCATCAGTGACCTCCTGTATTTAATAGATGGGTTTCTCATATGGTTGCTTTCTCCCAAGACGATGGCTAAATCCACTCATCCCTATTCAATGGTCTGAAGCTCACGAATCAATTCCAGGAGCTCCGTATCCCGTTCATCAGAACCGACAAGTGATGATGCGATCAGTTCCTCGACAGCATGCAATGGTGTCTGAACATGTGGGCTCTCCCTGATAATCTCAGCATATTCTGCTACACCAGCAGTAAATCTGAAACGATCACTGGCTTGAGAGAATGAACTCACCAGATCACTTTCTAAGACGGGCACATCAAAAGGAATGTCTGTTTCGCCGTCAGGCATTTTGTAGCGGAGATGTACTATTCCCAGATTATTGGACCCTCCTTGAACTAACTCAAGCTCGTAAAGGGCGGTGACCCTATGACCTGCACCGATTTCACCAGCATCAGTACTATCATTTTCAAACTGGTCATCATCAATATCACGGTTTTCATAACCGATGAGACGATATCTCAAGACAGAGGCAGAATTGAACTCAACCTGGATTTTAACATCTTTTGCAATGACTTCCATGACTCCAGACAATTCCTCAGTAAACAGACGTTCTGCTTCATCTATACTGTCGATGTAGTAATAATTTCCGTTCCCTTGATCAGCCAGCTGCTCCATGAGATGGTCATTGTAGTTACCACTACCAAAACCCAGGGTGGATAGAGTGATGCCTTGATCCACATACTCCTGAATAAGCTCAAGAATGTCTTCATGAGAAGTGGCACCCACATTGGCATCACCATCTGAACAGACAATAATACGGTTTACCCCACCATCCAGGAATCCGGAGCTATTTACATCATAGGCATTTTGTAATCCAGAGGCCATAGCGGTGGAACCGCCAGCCTCGAGATCGGCAATAATGGCTTTGATTGCATCGGCATCATTCTCTTGCAAGTCTGTTGGATTTAATACCGTCCCCACGCTGCCAGCATAGGTACAGATAGATACCTGATCCCCCAGGCGCATATTGTCAACCAGGATATTGAGACTGGATTTTACCAAATCCAGACGACGGATCATGGATCCAGAAACATCAATGAGGAAGGTAAGATTCCAGGGAATCTCTTCAGTACTCGCCTCACGACCCATGAGTCCAATTCTCAGGAGATGTAAACTGTCTGAGCGAAAGGGTGACGGTGCACCATCTATATTTACAGAAAATGGTTCGTTTGCTGGTGCTGGATAATCCTGATTGAAATAATTGATGTACTCTTCAACTCGTACCGAGGAAGGTGCTGGGATGATACCTTCATTAATCTTTTTTCGACCAAAAGTGTATGATCCAGCATCTACATCTACTCCAAAGGTTGAGAGATTATCTTCGTCAGTGAAGACAAACCCATTGTAGGTCAGATCTCCATGACGCTCTTCACCCGGGTAATAATCTCTACTTCCTATTCCATCATCCAAAGCGGAGGAGTATTCATTGAGCCCATCGCTCCCTACATTGGTATCTGTAGAGGTCAATCCTGAATTTAGCAGTGAATTTTCACAACCCATTAAACAAACAAGTGCACCCAGCATGATCAGTAGTGTATAAAACCGAATGCTCATTCCTCTTTCCCTCATTTCATCCTCCTCATTCATTAAATTTCTCCTGCCCAGGCTCATCGGGGCATAAATCATTAGATCATATAAAGACAAGTCATATGCCAGTGGGGTGTGATAGAAGCGGTCCTAATCGATCAGGTCTTGGGGAATACCATTTGATCCTGAAAAAAATTAAATAAATATATTTTTTGGGCAATCTGACTAAAGTTGACTGTGGAGATGTTTCAAATTTCTGAAACATCAGTCAACATTCTGAAACTATTTTAAACCGGAGAGTCTGGTTCTAGAGCGTGAGTTTTACACCAGTTTCGATCAAATTTTTGTTGTAAAACCAGTGATTAAAAACGGTCTCATTTTTAATATAGCTGTACTGGATGTAAAGCACGCGGGATGGTAGGATCACTCTTTCGAGCTGGATGTGAAGCTGGTTCTGAATATTCTCCTCAGGATCTCGATAAGGGGTGATCTCCAGAACATCTGTCTGAGAATAATATTTTTTCATCCCATTGAGAACCACATGGAAGAACACCTGATCTGAAAGTCGACCGGAGGCATACAACTTGGCCGACCAGACCTTGGCCTCGGCCAGGGCACTATTTGAGTTGACATCTTCAAAGTTGATGGCAGCCCCCCAGATCAATTTCCCCAAATGCTTGATGTGGATTCCCAATGTGCGAGTGAAATCCTGTTGGTTTTGGGTGTTGCTAAAAATCAGAGAACTACCATTGAGCATTCTGGCAGGATAATCCTCATAATTAACCTGCCCGAGTTGGACTGATATTTTAGCTTGAAAAGCAGGTGTAACCTGTCTTGTAAGATTCAGAAACAACCTTTGATCTGAGTATTGAAATAGAGTCCCATAATCAAGATGAGCTTCCGTTCTCTTCAAACCCATCTCCTGTTGCATCATATGCGATTTGAGTCGTTTAACTGATGCACTCAAAGTGGTTCGACCAGATCTTTGAAACTCATCAAAATACAGTTTTTGAAAGGTCTTTAAACCGGAATACAAACGGTAGCCTGAGATAATTTTATAGTATCCCCCTAGCTCTCCATTCACAACCATCTTTGAATCCAGAAAAAGAGCCGGTTCAAGGAAACCCTGTCCCAGGATTGATCCATAATAGTGAGCGTTTTGAGTCCCCCGATCAAAGCTGATGAGACCCTTGACCTTCAAGCCAACAGTGGATTCAACATTAGTAATATTTTCGCGTGGATTTGAATCAAAATAGGTAGAGAGATTTACCTGCTGCTCATAGGCCAGCAGAGGAGCCAATAAGAAGCAGATCAGAGAGATTTTCCAGACAGTTTTTGGACGATTCATCGTACCCAGATAGGAGCGGTTTAGTATGACATCAGGATTATTGATCTAGCTCCTGATTGATCTTATCCAATAGCGATTGATACTCGATAATTTTCTTTTTTAGATAATCCAAATCCTTGCCCGATCGTTGGTCAAGAGACATATCTCTGGTCTCTTCCTGGTGGGAATTAACATTGATAAGATCTATAGCTTCCTGGCTTAACCCACCGGACATGCCCTGTCTCGCATCTTCAATAGCGTCATTTGTAGAAAATTCAGATGATGGTGCTGTGGTAACCCAGCCAAGCAGTTTGTCAGTATTGCCACTGGCATCGCGTTGCTGAGCATCTGGATCGGCCTCCATCTGGAGTCCCAGATCATCATGAAAACTTGCTAATCTAAGAGCGAGTTCTTCTTCTTCCTCACGAACATTTCTAATGGAATCCAACTCAATAATTTTTACCTGGAGTAGACTTTGAACATCTGTGAGAATGAGCTTGCGATGTTTAGGGTTGTTCAGTTGGAGATTGAGTAACTCCTTATAGTCAGGAAACAAAATGGGGTTGTAACTAATTACTCTTCTTCCGAAGCGAAAGTTCTGCATAGTTCTAAGACCCTGTCCGGCAGGAACGACACCTTTTGTTTCATAATCCTCTAACACATTTTCATAAGCGGACTTCAAATCTACGATCTCGTTTTTCTGGAGAGCATACAGTCGCTCCAACTCCCGATCAAACAATCTCAACGAGTCCAGGATCACCAACTGACGATTGCTGTGACCAGACAGTAGATATTTATTTATCCAGGCATTGTACCACTCAGAGCTTTCTTGAAGCCGATCAACTTCACTTTTTATTTCAATTTGCTCACGGGAATAAACAGCCCTTCTGGCCTCCAGTTCAGAAATACTGGCGTTGGTGGACATATATGCCTGCCAGGACCTATTCAAATCCTGCCCTGCTAATGACAAGGTCAACATCATGAGCGATAAAAGTTTAGTGAGGTGTGACATTATAAATCCTCACCTGAATGGCCGTTTTTTCCACCAAATTCATCAAAGAGATCGTATTTCTCCATCTTGTAATACAGGGTGCTGGTTTTTAGTCCCAGTTTACGGGCAGCTTTCTGTTTAATTCCTCCTGCCCAATTCAATGCATCGCGAATCAACTCTCGCTCAGTTTGCTCCATAACATCATTGAGTTTACCACCTGACTTCTCCGTTTTCCTGGGGACATTTTCGAAGTAAATCTGATCTGGAGTAATAGTGGGACCTTCGCTAAATATTAACAACCGCTCCAGGAAATTCTCCAATTCACGGATATTTCCAGGCCAGCTATATTCACAAAGTTTTGTCATGGTTCTAATACCGATTTCAGGGACATCTCGTTTCAGTCTGTTACATTTTAACTCCACAAAGTGCGAGACCAAACCAGGTATGTCTTCAGGCCTTTCTCTCAAGGCAGGAATTGTCAGAGGCAGTACATTCAGCCTGAAGAAAAGATCTTCCCTGAACAGTTTCTTTTCCATAGCAATCTGGAGATTACGATTGGTTGCGGCTAAGACTCTGACATCAACATCTATTTGGTCGGTTCCACCTACACGCTGAAAGCTCTGGTCCTGCAACACCCTTAAAAGCTTGACCTGGAGCTGGGCTGAAATATCCCCAATTTCATCCAGTAGAATAGTTCCACCATGAGCTTGTTCAAAAATGCCCTGATGTTGTCGAACTGCGCCAGTAAATGCACCTTTTTCATGGCCAAAAAGCTCACTCTCCAGCAAAGTATCTGTGAGTGCACTACAGTTAATGGACACAATTTGTTTTGAGGCTCGTGGGCTTTCCAGGTGTAAAGCCCTTGCTATGAGTTCCTTTCCAGTACCGCTTTCACCTGTGATGAGAACCGGGCTATCCACGGCTGCAATCTGTTTGATCTGCGCAATCAACTTCTGCATTTGCTCTGAGATACCGACTAGACCATGGAAGCTGTCTGTTGTTGTCTTTGTCTCAGCTTTCCTGGGGTTATGATCCTCAAAAATATGAGCTACTTTGGACTTTAACTCATCAATGGAGAAGGGTTTGGCGATAAAATCGCGGGCACCCAGTTTGAGTGCATTGACTGCCAGATCTATGGTTCCAAAAGCAGATATCAAGATGAAGGGAATGTCGGGGGCTTGATCCTGGAATTCCTGGAGAAGATTCATACCACCCTTGCCTGGTAATTTCATATCGGAAATCACCAGATCGGGACGAATTTCCCGAAACATTTGAGCCCCGGAATGACCATCTTCAGCAGCATGAATTGCATAGCCTTGAAGCTTTAAAACCGTGGCAATGCCTTCACGCATGGTTTTATCATCTTCTATGACTAAAATTTTCGGTTTCACGGCTATTTCAGATCCTTTCGAGGGAGTCTCATTCTAAAAACAGTACCCTCAGCATCACTCTTTTGGACAACTATTGTGCCACCCAGCTCCCCGACAATGCTCTGCACAATGGATAAGCCCAGCCCGAAGCCACGATCTCGAGTGGAAAAATAGGGTTCAAATATGCGCTGACGATCTGACTCAGGAATCCCGGTTCCCGTATCAATAAAGTCAATTTCGAGGCAGTTGGTGCTGTCACTGATATGAATACTAATCTGGCTATTTTCCCCAGAGGCTTCCAGCCCATTCCGGATGAGATTCAGAAACACACGATGCAATTTGGAGCGATCAGCTTGAATCTCAGCATCCCCTTCTAAATGAATGTTCTGTTTGTGGGTCGTGAGTTCGGGCTGTAAAATCTTGGTGATATCAGTATAGATTTCATTGATTGACAGGGTTTCAATAACACTCTTCAGGGGTCTGGCATAATCCAGATATTCCTGGACAATACGCTTCAAATGATGGAGTTCTTCTGTGATTTTTTCCAGATAGGCTTTGTATTCTTCAAATTTTGCATCTGCTGGTAATTGTGAGAGTTCCTCGCTGAGCAGACCACTGTATATCTCCATACCACCCAGGGGATTTTTGATTTCATGGGCGATACCAGCCAGGAGTTGTCTGGCACTTTCTTCCTGTTTCTGTATATCCCGATGCATATCTATCAGTGACTGATTCAGTTCACCAAATTCATCAGAACGACCAAGCTCAACTGGCTCAGAATTGATGTTGGTCTGTATAGATCTAGCGTATCTGGATAGAGCTCGCACCGGTTTAATCAGAGACCTTGAAAACACCAGCGTCATAGCGATGGCAATAAGAAATGAAGCCATCATTATCCATAAAAGACTACCTGCCATCTGATTGATCACCGCCATATAATTAGCGCCAACCCAGACCACTAGAATCACCTGCGACCCCTGGTTGGTCCTGATGGGTATGGCTGCTGCCTTTACATACCTGCCCTGATCTAATTGATATATTTCAGAGACGACGGGATCCTGATCATTTTTTAGAGAGAGCAGGGTAGGTAGAGCCGGAGACAACCGGGCGATGTTTTGTTTGAGGTGTTTATCCTGGGCTAGAATGGTGCCATCCTGTTTGTAGAGGGTCAATCCTTCAATCCCAGGAACTGCCAGATCAGAAAGAGATGATTCCAGACTTTGCCTGACGTTTTCGAGACCAGGCTCAGCAGCCAACATACTGACCAGCTCTTTGTCCAGGGTTGTAGCCATGATCCGATTGATTCGTTTAAGTTGATCGCCCAATTCTTCTTCCAGGGCAACTCGGGAGTACCAATAAAGCGGTATGGATAGAAGACTCATGGAGACCACCAGGACTCCCAGAACCAACATGATGACTTTTGGACTTAGCTTCATATCTATGACCTTCGCAATTCTTGATCCATTTTCGTTTTCTGCTAAGGGTTAAACTTAAATTTATTTACAGGATGAACCATGTGTAAAGAAAAGTCTCTATCCTGAGCTGGTCCCAATCACTCTCAACTGATCTACTTTCTACCACTTTCCATTGGTGTAATTATATCATTATTATATATCCACTATATATATATGATTATATAATAAACAATTAACAGGATTTTTTAAGCACCATCATCATGGTTATATCGCTATAATACAAGGGTTTAAATGCGCTTATCGGCTGTTTGGCATAGCCCTTGTCACTATCAACAGCATGACATCTGCTATGAACACCTCTGTGCTCCTGCAAGAACTTTGCTTTTTCGGAGACCTCCAGGGAAGAAATTATTACAAAATGGCAGAACAATTGAAAAGAGCGAATGGGTAAATTTATATGAGCAACTCTACTATTTATAAAAAACGCTGGTTTCGTGTTGGAACCGCTATTTCAATCCTGGTTGTAGGTATAGCAGCAATGAGCATTCTGGCTGCCACCAAAGAAGAGACCAACAAAAAAGAAGCGACCCAACGTGTGCGTCAAGTCGCCACCACCCCATTGATATACGCTGATCATACCCTGCAAATCCATGGCAATGGTAGTATTGAAAGTCAGCAACTCCTGGATCTGGTATCATTTGTCGGTGGAGAAGTGGTTTATTCGCGAGGTGATTTAAAATCAGGTCTACAGGTCAAACAAGGCGACATCCTCCTGAAAATTGATGATCGTGAAGCCCAGAATCGAATCCTTCAGGCTCGTTCTGGTCTCATTAATGCCATCGTTTCCCTCATTCCAGAACTCCGTGGCAATGCCCAGGATAAGACCTATAAAAAATGGAATGACTATCTGGAACAACTCAATATGAGTACCACGCCTGAGCTACCCCTCATCACCGATGCACAGGAACGTATTCGGGTTTCCATGCACAACATTTTTAACCAACACGCGACAGTGAAGAATACCGAGATTACTCTAGACAGACACACCATCCGTGCTCCCTTCGATGGTTATCTCGTAAACGATGGCGTCATTGCAGGAACCTGGATCTCACCTGGACAGGTAGCTGTTTCTCTGATTAACCCATTCCAGCTCGAAATCGCTGTTCCCCTGGCCCTATCTGAACTTGATTTGCTCTCAGATGACGAGATTCCCACAGCCATTGTGACTCCTTCTGAAGATCCAAGCAAACATCTCACGGGGATTTTGCATCGTCAAAATGCCCACATTGATAAACGTAGTCAGACCGTCACCATCCATGTCGAACTTAGTAACCCTGATTTGGATCCAGCCTTTCTACCAGGCAACTACATGGATATATACATTCAGGGAAATAAGCTCCAGAATGTAGCACTGCTTCCCCGTGATGTCATTGCACCGGGACCATATGTTTACACAATGGAGGATTCTCTCCTGGCCAGATATCCTGTTGAGATTGTGGCTTCAGAAGGAGATTCTCTACTCATCGCTCGCGGTGAGGTAGCTCCTGGATCCCAGGTGGTTACCACCTTGCTCCAAAGTCCAATCATCGGCATGCGCATTGCACCCTTTGACGAAGAATCAACAGCAGATACTGCATCCCTATAATCTGACGAGAAAAGAGACACTCCTATGCTAAAGAATTATCTCGAGTTTTTTACTCGTCATTCCAAAATCACCAATTGGATCATGATTGTCATCCTACTGGCTGGTGCCGTTTCACTGACATCACTGAATGTCCGGGTTATGCCCAAAATGGATCTCCAGGGCGTACAGGTAAATATCCCCTATCCTGGTGCATCTGCCCGTGAAGTGGAAGAAGGCATCATTACCAAAGTTGAAGAGAGTCTGCGCGGGCTGGAAGGTCTGGGTCGCATTTATTCTGGTAGCCAGGATGGCTATGGTTGGGTTTATATCGAAATCCTACCTAGCGTGGAAATGATCAAAGCCATTGATAAAATTCGTAATGCTGTGAACTCCATCGCCACCTACCCCACAGATGCAGAGAAACCTGTAATTTACCAGGACACCATGTGGCAGAGAGTGGCCATGATCACCTTATATGGTGAAACTGATCTCCTTACCTTGAAACGCATATCTGATGAGTTCAGGGACGAACTAACCAAATCTGGGGCTGTAAGTCTCATACGATCTTTTGGAACCCCTCATCGCGAAATCGTGGTGGAAGTCTCTCCCACCAATCTTGAACGTTATGGTCTCACGGTTGGTGATATTGGAAACTCCATCCGAGCTGCCAATCTGAATATCTCATCTGGTTCCATTCTCACCAACCGTGAACGTATCCAGATCAGATCATATGAAAAGAAATATCAGGCTGATCAACTGGAGAACATCCCCGTTATCTCCAGTATTGATGGACAACAAGTCAGTCTTAATGAAATCGCCTCAATACGTGAACAATGGCCTGAAAACTGGTTTTATGAGGAAACGGATGGCAAACAGACCATTGATCTGCATGTCATGTATAGCAATGACGAAGATGTGCTGGATATAGCCAAACTCATTGATGAAAAGATCATTGAAGTGGAGGCTCGCTATGGCGGTCTCATCCATATTGATCAGTTTATCCGTGATACTGACGAGCTGGAAGAGCGTATACTGACCCTGATTCAGAATGGTTTCCTAGGTCTGGTGATGGTACTCATCATCCTGAGCTTCTTCCTCAATCTACGTCTGGCCTTCTGGGTCGCCCTGGGAATCCCAATCAGTTTTATGGGTACTTTCTTCATCCAGTGGATGATGGGTATCACCATCAATGAGATGAGTCTCTTTGGCCTGATTCTGGTGCTTGGAATTCTGGTGGATGACGGGATTGTCATCGGTGAAGCTATTTTCTCCATGCGAGAACGGGAAGGCAAATTGGGAATTGATGCTGCGGTTCACGGTACGCTCGAAGTCATCAAGCCTGTGACCATTTCCATCCTGACAACGATGGTGGCCTTCATGCCCTTCTTTGCTCTGTATGGTGACTTAAGGAATTACACCTGGCAGATAGCCTTTGGAATTGTGGTCGCCCTGGGTTTTTCTCTCATTGAAGCCTCCATGATTTTGCCAGCTCATCTGGCCCATAGTAAAGCATTGACCAAACCTCCTGGCGAGGGTGTTTCCAGCCCCATGCGCCGTAAGCTGGAAGCAAGGATCACACATTTTATTGAAAACGTATACGGACCCTTTCTGAAGCGGATCATGGAATATCGCTGGAGCGTTGTAGCTGCCACAGTGGCTGGCATTCTGGTCATGGCTGGTGCTTTTGCTGGAACCCATATCAAAGCGCAGTTCTTCCCCGACATTGAAGCACCTTATGCCCAGGTTCGCATCGAACTGCCTCTGGGAATCAATACTGATATCGCAAACCTGATCCGTGCCGAGGCCATCGAAAAATCAATGGCGTTTGGGGTTTCCAAGGCTCAACCGGAAGTTGGCTATGAGAACGCAATTTTGAGTCACCATTCCTGGATGAGTGGTAATACCATCAGGATCTTTATGGCTCTCATTCCAGCCAAGGATCGTACATATACCGTAAAATCATTTTCTGACGAACTCAGTGAAGCTCTGGGTGAATTTCCCGATGCTGAAAATGTCCAAGTTGGCAGCTTCAGTTTTGGTGGAACTCCAATATCAGTGCGTTTCCTCTCTATGGATATGGATGAATTGCAAAAAGCCAAGGAACTTCTCAAAGAGGAGTTAAAAACCATCGATGGGGTCAAGGATATTCGTGATGACACGCCTCTGGGTACCAACGAATTTGTTGTCACTCTGAAACCTAAGGGTGAGGCCCTTGGACTCACACTTTATGATGTCTCTAGCCAATTGCGTCAGGGTTTTTACGGGCAGGAAGTCATGCGACTCCAGCGTGGCCGTGATGAAGTCAAAATTTGGGTCCGCTTTCCTGAAGCAGATCGCAAGAGCGTCTCACAGCTGGAGAATTTGAAAATCCGTACACCTCTGGGGATCTATGTTCCCTTTAAGGAAATTGCCAGTTATCACATGCAACGCAGTCTGCAGAGAATTCGTCACGAGGACGGATTCCGGGCGGTTTCCATCCACGCCAATATGGACTACACTAAGAATGACCTGGCCGTTGTCCAGGAAGAGCTAAATGATGAGATTATTCCTCGAGTACTCTCCCAGGTAGATGGGGTCACCACAGCTTTTGGTGGTCAGAATGAGTTCGTCAAGAAATCCACAGAATCCATCCAGTTCACCCTGATCCTGGCCTTTGTCATCATGTTTACCATCCTCATGTTCCTCATGAAATCCTATGCCCAGTCATTTCTGGTCCTGGGGTTGATTCCTTTGGGAACTGTTGGCGCAGTTGCAGGACATGCCATTATGGGATTACCTATTTCATTCCTGTCATTCCTGGGAATCATTGCGCTGGGTGGAATTATCGTCAATGATTCTGTCGTGTTGATTGATCGTTATAACAATTTGAAGCGCAAACTGAACCTTCCCCCGGTTGAAGCTGTTTATTTGGCTGGGCTTCAGCGTTTTCGTCCCATCATTATGACTACCTTAACCACAGCAGCCGGTCTATCACCTCTGATTTTCCAGAAATCTGAAGGTGGTCAGTTTCTGGTGCCTATGGCCGTCTCTGTTGCTTTTGGAGTTGTCTTTGGAACCTTCCTGACTCTGCTTATGCTCCCAGCAGTTTTGCTGGTGATTGATGAAGATCTACCTGCAATGAGGTCTAAGGTGTACAACTGGTTTAAAGGTTCAAACTAATTCAACATGGAGTGTCTTGCTGAGGCTCTCGAAGCATGACACTCCATTTCACAAAATCAGATTGACAACTCACTCTCATAACTAAGTAATTAGTCACTACCAAAGAGCAACCGAGGTCGCCCTGACCGACATTTAATTTTCTGTTTAACTATTGGTCGTGGAGTAATTCGAGGAGGAGCGTCGCATCCAAAACATTGAGCTCACCATCTGAATTGAGATCAGCACTTTCAGCCTGCACCACCGTGGGTATCTCCAGGTATAAAGCGAAATCAATGAGGGCTGTAAGATCTAGAATATTGATCAAGTAATCTGCATTTACATCCCCATATGGTGGAGTTCCATGGATGATTTCAAGGTGGATATTAAGGGGTATTTCAGCCAGGTTACCGGCGTTTGATGTGAGCACTAATGGCACCGAAAAGCTTCCCTCGTACAGATTCCTGGTATCTGTATCAACTCGGAAGATACTGGTTTCACCTGGTGCTATTACATCAGTCCACTTATTGGCGAGGAGCCAGCTAGACTGGCGATGTATCAAAATGGCAGTTCCATCAGCGATTGAATTTGGGCTGTTGTAGCAAATTTGAAGACCCTTGTTTTTTAAGACATTCTGAATGCCCACGGTGGAACTGGTGACAATTCCCTCCATCTCAAGATACTGCAAAATCATATTCCCATCTGCCATGAGGATCAATTGGAAGGTATGTCGGTCGTTGGTACCGAATTTTGGGAAATTATCCCAGGTGATAACGGTGGTATCCTGACCATTGCTCCATAAATAGGGTTTTCCCTGAACACCATCATTATTGTTTAAATCATCCCACCAGGCTGCAATTAATGCTGGAGGAGCTGAACCATTGGGCAGTGGCAGGTTACTCCAGGGGTATTCTGCAGAAGTGAATGAAATCGAGCCATTGCTGCTGAGCATAAATTCTGTATAAAGCTCAGTAAAGAATGGAAATTCAAAACCAATATCAAAGGGACCAATTGAGGAGTCATCAGGATCTCCCGGGAAAATGAGTTCATTCTCATTATGAGAAATGTCTCGCCATTCAAACAAGGGTCCATTGGGATCATCCTGATCCAGCCAATCATAGTCGAAAATATCCCGAAGGGAGCCAGCATAAAGCTCTCCATCTGGTTCGGCACCACCTTTAATAAAATTGAATCCGGCAACTGGATTGGCGGCTGGTATAAGATCGACTTCCTCTGGCGATCCAATATTGTAGACCAGGTCTGAGCCTCCAGTATTGACTATTTCTATCGAATCTGAAGCCGTAGACCAGGGATTTTGAACAAAGTTCAGAACCGATTGGCTGAGGCTTATCTCAGGGGCTTCATATCGTTGTCCTCGTTCTGTAGTGAACAATAATGCCTTACCCGGGCCTATTTCACCGATGCTCGGATCAGTATCATTATTAAAACTTGCCTGAATCCCTGTGGAATAGTCCGGGGATTCAATTCCAGAAGTTGAGAAATTTGCAAAGGTATCATAGTTGGAATAATCTTTATACTGAAACTTGATCAGATTGTCTCCGCTGATAGTGGGATGACTATCGATACTATAAATTATCACCTGAAAATTGAGAGAAGAGCCTACTCCCAAATTGCTCATCATGGCCCACTCGATAATGAGGTGATCATCCGATGTGTAATAGCTCACGCCTCCAGGCTGGGTGATCAAATCGTCCCAAAAAGGTGCTATCATCGCAATGGGTCCAGAAGCTGATGGGATGACCCTATTATAAAAACTAACCTCGGGTGAATGACCCATTGACAACCAACCATTTGAACAAATTGTGATTTCAGCATAGGTTTGCCCGTAATAATTCACGCTAAATGGCAAATCAAGATATAGCGTCTCATCATCCTCTTCATAATCATCATCAATAGCTAAACGTGTACCTGGACCACCATAATTGGGATCAATTTCGACCCATTCATATGTTGGTGCCATGGAGAAGGAAACATCCCAATTATCAAATACTCGGTACCCATAATTGTCTGGACCAGAAGGTGAAAAACGATTGATCTCTCCCACAATGATCTCGGTCCTAAGGGTATCTATGCGACCGGCTGATTCGCCAACGAAAACCAGGGGTATCACTTCACCAGGGAATATCTGATCCGAGAGTAGCATGGAAAAGACACCCTCGGTCTCACCACTCTGATCCCAATCTATGAGGGGCAACTCTTGCATTCCCACATTTGATGAGATCAGGTCATGATTCTGGATTTCTAACATCATTTGAGGTGATGCTGCACCCCCCCAATTCTCTACCACCAGTCGAATACTTAATGAATCACCTGCGACTAACTCACCCGCCTCAATCATCAGGCCTGTGATATGCAGATCAGCTGCCTGAACAGGAAACTGTTTACACCATGTCAAAATTTCTGAACCAGTATCTACCTCTATATTGAAATCAACGATCGTCCCATGACGGCAATCGGCATCTACCTCGAAAGAAAAAAGATCATCCAGGGTCAGGCTGTGGCCAGAGTGAAAAGACGGGATGATATAGACCGAATCTATAAGATTCACTGCTTCAGAGCTGGTCTGCAATGAGAGGGTCAAGTTTTCAAGGGTGCTGGTCTGGTTGACCAGGGTCATTTCCATGCTATGCACTCCACCAGCTTCAATTATCCCGTCGGGGGCGATATTCCATCCATCATAGCCCAGTGAATTCACCGAAGATCCAATGGGAATACTGGTTAACACCGGGTTCAGGTTTTTACCTGTTATGGTTACCAATAATTCTGATGATTCTCCAGCAGTGAAAGGCAATAAAACCGCGCCTGATGCATCCGTTTGAAAGCCACTCCCATTTTCAGAATTGCTCACAAAAACGAAGGCTTTCTGAATAGGTATGCCGGCTTCATCCTCTACCACGATGACAACATGGTCATCATCCTGATTCAAGCTGTCTGGAATATCAACCACAAGCGTGCGAGGTGTGTCCGTCCAGATTGCCATCCCTGGATCCCCCAAAATATTATAGACATTCTGGTAAAATTCGGCGGATTGACCAAAGGGTAGAAATTCGGATTGATGATAATTTCTCCAGAGATCCAGCTTGGCATATCCCAGCGCGGGTCCGAGCTCGTTCATCCCCAAATCAAAAAGAGCTGAGTAAAGCGCAATATCGATGACGTTATTAAACTGGGTGTGGGTATGCACCTCACTGGGTCCAATAAATGCGACTGCTCCCTTGGGAACGGAGGAGGTGCCAGCCCGGAGCCATTTTTCACCAAAAACTGGGTCAACGGGAGCTGCATAATTTCCCCCACCGCAAACAATGCTGGTCAGGATTGGTAGTTTGTGACCATTGTACAAACTCTCAATGTCAGAATTATAGAAATAGGGTCCAATCCAGTGATCCCAGGCTCCAAGACCACGGTAATTGACAAAACCCACACCATTGTTTATGGGCGTGCTGATTCGTGAAAGACTGGATTGCATGGGGTAATAGGCAGTATCAATCTGGGTAAATCCATTTTCTATTAGTTTGCGACCAACCCAATTGTTGACGTGCTGTGTGGATATGGCAGCGGTTACCGTTCCCACCATGAGTGCTCTTTTAAACCAACCCGGATCATCCAGGAGTGGCTGACTTTCGTATGACAATATTTTGCTCATCACGACAACCAGTTCACCGATGGTATCTACTGATAATCTTCCAACCCAGGCTTCCGGGAAACTATCATCTCCTTCAAGGAGGACATAGGGATGGTCGGTCACCAGGGCTTCATTATCAGGATTATATACGTAAAACCCACCAATCCCCCGGTCTTCGTCCCCTATGAGCAGAACATATTTTGGTGGATCTTCCCAGGTATCATAAGCTTCCTGGATATATGCTTTGATCGCGGTAGGAGTTTGACCTGCAACATTGGTTGATGTAACGGTGACAGGATGCCCCTTACGTCGCTTCCAATCCACGAGATAAGTCAGATAGGGTTCAAAGAGCGGCGGGGTAATTATCAGATAATGTCCAAGTTGGGAATAAATCTCGTCATTGGGGATAATCGAACGTATGGAGGCAGATCCACCGGTTTGATTTTCAAGCCTCGGGATTACACCTGTAACCTGAATTACCAATTCTTCAGGGACGTTTACTTCCCGCTGAGCAAAATCGACACATAATGGAGAAATGGTGAGGGGTAGAAAAATCTCACCCATTATGTGGACAGGTTCCCCAAGCTGAACGTTCATTTCAGAAGCTAAATCGATACTGGTCCAATTGTAGTTCTGAGCGACCTGTGGTGGATCTGTCTCTCGCTGCCCCCTGGGGGTTTCCCTCAGTGAACTGACACCAATTGAATGGCTGCGATAACTAAGGATGTTTATATCAGGTACATCGATTGAAGAAATGGGAATGAGCTCTGTAAAGATAGGAAGCGCTACGTCTCCAGGCTGACCAGCCAGACCATAACCAGCTTCATGAATCCGTTGAGGATGGATCAATAGATCTGACCATTGCTCGTCCTGAATCTCCCTGAAATCGAGATTTACCAGTACTGATTCATCCACATAGTTTAGCTCTATTTGGGGACGCATTTTTTCCAGAGCCAGTAAATTCGCTACAAGAGAAACTAGCAGAAATATGCGCATGCTTATTGTCTGTAGACTCCTTAGAGGTAAGGGTGGATTTGCAGTATTCGTATTCATGGTCTTATGAGAAAGTATCGAGTCTGAACGAACTGGAAACAAGAGCTAATTCTTAACGCTTATGAGTCGAAAGAAGTTTGAAAGATTGAATCCTGGAGAGTCGCTATATGCTGATTGCAGACCTTCATAATCGAGGGCTTCAAAATGCGGATTTTACTTGCCATATTATATAGTGACAATTATTATCACCATTAACTATTAAGACTAAATAGTTTTGTGTGCAAGCAGGAGATTCTAAACCACCTGCTTTCATCCTTCAACTCTCTTCGTTCTGCACTTCAGGTTTCAGTGTACTTCATTGCAGCCTCTACTGAACAGAGCTGAATCACTTAGGATGATACGCTCTCTGGAGGGCGAGATAGAACTCTGACACAAATAGATCACCATAATCAGGGGCGAGTTTAGCAAAGGAGTATTTCAGAATGGAACTACTTATAAAAATCCTAAAGTGGGTTGGTGGGGGATTGCTTGTCCTTATTATCGTCTTCGTTACTTTTGTCAATCTCAGCTCGCCTAAATACTTTGATGCCCCTTATCCAAATATTACAGCCAGCCAGGATTCCGCCCTCATCGCTCGAGGCAAATACCTGGCCTTTGGTCCAGCTCACTGTGCCACCTGTCATATGCCTATGGACAAAATGGAAGCCGTGGAAAATGGACTAAATCTTCCCTTAAGCGGTGGTTGGACCCTAAAGATTCCCCCTGGAACTTTTACAGCTCCAAATCTGACACCAGACCCTGAAACCGGTATCGGGAATTATTCTGATGGTGAATTGGCCAGGGCTATACGACATATGGTAAAAAGAGATGGCACTGTTCTGCCACCATTTATGGCTTTCCAGGAGCTCAGTGATGAGGACCTCACAGCTGTCATTTCCTTTTTACGATCACAGCCCCCCGTTAAAAATAGCGTCCCGCCTACCAAGCATAGTTTTGTTGGAAAGGCTGTTGTAGCATTGGGACTATTAAAACCCAAAGGCCCTAAAGACACACCACCACATCGCGTTCCAATGGATTCATCTATAGCTTATGGCAAGTACATTGCCCGAAGTGTTGCAAATTGTCATGGATGTCACACACTGCAAGACATGGTCACGGGAGCGTTTATTGGAGGTGATTTTGGTGGTGGTAATCATATGGAATCAGATCCACACATTCCAGGTCTTTCGTTTTATACGCCAAACCTTACACCCCACAAAACAGATGGACATATTGTCAACTGGGATGAAGACACCTTTATCAAACGCTTAAAGGCAGGCCGTGTCCATAAAGGGTCACCTATGCCATGGGGTGCTAACTCCAAAATGAATGAAATAGAACTTAAGGCCATTTATCGCTATTTACAGACGATTGAGCCTGTGGCCGGGAAAGTTGAGAAAATTGTGCGTTATCCAGGTGAAAGCCATTCTGGCTAGGGAAGCCCGCAGAGGCCAACTACCCTCCTACTGATTTATACCCTTTGAAGAGGTATAGTGCCTCTTGAAGAAATCATTTCTCCCGGGGGGCTTGGTATTAGATATTAGGCAGTAATTCATTGACTTGGGATTCTTTGAGTGGGAACTATTTCTAATGCACGTTATAACTAAGCTTTCAATTCTGGTACTTTTACTCACCTCATGCGGGCTTTTCGAGCCTGATACGGGAATATCTGACTCGTTCACTTATGCCAGTGAGGCAATTGGTGCTACGGGTATTGCAGGTATTTATTATCCTGAATCCTATACTTCGAGCACTCCGGTTATTTATTTACTGAATGGTTGGGGGGCAGATGCTTTTGCCTGGGAAACCGGTATTGATCTGGCCATGGAGGCTCATAAGCGCAACATCATGTTTGTCTCCCTAAGTGCAGAATCCAACCTGTATATGAACAACTCATCTCTCCCCAATAAAAATTATGAAGACTATGTTCTTGAAATTGTGGAAGAGGTTGAAACCGAGTACGGAATAGAGATAGAGCATACTAGTCGAGCTCTATGCGGTATTTCCAACGGAGGTGGTGGAGCAGTTTATCTCATGAGTCAACATCCCAGCCTGTTTACCGCCTGTGGTTCACTGTCCGGGACCTATTACAATCAGATAAATTTTAACAATCTTCGCAGTCACGGGATACGTATTGATGTCGGTGAAGATGATACTGCAGTATTATGGGAGCTACAAAGTTTGCACAATAAGTTGGACCAGGAACGCATCAATCACGATTATTATGAACACAATGGTGGTCATGATTGGGATTTTTGGAAAAAATATTGCCCTGAGCAATTTGACTTTTTAGAAGCCAGGATTTCAGGGGAATAATCTTTTAAACAAAGAAACCCAAGACTGAAAGACCTGCAATAATATGCATTAAAAAAGGGCTCCCTGTGGGAGCCCTTCGCATCAATCTTTTACCTTTTCAAGGTTATAAGCGTTCTGAATGCTATTGAGGAGTTGCTCCTGGACAACAACTGTCATATGTGATGTCGCCATAATACTCTCCGGACCTTTTACGTTCATAATTATTCCCTCCAAAAGCAGGAACCCCATCAAGCGTGCTTGAACCGGTAGCTGTATCCACTGTGAGAACCGCCCTGGCTTTCACGATGAATTGATCATTACAGTCAAGACCAGTGTCTGCAAATGGTACCGTGATGGTATAACTATCTGCAGGTAAATCGGTAGCCGTAATATAGATATTAGCATTATATGTTGCTGGATCACCAACGTTTCTAAGTGAGGGGTTTATGTCCAGGTAGACCTCGTCTAAATCGCACAGTTCATTGGAAGCAATGGTGATATATAGATTGTCTTCATCATTGGCGATGGAAACAGTGCCTGCCTCCAAACCACCAACCGCGTATAGCGTTTCGCTGGTATCACAGTCAGACAGGGACAGGGAATAAGACTCAACCGTATAGCCTACATAACTCCACCATTTTCTCCCAGCCTCTTCGAAACAAGCAGGAGAAGCGGTGTCACCAGCATAGGCTCGCATTACCTGATGGTGGCCATGTCCATGGTGTCCGTGATCATCATCTTCTTCGTCATCATCTTCTTCGTCATCTTCGTCATCTTCATCTTCATCATCATCTTCTTCTTCTTCTTCATCTTCGATATACTTGACTTTGGCATTGGCGGTGATGTAATAGTTGTCGCCAGAAAACACTTCAGTGGGAATCACTGCAGTGTAGGTAAAAGCATCAATATGGTTTGCACTATAGTCGGCATGACCAGGTGAGGGTCGTTTATTGGAAATGTCTTCCAAATCTGTCCAGACAAACACACGAATTTTTTCTAATTCAACGGTTTCATCCGTGGTATAGGTAACGTAAATATTCTCATCATCATTGGTGATGCTGACTGTACCAACATCCAAATTTTTATTTGCC
>JABHBL010000057.1 GCA_018673925.1 Fidelibacterota bacterium
GATGGGGATATGGATGTGCTTTCAGCCTCCTATTATGATGACAAAATTGCCTGGTATGAGAATACACAAATCACGGGTGTAGGTGAGGTGCAGACACAGCCAAGCAACAATCGTCTCGCTCAGAATTATCCCAATCCCTTTAACCCCTCAACTCGAATTGCTTTTGAGGTGCAAGAAACCAGTCAGGTTAGATTGGACATCTTTGATATTCAAGGCCGTCATATCTACACTGTTTTAGATAAGGAGATGTCTGTAGGACATCATGATATAGTGTTCAATAATCATGGTTTAGCCTCTGGTGTCTATCTGTATCGAATCGAGATGGGTGATTTTGTTGCTGCCCGGAAAATGGTGATAAGTAAGTAATAGGATGTAGTGAGTTCTGGCTCGAGCGGTTTTAACAAGCTCCTGAGAGAGGTTTATGAAAATATCAATATTGAAAACTATAATTGGGCTGTCCTTGATACTTCAGACCCAGGCATATTCTCAAAATCAATTTGTCACTCACGCTATCACAACAGACGCAAATAGGGCCAGCTCAGTCTATGCCGCCGATGTCGATAGTGATGGAGATATGGATGTTCTCTCTGCTTCTTATTTTGATGACAAAATCGCCTGGTATGAAAATGATGGTCAACAAAACTTCAACACTCACGTTATATCTCTGGAAGCAGATTGGGCTCTCTCAGTTTTTGCAATCGATGTTGACGGAGATCAAGATATTGATATTCTATCTGCTTCATCTAGAGATCACAAAATTGCCTGGTACGAAAACGATGGCCAGTCAAATTTTACTATTCACATCGTCACCACAGAGGCAAGCGGAGCCAATACGGTATTCGCAGTAGACCTGGACGATGATGGAGACACAGATATCCTTTCAGCCTCACGAGGTGATAATACTATCGCCTGGTATGAAAACGATGGGGAGCAAAACTTTCTAAAACACGATATCACGACTGGTGCAGAGGGCGCCGGAGCTGTTTTCTCTATAGATCTAGACAGCGATGGTGATATGGATGTGCTTTCCACTGCAGGTGATGAGGATAAAGTTGCCTGGCATGAAAACGATGGGGAGGAAAACTTTAGCACTCACAATATTGTCACCACCTTAAACTTTCCCAACTCTGTTTATGCCGCTGATATTGATGATGATGGCGACATAGATGTTCTCACCACGAGCTGGTATAATCATACAGTCATGTGGTGTGAAAATGATGGTGAAACTAATTTTACTCATCATGTGTTATCAGATTCTGCAATTAACGCGACTTCAGTCTATGCGGGAGATATTAATGGAGATGGGGATATGGATGTGATCTCAGCCTCAAATTCCGATCATGAGATTGTGTGGTTCGAAAATAATGGGCAGGCCAGTTTTACTCCCCATCAGATTACCAACGAAGCGTATAATGCCGAGTCTATCTATGCCAATGATGTTGATAGCGATGGTGACCTGGATGTTTTGTCGGCTTCTTCAGCAGACTTCAAAATAGCCTGGTATGAGAATACACAAATCACTGGAATAGATGAGATGCAGCCGAGGCCAACCGAAAACTGTCTCGCTCAGAATTACCCCAATCCTTTTAACCCATCAACCCGCATTGCCTTTGAGGTGCAAGAAGCCGGTCCGGTTAGATTGGACATCTTTGATATTCAAGGCCGTCATATCTACACAGTTTTAGATAAGGAGATGTCTGCAGGACATCATGATATAGCGTTCAATAATCATGGTTTAGCCTCTGGTGTCTACCTGTATCGAATCGAGATGGGTGATTTTGTTGCTGCCCGGAAAATGGTAGTTAGTAAATAGGACGAGGAGAAATACATGCATTCAAAATTATATCGTATTGGTGCTATTTGTTCCATGCTACAATTAACTCTCATTGTGGCATATATGATTGTCACCTTCACCGTAGGACCAAGAGTGAACAGCGCCGAAGCATTTTTTCAGGCTCAACAGGCCAATTTTTGGACCAGTCTCTTGCGGCTTGATCTGATGATGATGCTACTGGTGGGGCTGTATCTTGGTAACTTTCCAGCGCTCCTAGTGAACCTGTGGAAACAAAACCCCCTGCTAAGCTTTTTTGCTTTTGGCTTTACAATCATTGCAGTCACTTTGAGCTTTGCCGGAGAGGCAACCTTTGCATTGCTCCACCTCGGTGAAAAATTTATCCACGCCAGCACAGACGTTGAGCGTTCACAACTTATCGCAGCCGGTGAATCATTGATTGCCAGTGGCTGGTGGAATAGCACGGGATCCTACGTCACAGGTATTTTATTGCAAGTTGGTGGTATCATGATATCCATGGCCATGTTGAGTTCAGGAAATTTCCATAAAACAACAGCTATTGCGGGAATTGTGGGGAATAGCTTTGATTTGACCCAGCACCTGCTTTCACCCTTCCTGCCAGGAATCACCGCGTACCTATCCATAGGAATGGTAGGGTACTTGATCTGGTATCCCATGATGAGCTATGATTTGTTACATTTAGCAAGGGAAACCAATCCATCACAATAATCTGAATTACGAAATGAACATTTTCTTTTGAGGTGCTTTTAATACTCTTAGGCTCATATTGAAGAAGAAGATCACATATATCGTTGCCACTCTCACGACATGTCTACTCTTCTATTTATTCTGGGGACCCCTTTTCCCCTGGAGTCCTATCAAGCCAGGTTTTCAAAAAATCCCATCCACAAAAGCAAATGTCTATATCCAGAACATAACTTCAGCGGATTCTATCGTTTATGAATTAGATCAAATTCTAGCAGATGAAGAGATCTTTCATCAACTCAACTATGAGGACAGAGTTACCATTATCATCATCGATCCAAAGACCAGCATGAAACGATTTGCTCCCTGGTTGAAGGGATCAGGATATTCCGTTTCCTTAAGTATGCTCAATCTGATTTATATCGGACCCATTGCGAGACAGTCATCATTTGGGATAAAAACCTATCTGAAGCATGAACTTTCCCATATGCTCATGGATCAAAACACCAGCTTCGGGAAGGCATTGAAGATGCATGAGCAGGGTTGGTTGCTGGAGGGGATTGCACAATACTTCAGTGGTCATCATTTTTACTCTCGCTCAGAATTCATAGCCTTATCCAAAACAAACCAGATCAACTTTAGCAGCTTGAGAGAGCAAAACCCTCTTGATATGTCCTTCCCAAATCTCAAGTTAAATTATACCTACTACCAGCTTTTCGTTGATTACCTGGTCAATCGGTATGGTCTGGAATATCTGCAAAACTTCATAAAATTCTATATCGAAGAACCAGATAGTTATCGAGAGCTTTTTGAAACTATATATGGTTCAGAGCTTGATACCATCTTAGATGCTTTCAAGGGAAGTCTGGGTCTCTGAAGTGATTTGTTGTTCTGATTGGCAGGAATCCGCCTAGCTTCCACGCACTTATTAGTATCATCAATTAATTATAGGAGAATATATGAAGGTCTGTATCGTGGGGGCATCTGGAAAACTGGGAAGATATATGGTTCAACACGCCCTGGATCGTGGTTATGAAGTGGTGGGGGTTTGCCGTGAAAAAAGCGTGGGCAAACTGGATGAATTTAAGGATAAAATGACCATTCTCCCTGGTTCAACCAATGATAGAGAGCTCATCAAAAAGGCCGTTGAGGGTTGCGATGGCGTGCTTACAGTTCTGGTTCCCTGGGGCATTCAACAGTACTCATCAGGAACAGCCCAGGCTGTTTTGGATTTTGCCAAACAAGATGCCCGACTCATTTTTTCCTGTGGCTGGCATATTACCCGAGATGGAAAAGATGCTTATTCAACCTTCTTCAAAATCATGTTGAGCGTTTTTGGATCGATCGGGCGCCTTTTTCGTGCAGTAGAACTAGACGATCAAGTTGAGGCCTGTGACCGTATTTTTAAAAGTGATACCAAATGGACCGTAGTCCGTGGAAGTGATCTGGAAGAAGGTGAGAGCCAGGGATTACCTGTCTGGAGCCATCATGTTCAAGATCCTATCCTGGAAAGCAACAAAACCCGTCGCATCGATTTCGCCCTATTTATGGTAGATGCCATGGTGAAAGATGATTTGATCCAGGAGGCACCAGCTATCGTGGGTTGCCAGACACCTTCTGCCCTGAAGCACGGTTCTTAATTAGGACTATTTCTCGTAGCGGATCCGCACACTCATCCCCAGACCAAATGGAGCTCCCTTCCAAAGAGCCTGACTGGTTTTGCGGTAAAAAATTTTGCCATTGAGGATACCTGTTGAGAATTGCAGCTCACCTTCGCCCATCTCCTTGACATACTCAAGAGTAATCACAAAATCATCGTGAACCACAATGTGGTGGGATGTTAGATCCAAAGTGATATCCGCACCCTGTTCAAAATCCGTGAGCGTAATATATATGGGTTGCTTGAGAATGTTCTTCCCTGGTAGTTTGTCTTCCATTTCGTAGACATTCAGACGATAAAAGACCGTGTCATAGGTGGTGGTAACACCATGGAGCGTAAGAGTCTTTAACAGGGTTGGGTGCCTTTTTATTTTGACTCGAATGCCCACCTCATATCCCAAACTGTCTTTTTTGAAACCAGCCCGCATCATGGGGGGTGCGTGGGGATTCCCCACAACTTTCTCTTTGAATTCCCGTGGATAAACCAGGACTGACTGCATCTCAAGTGTTTTAGGCGTCAATTTGATCTCTCCCAGGTTTTCACCTAACAAGCGGAGATCCGTGATGCTGGCATCGTGGTTTTCATACCCGATATAAGAGAAACGGATGGTGGTTTCTGACATAAGATCCGTGAGATCAAAATGGAAATAGCCCTGATCATTGGAAACTGTCCCACGTTCCCCGCCCAGAACACCGATATTCACATAGGGCAACCTATCCCCCGTCTCACTGTCAACCATTCGACCAGAAACGGTCTCGCTCCAGCCAACAAGTGGGATGAGTGTGAGTAGAACGATGAGACGTATAAATGACATGATAAGTGTTTGTACTGGGAACTGTCTATTTTGTTCTGAGATGACGGTGCTGAAAACCCCATAAGCCAATCACAAAGTAGATGATTGTCATGAGGGTCAATGCCAATAATTCCCCACCTACATCGCTGAGCCCAACACCCATGATACTGATTTTTTGCAGTGCTGAGATTGCAGGTGCGGCTGACATAAGGGTTTGCCAACTGACACCATAATCTCCCAGATAGAACCAGGCTTTGGTAGATATGGGAAAAGCTGCTCCAGAAAAAAACATAAATAGAAAGAGGGGAAAGTTACCCACCACCAGAACATCTGTAACCGAACGGGTCGCTGCAGCCAGAATTAAACTAAAGGCAATCATGCTGATACTGGTGAGGACGGTGATCAACAAAAAAGATGTGAAGGCTCCCCGCATTTCAAACCCAAGAGATGTTGCTGCTCCCAGGGTGAGAAAAATAGCAATAATCCCCACCAACACTTGGCTGGAACCCACGCCTATTAAAAACTGCCAGGCCTTCATCCCTGACAACTTTAACCTCAATATAGTGCCCTGGTCTACTTCAACAATAATGGCTATGGTGGCTGAAAACATGAGCATGATAATGGAGAGGATAAGCATACCCGGCATCCACATTTCAAATTCGTCAATTTGTCCAGAAAGCCCCAGGGCGGTTTCCTGCACCACAAAAAGTCGTTCCTGACTTGCTTGCTGAGCCATGAATTCATTGAGCATCTCCCCTAGCCAGACGGCTGAAATCAAATACTCTGTGCTGGTAAGGTTGCCCACAATTTCAATTTTTGGAGAGGTAGCTGGTTCGGATAATAGGGCCTGAGAAAAGTTAGTTGGCACTACCAGAAGCACATCCGCTTTGCGGGTCTCAATCTTTTTAATAGCTGTTTCACGTGTTGCTACGGAACGAATACTCAAGGGTATATTTTCCACCTCATCCATGAAATCCTGGAAACCAGGTAAAAGGTTCCTTCCCAGATTGATATTCTCATCAGGTGCCTCCAACCCCTGATCAAGATTGACGATGAGCGCCCGATAATGGGGCTGACTTGCTTCATTGATCAGGAAATAGACGAACACAAAAAAGGGAGCCATGGATACCGTCAGGATGAGTATCCAGAAATTACGGAGTTGTTCCTTTATGCTTTTTGTAAAGATGGCCCAAATCATGTACTATCTCGTCTTCTGAAATTCAGATTACAGGACATTGAGTTCATCGAAATGTCCTGTGGCTTCGACAAGCTCAGCCGCCGGTAATCATTTGATCTAGATATTGCGTATCTCGAGAGATCTCGAACAATCATTCCCTTAAGGCCCTTCCAGTGAGATGGATAAAGACATCTTCCAGGGTGGTTTTGCGGAGCTGGATATCTCTAACTTCCAGCCCATGTTCTTTTACCAGATCAGTCAGGCCTGATAGTTTTTCCAGATGTTGGAAGGATCTGATAATCAACTTGTCCTGCACAACAGAGATAGTTTCAGGGGGTAGACCCAAAGAACTACTCACATCTGCTAAGAACTGAGTCGCCTGATTTGATTTTTCCAGCAGAAGGAATTCCAGGTCCGTCTCAAGTCGACATTCCAAACAATCCCCAGTGCCCAAAATTTCCTTTAACGAGTCAACACTGCCTACTTCCAGCAGTTTCCCATGATCAATAATGGCCACGCGATCAGAAAGACGTTCAGCTTCATCCATATTATGGGTGGTGATGATTACCGTTTTCTGTTTGGCCAGAGAGCGAATAAGATCACGGACCAAAATGCGACTCTGGGGATCCAGGCCAGCTTCAGGTTCATCCAGGATAAGGACAGGTGGGTCATGGATAAGGGCTAGAGCAATATTCAACCGACGCTGCATCCCGCCTGAGAGTTTTGAGGCATACACTTCAGCCTTGCCTGACAAACCCAGAATGTTGAGTAATTCACGAGCTCGTGTTTGGGCCTCTTTAGTAGACATACCGTGCATCTTGCCCAGAAAAACCAGTTGTTCCATACAGGTAAGACGCGGCCAGTACAGATTCTCCTGAGAACAGAAACCAATAACTTCTGACAGATCGGTTGGAGTTTCCCAGTGAATTTCTCCTCCATCAGATTCCAGTAGTGCGCAAAGCATGCGGATGGTGGTTGTTTTTCCTGCACCGTTGGGACCCAGAAGTCCTAGAATCTCCCCTTGATTGATGGTAAGGGATAGATCGTCTACGGCAACCAGATCACCAAAGTTTTTTGTGAGATGTGAGATCGATATCATAGCTTTCCCCGTGCCAGGAATATACCCGATCTAATTACTTCAAATACACCATTTTTATGGTCTGAGAAAAACCTGCTTGCGTGAGACGACAAAAATAAAGACCTGATGGAATCGTCATTCCTGAATCATTTACTCCATGCCAATCCAGCGAATAACTCCCAGCTTCCTGAACTCCAGTATGAAGTTCTGAAACCTGAGTTCCGTTCATATCATATATAACGACTGATATCTCCGTTCGAGCCGGTATTTCATATTGAATTCGTGTATTGGGATTAAACGGATTGGGATAGTTCTGGCTTAAGTGAAAGTTACCTGGAGTTGTAGAAGATTCTTCATCCTCAAGGCCAACAGCATAGAGAATGTCCACGAGAACATACCGAATTGGTCCGGCAATAGTTATTACATCCCGTTGCACTAAACCACCATCCTCGGCCAGCCAATCATAATACTCATAATCAGCTCCAATGAAGCGGTGAAAGCAAAAACAGTTTTCATACACACCCACTTCTGTTTCAATGGTATCCCCCCTGCTAAGGAAAGTGATTTGAGAGCTATAGTCGCCTACATTAAACTCCCAGGTTGTGTTTAGGGGGACAGAAATATCATACAATACAGCATCATCCATACCATCCCAGACTTTGACCTGATTTCCATCGACCCGGAACTGATTTATGCTTTCGCCTGGATAGTAGTTATCAAATGTATAATATCGGTTTCCATTAATAGTTGTTGAGTACACAATGATGAACGTTGTCGTATCTATATCATTGGCCAATACCACTCCCGAATTGACCAATAGCGGAAAATAATTCAGTGTATCCGTTGGCGCTTCCTCTGGAATCCCCAGCGTTCCATCCTCCAGCAAACAATGCGCTTTGATGCTTCCAGCTTCAGACCAGGTCAAAAAGGCACAGTCCGGACCTCTTGTCATAGTCAAATCTGATTTTTCCGATGCTGAGTTTGTAATTGGAACTCTCTCGATATCCCATGCAAAGGTTCCGTCAGCATCCAATCTACTGGCGAAAATATCCATGGTTCCCAGGCTGTATTGTCTGATGTAGCTGAGTAATAAATCATCATCTACATGGCCCGTATTGATATCCAGAAATGATGAAAGACCCATGGGCTCAACATCAAGACCGCCATCACCCCACAATCGCGCACCTGTTGTATCTATCAGTTGAGCTAATATTCCCCGGTTGATCTGGGCAGCATCAGATTCACCCCAGACCGAAAACACGCCTGATCCATCGTTGGCCAGGGCCAGCCTGGGACTTACCCTGAAATTGTTGGCTGAAGTGGATGCTTCCACCGCACTGGTCCAGTCAAGGTTACCGGCAGCGCTGACCGATTGAATCTTGCCGGTTTGATTTTGGGTGGTCATTTCGGTCCAGGAGGAGAAAGCACCCCCAACAAGATCTGGTTGGATATCCTGGAGCCAATTACCAAGAGGGAATCCAACTGGGTCGGTGAGGGGTAGCCAGGCATTCCATTGAGCGGTACCATCAAGTGCGTATTTCTGTAAGATGACCTGACTACTCAGGGCGGGGAATGATCCAGTTTGTTTGATGGCCTGCACCAAAATTTGCCCGTCTGAGCTCAGTGCAGGTTGCGGACTGACTAGGGAAGCATTAAATGTTGAAACGCTTAAACCGCTGGCCCCCCACAACATCTCTCCAGCAGGACTTATCCTCTGCAGATGAAGGCTGGAGTTGTTCGTGGATTCAAACCAGGACACAACAATACTGCTATCCGAGGGCTCCACCAGGAGTCGTGGTGCTATATTTTCACTTCCATCGCTTGAGAGTGCCAGACCATCTTCATTCCAGACATGGTTGCCATTTGTATCAATTTTGTATGCATATACTTCCCAGTTACCAGTACGGGTATCTACACTTGAAATAATGGCGTTGTTCGCTGCATCAACAGCCAGATTCATATGATATACTGCGATCCAGCTATAATTGGGGGCATCGCTTACCAGGATGCCGCCAGGATTCCACTGAGAATCTCCGTTGATATCGAGACGCTGGAGATAAATATGAAAATTACCACTGGTCAACCAGGCCACATAGGTGCCGCCATCAGAGGTGCTGACTATTTGAGGCTGGATACCAGTACCCAGATTGACAGGGTTTCCTGGATCATTGGACCATTCCCCTCTTACCATGAGAGCGGTTATTGCTATGAGGAGCCAGTGTTTCATGGTGGAATCCCTTCGCTAAATATTTTGTACAAGATATGTCCAGAAATATAAGTGCAGAACTGCGAATAAGGAATGTTGCTTACAAAAAGAAGCCCTGAGTCTCTGTCTCGCTGAGGCTCTCGAAGCGTATGGTAAGATTGCCATCCTTCGAGTTTCTTCGTTGCACTCAGCCTCAGGAAGACAACCAACCCGAAGCTGGTTATAACAACTATCTTACAGAGATATAAACTCTCTCGCTCTCATTTCCCAGACGATCTACTGAGGTCACAGCAATGGTGTCTAACACTTTGGGAGGTGTCATACCATCCTCTGAACGGACGACCAGAGGTAGGACATAAGCTTCTTTGTCAGCAGTCAAAATCTGGTAATCCCACTGCTTGCCTCTCTGAAAATAGACTACCCATTGGTTGACGTCAGTTACATCCTCATGAAACCAATTGATGTGTACATTGCCGTCTTTGGGTTCGATTTCCACCAGGGGCGCTGCAGGGGGTTGATTGTCCAACCATGGTGATGGAGGAATGAGCACGGGTTGTGTGTAAGGACCTTTTAAAAGGATATCAGAGATGCCTCCATAATTACGCTGGAGGGCTTTCATGGAAAAGTGAACATTACCAGGACCATCGGGAACCATTCCGCGGGTGATCATGATCTGACTGAAATTTTCCAGGGCTGAGGCTTCATCCTTGATCTTGCTGGTAAAAAGACCGGGCCAGAGATTTCTGTTATGGGTGTTTTGACCAACCCACCAGCCCAGAAGGACGGGATAGCTCTGGGGAATTTTGCGTGTAGGCCAATAGAGTTGAGGGGTCCAATAATCTACCCAGCCTTCGTTTAGCCACAGTTTTGCATCTGCGTAGAGTTTATCGTATTGGTCATAGCCTTTGATTGACGGCGGATTGCCTGGTCGCCAGATTCCAAAGGGACTGAGACCAAATTTGACCCAGTTTTTTTCAGCTTTGATGCCATCATAGACTCTTTTAATAAAAACATTTACCGCTTCGCGACGCCAGTCGTTTCGCTCCAGGCCACCACCATTGGCCACATAGATCTGCCAGCCCGTACTATCCGGGAATTCAATACTGCTGTAAGGGTAGAAGTAATCATCAAAATGAACCCCATCGATGTCATAGCGTTTGACCACATCCATGACCACATCGTAGGAATAATCCTGAGTGGCCTGCATGGCTGGATCCAGCCAGAAGTAGCCATTATCAATTTCGCGGACAATTTCTGGACGGGTGGAGATGACTGAGGTTTCATTTTTCTTGCCATTGGGATGATGGGCGCGATAGGGGTTAAACCAGGTATGGAGTTCCAGTCCGCGTTTATGAGATTCTTCTACCCAGAAGGTGAGTGGATCATAAAAAGGTTCCGGAGCTTTTCCCTGCTCTCCAGTGAGAAAGTAGGACCACGGTTCCAGCTCGCTTTGATAGAGGGCATCACATTGAGGACGCACCTGGAAGACAATAGCGTTTAGGTTTAGGATCACAGCGCTATCCAGGAGACTGATGGCTTCCGCTTTTTGCTCTGACGTGCTTAGACCAGGTTTGCTGGGCCAGTCAATATTGGCTACTGTTGCTACCCAAGCTGCCCGAAATTCACGGGCGATTTCAATTTCATGTTTGGCTTCTGCAACTGGCGGCTCCAAAGGCTCTGGATTAACAGGTGGCAGGGGCGCCGCGCAGGCAGCAAGAAGGATGACAATAAAAATCGATAAGATGGGGGTTTTCATTAGACTGATTCCTGGTATTTATTGATCCAAAACATTGGGTTCGCGGCAATATAGTGGAGGACATCCCTTTGGGCTAATACTCCGTGGTTGTTAGAGCTGTAAAATGGATTCGTTGGTTCTCAACTTTACCTTGCGGAACAAAGGGGTTGAAACTATCGTTACTTTTGTTGTCACCTATTAACCTTTTAACCCAAGAGGAACCTGTCATTTCTGCTCGACTGCTAAGCATTTTTCTCCTTTTTAGCCCCCTCATGTATGCCGCCAATAAGGCCATGGTTTCTGTCGAAGTCATCCCGCTTGCTCAGGGAGTTTCACCAGGTGAATCTTTTGAAGTCGCCGTGATTTTTTCCATGGAACGAGACTGGCACACCTACTGGCAGAATCCTGGTGAGGCCGGCATGCCAACCAGCTTCCAGTGGAAACTCCCAGAGAACTTCCAAATTACCAACCAGCGTGAACCTACCCCGGTGAGACATGTGGACCAGGGCATCACAACCTTCATTCATGAAGATGAAGCTATCTATCTTTTTAACATCCAGGCACCTGATGAAGTAGCAGACAGCAACCGTTTCACCGTGGATATCAACTGGCTTGAATGCAAGGATCTTTGCCAACCAGGTTCTTCAACGCATCATTTTGTACTGGCTGGAGGTGAATTCCGGGGATCCAAAAATGTAGAGTGGACCAGTCTGGTTCAACGAGCTGAGTTAAATTTTCCTGGAACCTTCTCAGGGGTAATGGGTCAAGCTATTTTCAGGGGAGAACACATCGAACTGTCCCTAAAGCGTTATCCCTGGAGCAATAAGCTACTCAGTGCCGACTTTTTCCCTTTTGATGAAATGATTTATCATTCAGGAAAATCTGTTCAAATAAAGCGTGGTCTTTTTAGAGACAGGATACTCATTCCCTTACAAATTGATTTGAACATTACTCCTGAAGTTTTACATGGTGTGCTTGTACGAAACAGCACCTCACCTGGGGGAACGATAATCACCAATTCAATTATCCATCAACAATTACCATAAGGAGACACCCATGCTTAAGAAGCATATCATGATTTCAGTACTTGCTCTTTTAATAGCCATCACTGGTTTCAGCCAGGATCTAAAGGTGGGGAAAACAGCCCCTGATTTTTCCTTAACTGATCCCAGTGGCAAGACACATCGACTTCAAGAATATCGTGGGAAGTATGTGGTACTGGAATGGGTCAATTATGACTGTCCTTTTGTAAAAAAGCACTACAACAGCGGCAACATGCAGGCCCTCCAAACAACTTACACGGGTCGTGATGTCATCTGGTTATCAATCAATTCTTCAGCCCCGGGAAAACAGGGGAATTTTACTTCAAAGGAAATCTTAAGTAGAGCCAAGGAATACGGCGCTGCTTTCTCTGCATATCTCATTGATGCTGATGGTAAGGTTGGTAAGGCATATGGCGCTAGAACAACACCACATATGTTTATCATTGACCCTGAGGGTCAGTTGGTATACGCTGGTGGAATTGATAACATCCGCTCCACAGATGTCGATGATGTTCCCAGAGCCAAAAATTTTATATCCCAGGCTCTTGATGAAGCGCTGGCAGGTCAGCCCATCACCGATAGTATTTCGAAAGCATATGGGTGTTCTGTTAAGTATTAGCTGAATATCGAAATTTTAAGCTGGTGCGCCGACGGCTGAGTTTATCGAAGCCAGGGGTTGTTTCACCAAGGCATTTGGACATTTTTACCGACTCAATGTCCAAGACAAACTCTTGGTTTCTAGGACCGCAACGTTGGGGTCATAAATAGAAAAAACGCATCGTGTCTTCCTAGAGTCTCGAAGGATACGATGCGTTTTATGTTAATCTAAATCGTACGTCTAACTAATGGTGGTGTCCACCAGCACCATGGACATGACCATGCTCTAGTTCTTCTTTGGTGGGTTCTCGGACATCCATGACTTCTACATCAAAATGCAAGGTTTCATCAGCCAGGGGATGATTCATATCAACGGTGGCTGATTTATCGCCAATCGTTGTGACTGTGGCGATATGGGTATGATCGCCGTTCTGCACCTGAAACTGGGCTCCCACTTTGACTTCATTGGCATCCTGAAAGTTTTCAAGGGGGATTTCCTGGACCAGCTCCTCGCTGCGTACACCATAGGCCTGATCGGGGGCAATAATGGCCACCAGCTTGTCGCCCTTTACCTTGCCTTCAAGTTCTTTTTCAAGACCTGGGATGAGTCCACCAACACCATGTAAATAAGCCAGTGGTTCACGACCTGAGCTGCTGTCCAAAACCTCACCATGATCATTAGTCAGGGTATAATCAATACTTGCTACTTTGTTTTGTTCTATCTTCATTTCTAATCTTTCTTTCTTTTTTTATTCTTCTAAAATCAAGCTAAAAGCTGTGGTCAGCTTTAACACGTTTTTGCTTTCCCGTTCCAGATTGGTGGCCAGTTTTTGGGCAATATTTTCCATGACCTGTAAACCTACTGCGGGATGTTTTATACTGGCCTCTTGAAAGGCATTTTTCTCCATGATCACTATTTCACAATCTGTTGATGCTATGACTGAAGCGGTACGGATGGCATCCTCCATGAGCATAGCCATCTCACCAAAGAAGGGTCTGTATTCATCAGAAAGTGTGATGAATGTTTTGTCTTTGGCATCGGCTGCTTCATCCCCGAGGAGAGTCAGTTTTTTACTGATAGTAACCTCTCCCTCGATCAGGATGACCAGGGTATTTCCCGTTTCACCTTCGGTCATGATTGCTGCACCTGCTTTATAGGAAACCTGCCTGGTGGCAGGTCGATAGACTGCAATTTCCTCTTCAGTCATACCTTTAAACAGGGGACAGTTTTTGAGATGTTGAATATGAGGCATAGGCTACTCGGTTTCTGGTTAAGACTTATTTTAGCAAGATCATCTGTTCACCGGATTTCAGGACATAATCCTTCTCCGGGTTGATACGAACTTTAATTTTTTGTTCTTCGTTGACACCACGACCAGCCGCTTTCAGCTTGGCAGCAATAAATTGATCAAGATAATCACCTGAATCGGCGCTGAGAAAATCACCAAGACCGGCACTCTCCTCCTCCTGATACACACCCAGGAGGGTCATGTTGTGCTCTTCAAATGATTGGTTGAATAGTTCTGAGTACGTTTTCCCAACCATACGGTCAGGAACTTCTCTGGACTCTAAACGTGAATGATCCGTATTCAAAACTTCAGATAGAAATGCTGGAATACCGGGGTTATGAAGTTGGGTGGCACCCAGATATGGACCAAATTCATCAGCTATAATAATCCCATCGGCTTTTGCACGACGGAGTTTGGATTTGTTTTCATAATGGAGGATGTAGGCATAGACCTTTGTTTTTGGTGCCAGCGCTTTGATGGAATAGGTCGCCAGGGCGGTTTTTTCATCAGCCTCTGCTTTACCAGCTTTGATCAGGTTAGGTAGAATGAGGACAGCCTTGGCTTTTGAGACATTGGCTTTTTCCAGGACGATATCCTGGGTAAAATCACCTCGCACAAAGCCAAGATGGCTGGCATTGAGTGTGGCGCGCCAGGCGTCAATCTCTTCTTCAGACAATTCATTAACCAGGACAATGGGAGTACTATCCTTTTGGTCCTGTTTGAGCAATGATTCCAATAATTCATCTGCCAGATCATTCCAACCGCAGATGATATAGTGGTCGCTATATTTTATTTTTTCCAAACCCTTACCCTCTCTGATTTTCTTGGCTACAAAGATGGATGAAATGGTAGCCGTAAAGAATGAGATCAATGCCATTGAGAAAAACATCATGATGGATGCTGCAATCCGTGCGGCCGGAGTCACTGGAGTCAGGTCACCAAAGCCCACAGTGGTCATGGTCACCCAGGCCCAGTAAAAGGCATCAAATAGATTGGTGATCAGGCGATCATTGGAGCTATAATCCAAAAGGAAAACAGCAATACCCCCAATAAAAAGAATGACCCAGAGGATCAGGAGCAGGTCCAGGACACCTTCTTCGCGGAGTCTTTTCGCCCAGGCTATCATGTTATGGATGATCTTCATTCGCGCTAAACTAAGTCAAAAGCTGGAGACTTGAAGCAATAAGTTTGATCAGAAGATAGAAGGAGCATTGAAATAATTCAGAACATCCAAACCTGTTTTCAATCGATCGAGGTGAGATCAAACAGGTTTCGACACTTGCCTCTTGACATGATTATATATTTTACTAATCTAGTAACGTAGTAATTTAGTAAATATTTAATAAGGATAAATTGATATGAAAATTCCCAGTGAACTCAAACATAAGCCCGTCATTGTCTCTGAAGATTATGATCGCATTGATGGGCGCAAAGCCCATACGTCCGACGCCAAAGGGTTATCCCTCGGGCTGGCTCAATGGAATGAACGGGGCAATGTAGATATCTCCGCAAAAGTATGGCGTCATACCGGTGGTAAATGGTCACGGCAATCAGAAGAGTTGCCCCTGCACCGCGTTCTGGATCTGGCCATCCTCATTATTAAGACCAAAAAAGTTTTTAGTGAACGCTATCACAAAAACGAAAAGGATTATCCCAACTATCCATCTCTGGATCGTATTGGTCTGCAGGGTGACGCCATGAACGTGGAGGTTTGCACTGATAATGAGTTTATCCAAGATGATCTTGATCTTTTTGAAGCTACCTTGGCCAAGGATGATGAGATCATCAGTGAGCGTTTGAACATACTCACGGGATTGCTCAAGGATTTACATACCTAAGTAAGGAGAAAGCGACATGAAACTAAACATTCTGGATTTTCTGACAGGCATCTTTTTGATGAATGCCATGCCCCACCTTATTTTTGGAATAATACGATTACGGTTTTTAAGTTTATTTGGGTTTTCTGCTATGGGGAATCTGCTCTATGCTCTGGTTAACATTGGTGTGGCGGGTGCTATTTATCATTATCAATATGACATCATGTCCATCAAACACGATGGTATTCTTCTTGGTGCTCTTGCCATGTTTGTGATATATGCCATCACAGGAAGATTTTTTGTAAGTCTTTTCCAGGGCAAACATGAACCTGTTCTGCCTGATTATTTTAATAATGAATAGCCCGATACAATCCTAGCTAAATGTTTTCTAGTATTTTACATTATGCAAAAGGATGGCATGGGACCCGCCTGGAAATGTCTTCGACTTTTTCTCTAAAAAGGGTTTCCTTCTGAATCATTTTTTAATAAGGAGTAATTTTCATGGGTGACAAGGGCAGTAAAGATAAAGGTGAAAAGAAAGTTAAGAAACAAGCCAAGCATACTATCAAGGAAAAGCGACAGCTCAAAAAAGATAAAGCCAGAGAGAAAAAGAACCGATCCTCAGCCGAGTGATAGCGCCCCCTCTTCATTTTACATAAAAATCTGAATCACTACTCAGGGAGTAATAATAATGCCTGTGCTCTATCTACCACATGGTGGTGGCCCCTTACCTCTTTTGGGAGATCCTGGACACAAGGATGTCACTGAATTCTTAAAAAATATTCGATCACGTCTCGGACAGCCCTCAGCTATTCTTGTCGTCAGCGCACACTGGGAAGAAGCCCGGCCAACCATTCAATCCGCTGAGCATCCAGAAATGCTCTATGATTATTCTGGTTTTCCACCTGAAACCTACAAAATCACTTATCCCGCTCCTGGCCAACCAGAATTGGCAAAAGAAATTCGAGGGGAGCTGGATAAAACCGGATTCAAATCTGCCTTGGATGGGGAGCGTGGCTTTGATCATGGTGTATTTGTACCTTTGAAACTGATCTTCCCAGAGGCAGATATTCCCTGTTTTCAGGTTTCACTTATTAGAGGTCTGGATCCTGCCCGACATATTGATCTTGGAAGAGCACTCTCATATTTACGAGACCAGAACGTCCTGATCATTGGATCTGGAATGTCCTTTCACAACATGCGAGCCTTTATGTCAGGGGGTACTGATGAAAACCAACCTGACGAAGCCTTTGATCGCTGGCTGGTAAAAACTTGCTGTGCAGAAGACCTTGCACCTGATGAGCGGGATCATGAGCTGATCAACTGGTCGCAAGCGCCTCAGGCTCGCTATTGCCACCCACGAGAAGAACATTTACTACCCCTCCATGTCTGTTATGGCGCTGCTGGATACGATCCACCACCAGCTGAGCTGGTCTTTAACAAGACTGTTATGGGGAAAAAGGTCTCAGCCTTTCTCTGGAGTTAATATTTGTGCTGTACTGTCGAGTAAAATTGAGGCTTGGATGAAAGCTTTTGAGTTGAAAACATCTGAGCCGCTTGATCTCACAGATATTGAAATCTCATCTGATCGACTCCTGCTTACGACCAGGCTCAAACATTACACTAAAGATATCTTTCGAGAATTTAATGATGATATCATCCAGTATATGTTTCCCAAACCAGCTGAAATAATTGAAGAAACCATAGAGTTTATAAACGATTCCATGATTGGTATGCGTGAGGGCTGGAATCTTGCCCTGGCGATTACAATCGATCAAAGTGGAGAATTTTTAGGCTGTTGTGGTTTGCATGGCAGAGGCAGACACAGAACACCTGAATTGGGCATCTGGATCAAAAAATCAGCCCATGGTCACAAATACGGCCAGGAAACCATTCACTCATTGGCCACTTGGGCTGTGGAAAATATTGACCTGGATTATATCATCTATCCTGTGGATCGAGCCAATATCCCCAGCCGCAAAATTGCTGAATCACTTGGGGGTCAAGTCTTTGCGGAGAAACAGGTCAAAACTGCCCGGGGTGGTTATCTTGATGAAGTCAAATACAAACTCACTATGGATGGCATACAAAAGGCAAGACCCGCTTAGATTTTTTTAATTCTCACCCGCATAAGGAACAAGGCTGGAAACCACAACGTTAACACGTCGTATCCTTTAATTTCCTAACGGGAGGTTTTTTATGCAGACTGCCTGGATGAAACAATCAATCAGCGCTCGACTACTTATCATCGGGTTTTTAGTGCTCGTGCTACTCATTCCCTCATTTATGATCCAATCTCTTATACATGAGAGACAAGCCAGAAGAGATGGTGCGGTTGCAGAAGTAAACCAGAAATGGGGAGAACAACAAACCATTACTGGACCCATCCTCTCAGTTCCCTATAAATACCATCAAAAGGATGCCTTAAACAACCTGGTCACCACAATTGGGTATGCCCATTTTTTACCGGAAAAACTTCAGATTAACGGAGAGCTATTACCTGAGGTTCGGAAACGGGGTATTTATGAAATTATTCTTTACAAATCGGTTCTTAATGTATCAGGCGCTTTCAAACCAGTCTCCATAAAGGATTTAAAAGTGGCTTCTGGAGATTTTGTCTGGAGTGATGCCTTTATCTCACTTGGTATCTCTGACATGAAAGGTCTCAACGATCTGATCACATTTGAAGTGAATGGTCAAAAAATCCAGGTGCAACCCGGTATCGAAACAGATGATATTCTCGGTAGTGGTGTCAGCATACCCCTGGATACTGTTTATTCAAATGAAGAGATGGACTTCTCCTTTGATCTAAATTTAAATGGGAGCGAGTCACTTCTCTTCGCTCCAGTGGGCAAAGAAACCACCGTTAAATTGAGCTCCACATGGCCTGACCCAAGTTTTGTAGGAAACTTTTTACCAGCACACCATGAGACCTCACAAGAGGGATTTGATGCTAGTTGGAAAATCCTTCACTTGAACAGAAACTACCCTCAAAAATGGACGGGTAGCAACAATCAGGTCGAGGCATCTACCTTTGGGGTCAAATTGCTAGTTCCCGTTGATGAATATCAAAAGAACATGCGGACCGCGAAGTATGCCTTCATGTTTATCGGTCTGACTTTTCTGTCCTTTTTTATGATTGAATTGCTGAACAAAAAATTGATTCATCCCATACAATATCTACTCATCGGTTTCTCCCTGCTTGTGTTTTACACGCTGTTGTTGTCGTTTTCAGAGCAGATGGTTTTTAAATACGCCTATATGATTTCCAGTGTTGCAACCATTGGCTTAATTACCAGTTATACCAGGGGTGTTTTAAAAGATACCCTTCAAACTGGAATCATCCTGCTCATTCTGGTTTTACTATATGCTTATTTATACATCGTCCTGCAATTGCAAGACCTGGCACTGATGATTGGGAGTATTGGACTTTTTATCATTCTGAGTCTGGTGATGTATCTAACTCGGAAAGTTGATTGGTTTTCTACGCTTCAGCAAGCAGTTCCAGTGAAGCAGGATAAAACAGACGAGGTCTAGTTTCGCTTATTTAGAATTGGGTTGAGCGAGGTATTGGCTGGTTTTCCCGGTAACACCTCTGGTATGAAAGCATCTCTATCCACCAGTTGAATTTTGCTGGGTGATTGCAGTAAGCGTGTGCCCTCAGCTATATAGATACTGTTCTTGCATCTTTGAACTGATATCAATCATGTACTTCTCCGAGATAACAAGTTTAACGTGCTCAAAATATTATCCATTTGGATGATTAAAAGCATTTGAATTGATTTATCTTCGCTCATTAATGAAGGGTTCCACCATGTATACTAAACTTATTCTTATGCTATTACTTCTGGGCAATCTGATGTCACAAACTTTCGTTGAAGGCAATGTTAGTGGTGTCTGGGAGTTGCAAGGAAATCCCTATCTTCTCACTGCAGATTGTGTGGTTGGCTTTGGGGACACCTTGATCATTCAAGATGGGGTCCGCATTGATCTGGATTCTCTTTTCGAATTTAGAGTTCAAGGTGTCTTGTTTGCCACGGGGGCACTCTTTCAGAATGGTGGCAGTGTTCGGGGTGACAATGGCCAACTCAATATAGATAACTGTGCCTTCATTGGTCTGGATGAGGGGATCAAAATCATCAGTGGTAGCGCCAGGTTTCATGGCTGTCGTATCGATGGTACTGCAGAAACAGGGATATCATTTTCAAATGTTGATTCTTCTTTCATTCGCTATTCAAACATTAGCAATAGCGGTGATTATGGTATAAAAATTCTACAGTCAGATGATGTTGAGGTTTATAACTGCCACTTATTGGGAAACTCAGTCAATGATTTCAATCATCCCGCCCTTTTTATCGACTCATGTTCACCACAGGTTATTGAGAATAACCTCATTAAGGATAATCATGGTCAGGGTGTGGGTGTCTGGACTCTCACCTCTATTGCCGCACCTGTAATTAGAGGCAATTTTATTCAGGGCAATTTTACTGGAATTACTGTGGTAAACTCTCCTGCTTACATTCTTGATAATGTCATCGTATCAAATTATCAGGAAGGCAACTTTAATTCTGGTGCAGGCATCTTTGCCGGCTATGGGTCTTCGGTTGGTATCGTTATGGGGAATTATATCGGCGGCAATTATTACGGCGTTTCCGTGATCAATGGCGCTTCTCCCAACCTGGGTGATATGGTCAATGATTTTCCCGGAGATGATGGCCTTAATCTATTTGATGACAACACCTTTGATGGTCAGACCTGGCACATCTGGAATGGCACGTCCTCCCCCATTATGGCTCAGAATAATTATTGGCTTGGTATGGATCTTTCTGATGTCGATGCCACGCTCTATGATAACGAAGAAGGTGGTGGTGAAATTTTCTTTGAGCCTATCTATGCAGCTCCCCTGCCTGAACCTCCAGATATCAACGATGATGAGTCCGTCAATATTCTTGATGTGGTTGTACTTATTGAAGGTATTGTGGGTGTGGGTCTTCCCGATCCGGTGACCTTTTATCTATCAGACATCAATCATGATTTTGACATCAATGTAAGTGATGTGACATCACTCATAGATATTGTTGTTCAATAGCAGGGTTTAGCGGGGCCGGTGCAGCCGACAAATTTAGTCTCTACCATCCCCATCGTTTGACAGCTGGGAAGACAATTCCAGCAGACGTTCCTTTTCGGTGTTGCTTAGATTTTCATAACCAACTCTGGTGATCTTATCCAGCAGCGCATCCATCTCTTTTCTTAATTCAGTTTCACTTCTGACGCGATGCCAGCCCTGTTGCTGGGGTTTTGAGGCTGAAGGTCCCGAACGACCTGGAGCATCATCATTTACAAAACGAATTTTGGTCACCCTTCCCAGCCACTGTCGCCAGGGAATATTCAGACCACGGTAGCGACCATTTTTTCTCAGATAAAACCAGCCCACAACCAGGCCACCTAGATGGGTGATATGGCTAATTCCATCACCGTTTCCAACGGAAGCAAAGGTCATAAAGCCCATGATGAGCATAAGATATTTTACTTTGATAGGGACCAACATATAGACCAACACTTTACGGTCAGGATAGGTCACCGCATAAGCCAGCAAAATGGCATAGACGGCTCCACTGGCCCCAATGATAGAAGGTATCGTGCCCCTGTATCCTGAGAGAACGCCAATAAAATATGGAACCAGAGAAAAAACGCCGGCACCAGCGCCAGTCACTATATAGAATCTGAGAAACTCTTTACGTCCCCAGATGTTCTCCAGCTCTGAACCAAACATCCATAACATGAGCATGTTCATGGCGATGTGCCAGAAACCACCATGCAAAAACATATATGTGAAGGGCTGCCAGATACGTAAACCAAAAATAACATCATGGGGGTTCAGGCCAAACCAACCAGCCCAGATTCCCATGCCCATAATTTGAGTAAGCATAAAGACAGCCACGTTGGCTATGAGGAGTTGCCTGACACCGGCACCCATTTTACTGGGGCCAAATTTCATGCGCGGTGTGCCTTGTTGGAAATCCCACTGATTCATGAATTAGTATAAGATTTTTACAGGGATTTGAAAGACAGGGATTGTATGAGAAGCTGGAAAGTTGAAGTTAATATCCCGTCTAATCGGTCTTCGTGAAAAGATCACAGTCAGTTAACCCAAACGGAGTCGGGGGTACTTTCAATTTGTTTTATGTCTATCCCTTGACTCTGCTCGGAAAGACAGAATCAGAGTTTAGTTGGGTTCTTCTAAATCCTACTCACCCACTCCATAAGTTGGGCTGTCAGAAATCCAAAATACAAACCGAGAATATTGCCCAGGACACCCATGAGTAATCCAACTGGGGCCATGCCTTTCTGGTAGACAGAAGCAACGATGGGTGCACTCACCACGCCGCCAATATTTGCTTGAGAACTAGTGGCGATGAGAAACATGGGTGCCTTTAAAAGACGACCCACACTAAACAACACGGTTGCATGGATGCCTATCCAGACGACACCCACCATGAGAAACATAGGTGCTTCTGTGATGGATCGCAAATCAGCCTTAGCGCCAATGGTTGCCAGCAATAAATACAAAAAGATATTTCCAAGATGTGACGCACCCTGTTTTTCCAATTTGGCAACAGGGGTAAATGAGAGACCCAGCCCAACAATGGAAACCAGGATCACTGTCCAGCCAAAACTGGTGACAACCTTACCAAGATCAGGGAGAAATTCACCGGCTATAAGACACACATATCCGAGACCTATTCCCACCACCAGCATATAAATAAGACCTGGAAAGGTTAGGACCTCTTTCTTTTGCTTGTCAGAATTTGCCAGGTGATCACTGAGCTCACTCACAGGTGAGGAGGTAACTTTATTCCATTTATCTAGCCTGCTCTGGAAGGCTGAGATGAATATAACAATGCCCATCCAGCCATACCCGACAACAGTATCAACGATGATCATGACTCCAAACAATTCATCCCTAACACCAATGGAGGTTCCAACGGCAACCATGTTGGAGCTCCCGCCAATCCATGATCCAGATAGGGCGCCCATGCCTTGCCAGGCATCCTCAGGCAACCAACTACCAAAGATGGCCAGGCTGATGACACCGCCGAGAACAATTCCAAAAGTTCCCGCCAGCATGGTACCCAGAGCCTTGGGTCCAAGTTTCGAAATGGCTTTAACATCTGCAGATAGAAGCAATAAAACCAGAGCCGCTGGCAAAAGGTATGTTTTCACCCATCCATATAAATCAGATTGTTCAGGGGTGATCCCAAGCGTGGTTGAAATCATGGGCAGGAAATAGACCCATATGACAGGGGGGATGATATCAAATATTTTCGAAGCCCAGGGCTGTTGCTTGATAAAGTAAATCAAACCAATCAGTGAGATCAGATAAACCAGGATGGCAGTTGGGTCATTTATGAGGGGCATTTTTTACCTGCTTGAGTTTTGTGTTTAACTTTAATAATTTTTTGTCTGTCTACTGTCTACTGTCTACTGTCTACTGTCTACTGTCTACTGTCTACTGTCTACTTCCCAATACCTCACCAATCTCTTCATCTGTCATGACGAATTCACGAGCCTCTTTGAGAAGGTGTCGCCAGACCAGGGGCAGACCAATCACCAGCAAACCGAGAACAAGATAAAAGGGGAGTGGGTTCATAAAAAATAACCCCGTAATACCTATCAACCCGGCCACTACTGTGGTGTATTTCCCATCGCGCTCCATGACACGTCTTCTTTCAGCCACCGCTTCTTGAATTTGTGCCACATCAGTCAAGCGTCTTTGAGTTTCGTTTAGTTGACCCAGAATGGGGTGCTCATCAATAGTAGTCATTATTTATCCTTGTTCTTCAAAGTACACCTCAGTGTATTTGTTTGCGAAATACATCTGGTGAACAATAAAGTTTTTGAGGTTTGGCTGAAAAACTGTGTAAGAGGTTGGATACCAGAAGAAAGCGTAAGGGGCTTCTTCAATGAGAGTGCTATCGATGTTCATAGCCAAGAGCTTTCGTTCCTCTGGATCAAGACTCTGTTGAAGAGATTCGATATTTTCGTCAACAGTTGAATTGTTATAGCGGTTTCGTCTGGCTGAGTTTTTCGAATGGAAAAGTGGTGCTAGAAAATTTTCTGCATCAGCATAGTCGGCCCACCAGTTTCCCCAGTACGCATCTGTTCCACCTTTTCGCATGGCATCACGCATCATGTTCCAATCGTTTCGTACAATATTGACTTTAAATCCTGCTTCATTGAGATAGTGCTGGATAGCTTCAATGGTCTGGGAGATGGCTGCGCCTGGATCCACCCATAGATCAAACTCACACTGTTCCGGGTAACCAGCCTCAACCAGGAGTTGTTTTGCTTTTTCAGGATCATATGGTAAAGGTACTCTTGTACTATCATATCCTGCCAGCCCGGGGGGTATAGGTCCATGAGCCAATGTCGCGCTATTGTGCAGAATGCGATGAATTATTTTTTCACGATCTATAGCGTATGTTACGGCCTGTCTTACACGTTTATCGGTGAATGGTGTTCTCTCAACGTTCATGGCGAGATAATAGATTCCGAGCTCATCCATTTTCTGGATATATGGTTGCCAGGCAGTACTTCTAGTCCAATACTTAAACTCTGAGTTTGGCACTACCATAATATCCAGGTTACCAGCTTCAAACTCAACAGCTTGCGTTAAGGTCTCAGGCATATTGTTTAAAAGTATTCCATCCAGCTTAGCCGGACCATTAAAGTAATTCGGGTTTTTCTTGAAACTTAATTTGCGATCAGATTGCCATTCTGCAAAGATCCATGCACCCGTCCCCATGGGGGTCGTTTTTAGCTCGGGCTGCACAGGATCACCTTCCTTGTAAGGGACTATTGCTGTTGGCGGAACAGCGAGAAAACCAATAAAGGGCGCGAAGGGTTTAGAGAGAATCAATTCGATTTTCGAAGGATTAATCATCCTTATGCCTGATATACTATCTGCTTTTCCCTGCATAAACTCACTAGCACCCAGTATGGGGTCCAACAACCATGTCATGGAACTACGAGTCTCCGGGTTTAGCGTGCGGTGAAATGAATAGACCACATCACGTGCTGTGAGTTGCTTCCCATCCCAGAAATAAACATCATCTCTCAGGTTAAAAGTATAAACTCGACCGTCACTTGATATTTCCCATGATTGGGCAAGTCCAGGTTGTAGATCATTGCCAATCCCAAACTGTACCAGGTTGTCATACATGAGTCCTGAGATCACACCTGTAGTGATATCATTGGCCATGGTGGGATCCATTGATTTAGGTTCAGTCAAAATGACCATTTTAAGATAATTCTTATAAGGATCCTCTGGACAACATGACCCGAGGCCAAACAAAAGGAGGGTCACCATAGCCCAGAGTGCTATTTTGTGCACCAGGGCATCAGAAGGTTTCATTATATACTCCAGCTGGTCTCATAGTCCTCAATCCACACTTTTAGACATCAAAGGTCTTTGATAGTGGTCTAAGATATACAGAATTGACTTCTTTGGAAAAACTATGTTTAAACACCAAAAAATACTTGACTGACCGACTGTTCGGTCATATTTTCAATCCCACTCAACCTAAGGAGGTAAACCACCATGAGTCCCCTACAAAAAGACCCCGCCAAAGCAGACGCCATTATACGTGCATCTATACACATTTTCGCTCGTGACGGGCTGGATAAAGGTAAAATCGCCGATATTGCCAAGGAGGCTGGTATAGGTAAAGGTACTGTTTATGAATACTTTAGAAGCAAGGAAGAGATTTTTCATGCCATGGGAGATACGATCATGACAGATATGATCGATGCTTCAGAAAAACTCTATTCCATGGATCTTAGCCCCCACGATAAGCTAAAAACCTTCATGCGCATGAATATTGAGATCATATTCGAAATGGAAGATGCCATGCTCATTATGACCGAGATCTGGGCCCAGGGTGCAAGGGCCATCAAGCACGGCGCACACCCCAATACCACCCTTTATAATGCCTCCCGTGACATGAAACAGCTGGTTATCAATATTCTCAAGGCCGGTGTAATGGCTCAGGAGTTTCGTGATATGAATTATGACGGGGTGGCCACTCTTGCACTAGCATTCATAGATGGCTTCGTCTGGCAGTTCATGGTCTCAACTGACCGCGCTGCTTTTGATAGAGCACTGGTCGAAGGCATTGAGAGTTTTATGAAAGGGTTAGAACGATGAAAGTAAAACTCTTCGTATTAATACTTGTGGGGGTATCCATTCTCTCTGCCCAGACTCCCACAGCAGAAGAAATTGTCGATCGTGTAACAGCCATCATGTCACCAGAGAACAGCTATTCAAAGGGGAGCCAAACCATTATCACCAGTTCCGGGAAAGAGCGGGTTTTCGAATTTGAATCCTGGGCTGCGGAAAAGGGTAAAAGCTCGATGACGCGTTATACAAAGCCTGCAGCCATCCGCGGACAAGCTTTTCTGATGCTCAACAATGCCGATGATATCTGGAGTTATTTTCCTCGAACCAAACGTGTTCGCAAGCTGGCTTCACATGCCAAGAAACAAAAAATGCAGGGTTCAGACTTTACCTACGAAGACATGGGTGGGGGCGATGTTTTTCAGAAAAAGTTTAAGTCCACTATCCTGTCCGAAGAAACTAAAGATGGTGACCTAGCCTGGAAAATACAAATGATTGGAATCCCAGACAAAGATCCACCACATCCAAAAATTATCATGTGGGTCAGACAATCCGACTATTATCCGGTAGCCCTGGATTATTACGATGGAAAAGATTTTAACACCAAATCACTGGTTCTGTCTGACATTCAAGTAATTGAGTCTTTTCCAACCGCCATGACCATGGTCATGACTGACAACAAGGAACGCTCCAGTACAACCATGAAGACCCTGGAAATCACTTATGCCTGGAAACCGACCAAAGGATTTTTCTCTGAAAGGAATTTGAAGAAATGAAACACTGGGGGACACTCTTACTGCTACCTGGTCTACTGCTAGCACAGCCCGAGTTCTTTGGTTACTTCGAGTCAGAAGCTAGCACCCTTCAGATCGGTACTAGCAATTATAACTATGGCTTTAATAAATTCCGTCTGGATGTGGAGGCGCGACCCAATGATCATATACTCATTGGAGCCAACCTAACCGCTCAGCAATACTGGGGACAAACAACCTGGAACATGCTGGATTTCATCCCTGAGGAAATTTGGAGCCCCTATTTCTTTCCAGACCCACTATCCAGCAGCTCCTATTTTGATCCTACTTTCCCCATTACAATTCCAGACACCTTATTTCTCGACAATGTGTATATGAAAGTCAGCTTATCGAATCTAGATATAACTATTGGTAGACAACAAATTTCAAATGGTGTTGGATATGCCTGGAATCCCACTGACATATTCAATTTTAAAAGCCTGCTGGATCCCAGCTATGAACAAACCGGGATTGAAGGACTGCGTTTTGACTATCCCCTGGCCTATACAGCCAGCGTGTCTGTCTTTATACAACCCGAGCAAGAATGGGAGCGTAGTGCCAAACAAGGCTGGCTAAAGGTTAACCTTGGCTCATTTGATCTTGAGCTGACCAAGGCTTCACATATTTGGGGTCACCCAACATTTTTTTCCGGACCTTATCTTCAGAGGCGCTCTCTCCTGGGGGCCTCTGTAGTTGGTGAAATCCTGGGGTTCGGCACCTGGTTTGAAGGAAGCTCCTTCCAAACCGACGATCCTCTCGCCACAGGAGGTGATGAGGAATGGCAGGAATACCTGGTGGGGCTGGACTATACCTTTGAAAACTCACTTTACATTCTTGGCGAATATCTTCACAATGATCTTGGTGTCGCCAAGAAGAGCGATCTTACGCTTTGGGATTACCTGGGAGCGCTTGATGGTTCGTCACACAGCCTCATGCAGGACTATGCCTTCTTCTATGCCATGCATCCCACCTTTGATTATGTGACCCTGAGCGCCATTGCCTTCGCAAACTTCAATGATAATAGTGGTGCTTTTAGTCCAATAGTAGACTGGAACATTTTCCAAGACACCAACCTGTCTCTTCAGGGAAGCTTTTTCTGGGGTGATGACAATACAGAATTTGGTCTACAGGACTGGGGTTTAATTCTAAATGCCACCAGTAGTTTTTAATTATATGATTTCATAAAGGACCTAGATCATGAGAGAACAATTGATCAATAAACTGGCCGATCTGGCTGTCAACAAAACCAAACTGATGCTGTGGATAATGGCAGGCATCACGCTCATAACCATGGTGCTCTCAGGTGGAATGTCTATGACACCAAAATGGTCAGACATGCTCCCTGAAGGTGACAAACGCACCATCGAATTCGACCGCATCCTTGAGGAATTCCAATCTGCCTCCAGCATCATTGTTGTGGCTCAGGGAAATGAAGCCGACATCAAGGCTTTCGCAGAAGACCTGGCTCCCCGTGTGCTTGATTCGCTGACTATTCCCGGCAAGGATAAGGAGCCAGCAATCTATGTCCGCCGTGTCGACTATAAGGCTGATTTGGATTTCATGAAAGAGCATGGATTTATGCTCATGAAGGAAGATGACCTGAAAAACTTGAAGGACATTTTCCAGGATCCCGGTCTGGCTGAATTGTTGACTAACATGAACAATTCCTTTGAAAAAGAATACATCCAACCCTCAGAATCCATGTCAAACAGGGAAGAGGAAGATGGTGCGCTCATATTCTTGAACGGGATTAATGATTGGGCGGAGGCCATTGGACACACCCTGAGAACGGGAAGCATAAGAACCTCTGACGCCGAGGCTGCCGTAGACAAACTTCTCGTGGGAGAGCCCTACTTCTTATCCTATGACAGAGAAGCACTGATCATGAATCTTATACCTACCTTTAGTATGATAGATGCATTCATGATTATGGATGGAACCGATGCCGTTCAGGCCGTGCTAAATGAGACGCTTAAAAATCATCCCAATGTACAAGCCGGTCTTTCTGGGGCCATCGCCGTGGGTCGGGATGAAATGTACTACAGCTCCCAGGGTCTTGAAATTTCCATGGGTCTTTCATTCTTTCTAATTGGCGCACTGCTTTATATGGCCTTCAGAATGGCCATGGCTCCAGCTCTGGCCCTGCTCAACCTCATCATTGGTTTAATCTGGGCTGCGGGTATTGTGGCTGTGGTCGTACCTGTTCTGAATATTATGACTGCCATGTTCATGATCATTTTGATTGGGCTGGGAATTGATTTCTCCATTCACATTATCTCAACTTTTACGGAAATGCGAGCCAAAGGATTGTCCCTGGAGAAAGCCACCCTGGCTGGCCTGCAAAAAAGTGGTGGTGGTGTTTCCACCGGCGCTTTGACAACATCCGTCGCCTTCCTGGCGCTGATGATTGGTGATTCACGAGCCATGAGCGAACTGGGTCTGGTTACTGCCATCGGACTTCTGGCGGTGATGGTTTCCAGTTTTGTATTACTCCCCGTCTTTCTGGTTGTTAGAGAACGTCGTTACTCAAAAAAACGGATTAAAAAGGGGCTCTCTGCAGAGATAGCTCCGCGAGATCTCACACTCAAACCGCTTGGGAAAGTTGGAATTTTAGTACAGGATAATCCCTGGCTAAGCATCGCCGCAGTAGCTGTGATAACCATTCTGTTGGCTTTCAGTGCCAGAGAAATCACATTCAACCACAACATGATGGATCTTGAGGCTGAAGGACTGCCAAGCATTATGCTCCAGGACACGGTCCAGGAAAAATTTGACCTGAGCATGGATTTCGCCTATCTCGTTTCAGAAAGTGTGGAGGAGTCTCGAGAGCTCAAAAAGAAGGCCAAGGAGTTACCCTCTGTAGCCTCGGTGGAGGACATCTCAATCTTTATTCCCTCGCCTGAGCAACAAGCAAAAAGAGTTCCCCATGTTGAAGAAATTCATGCCCTCATGAAGGGATCACAGGTAACCCCTATCATGCCAAATGACCTTGATCGGATTCTCCTGGAAATCGAACGACTGGAAATGAATATCATGGAGTTTCAGTCCATGGCTTTTCTGGGGGGACAGGACAAAGTCTACCGTCGCTGCACTGAAATTGTTGGCAGCGAAGAAAATCCTCCTGACATAACGGTATTCAGTAATATTTATGGCCTTTTTGACCAGGGCGCCAGTATTGTGACCGGAAAGCTGAATACCTTCCAGGATGCCTATGCCGGATATTTCACATCAAGCGTATTGCAAATGGCAAACACCTCACCTTTGAGCCTGGAGGTTCTGCCGGAGTCAATTGTTGATCGTTATGCCAGCAAAGATCGGTCTCTCTTTCTTACCACGGTACTACCGTCAGGAAATATCTGGCAAGACAGACCTTTCATGGAGCGGTTCAGCATCGAGCTGGAAACGGTGAGCGAACGTACTACAGGAATGCCTGTGATCATGAACGCTCTTATTGACATCATAGGTAGGGATGGCCGCAATGCCGCCTATCTGACTCTGATTTTAGTTTATCTCATTCTGCTCCTTGACTTCAGGAGTTTTAAGTATGCCTTTATAGCCATGTTACCCCTGGCGACTGGTGCCGTATGGATGGTAGGCCTTATGCAAATCTTTGGGTTCCAACTGGATATGATGAATGTCATGGCGCTACCTCTGATCCTGGGAATAGGTATTGATGATGGGGTTCATGTCGTTCATCGCTGGCGTCTGGAAGGACCGCGTTCAGCCAATATTGTACTGTCAAGTACAGGAAAGGCTGTCTTGCTCACATCCCTGACAACCATCCTGGCTTTTGGGTCTATGATGTTTTCGCCATTCCGGGGTTATGCCAGCCTGTCATACGCACTTATTTTTGGTGTGGGAGCCTGTTTTTTCACCACCATAATCATCCTGCCAGCATTTATGGGATTACTGGACAAACGAAAATAAGATTCTTCACGACCCTGCAGAAAGCGACACTCAGCTAACTGCAGGGTGGGGATCTGACCATGTCAAACAGCCAAGTACATTTTAACAAGGGAATTAAAAATTTAATTGGATTCAGCAGTAGTTCTAACCACGATATCCTTAAAATAGTACGGTAGATACACCAACCAGAAGGCTAGGTAAGCCAGGAGCACAAAGAAGGGGATATGCAGGGGTGGTGCTGGCAAATAATCCATGAGTGAACCCACCACAGGTGGGAAACGCAGATAAAAATAGTTGGCCTCTCCACCAATGATATAATTCAATGGGAAAATGATAAACGTTACATAGATGGAAATCTTAAGCACCTTCCAGATAGACGCAACTGTGGGTCTTAATCCCTCAACTACCGTAAAATACAAGGCACCCAACAGCAAAAGCCCATGGGTGATCATATACATGATATAATTGGGATCAGGCCAGCCATATATCAAATCTGGTGTTATCAAAGCCATGGATGCACCGGCGAAAGTCCAGAAGTATAGGATGGGAATATAGACACCCCGTTTACCGGTGAGCAGACAGTAAACAATGAGCATATGTCCGAGTTGACACATATGCAGGGGCAGCCAGATTTGCCAGGCCTCACCCATCCCGAAGGGACCATAGAGATGTTTAAAAACAAAGTAAGCCAACATGATCCAGCCCAAATATTTGGCAAAACCTTGATTCAGTTCTTTACTGTTAATTGATTTCAGAATGAGGGGTGGTCCAACAGCCATGGTCAAAATGACCACCAATGCCATCAAATGATCATACTCAAATAGCACAAACGAATCAGCCATTATTCATCCCCTTTGCACACCTGATTTTGTAAATAGTTAGCACTAGAATATAATATTCACAACAATACATAAAACAGCTTCCTAAGCGCTTTGTCTCCGGCAGGTGAGTCTCGCTTATTTGATTGGGGAATGGCTTGCAGGATATATTTTGTGGGCAGATAATTTTGCCTATGAATAAATAAGGATACAAAGACATGTCACAACAATGGAACACCCCACCAGAACTTCAGATCGATACAGCCAAAAGCTACTCTGTTGAAATAGTCACCAATAAAGGCAGTATGAAACTGGACCTATATCCAGCCCATGCCCCCAAAACCGTGAACAATTTTACTTTTCTTGCCAGAGAGGGCTACTATGATGGCATCGCTTTTCACAGAGTTATTCCCAATTTCATGGTTCAAGGTGGCGATCCCACTGGAACCGGTATGGGTGGTCCCGGTTATAAATTTGAAGATGAATTTGCCGGTAATCCCAATCGCCATATAGACAATGTCATCTCCATGGCCAATGCCGGTCCCGGAACCAATGGCTCCCAGTTCTTTATCACCCATGATTCCCAGCCACATCTGGATGGTCGTCACACCGTTTTTGGTAAACTCGTTGAGGGTGTTGATGTCTTGAACTGCATCCAGCAGGGTGATGTCATGGAAAAGGTTGTCGTCACCGAAGGATAAACACCGGCGGTTGAGCTCGTCGAAATCCCGTGATTTGTGAAAGGATGGACATTTCGATAAACTCAATGTCCGGAAACTGAGTTCCGTCGGCTGAGTTTATCGAAGCCCCCAGATTCATGGATCAATTTGCTTTTGCGATAAGCTAGGCAATTCGTGGAGTTTCCCCCCAATCAAGGCGTCTTTTTTCTTCCTACTCCAGCCCTGGACTTGTTTCTCACGATAAAAGGCTTCGTCAACACGGGGAAATTCTTCAACATAGATAAGCTTGACAGGTAAGCGTCGTTTTGTATAAGACGATCCTTCTCCTGCTTGGTGCTGGTGTAAGCGAAGTTCTATATCTTTCGTGCTTCCCGTGTAATAGGTGCCATCTGCACACTTGAGTATATATAGATATCCTACGGACATATTTGAGCTTCACTTGATATTTATGTAATTGTGGACATTTCGACGAGCTCCATGTCCTTGCTCTCTATTCCGACGGCTGAGCTTGTCGAAGCCAATGGACTGGACATTTCGATAAACTCAATGTCCTGTTTCAGAGTCAGGTGCTAAAGTTTAACGTTCGTAAGAACTAATCGCCCGAATACCCCACTTTAAAGGCAGCCAGGTATACAGGGCTGTCAAAACCAACACAAAACCAACAATGATTCCAATCACCACACCTGATCCATGATTTTGATACAGGTTGATCACCAGAACTAGTGATGTCACCGAAAAAGCCACATAAATAAGGCTCAGGACCACAGTAATAATTCCACCATAGCCACTACTGATTTTCATTGGGTTTGTCTCGTTAAACTGAGCATATACAGCTCCCAGACCAAGCGATAGACTGATGAGAGATAAACTGGTGAGCAGCAAAAAGCCACTCGCCAGCAGAGACACCTCAAGACGTTGCCCCAGAAAGAAATTTGAAATAAGAGCCACAATCTCTGTCATGGTAAAAAGCACAAAAAAGGCGAACCAGAACTTCTCAACAAAGACCCGTTTCATAGAAAATGGTGCCATCTGTAGAAGCCACAAACTGCGACCCTCCATGCTGATCATGGGGTAGACAAAACGGGCAGTGAGGGCTGCCAGAATGAATCCGGTAAATCCAAAGTTAAAGATGTAAATGGTGGTGCGCCAGAAGGAGGAAAGCTCATCAAAGTGGAGATGCCCCCTTGATAAATTGATCAAATAAACTGCAATAAAGAATCCCAGGAGTAAAAACTGAACCCATTGTTGAGGGGTTCGTAAAAACTGCACAAGGTCCTTGGATGCCAGCGCTTTTAATGGAGGGCGCATACCTCCCCAGCTAAATTTAAATACTTTACTAAGGGGTGTCCGTTTTGTTTTCTGTCCCTGACCCTCCATCACCTGATAGGTGTGAAAGTAGAACCGCTCTGCAGCCCAGTTGATAACCTCCCAGCCCACAGCAGCTGTGGTTACAAACAGTGCTGAGTAGAATAGACGCTCGATTAAAACCAGGGTCTCGCTACCCATAAATAGACGACTCAACCAGAAACTGGGGATAAAAGGAAAGGAGGTGTTGGACAGGTTGGCCAGATAGCGACCCAACGCCCGGAAGTTGCCCATATTGCCACTCAACATCGTGTCCTGCTGGCTCACACTGAAATACAGATAAAAAATACCTGTGAAAACCACACCAAGAAAAATGAAGACCGTACGCATCTTAAAGAAGCGACTGAGAAAGACCAGGAGCATGAGCAGCAGGCTGGCCGAAACGGTGGCAATGAATAAAAATGGCAGGATTCCTGTGATAAAGACCAGGCCATATTGCCAGACGGTCAAACCTTGAAGTGCACCATATCCCAGCGTGAGTGGAATTCCTAAAATCAGAATAGCCCAGGAGCTATATACCAGATTCTCGATAAACTTTATTCTGAATATTTGTTTGTTATCCACTGGTAAGGTCATGAGAAAAGCTACTTCAGGGGATCGATAAAATGTTGAAAATCCCGTCACCAGATTTGACAAAACCAGGAGATAAAAAATAATGGACCAACCCAGATAGAACAATCGATCCAGGAATACACCGCCTAACTCTCCCTGTCTCAGCAGAAAATTCCCACCGGAGACAAATAATTTATATCCGCCAAAAATCAGTCCAAAAACGATGAGGCTGGAAACAAAAATCTCCAGACGCTTCTGTACAAAGACACCAGCCAGAAAACCCTTCAGGCTTTGACGTTTTACACGGAACAGGAGTTGGGCTTGCTGACTTACGATGAGATAATCTCCCATCTGGACAATATTGAGATGCCTGGACTACTCATCTTCAACACCACTATGACCCTCAGTGAGCTCTTCTTCTTCCACGATTCTCAAAAATCGTTCTTCCAGATTTTCTTGCTCACCTGACACCGATTCGAACGAGTCAACAGTTCCCAGACCCAGGAGTTTCCCTCTATTAATAATGGCGATCCGATCCGAAAGCTCTTCAGCCACATTCAAATTATGGGTGGATATAAAAACCGTGACCCCACTTTGACTACGCTCCTTGAGCATGTCTTTGATGATGCGAGCGGTTTTGGGATCCAGCCCAACCATGGGCTCATCAATAATTAAAATTTCAGGACTATGCAGAAAAGCAGATGCAAATGCCAGACGCTGTTTCATTCCTTGTGAATAACCCGAAATACGATCACCAATCCATTCTTTCATAAACAGGCGTTCGCTAAGACCACCGAGTTCATTCTCAATAGCTTTGTTATCCATGGAGTAGAGTTGACCAACCATCATCAACAGTTCCAACCCCGATAGGTGCTGGTAGAGGAAGGCTGAATCAGGGACATATCCCGTGAGAAATTTGGCCTTTTGGGGATCCTTCTCCACATTGAATCCACCCATGTGAATGGTACCCTCGGTAGGCGTCATTAAGCCAACCATCATCTTTATGGTGGTGGTTTTTCCAGCCCCATTGGGTCCCAGAAAACTGAACAGCTCCCCTTTTTCAATATGCAGGTTCAGCTTATTCACGGCTAGAGTGGTGGAGAACTGCTTTGAAAGGTTTTCTACTTTTATCATGAGATAGTTTCTCTTTTAAATACGCTTTCGTTCTTTTTTGTCATAATCATGGAGCATCCAAACATTGGCTTCAATATAGACACCCCTGTCATTTTCAAAATCAATCTTAACAGGTGACAGGGCACCTGGAACAATGTAATCCCCGCTGGACTGGAAACTCAAACCGGTCCATTCCTCCCAGGACTTGATGGTCCCGGGAATGCACATGGCCTCTGGGCATACCTTTAATATTCGTGCCCCCAATCGGTGGTGCACCCGCAACCAGGGATCAAAGGGGAGATCGTCCTTTGCCCACTCAATATATGTTTCCATGGGGATCAGGGGATAATCACTTTTTTTATTCGGGCGTACTGGCGCTATCAATTTGGTAAGCCCGTGGCTCAAACCGATTTCCTGCATGACTTTAATCATTATAGTGCTGAGACCGCCACCTCGATAATCCGGTAGAATTTGGATGGCCAGGGCACTAAAAAGATTGGCTGGCTTGTCAGCATTTATACCAGTTAGCATGGCCCAGTCCCAGCCGGCATCAGGTAGATCTTCCAGGGCACCATCAAAATGAAGGGGGATGGAATTCCCTACGGCTATCCATTTCTCAGTCTCTGTTTCTATGAGGGCAAACTGAAATTCCGGGTACTTCTCATGCATGCTATACCAGTTGTTGGCTACAGGGTCATGGTGCATGAATTCTGGCCAGGATGGTACGGTAACCACATCAGCTGCATCCACAAAACCATCCATATCGCAGGCTTGAATAAACTTAAGATTTCGACTGTCCATTTCAGTCTGGAGTTGAGGTGATAATTTCATATGGAGTTCCTACCTGGGGAATATTAGCGGGGTGGTTGCCTGGATTTCATGAATTCTCTTAGCTGTATGTCTTCATCCATTATATGATGCAGCACCCATTTGTTCATGAGCAAGCGGAAATTTTCCAGCATTTCACCCATGTGATGTGAGGTAGTGAGATAGTGATTCATCTCTTTGACAATAGCTTCATGTTTCTCGTGATGTACATCAGCATTGGGATATTGAATTTCCTGCATGAAGAGTTCTTCACGTTCGAAATGATATTTGACATAATCATAGAGTTCGCGAATGGTCTGTTTGAGTTCTTCGGCACGACGATTGGGATGATTAAGCTGATCCACCCGATTGGCTATATCGAAGAGCTTCTTGTGGTCTTCATCAATAAAACCATGATCAATAGACATGTCATCGGTCCACTTAAACACTTCATCCCCTTATATAAACAAATTCCAAAAAAGATAAGCCTGACACGCTAAAATACCATCTTTGTCATGAAAAGGGTGTGTCGCAGGTCAATCCCAGAACCTGGACTGTGAGTTCACCTACCTGGCCGTAGCTGGTCATTGAGTTTATCGAAATGCGCGAAGGCTGGTAGAAATCTCCTGAATCATACAACAATCCCCTTTGGCTTCGAGAACCTCAACCGCCAGAGTCCCGAACCCGGACATTGAGGCTCTCGAAATGTCCAGTCCATGGAAAAACACAAGGGTTTCGACAGGCTCAACCGCCGGAGATTGAGTGTTTACCCTATCCCCGCCATACTTGAAAGGTCAGAGAATCGATCCCTCACAATATTCCGCAGATCATCATGGGGACCCTTTCGAAGATGCGGATCATCATGGATCAGCGCAAAAGCTGCTTTGCGGGCCTGCTTAAGAATGTCCCCATCCCAGAGAATATTGGCAATTTTAAGTGCTGGCAAACCAGACTGCCGTGTTCCAAAGATATCACCGGCTCCCCGGAGACGTAAATCCTCTTCAGCGATCCGAAAACCATCTGTGGTTTCCACCATAATGGCCAGCCTATCCAGAGAGTCTGCATTCATATTGCGATGCACCAACACACAAACGCCGCGATGCTCACCGCGACCAATACGACCTCTTAACTGATGCAACTGGGCCAGACCAAAACGTTCGGCATTCTCAATCATCATCACCGTCGCGTTGGGGATATCTATTCCAACCTCGATGACTGTGGTACTCACCAGCAGTTGGATTTCATTCCGCGAGAAGGCCTGCATGATGCTGTCCTTCTCATCGGCCTTCATGCGACCGTGAAGCAATGCCGCCTTAAAGCCCTTAAACTGATGCTGAAGTTTCTCAAATCCTTCAGTGGCGGCCTCCAGATCTATTTTTTCTGATTCTTCAATAAGAGGAAACACCACGAAAGCCTGACGACCTGCCTTGAGTTCGTCCTGAATAAAGCCATAAACCTTGGGCAAAGCATGAACATCAACTTTGCGGGTGATTATTTTTTGCCGGCCGGCTGGGAGCTCATCAATAATGGATACGGCCAGATCACCAAATAGAGTCATGGACAGGGTGCGGGGGATGGGTGTGGCTGTCATTACTAACACATCAGCCTCAGCTGCCTTCTCCAGGAGTTCACCACGCTGTAAAACACCAAAACGGTGTTGCTCATCAATGACCACAAGCTGCAGGTTTTGAAAATGAACCTTGCCCTGGATTAAGGCATGAGTTCCAATAGCCACATGGTAATAACCTTCTTTCAAGGCCTTGACTAAATCCCGTTTTTGAGCTGCCGTTTGAGATCCGGTGAGCAGGACCACCCTGATGGGTGTTCCTTCAAAAAAGCTGGTGGCATTCTTATAGTGCTGTTCCGCCAGAATCTCCGTAGGCGCCATAATGGCGGACTGATAACCATTGCCTGCCGTAATGGCTGCGGCCAGGAGGGCGATAACGGTTTTTCCAGAACCCACATCTCCCTGGAGCAGACGATTCATGGGATGGGAGGATTTGAGGTCATCCCAGATTTCGGTCATAACCCGTTTCTGGGCACCAGTGAGTTCATAGGGTAATTTTTTGTATTGGGGCTCGATATACTCACCAAATCCCTCAAATCGATTGACTTTGACCTTTTCCACCATGGACTGACGACGGATGGCCAGAAACAGCTGCATTAAAAATAGCTCGTTAAATTTGAGACGATGCTGGGCTTTTTTCAGGCTTTCCATGTCTTCAGGAAAATGAATATCCCGGATGGCATCTCCCAGATCCATGAGTTCATTCTCTTTGCGCAGGTCCTGGGGGAGGAAATCCATGATCTTGGATTCAATCCCATCAACGAGGGGTCTCAGGAGTCGTCGAAATCCCCGGCTATCCAGACCGACGGACTGCAATTTTTGTCCAGAGGGATAGAGGGGCACCACAATACCGGTATTAATGGGGTTGGTGCCTTCTTCATTGAGGATGTCGAAGTCGGGATGGACCATTTGGAAGCCACCATAGAAATCGATTTTGCCACTGACGGCCACCACATCGCCTTTTTTGAAACGTTTTTGTATCCAATTGGCCCCGTTGAACCAACGGCATTTGAGAAAACCACGTTCATCAGCTACGACCATTTCAAAATAGGAGCGTTTGCGACCGCGACGCATTTGTGTGCCCGTCACTTTACCCACGATGGTGGCTTGTTTGTCTTTTTGAAGCTCTGTGGTATAGGAAACCGTGGACCGATCCAGATAGCGTCTGGGGAAATGCTCGAGGAGATCATTGACTGAAAACAGACCGGCCTCGTTGAGGGCTTCAACTTTTCGGTCACCAACGCCTTTAAGGCTGGATATGAGGGCATCATGTCGCATAGAAAATCAATTTAAGCGGGGGTATGATAATCGAAACTTGAAAGTTACACGATGGCTGAGGTTCTCGAAGCCATCACCCCCTTTCACCAAAGGTTGGACATTTCGAGGGCCTCAATGTCCCGACGGGCAGTGCAGCCGAAGCTGGACATTGAGCCTGCTTGTGGGGCTGTAGCTTGGCGAGCGAAGACCCATCGAAATGCACGGAGGCTGGAGTACCTAAATTGGTCGTCTACTCTTGTGCCCTTGTATAAGTATCCAGAAATTCTAGATTTTAGCACATCAAACAATTTTACGGCTGATGGTTGACCATTTTATAGGGAGATCCTGTTGTGCTCATCAATAAAACGCTATCTATAGCAAGAGATACTCAAACCATCTGGGATTTCTGGTTGGATGTGAGCAATGATACCAAATGGCGGGGTGGTATCACCAAGGCAGAGTGGACTTCTCCACCACCCCATGGTGTTGGATCAACTGGTGAGCACACCCACAAGGATACTGGTATCCTGAAATGGGAGATGACCCAACTGGATGATGGCCACAGTTTTGAATTCAAACACACTGAAGGTGCACTCAAGGGCTCCATCGCCTTCTTTCAGGTAGAACCCGAGGATGTTGGTAGTCGGGTGACTGTTCAGATGCGTCTTTCTGGACCTATAGTTATGCGCATCATGATGCTCTTTATGGGGGGGATGATGAGGAGGGGTGTCAGGGGTGACCTACAAAAACTTAAAGAAATTTTAGAGGGTTGAGATGAAGCAACTGCTATATGAAGCATTCCCCGTTCAAACCTATGATAAGATCCGTTATGGTGATACTGATACTCAGGGACATGTGAACAACGCCACGATGGCGACCTTTCTTGAAACGGGTCGTGTAGAGATCCTATACGGTGTGGAGCACCCCGTGCTTGCAGAAAACTGCAGCTTTGTGGTGGCCTCTTTAAAGGTGGACTACCTCACGGAGGTCACCTGGCCAGGAACTGTAGAGATCGGTACTGGTGTCATCAAGGTGGGCAACAGTTCCATCCATTTCTATCAGCAAATTTTTCAAAACGATATTTGCGTAGCCAGGGCCGAGACTGTCAGCGTCCAGGTGCTCAACCAGACCGGCAAGAGCAATCCTCTATCCGAAACAGCTCGACAAACACTCCGGAACTGGCTGCTCCTTTGAAGCAGTCCAGTTGGAAATTAGAATTAATCAGTAACCCGTGAAGGAACACATGAAAGCAGTCATCTGCACCAGATATGGACCCCCTGAAGTCCTTGAGATTCAGGATATTGAAAAACCGACACCTCGCGACAATGAGGTGTTGATAAAGATTCGTGCCACCACAGTCCACATTGGCGATACAAAAATCCGTAGTTTTAAACCTGGTATGGGCAAGGTTCAGGATTTCTTTTTCAAACCAATGATGCGCTTTATGCTTGGTTTCAGAGGACCACGTAAAAAGATCCTGGGGATGGAGCTGGCTGGAGAAATTGAAGCAACGGGTAAGTCTGTCACCCTATTCAAGCCCGGGGAAAAAGTCTTTGCCGCCACCGAAATGAATTTTGGTGGATATGCTGAGTATATATGCCTCCCAGAAAACAGTGTGGTCGCAACCATACCAGCAGGCATGTCCTATGAAGAGGCTGCACCCATTTCTAATGGTGGTATCACGGCCCTGCGGTTTCTAAGAATTGCCAAACTTCAGAAAAAGCAAAAGATTCTTATCTATGGTGCCTCAGGCAGCGTGGGAACCTTTACCACTCAGCTGGCCAAAACCATGAGTGCAGAGATAACGGGTGTCTGTAGCACCACAAACATGGCTATGGTACAGTCGCTGGGTGCAGACCAGGTTATTGATTATACACAGGAAGATTTCACCAAAACCACTGAGAAGTATGACGTTGTTTTTGATGCTGTGGGCAAGGCGTCACCATCTGACTGTAAAAGCATCTTAAAACCTGGGGGTGTTTATCTGAATGTTCTCAGATCATCGGGAGGTTTGAAATTGAAACTGGAAGAGCTCCAGTTCCTCCAGAACCTCATGGAAAAGGGTCAATTTACATCCGTGATTGATAAACGCTTTACCCTTGATCAAATTGTTGAAGCACACCACTATGTGGATAAAGGACATAAAAAAGGTAATGTGGTTATTACTGTGGGGTCAGAAAGCTAGCAAAGACCATTCTGTTAAATTGAACGAAAAATTATACCTGAGGATATGATGGATTTTTATGATTTGATCAAAAATCGAGAAAGTGTCAGGGATTATAATCCAAATAGAACAATAGACCTGGTTGTGTTAAATCGAATATTAAATGCTGGTAGATTAGCCCCGTCCGCATCCAATAGGCAACCCTGGACGTTTCTGCTTGTTTCATCGCCGGAAAAACTCGAGGAGATACGTCCCTGCTATGAACAACCCTGGTTTCAAAACGCTCCCCATATTCTGATAATTATTGGGGATAAATCAAAGTCCTGGGTCCGGTCATATGATGGCTACAATTCAATTGAAACCGATCTAGCGATAGTCATGGATCACATAATTTTGGCGGCAGAAAATGAAAATGTCGGAACCTGCTGGATTGAAGCATATGATCCAAAAATGCTGTCTGATGCACTTTCACTCAAAGAAAATGAAGTGGTATATTCGATCACGCCTTTAGGATATCAAAATGACGGGTATAAAAAACTGGCGAACAAACAGAGGAAACCCTTAGAAGATATCCTGAAAATAATTTAGTCTCTTTTAACCAGAGGACTGAGTATAACACCAAAAGCCTTAGACAGATGGGGAGATCGCTTTGAGTAAAATAGTCGTTCTGGGTTGTGGGGCAGTGGGCAGGCACATGGCCATTGATCTATGTAAGCATCCTGGCTACGAAGTCATCTCGGTGGATGTCAATCAGAAGGCCCTGGAACACCTGGCAAAAGAACATCCCATCCAGATCCGAGTAGAAGACCTTTCCACCGAGGCTGGAGTCACGCGGGCCATTGCCGATGCGGATATCGTCATCGGTTCCGTGCCATACTCAATTGGATACGCCATGCTTGAAACGGTCATTCGCGCCGGCAAAAATATCGTAGATATCTCGTATTTCCAGGAAGACCCCTTTGGGCTGGACGAACTGGCGAAAGCCAATGGAGTCACTGCTGTTGTTGACTGCGGGGTGGTGCCAGGTATGGCCAACATCATTTTGGGATATCACACCCGGAAAATGAAAGTGAGCAAATATGAATGCTACGTTGGTGGTATTCCAAAGTCGAGGAATGTACCTTTTGAGTATAAATCGCCTTTCCCAGTCCTCGAGGTACTTGAAGAGTATGCAGAAACCGGTAGAATGGTTGAGGATGGAGAGCTGGTCGTTAAACCAATGCTCTCTGAAACCATGACCATTGATATCGATAAGGTGGGCACCCTGGCATGTCTCAACTCTGATGGTCTCAGAACTCTGATCCGCACAATGGACATCCCCAACATGTTTGAGAAGACCCTTCGATATCCAGGACACGTTGAACAAATGCGCATTTTCATGGAGACTGGATTCTTCAGCATGAACTCAATTCAGGTGAAAGGAGCTTCGGCACGGCCAATAGATATGACAGCATCACTGCTTTCCCCGCTCTGGAAATACGAACCCGGTGAGGCTGATCTCACTGTCATGAGGTTGAAAATTTCTGGGGTGGAAGACAGAAACCCCGTAACATTCACTTACGACATGTGTGATGAATACGATCCCAGGACAGAGACCCTATCAATGGCAAAAACGACCGGGTATACTTGTACTGCGGTTACCAAATTAGTGCTTGAAGGTAACTATTCTCGAATAGGGATCAGCCCTCCCGAGTTTATCGGTGCCGAGGAAGGGTGCTGGAGGCGCGTTGAGCAATATTTGAAAGAGCGGGGGGTTCGATGCACCCTGGAAACATCGTGATTTACTGGGGGTTTTGATAGACCATAGCAGTAGAAACGTTTTCTAGAAGTAATAGAAGCGGGGGGGAAATTAGACACACTTTAGAAATGAGGGAATTATGAAACATTTAGCTTTTTTACTCATCCCAATGTTATTGCTTGCTGGAGATCTGGACCGGCTAAGTATTGAGGTTTATGGATCGGCCAACATTGATGTTCGGGCCGATGCAGTTTCCATTGTATTTGGTGTCTCAGAAACAGGCAAATCGCTTGATGACGCCTACAACAAAATGAAAAAACAGGTGGATGATACGATAGATAAACTCAAGAAATATCAAGCCAAACCCGAGAATGTATTCATCTCTGATTTTCAGAGTGGTGAAAACTATTGGGGTGGGTCTCCTTTTACCAAGACTGATGACTATAAGGCCTCAACTACCGTTACCATCACTGATTTGCCTGTGAGTCATGTTGAATCAATCATATTGGAACTGGGCAGAAACGAAATCGAGGATATCCTGAATGTGACATACTCCTCTTCTGCTGCCAATGAGACAAAGAAGATAGCTCGACAAAAAGCCCTGGAAGCTACAAAGTCTAAAGCTCAGGAAATGGCGAAAGCAATGTCCATAAAAGTCGGACCGGTGACGAAGATTGAGGAATTGATTCCCCAAAATTCAGCGATTGGGGGTGTGAAGTTTGCCTCCAGGGGGATGCTTCATGAACAATATGCTTCTCCATTTAATTCCAGCTTCAGCATGAAGGATGATACTGACGAAGTAATTTCAAGATTTTATCCTCGAAAAATATCCATAGAACAGCATGTAAGGGTTGTTTTTCAAATAGTTCAGTAGGTGCCAGAAAAACGTTTGTGGTTGTGTCACTACCTAGGGATAGCTTTCAGGAGGCGATGGTGAAGCGGAAGGGATGGACAGTAATATGAAAATTTGCCCCGTAAATTCAGACCGTGAACGACTTGAGTTCATCGAGTTTCCTTATGAATTATATCGCCATGATCCGGTGTGGGTTCCCCAATTGCGGAGTGAACAACGCAAGCAATTTGATGTGAGAACCAATCCTTTTCTTGAACATTGTGACTTCCAACTCTTCCTGTTAAAAGATCAGGATAAAACCATTGGACGTATCGCTGCTTTTATTGACAACATAGCAGTTGATTTCTGGAAAGAACGAATTGGCCACTTCGGTTACTTCGAATGTCTCCCAGACAAGACAGCATCAGGACTGTTGCTGGAAGCAGCCAAGAATTGGTTGAAAGAAAGGCGCTGCACCCTCATGCGTGGACCCTGGAGTTTTGTTTCACAGGAAATCGGTATGGTGATGGAAGGCTTTGAACCATCCCCGGTTCTCATGGCTCCCTACAACCCACCTTATTATAGTGAATTCATGAGTGATTTTGGGCTACACAAAGCCAAGGATCTTTTATGCTGGTCTATCTCAATGGCAGAAGGTTATAAAATCCCTCAGCGTATCCTGAACCTGACTGATGCAGTGTCCAAACGCTACGGAGTCAGCATTCGACCCATGGATATGAAGCAATATGATCGCGATGTTGATATTTTCACTGAACTCTCCAACAAGAGCATTGTGGCAAACTGGGGCTTCTCTCCTGTGACTGAAGCCGAGGCCAATGCCATTGCACAGGATATGAAGCAAATCATACAGCCAAAGGGGGTGCTCTTTGCCGAGGATAAGGATGGGCGTCCCATCGGATTTGCAGTGGCCCTCCCGGATATCAATCATCTGCTCAAGGGATTGAAGGGACGCTTGTTTCCCTTTGGGTTTATCAAGCTGCTGTGGGGAATTTCGCGGCTCCGGCGATATCGTATGTTCGCCCTGGGGGTTATCCCTGAATTTCAGGGCAAAGCCGTGGACAGCCTGCTTTACCGGGCCCTCTATGAATCCCTCAATGCACCGGATATGTGGATGGAGATAAACTACGTGTTGGAAGACAACTGGCCCATGGTCAATGCCATCGAAAAGCTGGGAGCCAAGCCCTTGCGACGATATCGTGTATATGATTTGGATATCAGTTAGTTTAAAGTGTTCCTTATTCTGAAAATCCAGGTTTAACAGCCTGGCACAATTGAAAGGTTGATCTTGGAAAAGAAACCTATGTCGGTTGCGAATGTTTTTATAACATCCTTCCTGGACCTACCATGCCTTTTAACCCATAGGAAATAGAAGATGAATATAAAAACAAGCATCCCTGATTTTGTGATTCGTGAAGCAGTTGAAAATGATGTTCCTCTCATACTTTCATTTATCCATGAGCTCGCTGAATATGAAAAGCTGGCTAACGAAGTGGTTGCTACCGAAACAGTCTTGCGTGAATCCCTGTTTGGAGACCGAAAAGTTGCTGAAGTATTTCTGGGATACTATCAGGGTGAGGCTGTGGCCTTTGCACTCTTCTTTCACAATTTTTCAACCTTCCTGGGTCAACCAGGTATCTATTTGGAAGACCTCTATGTAAAACCACAAATGCGTGGTAAGGGACTTGGCAAATCTATGCTGGCTTATATTGCTCATCTTGCTCGCGAACGCAAATGTGGCCGATTCGAGTGGTGGGTTCTTGATTGGAATAAGTCAGCCTTGAAGTTTTACCGTTCAGTGGGGGCTATACCCATGGATGAGTGGACGGTTCAGCGGCTAACAGGGGAGGCTTTGAATCAATTAGCAGACGAGTTCTGAGTGTGAGATAACATATACCCGGAGGTCTGACTGGGCTTGTTGGGCCGGGTTGAAAACATAAAAAGGGGAACGAAGATGAGACAATATTATTTACTCTTAATCCCATTATTTTTCCTCTCCTGTGAGCGTGGATGGGAGCCTCCTGAAAACCCTGATCCCCAACAAATCCTCCACGAGGCACAGGGTGATTTCAAAGAACAACGCTATAAAGATGCGCTGGCGAAACATATCTGGTTTCATGATCATGCCCTTGAGTATCAACCCTCCATGTACGGGGTAAGACTCTCATTCGCATTGTCCTACTGGAAGCAACTCGGGGATGTCTATCCACCTGCTCTCAAGAAAATGGTTAAGATCCGAGACCACAAAACTGATCGGCTTGGACACGGAAAAGGAGATAGACAGCTATTTCATGACGTCATGGCTCTCAATAGAACCCTGGAACAAGACAGTATGACGGTTGACTTGTTCAGGAAGCTCGATCGAGAACAGCCAGAGCTGGCAACTCAATGCTGGGACATTGCCAAAAAAGGAGTTATCAAAGGGAAAGCCTTTGATCTTGTCCAAAAACACATGGGTAGCCTGACGCTAGAATTCGAGGATATAAAAGAGATCTATGCTAGAAACAAGGGTATGTATGGCGGTAAAGGTTTTGGAGAAGACTTCCAGGCCTACAATGAAAATCACTTTGTGGAGGAGACAACAACTCTTGTCTGGTTGGCCATAACCCTGGACAATATTGAGGATGCCAAAGTGATTCAAGCAGATGCGCTGGCAATACTGAATGACCCTCGTCTCAATGATGTTATACCCTATAATATTTATCCTGACTTGAACGAGCATCTGCCCGGTTTACCCTCCCCTTTTACAAGTATCGATAATACTGAATATGTGATTTCGGTGACCCTTGAAGGTAAATATACGGTCACGCCAGTTACGCTAAGTAATGACCGTAAAATATGTCAGCAACTCCTGAAAGAGCCCGTGGAATTTCCTGCGCTATTTAAGTCTGGTCTGCATTCTGAAGCGAGACTAGATCAGATTACTGCAATTACGGGTCGATCTATCGAGGAAATTACCCGACTTGGTCGTCCGGGTGGCCTGTCATATGATGGTTTTCTGGCTCAGGATGAAACTATTATTTCTGTAATCAAAGGTGATAATCATATCGTAAGCAAGTTGAGACTCTCACACCCACAGCTTGCCCGGCCACTATTCCATGTATTAAACATGATGGATACAGATTTGTCGCTTAACCGTTGGAACATGGCCAAACATCAGTGGGAAAACATTCAATATTTTTTCTACAATAAACATAAGGTTTTTGTAAAAGCTGAAGATACAAAAGGGGGGCAACTGTCCATCTTTGACGATGATATTGAGGGCGCTTTTTATATCAATTTATGGCGTGAATTTGAGAACAACGAGTTGGCCTATCTTAACGAAAAATATGGACATCTATCAGAGACAGAATTTAATGCCATGAAGATATTGTTAAGCACTATCAATACGGGTGAAATGGAACCACAATACATTATGCGATACGGGTTTTATGAGGGTCATACGTTTTGGCGAACAGATCCCATCTCTATCTCATTTATTTTTGGCATCAAATCTCTCCAGGAGATAGATACCTCCTTTGGTGGAGAGTTATATACTGTGCTAACAACTCATTTTGTTGAATAATATAGACAGCTGAAACAAGTCAAGCTATTTCCTGATAATTGAACCTGGTGTCCCAGTAAGAATCAATGATGATCTCATTTTTAAAACACACTTTTAATTTCGCAGAAGCGAACTCTTTAAGCCGCAATTTCGGGCTTGATTTAATTCGGGCTATTGCCATTCTGCTGGTAGTCTTTTCTCATGGCATGCTGCTTATCCCCAATACGAGTTCATACGGATTAGCCTTCTATGGGACGGGATTTTTGGGGGTAGAACTGTTCTTTGTGCTCAGTGGATATCTCATCGGTAAAATCCTTCTAAATGCCATGCTCAAAGCCGATGATACCGCCTCTTTTTTCAAGAGCCTCAAAAACTTCTGGATCCGACGCTGGTTTAGAACCCTGCCAAACTACTATTTGTTTCTATTGATCGGTCTGGCATTTTTTTGGCTAAAACCTTATTCCTTTGAACAGATTTGGATTTATTTCATCTGGGGCCAAAACTTGATTTCGCCCATTAGCAACTTCATGCCCGAAACCTGGTCTTTGATGGTCGAAGAGTGGTTTTATCTCACCTTTCCTATTGCTTTATTCTTGTTTGCCCGTCGATATGGACGGTCTGACAAGACTTTCCTTTTTGCGGCAATCTTCTACGTTTTCTTGTTTGCATCTCTGCGATTAATCACCTCTATCTATTGGGAACAGAGTAGTTGGGATATACACCTTCGGAAAATTGTGCTCTTACGACTTGATGCAATAGCCTATGGAGCCATCATCATGGTGCTCATGAAGCTTCGGCCGACCCTGATCCGAAAATTACGATTCATCCTTTTTTGTGTTGGGTTAATGGGGATCACATTTTCGATGTTCCAGCTATTTCAAATCCTTTTTGTTGGTCTTCCAGCTCACCCTACAGCCAATCATTTAACCCTGACCAGTATTAGCCTGGCCCTGCTATTGCCCCTGGCTGTTTATCAAACAGAAACATATGGAAGATTCAAGTTTCGTAGTACTATTGTTGGGATTAGCATCGTTTCATACGCCATGTATCTTTTACATTATTCAGTTATCCTACCGCTTGTCCGGCTTTTAATCGAAAACGGGATAGACCATTGGGGTTGGTATGTTCACTACTTGCTCTATTGGATATTGTGTTTCCTGCTTTCATTTTTAGTCTATACATTATTTGAGAGAAGAATGACCGGGCTGCGCGAAAAGTACACATCAAAGGGTTAGCACCAGGGTAGAACGGGGAAACCTATTTCGTTATACACATCTATCAGGAGGTCTAGGATGAACAAAATCCTTTTAATAATTTTGCTTCTTGCGTTCGCTGTCACCAGTGTTTCTCCTGATTGCCTCGCCTGTTTCGAATTGCGAGGTGTGCGCTTGAAACTTTCTGATGGGTTCGTCTGGGATGCCTATATTCTGTTTCCGGAGAGATGGGAGCTGGAGGAGGAAAAAGGTCTGTTCAACTTTCCTGAGGATATTCTGGTGCGGATGAATGATTTTTTGGTTCGCTTTTATGATAAAAGTTCAGTCTTTGAGATCGCTTATCCAAAAGAGGGCTCCATTGTCAGCACTTCACATTCAGAGTCTTTAAATCGCTCAGAAATAATAAGCATTGTTGTAGCCCCTGGGCCATATGATGGACAATATGGGGCAACCCGTCTTGACTACTTTGAATCGATGCATATTGAACTCTTAAAAAAGAAACCTGTGGATATTTGCCCAAGCATGTGGGGTACTGGCGGGTCAGATGTAACATGGATATCCTATGACTCAACCATGACAGGTCTAAAGCTACGCGAGTTTGATGAGAAATGGCCAAATAGTGGGCTAGATGATGCTGATCTGTTGAACCTATATCCAAAGCTAATTCGACTTGAACAGTTCTGGGATTGAGAGTACGTAGTCTAGTTCAGTATGGATGAAACAGGTGGGTCTAAAACATTAGATACACACAAAGAGAAACCTAAGGAGAAGTGGTTATGTTGTTGAGGCGGGGAATAGTTAGGCTGTTGATATTTGTGACAATAATAATGAGCATTGGATTTTCACAAGGTGAGAATCAATCCATATCAGGTCCACTACCAGGCTTTACATTTGTTCCAGAACCTGGTCATCTCGGACTATCGGTTCAATACCTCACTATCTCCTCAAGTTCTTCATTTGATAAGGACGGGGAAGAACACGATCTAAACGAATACAATGAAAGAATTGGTGACCCCAAGTATAAACGATCAGTGAGTGCTTTAAGAATTGATTATAGCGTTTCAAAAAAAGTTGGTCTCTTTGCTATGGCCCCCTTTGTTAATAGCCAGGAGCTCGCTTGGAATCTTGAACCCACATTTACGGGAGCCCTAAGCGATTTAAACGGTCAAACTGGGCTGGGAGATGTAATGGTCGGTGGATGGTTTCAGATAAGTAAAACCTCAGAACACTCCGTGCATATTGTAGGAGCTTATACTCAGCCAACAGGAACCTCACCAGACGAAACAACTTCTGCTGAGCTTTCATCAACAGGGTCTGGACACTCTGCTACAACAGTAGGTATGTATGTAGATTTTGCAGCTTCCTCCAAAATATTATTATCGCTGGGTGGACAGTATGTGGTGAATCAAGAAGCGACCTATACCTTTGATGATTATTCGGTGGTGGCGAAATATGGGAATGAAATCCACATGGTCAGTAGACTAGCGTATCGCATGTCGGAAAATCTGTCACTGGGGATGGATGCAAATTATCTCAGCGTAGAGAAGTTTAGTCTAGATGGTGAAATAGAGGACGACTCCGGTTCGTCCGGATTCGTACTCACGCCAATGGTCGGGCATCATGATACCACCAATAAATTGAACATGAGAATAAATGTGGGTTACCAGCTTACATACGCAGGAACCAATATTTTGAAATATGATGGCCTCAGGTTTGGATTAAGCATCATATTTTGAAGTGGAAAGTCCTGAATACTAAAATGATAGCCAATCAAAGGTTAAGATTAACATATTCATACAGGAAGACCCTGGTATCCGCGCTCTTTTTGGTATTCGCTATCTTGATGTATAGCAGTTGTTCTTCCCTTTTTGAACCATCCAACCCCCAAGAAGAAGCAGAAGGTGTTGCCGGAATAGGACCTCCAGCCTATCCGCAGATCGACTTTTATCCGGCATGGTCACCTGATGGAGCCTGGATAGCCTATTATCATAATGGTGGTTCAATAGTGGCTGAACATGGGGGCTATTACCCCGATGTTGATTCAATGGGGCTATACATCATCCCTTCCATAGGCGGACAACGAAAATTGATCGTATCTGGCTGGATTTATGATCCTTCCTGGACCCCAGATGGCAGGAACCTGCTTTTTGTACATGAAGGCAGGCTGAATAAGTACAATCTTAATACAGGAGAGCTGCAGCACATCACTGAAGGACACAGCATTTGGTCACCCCATCAACACCCCACAGAGAACATGATTGTTTATGCATCATCAGGTTCTGCGACTGCCTTAAGTATTTGGACAATGGATACTCTGGGAGGAAACATCAGACAGGTTCGCATTCCCCGGCCCTATGATGGAGCGTGGCGAGGACCTTCCTGGCATCCTACCAAATCAAGAATAATATCACACAAAAATATCCGGGGTGATGACCCGATACATTCCCAATTATACCTGATGGATGCCAATGGTTGGAACCAGGAACGCTTTAGTTATACCGATACAAAAGCACGCTACCCAAGCTTTTCGCCCACAGGAGAATTTGTGGCATTTGAGTTGTGGGTAACCGATGAAAAGTGTTTTCAAATTGCCCTTCAGGATACCATCACAACTGATATTACCATATTAACACGAGATGGCGGCCAGGAACCAAGCTGGTCACCAGATGGGTTATCAATTGTCTATGCAAAACATGATTACTCTGTATTTGATACTACCAACGGACATCTCTGGGTAATGAATCGACTCACCCGAACAGAGAGACAGCTAACATTCAGATCCATGACACTGCCTCCTGATCCCAGCGTTGTCATCAGGAGCACAAATGAGCAAGAGGAGAACCGATGGACTTATTGATTCAGCTCGGTGGCGTCTACAATATTGCACTGGTAATCTTTCATCTGATGTTCTGGCATCTATTCGACTGGAAAAATGATCTTCGTAAACTGTCTTTCTTAAATCGAGCCATCATGCAGGTCTTAAATTTGAGCTTATCCTTTGCTTTTATCATCTTTGGCTACATTTCCCTTGCCCATACAAGTGAGCTCCTTTCAACAGATCTGGGGCATAGCCTGCTCATCCTGATGACACTATTTTGGATGGCTCGTGCCATTGAACAAATCGTATTCTTCAAATTAAAACAGTGGGGTTCTGTAGCCTTCCTGGTTTTTTTCCTGTCAGGGGCGGTTCTTTATGCAATCCCTGCTATATTTCACCCATAAACATCTCAGATAAATGTCCCCAGGGCTTCCAAAGATGAATGTTTATCACCGAATGGATTGAAGGTAGCATGTGAGTACTCATTGGCATTTTCCCATCCTGATCATGGTCTCGCTCATTGCGTTTATCGGCGTCCTTCGTTTTGTGCTGCATCGAAGGGCTGATCATCCCCCGACTCTCACAGTCCTCTGGGTTGCTGCAGTTGTCGTCGTTGGTGGTATGTCATTCGCCAAGCTGGGTACATCGACTGGTCTCCCGGTCTGGATATACTACGGGGTACCGGCCTTTTTGACCTGGGCACTTCCTCCCATTGTCTTTCGCATGCACCTACGTGAATTTGGACAATATCTGATTTTGGCAGTGCTCATCGCTCCAATGATTCACATCCTGTTCTCTTTCTTCCTGGGCTGGAAGGAGTATATGCCTTTTATTCCCATACCCTCGCTGGTTGAGCTCCTGGGGAGGTGTTGATATGAACTTGAAGAAAATGGTAAAAATACCGACTGACAAAAGAATTCAAGATTCCCCCTGTGGAACTACACAAGCTCCTCACCGTATACACTTTTATCTTATTAACTCATTAAAGAGGTGAAATTATGGTTGAAAGTATAGATAAAAGAAGTGACTCGTCCACCAGTAAACTAAGAACCGCTCTCTGGGGATCAGTAGGTTTCTTGCTCTTAATTCCATTGGTGGCAATGCAATTTACTGATGAGGTTAATTGGGGCTTGATGGATTTCATTGTAGCAGGTTTACTCCTATCCCTTGCTGCATTCACATATGAGCTGGCAGCAACCAAGTTTGGCAATTCAAAGGCTAGACTTGCCGCAGGTATTGCTATTCTGGCAGTACTTATCCTTATCTGGATAGAACTAGCTGTTGGACTCTTTGATTAAACTTGCACACATTGCCATATGGTCCAAGGATATTGAGGTCCTCAAGAATTTCTATGTGACCTATTTTGGGGGTTTTTCAAATGAACGCTATGAGAACCGTAGAAAGCAATTTTCATCATACTTCATTGAGTTTGATGGCGGTTCAAGATTAGAGATTATGCAGCGACCAGATATCACCTCGACATCCAAACCAGATGAAGCAGTAGAACAGCTTGGATTGACCCATTTAGCTTTCTCCTTGGGTACGGAGACAGCAGTCCAGGATCTTACCAAAAAGTTGATAATCGATGGCTATAAGTGCGTCAGTGATCCTCGGCGAACCGGTGATGGATACTTTGAGAGTGTTGTCTTAGATCCTGAGGGCAACCGCGTAGAAATCAGCTCGTGATCCGTTGCCTGGCTTCACAGAGAATTAACAAAAACGCTAAAGAAAATGAATTGAGTGGGTAGAGTGAATTTACATCGTATCGCATTAGAATATTTTCTCCTTTTATTCCTTGTCACCTCCCAGATATACGCTGAGCCTGCGAAAAACACCTTTGCAGGAAATGCCGGCTCTACACTCAAATATGAGGGGTATGGAAGCTTTAATGAACCCTGGGCCATGACCTTTTTACCTGGAGGTGATCTTCTAGTCACTGAAAAGCCCGGGGTTTTGCTGCTGATTAAATTAGAGGATCGTTCTCAAGTAACGGTTAAAGGGGTTCCGGATGTGGCCTACGGTGGTCAAGGCGGACTGGGTGACATTATCCTCCATCCTCAATTTGAGGACAACCACTTGATCTATCTGTCTTATGCTGAGAAGGGGTCATCAGGAAAAAGGGGAGCGGTAGTTGCTCGGGCTCAGCTTCACCTTGGACCGTATCAGCCAAAACTTGAAAACTTTGAAATCATCTGGAGACAAACGCCTAAAGTTTCTGGCAAGGGGCATTACTCACATCGTCTGGTATTTGGCCCTCAGGGCTATCTGTTTATAACATCAGGTGAACGGCAAAAACAGGAACCTGCACAGAGTTGGACCCAGGATCTGGGCAAGGTTATCAGATTAAATGATGATGGATCCGTGCCACCGGATAATCCTTTTCAGAATAACGGGATGTTGGCAAAAAGCTTCTGGACTCTGGGGCATCGTAATCTTTTGGGAATTGCTTTTGATCAACAGGGGCAATTATGGACTCATGAAATGGGTCCCCAGCATGGTGATGAGTTCAATCTCATCATTCGTGGAGACAATTATGGCTGGCCTTTGGTATCATGGGGCAATCATTACTCGGGATATCCCATCCCTGATCATGACACACGACCAGATTTCCATACGCCTGAAGCGTACTGGGTACCCACCATAGCACCATCTGGACTGATTATCTATACTGGATCCATGTTTGCGGAATGGCAAGGCAATGCCCTTATTGGTGGTCTCAGATCGGAATCGCTGGTACGTGTCAAGATCAAGGGAGACCAAGCTGAAGAGGTTGAGCGTTTTGACATGAAAGAACGAATTCGAGAGGTCGAACAAGGACCAGACGGAGCCATCTGGGTGTTAGAGGATGGAGATGGTGGACGCCTTCTACGCCTGAGTCCCGATCCTGGACATTGAGACTGACAAAATTGGCTATTCCCTAAACGTCTTCGCGAGCGAAGCTCGGCGATCTCGAATTATCCTATATCCAGAGATTGCCACGGTCGTTACACGACCTCGCAATGACTGGGAGCTTACCCTGCTAAGCGCTTCAACATAAATGCGATGGAGTCATCCTTTTCCATCTCAGTAAATATCTTGGTTTCCAGGATTTCGAATCGACCATCGAGCAGACCTACAAAGCTCTCCTCCGTGTATTGCTGAAACCCCAGATCCCCGAATTCCTCATAATCATCCCCATACCAAAGGGCGTGGAGGACAAGCCCGCCCTCGTTAAGTCTTCCGTGCTGGGCTGCCAGGGATTGTCGACAGGCATCCTTACTGAGGTGTTGGAGTACCTTATTGGAATAGATGGCGTCAAATTGTCTTGGGGTATCCATGGTTACAGCATCCAACTGGATCACATCAGCCTGAGGGTGTAGCTTGAGATAAAGATCAATGAATGGCTGGGCATAATCTGAACCGGTGGCAGGGTATTTTTTCAGGAGAATATCCAGATCTTTCCCTGGACCCATTCCCAGCTCAAGCACAGTTGACTTCTCAGATAGATAGCGACTGAACCACTCAATAAGCTCAGCTCCATCATAACCTTCAGCCAGCTTGATGTACTCCTTAACCCCTTTTTCTGTATCGTAAAAACCCAAAACTGCTTAACCCTCTGTTTCTTCTGTCTCAATCGATTCTGTTGGTGGCTCTGGAACTGGAGTGGCAATTTTGGCAACAGGATATCGAATGATGGTATAGTATTTATCTGGGTTTCCCGGTCCAAACATGCCTGGACCTTTTAGATATTCTTCTTCATGGGGTCCTGATATCTCATAACCCTCTTGCTCTAGTAGCTTATGAAGTTTCTCAACGGAGGCAGGTTCAGAAGCATAAGAACCAACATGAAGAATTTCAGCTGTCATCCCATATTCCCAGGTTTCCAGCTTAAGTTTTGGATATTCCTCGCGGATTTTCTCAGGTATTTCTAGGACAGATTCACTCACTGGCATGGCATATATCCCAATCCATTCCTCCATGGGGGTCTCCAGGGGTTTAGGCCAACGTGCACGGGGAACTGGCTTGCCCAGCTCATGGTTTTTTTTCAGCTTAAAAAAGGTTGAAAACAGGGCACCAAAGGCTTCTCCACCGACATCATTGGGATTACCAACAACCTCATATACCAGTAATTTTTGAGGTGCTTTATCAAAGATTTGAGGTTCCAGAAGATATTCATATTCCTCGAAGTTATTACCGCATCCTATCAAAAGGATGATGCCCAGAGGTAGTAATAGTTTGGCTCTCATGATTTTCCTCTCCGCTTTGGGTTTTTGGAAACTTTGTTTTTTACATAAATAAGTTTGAACCGTCCTGTGGGACTTTCCCTGGATTCAACATCAAATTTTTGAGTTGATTTGATGAGAGGCGTTAATTTTTGGAAGCCATAATTCCTTGCATCAAAATTGGGTTGTTTTTTCTGTAACAGATTGCCCACATCCCCCAGAAAAGCCCAGCCATCATCATCGGCCAGATCAGAGACTGTCATGGCAATTAAACGAATCACCCTCGGGGTAATCTTGTCAATATTTTCAGGTTCTGGTTGTTTGTCCTCGGTGGCCTCTGATTCGTTTTCCTTGGCCAGATTCTTCAATATTTCGATATAGATAAATTTATCACAAGCCACGATAAAGGGTTCTGGGGTTTTCTTCTCCCCAATCCCAAAGACCTTCATGCCAGCCTCCCTAAGTCTGGTGGCCAGCCGGGTAAAATCACTATCGCTGGAGACCAGACAGAATCCATTCACTTTCTCTGAATACAAAATGTCCATGGCATCTATAATCATGGCGGAATCTGTGGCGTTTTTGCCCGTGGTGTAGCCATACTGCTGAATTGGTGTGATGGCATTTTCCAGCAGGAGGTTCTTCCATTTGGAGAGATTGGGTTTAGTCCAGTCACCATAAATGCGCTTGATGGTGGGATTACCATACTTGGCAATTTCTTCCATCATCTCTTTTACATGGGCAGATGGAATATTATCACCATCAATCAAAACTGCGATGTTTAAATCCATAACGCACCTCCAGTATGGTTTTTCATAGACTAAAACGTGTGGAAACGTCTGATATTAACCAGACAAACGAGGAATGGATACACTATTTCCAAAAACCACAACGAGAAAGCCTCACCAATTGCTGGCTAAAGCGCTATGGTTTCATGACGTATCTATCTTTTAAGGGAAAGATTTGATCTGACCAAACCCTGTCAAAACGCGTCCGGTCAACGGTTGGTTTTTTTATCATCATTGAACAGAGTCGCATTTGACTCATGGTTGCACTGCTCTTGGAATACAATTGCAAGGCATGGCTGGAGAAATCTCTGACCATAAAATCAAATATTTGATCAATAGTGTCGTCATCTACTGCGTAGATTTTGGCGTTTTCCAGGACGAGTTGACCATAAACCACCAGGGTAAACAACTCACCCAGCGCCATGAGGAAGTCAATATCCTTACGTTGTGATTTATCCGGTTTGGCCAACATCAAGAGGGTTTTCAGGAGACGAATCTGTTGTTTGAAGATCTTAACATTGGGCAGCTGAACTGTTTTATAGACTTTGCTATAATCATGAAAACGAATTTTCCCTAATCCACGAGTAGGTCCCTGATTAAAAAGGAAGTCATCGTTCTGGGCTTGTGATTGTTGCTCAACATCAGGATAGTCTGTAGATCGAAAAAAATAACTCGCCATGAATTTGAGGATAAGGGCAATATTCACATGAACCGTACCCTCCAGTTTTGGAAGGGCTCTGATATCACGAGAAGCCATTTCAAAAAAGGTGTCTTTCTCAAAACCTTTGGCTGCAATCACATCCCATAGCAAATCAATCACTGCTTCTCCCTGGGTGGTCACCTTCATTTTCACCACAGGATTATATAGCAGATATCTTTTGTCCTCACTTGAGGCAACCCGCATGTAGTCTGCGGCTCGCAAGGCCACCAGTTTCATGGCCACCAGTCGGGAATAGCCATCGACAAACATTTGCTGGACATGGGAAAAATCGGTGACATGCACATCATACAGCTTCCGTTGAGAAGCATGGCTGAGAGCTTCATAAAATGCATGAGTACACATCCCAATTGAAGCCCATCCCAGATTGTATTTCCCAATATTTACTGTATTGAGGACGGCATTCCAGGCATCCTCACCTTTATGCAGGATATCTTCCTCTGAAATTGGATATTCATCCAGCGTGTATTCTGCTACATAGCTCTGACTATTCACCACATTCTTTACACAATTGTATTTTTCATGCTGATAGTTGGCGACAAAAACAACATAATCTCCTGAATCAGACATTTTCCCAAAAGTGGAGACCATTTTGGCAATATTGCCATTTCCAATATAGTATTTGGATCCATTTGCCAGATACTGACCTGTCTCTTGTGGGGATAGTGACATTTCGGTTGAGTAGATATCTGCGCCATGATCTTTCTCCGATAAACCAAAGGCAAAAACCTCACCCTCTTCAAGCAATCTGGCAGCCCGTTGTTTTAGGGCTTCATTTTCAGACATCCAGATGGGACCCAGACCCAGAATGGAAACCTGCCAGGTGTACCAGTAAGCCAAACCATAAAAACCAAGTATTTCGTTGAAGTGGGCAATACGCCAGGTGTCCCAGCGATAATTATCCTTACCATGTGCCGGTGGCGTTAGGAGGGTGGCAAAGATCTTTTCCTTTTTAATAAAGTCTAGAAAATCAGCATACCATACCTGGTTGGTGTCATCGTCTTTTACTTTTTGTAGCCCCTTGGTTTCAAAAAACTGAATGGTCTTCTGAATAATTTCCTGGAAGCTTTCGTCCTGGTGTTTTGGCGAATAAATAATTGGATTAAGTAACACGATTTCCCCCTCTGGAAAGATGTTCTACTTTAATCAATGTTTCAATTGTTCAACAACAATTTAGCGAGGCAAAGATACAACCTGCCAGTGAGGGGTGTTATCTATTTGGAGGAATATCCGGAGTATTGGGTTGTTGGAATAACTACTTAGTCTGGACACTAAAAGTGATCAAAAACTCATCGTAGATGGCTCTGTCACCCAGACCATCAAAAAACTTATTCGATTTATAGCGGATGTTGTATTTGGTTCTATCAACAATGATTTGTCCAGAGGCGGAAGTCCTCTTTTTCTTCATGTCAACGAGGGCATCAAATTCCAATGCATGAGTAATACCTTTGAGCGTTAAATCTCCCTTGAAATGATAATTCGGTTCGCCTTTTTTAGCGGTCTTTATAGGAGTGGCATTGGCAAATTCAAAGACGGCCTTGGGGTATTGCTTCACACCAAAGAAGTCATCATGCTTAAGATGTTTTTCCAGGCTTCTGTTCTTTTTCTCATCCTTGATATCCAACACTTTGATGCTGGTCATATCGAGAATAAAGCGACCGCTTTGTATATGCCCTCTTTCAATGGTCACCTCGCCCTTTTGTATTTCAAGACTTCCGCTGTGCTCACCAGTTACCTTTTTTCCCACCCATTCTACTGTACTTTGCTTGACATCGATGGGCGTGCCGGCGAAAAGTGAAAGGGATAGGAAGAAGGTTGATAGGCCTAGTGCGATATTTTGTACTGATTTGTTCATTATTCGTTTTCCATAATTGTGAGAATTTACTTTAACACCCGACTTAAGTCGGGTGTTTTGATGATAAGGGATAATCCCTGCTAGTCCTTGGCCGGTGCTTCCAGAGCTTTAAAATCTGCCAAAATCTCAGCCCCATGTCCAGTAACAGTCACATTCTCATAGATTTTGCGAACCATACCGGCTTCATCAATCAAGAAGGTCTTTCTTGAAGGAACAAATATCCCTTTAGTGCCATAAGCTGCAGCCACAGACTTGTCCAAGTCACTCAAAAGAGTAAAGGGCAGATCGTATTTCTCAGCAAACTTTTTATGGCTCTTCATATCATCATAACTCACACCAAAGACTTTGATACCATTCTTTTCAAACAGGGTATAATCATCCCGAATTGAACAGGCTTCCTTGGTACAACCTGGTGTATCATCCTTGGGGTAAAAATATACTACAACCAGCTGACCTTTGTACTCAGAGAGGGTATGAGTATTTCCATCCTGATCCTGCATAGTAAAGTCTGGGGCCGGGCTGCCCTCCTTGAGTTTATTATCTGCCCCTGATGCCATTCCAAAAAGTGTTAAACCTATCATTATTATTACTTTCATTATTTTATCATCCTTAAATATCGGTCATATCATATATCTTAGAGTTTATATCACATGCTTTGTTACATCATATCCCCTGAAGGTTGATTAGTTCCTATTCATGCATAATTCCTATACCCACAACACCTATCCCATTATGGGCGCCCACCACAGGTGAAATCTCTTGAATGTAGGCTGGTGCTTTCCCCAGTATTTTTTCAATATCTGCGGCATAATCCTGGGCGCGATCGAGAGCTCGGGCATGGACAATGGCATAATTCCAAACCCTGTCCTTCTGACCAAACTCTGTAACCAGTTTTTTGATTTTATCCATGTTTCCCTTACGGCTGAAAGACTTGCCAAAGGCAATACCCTTGCCCTCTTCATCTAATGAGATAATGGGCTTCAGGTTTAACAGTTTGGCCACCAGTCCTTTCAATGGACTTACCCGTCCTCCGCGGACCATATACTTCAGGGTGGCTACATCCACAAAGACCTTAGTTTTTTCTACGTAGTTTTTAGCCAGGTCCGTTAACTCTACTATGTTTTTTCCCGCCTCTATGGCCTGGGCCAGGCGGTAAACAATCAAGCCCTGTGATACAGAGAGTTGTTTTGAGTCCACCACATGAATGTCATCGTCTTCATGGTTTTCAACGGCCTGAACGGCCAGATTGTGAATACCACTCAACTGACTTGAGATGTGGACACTCACAACAGAATCATAGTGGGTCTTCAGGAAGGATAAGAGGTTACTCACCATAGCCGGGCTGGGTTGTGCAGTAGACGGATGAACCGGGGCTGCATCCAGCAGGCTATAAAATTTATCCGGGGTAATTGTGACTTTGTCCAGATAGCTGTTTTCGCCAAAATTCACAGTAAAGGGAATCACATTTATCTGATATTTCTCAATAATTTCCTGGGGTAGATCGCAGGCTGAATCCGTTACCAGAGCAATGGGATACTTACGCTTGTTACTTACCTCAAACTGACGAATCATATCCTCAGCCTTCATGCTAGCCAACTCACCTTTCTCCCTGAGCCAATCAAATAATTCTGCGGGATCATTGGTATGAACGTGGAGTCGTAAGCGCTGAGGAGAACCAGCCACAACCACCGAATCACCAAAGGATTCAGCCTTGCGTTTCACCTCAACAAAATCGATCTGAGCATCAGAGATTAAAGCTTCGGTACAATAGCGGTAGGGGATGTCATCATCACCAGAAAACTGATGAATTTCTACTGATTCTTCGGGCTTTTCGAAAACGGGTATATCTCTGAGATTTCCGGCTCTCATGAACTCTGATATTCCCTGTAAGAGGTCAACAAAACCTTTTGCTCCAGAGTCTACGACACCAGCCTTAGCCAGCACCTCCAATTGCTTGGGTGTATCCCTGAGCGCTTTTTCGGCTACTTCAAAAGATTTGTGCAGAATTACCTGAAAATCATCTGAAGTAGCGCTGAATTTTTCCAGCGCAACAGACCAGGAGCGCATAACCGTTAGAATAGTTCCTTCCACAGGGTTAAGCAGGGAGTCATAGACATGTTCTACGCTTACCCTTGCTGCTTCCACAAATTTTGCCGGGGTTGCTAGCTTTTCACCCTTTAGTGATTTCGACAATCCGTACAGAAATTGGGCAAAAATAATTCCTGAATTTCCACGGCTGCCCATGAGAGCTGCATCTGCAGCATCAGTAACCACTTTTCCAAGGGATGCATCCGTTGGGAGCTCAGCAGCAACAGCCTGGACTGTTGATGCCAGATTGGTTCCTGTGTCTGCATCTGGAACGGGAAACACATTGATCTTGTTCAGGTATGCCCGATCATTGATTATGGCTTGAGCACCTGCAATAAAGGCCGCTCTAAACCGATGGCCGTCAATATATTTTACGCCTTGTGGTAGCACTAATTCACTCATCAAAACCCCAATCGTTTATCTTTTTTAATTATAACCAGACCTGTGGAACCATCTGGATTTTGTCAAGGTCATACCCCTGTTTCTTAACTTTCGTTAAGATAGACTGATAGATATCATATGGAAGACTGGAATCCCGAGCCATGATCCAGAGATACTTCCGGCTTGGTACACCGATCACCGTGTAAGAGTAATCATCTGCTAGATCGATGATAAGATAGCCCAGCTTCAAGGGCCAGACTGGCTGTACCCGCCACTCCGCATTGGTTTCCTTGTTATGGATGAATCCTTTTTGGGTCATATGTTTGGGTTTTCCCTCAGGGGAGCCGTCGCGGTAGTCAAAACTTACCTCCACAATTTCCTTCTCTGGATTCCAGGTATAGTTCTCAATGGCATTGACCGCACCCTTTTCAAAGGACGTGGGAATGTTCGCAATGACAAACCAGTCACCCATGAATCGATCTAGATCCACATAGTCAACCAGTTTTTGCTTATCTTGTTTTTCGTCAGCAGTTAGCATGGTAAAAAGCCCTAACACTATTATAAGTATTGATGTGAATTTTGTGGGGTGGTTCATTTTCTTTTTCCAGGAAAAAAGGCATTGGTGTTTTCTATATATTCAGCATAATCTGGTTTCGTTTTTCTCAGTAAATCATCCAGCATGGCAACCCCGGAGACTTTCATAAGCAACCAGGTCATGATGACTGGGCTGATGACAATCCAAAAAGTATTCAACTCAATGGCGATAAGTGTAAAGCCCCACCACAACAAGGCTTCTCCAAAATAATTTGGGTGACGCGTCAAGCCCCATAATCCAGTATTCAGAACCTGGCCCTTGTTTGCAGGGTTCATTTTGAATTGACGTAGCTGCCAATCACCAAGACTTTCAACCAAAAAGCCCACCACGAAAAACAGGATACCGACCCAATCGAGAATGGTTAATGATGATTGATCCTGTAATCCTGTCAACAGGGGAATGGACACAATCCACATGACAACCCCTTGAAGAATGAAAACACGAAGATAGGATAGCCACCACCATTTAGCGCCATACTGATTGCGCCAATTGGCATAGCGGGCATCTTCGGCATGGCCGAGATTTCTCACTCCGATATGAATCGATAATCTCAAACCCCAGAGCAGAACAAGCAAATACAATAGACGGGGTTGCAGAGCTGAACTGTAGTCCGCTGCCAGATAGAAATATCCAACCACCAGAAAACCCAGACCCCAGAAGATATCCATAATACCGGCATCTTTTTTAAGAAGACTGATAATCCAAACAATACTCACATAGATCAGGATGGCCAGGCCGCCCTGTAGAAATAATTGTCCCATTTAACCATTCTCCTGTACACTGCGGCGTTCTGTTTCAAAAATTGCGTCTTTAAATATACCCACAACGGAGACCCGGTTGAAATAATCACTGACGGAGTCGGGAAGCCAACCACCGGGATCCATTACGAGCCGGTAGGATACATCATATTGTCCATCCGGTCTTTTATCCATGGACCAGGAACCTACACCCACATCGATATAAACCCCTGATCTCTCGTTGATTGCATAACCGTCAAGGTTCTTTTGGGGAATAAGCTCCCAATCCACTCTGGTTTCTGCAGTGTCCGGTCTAAACATCTTAAAGGCATATACCCTATCAGAGATGAGTGGCACTTCAACATACTGATATCCAATAATATGATCACTGCTGTTCTTCAGAAGGGTGGCTTCCATACCTGGAGCGCTGCTTAAGAAGCGACCATAATTTGCAATATCTTCTATAACCTCTGCCAGAGTTGCAGGATCAATATTGATGGTCTGACTCACTTTTACGGCCTTAACTGCGATTCCGTCTATTTCTTTTTCGGAGATTGAAATCCCGTCATCCGTCGACTCAACCAGATTCCAGTTTTCAGTATCATACAATTGATCGGACAATACTGCTGGTGAAGCTAAACTGGTCATTGGCATGACAAGCCGAGCAATCAGGGCAATCTTAAAAATGAGGTTCATGATGCAGACCTTACTTCCAGCCAAGAATACAGTTTAATCATACCAGGAATTGCCAACCCCCAGAAAAGACCCAGGATGAGCATACTAACCGTCATGTCTTGATTGAATATAATGGCTTCAAATTTCGATCCTGCCATATATGAAAGTGGACCAAACACAGCGCCCATTAAAAAGGCCAGGGATGTTCTCTTTTTGAGCCACCCCAGGGAGTGATTTAGGGTTGCTGCAAAACCTCCCCACATCACCGAGATCCACAGGGGAGCCAGTCCAGGTGCAAAATCATAGCCACCTGCGTATGACAGTAAGCCTGTGCTGGCAAAAATGCTATCTGCAATGGTGCCTGCCAGAATGGCGCTAAGTATGAGTACCAGCTCAGCCTGCCCTTTGGTAAAGGAATAATGGTCGATAACCAGGTAGAGTGTCATTGCCAGGGGTCCAAGCAGGGGGAAGCCAACCACAACTCCCAGTACACTCAGCCACCAGGCTGATTGAAAGCCCAGGGCGTTAAATCCAATTTTCAGTGTTGTGCTATTCATCTTTTCTAATCTCCTAAATCGCTAAAAAACATAACCACTTTTGTCATATCTTAATTAAAACGCTCATAACGCGCATTTCAAGTCTTTTTTATAATTATTCAAAAAAAGCCCCTGAGAACACAGGGGCTTTGGTGCAGTACGTGGTTTAAATAGTTAGATGATTTACTTCTGGTCCACAAAGATCAATGACTCTTTGTCAAATCCCAATGTGTTTACTTTTTCCAGAAAATGGTCCTTCAACTCCTGGCTGACTGTTGGTGTTTTAGAAAGGAACCATAGATATTTTGTGTTGGAACCAGAAACAAAGGCGTATTCATAATTGTCCCCCAACTCAAATATGACATAACTACCATAAAAGGGGCCAAAGAATGAAACCTTCAAATGACCTGTCTCAGGTTGATCAACAAAGAAGGCCTTACCCTGGGCATCCTTCCATTCGCTCTGTTTGGTTGAGTATCCCCGATTGGTCACGCTGACACCACCGTCCTGGCGCATGGCATATTCAGCAGTAACCTGCTGTAGCCCACGCTCAAAAGAGTGGTCCAGACGAGCGATCTCATACCATTTACCCAGATACTTTTCTAGCTCAAAATTTTCAATGGGCGTAATCCCTTCAGGAACATCCAGACAACCCCCGAATAAAAACGGCATCAACAACCCTAGAAGCTTCTTCATTTTTTCCCCTTGTTTTGATTATTTGCTGGAACAGCTATTTTGACCTAAAGAGAATTTCTCAAAAAGGATCCATATATATTAACTTTGATGTATCAAACCCCAGCTTTTTAGCTTCTTCCTCAAATTCCTCGATAACGTCCCTATCTACATATTCTGTTCTGGAAAGCAGCCAGAGAAAAGTCCTGTCTCTACCACACACAAAGGCATAGTCATAGTCCGGCTCCAGCTTAAAAATGACATAGGGATCATAGAATGGCCATATGTAGGAAACCTTAAGAAACCCTGTTTTTTTATCCTCTACAAAAGAAGCTTTAGCTTCTGCATACCTCCACTCTTGCCACTTTACCATATATCCACTGTTTTGGATTTTGAATCCACCATCTGGGTCAAAAGTGTAGTTAATGGTCACATTAGTCATGCCCAGCTCAAAAGGGTTGTCCAGTCGGGCTATCTCATACCATGTACCCATAAACTTTTTCACTTTGAAGTTTTTCACAGGGGTGATTCCCTCTGGAACCTCTACACAACTATTTATAAAAAAGATGGCGATTATCATCGCAAGAATTCTTCTCATGGAATAACTCCTTATTCTCTTTTTTTCACCAATTAAATCTTACGACCAAAATAAACCTGACTCACTTCTACGCCATCTATCTCCGCCACATCTGGAAGAAAGGCCCACTGCTCGAATCCATGTTTTTTTAGCAGGTTGATACTTGCCTCGTTGGTGTCGAGGAGGATGGCAAAAAGGGACTTAATACCCAGATCAGGGCATTTCTCCAGACACGCTTCCAACAGGCTTGAACCAATGCCTTTATGGTGATGGTTAAAATCAACAAAATAACTTACCTCAACCGTTTGCTCTAGAGCAGAACGACCTGCACGATAGGGGCTAAGATATAAATATCCCAAAATTTTGGTTTCGAATTCAGCAACGAGAATTGGATGTTTGTCCTTGTTGTGTCCATCAAACCAGGACTCTCTATCCTCAGGATCAACCAGTTCTAGAGTGGCTGTGCTCTTTGCAGCTATGGCTTGATTGTATATCTCAACCAGATGAGGTAAGTCTTGTCTCTTGGCAAAACGAATATTCATGAGCTGAATTTATTTCTCATTGAGACGCACAAGCTCCACAGGTGCATCCAGCTCAAGTAATTTAAGTGTTTCCATAAGAACCCGCTTTTGTTGAGCTTCATCATGGGGATGCCCAAGGGTCATCCCTCGCTGTAGGGCAGTTATGGTGCCACGAGGTGGTTTGATCCCGCGGATAATCCCTGCATTCCAACTGGTCAATGTTGTCCTTATTCCTTCTTTCTCTAATGCTCTGGCGATCAATCCCACGGATTGAGAACACAAAGGTCATGAGGGTACCAGCAATACAGCATCGATGGCTTCCTCTTGTACAATCTTGCGAATAGCGGTCAGGGTTTTCTTCATCACTCGGCCTACCCAGGGCTGATAACCCATAAAACTGACCACCGTCTCACTCAAGCTACCAATGACTTTTTCATCAACCAGATTCCGAAGATGATTTAGCGGAAGCAATACCTGGGCATCATCTCTCACTGAAGTTTGATCATAATGATCATGGGCATATTCAAGCTCTGAAAATGGTGTGCTGGCAGGAAAAGTGCGAATCGTGTAATCACCAAGAAGATTTGCAGCATAAAAGGGCTTGTCCCTGGACGGTAAATAGGCGCCTGCAGAAGAAACCAGAAGCAATCGAGCTTTAGATAACTCAAGCCCTTTTCCTGACACAGTCTGCTCATTCCTTACATATTTATAGAGCTTCCAGTCGATGCTTTTGGTGTCTACAAAGTTTTTCAGCCAGCCCTTTTGAAAATGCTCGGTCCAGCGTTCTAAATTTTCGTTATCCTGGCTACTCACTGTGGCGTTCCCCCTGGTTTTAATTTGTTGCCTTCAGTACTTCATCTGTAGTTTTCACGATGCAAAACTCACCATTCAAGCTGGCCAGATTCACACGATGCATATCTTCAGCACTGATGTGTTCTCCACTGGCATCCTTGCGGTCAAAGGTAGCAGTAGCATCTGAAACCAGGGTCACATCAAAACCCAGATTTCCAGCCATACGGGTTGAAGTAGACACACAATGATCTGTGGTGAGACCCACAATGACAAGCGAGTCCAGACCATTTTCATTTAAATATTCCTCAAGACCGGTACCGATAAAAGCGCTGTTCACGGATTTTGTGAATTCTGGCTCACCTGATAGTGGTGATGCCTCATCTTTATAAGCGTTCCCCGGTTGATCAGGATGGAGGGGTGATTGGGGTGAAACTGAACAATGCTTCACATGGATGATAGGCGCTTCATTTTTGCGCCATTTAGCCAGCAGGGCTGTGATATTTGATTCTGCTTCGGGATTATTTCGCTGTCCCCAGAGCGGGCTGTCAAAACCCTTTTGTACATCTATAAGCAATAGGGCGGATTTAAGCATGTTTCCTCACCATCGTAATTATTGAATTCGTCTATATACATGTCGAAAAAGATACTTTTAACAGCTTGAGATTAATACGCCTTTTAGAGTGAGATGGGACAAATTATTATGTTAAAAATTCTTTCAGCGACCTGCACTGCGGTGCATCTTTTACGACCATTTAAGACAGGATCTATATATGAAACTACTTTCTTATGCGTTGGATTATCGCATGGAACCCCGGCTGGCCTTTTCCCTTGGAGGACAGGCTATTGATGTCATGCGAGCCTCTCTGTGGATGAAGGAAGATCGCAACGCTCAGGAATATTTGAATCTGGCTTCATCCATGAAGCTGACTCTGGAAGCCTGGTCGCGCTCTTTCTCACTACTGGCTCAACTGGAAGAAGCCTTCCGAAACGTTGATACATCAGGTCTTTCCATCCATGCCCGACCTGTGGCATTGGCTGAAGATGATATTGTGTTTTTCGCCCCTATTCCAGACCCACCCAGCATTCGTTTTTTCAATGCTTTTGTGGATGAGTCCCCAGATACTTTTGATTTTGGTCAAACCCAGACACTCCTGGGTCACAGGCAGGCGCTCACACCGATAGGATTGTCGCCTCGCGGGGAAATTGCCGCCATCGTGGCAACAAGTAAAAATTCTGAGAACCCTGAAATTGCCGGATACACCATTGTGAACAATTGGACCGCCGCCCAGGAAAAAGCTTCTGGGAAGACCGGTTTCGCTCTGGGTCAGGCCACTACCCTGGGACCCTATCTCGTCACTGCTGATCAAGTTGATACATTAAAAATTGGAGCCGGCTTCAATATGGATTTGCAAATCAGTGTAAATGGACAAACTGAAGTGGACACCCGTTTAAAAGAGATGAATTTTAGCTTCGCTGATATGCTTGAATACTCCAGATCAAGCCATGTTGGAGCTGGTGATATTTTGTGTTCAGGTAGTCCCTCCAAAAGAGATTTGGTCTTTAGTGGGGGGCAGAAAATTGACATAGAGATCCAGGCATTGGGTACGCTGACGGCCCAGGTGGTATAAGGCTTTTTGTCTCCCTTGAGAATTTCAGAAAACGAGTTTGAGCTCAAAGCCATCCGTTCAGGGGGACCTGGCGGGCAGAATGTCAACAAGGTGGCCACAGCCATCCAACTCCGTTTTGACAGCCAGAATTCCAGTCTCCCGGATCATATCAAGGAGCGTCTGTTAAAGCTGCGTGACCAGCGCATCAACTCAGAGGGGGTTATAACCATTACTGCCAGACAATTCCGCAATCAGGAAGCCAATCGTCTGGCTGCTATAGAGCGGCTTGAAAAAATTATTCAAAAGGCCGAGGCAGAGCCAAAGAAACGCAAAGCCACCAGGCCAACACGAGCCTCGGTCAAGAAGCGACTAGAAACCAAAACCAAACGCAGTCGCGTAAAGCAACTTCGTACACGTGTCAAACCAGATGATGAATAGGGAAGCCTGACATGACATATAAAGTGATGTGGACACCTGGCAAGGATCAGCTGAATCAGGCTCAGATGACTAAATTTCGTCTCGACATGAATTCAAAATATGGATTGAATCTGAACTCCTATGATGATCTATATCAATGGTCACTGGATCACGCCGCTGATTTCTGGTCTGAGATCTGGAAACTGGGCGGGATTATTTCCAGTACAGGTGCGGACGAGATCGTTGATGACCTGAGCAAAATGCCTGGCGCAAAGTGGTTTAATGGTTCACGTCTGAATTATGCTGAAAATCTGCTGCGTTATCGCGATGAGCGAATCGCCATTCATTTCCGTGGTGAAGACCAGGTCAAACGATCTTTAACATATAGCCAGCTTTATGAACAGGTTGCCAGGACTGCTCAAGCTATGCGGGATGCGGGTGTAGCAAGTGGTGACAGAGTTGCAGGGTTTATTCCCAATCTACCTGAAACCATTATCGCCATGTTGGCTGCATCCAGTTTGGGAGCTATCTGGTCCTCTTCATCGCCAGACTTTGGCATCAAGGGTGTCCTCGATCGTTTCTCACAGATTGAACCAAAAATCATTTTTGCAGCGGATGGATACTTTTATGGGGGCAAGCGCTTTGATTCGCTGGAGAAGCTTCAGAATATTTTATATGAATTACCCTCAGTAGAACAAGTGGTGGTCATCAGTTATACTCAGACCCCAAATATTTCTGAGGTTCCTAATAGCATCCACTGGGATGACTTCATTGATAACCACGCCTCGGAGCTAAGCTTCACACCTCTGCCTTTTGATCATCCCCTCTATATCATGTATTCATCTGGTACTACAGGACTTCCAAAATCCATTGTTCATTCCGCCGGAGGCACCTTGATCCAGCACGTGAAAGAATTGTTGCTGCATTGCGATTTAAAGCGAGAGGACACCATCTTCTATTTTACCACGTGTGGCTGGATGATGTGGAACTGGCTGGTAAGCAGTCTGGCTGTGGGCGCAACACTGGTGCTGTATGATGGAAATCCATTTCACCCCGGACCAGAGGGTCTCTGGAAAATGGCCGAGGAGCTGGACATATCTGTGTTTGGTACCAGCGCAAAATATTTAGACGCCCTGGAGGCGGCTGGGTGTAAACCAGGTCAGGATATAGGTCTGCCTGCTTTACGGGCAGTCTTGTCAACTGGATCTCCGCTTTCAGAGGAAAGCTTCGACTTTGTATATCGTGATATCAAGGAGGATGTCCTGTTGGCTTCTATTTCAGGCGGAACAGACATTGTCTCCTGTTTTGTCCTGGGAAATCCAGCCCTACCTGTCCACCGTGGGGAATTACAATGTCGTGGTCTGGGTATGAAGGTTGAAGCTTATGATGATTCTGGAAAAGGCGTCTTTAACGAAAATGGCGAGTTGGTCTGCACCCAGGCCTTTCCATCCATGCCCGTCTTTTTCTGGAACGACCCAGATGGCGAAAAATATCATAATGCCTACTTCGCTGACTATCCTGGAATCTGGCGTCATGGAGATTTCATCGAGATCAATGACCATGGGGGTGTTCGCATTTATGGTCGCTCAGATGCAACCCTGAATCCAGGCGGCGTACGTATTGGTACGGCTGAAATCTATACTGTGGTAGAAGGCCTGCCTGAAATAGCAGATAGTCTGGTTGTGGGCCAGTCATGGCAGGATGATGAACGTGTCATTCTTTTTGTCAAATTACCTGCAGGTGGCGTCCTGGATGAAGCTCTTATAAAAAAATTGAAGACTGTTATTCGGCAGAGCTGTAGCCCGCGACACGTACCTGCACTTATTCTTGAAACAGCTGACATTCCGTATACGATTAATGGCAAAAAGGTAGAGATTGCAGTCAAGAAAATCATTGGAGGTAAAGAGGTTCAAAATCAGTCCGCCCTGGCTAACCCTGAATCCCTTGAGCTCTACAAAAACCTTGATGTACTTAAATAATAACCAGAAGGTTTAGGATGAGTTCGGAACCAACAGTAGAGAAGAAAAGAAAAAGACCTGGCCAGTATCTTGGTGCAGGAATCGCCATTGGTATCGCCATCGGTGCTGCTGTGGATAATGTTGGAGCAGGGCTTGCCATCGGTATTGCTATGGGTGTGGCCATGGACTCCTACGGCAAGAAAAGGGATGAGAAAAAAGACGGAACACCTTAAGCGGTAATCTGGAGGTGATGTATGGGTATAGATCAGGAAAAAGATAAAAAAGAAAAACGACCACCACGCTATCTCGGAGCCGGGTTAATTCTTGGTGTAGGTGTGGGTGCAGCTACAGGAAACCTGGCTGTTGGAATTGCTGTTGGGCTGGCTATCGGTGCCGGCCTGGAATCATATCACAAGGAAAAGCGCGAAAATGAAAACGAAGAGAATGGAGATGATGATAAGAATTCAACCACTCCTAAATCCTAATTCGTAATTCGTAATTCGTAATTCGTAATTCGTAATTCAAATTACTCCCACCCCTCCAAAACTACCTTCCCAAAAGCATGCTCAAATTCGAGGTGATCATGTGCGCCACGGATGTTCTGAAAGGAAAAGACCTGGTCGATGACGGGAATCAACGCCTTCTGCTCAGCCAAATGAAGACACTCATAAAAATCAGAAACTGACCCCATAGTAGACCCTAGAATAGTTTGACGTTTATAAAATAAATGCCTGAGGTTTACCTCTCCCTTAACCCCAGTGGTAGCTCCACAGGTCACAATCCGCCCTCCCACTGCAAGGGATTTCATCGAATCAGCCCATGTGCTTGCACCGATATGTTCAAACACCACATCGGCACCACGACCATTTGTCAGCACCTTGACTTGTTTTGAAAAACCTTCCTGGCGATGATTCAACACTTCATCTGCTCCAAGAGAGAACGCCAGTTTCTGCTTTTCCTCTGATCCACCTGTGGCAATCACTCGAGCGCCCATATAGCGACCCATTTGAACAGCCATGCTGCCCACACCGGATCCGGCTCCTAAAACCAGAAGTGTCTCTCCAGAGCGAAGCTGGGCTCTGTTTTTCAACATATTCCAGGCAGTGAGAGAGGCCAGGGGTAGAGCGGCAGCCTCAACAAAACTGAGGTTTTTTGGTTTGGGTCCAATATTCGCAGGAGCCAGACACATGAATTGTCGTTGAACCCCGCTTTGGGTTTCACCCAGAATGCCATAGGAGGCACACAAGTCTTCCCGACCAGCCTGACACTGATCACAGGCTCCACAAAAGGTTCCTGGCTGAATAACCACTTCATCTCCAACATTCCAATCCTTCACCCCAGAGCCCACTTCAGTAATCACACCAGAGGCATCACTCCCGGGGATATGTGGCAAAGGAATGCTCAATCCCGGCAATCCTCGTCGCAACCAGAGATCAAGATGATTGAGACTGGCAGCTTTGATTTCAACCAGTACCTGATCATCAGTAAGGCTTGGTTTTTCCATGGTTGAAATATCTAAGACTTCGCTGGAACCATGCTTCGTAAATTGGATACCTATCATTATCAATCCTTATCCTGTTCGAGAATTCTCTGTTCTTCCCAAGTTTTCCATTTCAACTGAATCGTGCAAAAAATAACTTTATCCATCTAATTCGGGGACAAAATGTTAAAAAAGTCACTCTTTCTGTCGTTTTCAGTTTTATTACTCATGTCATGTTATCCCCTGGGAACCTTCCAGGGGCCTGAAGTTCTGCCTGTGGGAACTGAAACCATGGGAATGGGGGTGAGTTGGATGACCAATATTACCACCCTACAAGATTCCAGTTCAGGCAATGAAGAGGCCTTCATAGCAGATGGAAGTATACTGTTTCGAAGAGGTTATGCACATAACACAGAAATTGGTATCAAGTTTGTCGGACGCCCCTGGGCCAGTGGCGCTATTTTATCTGATGTAAAATGGCAAGTGATTCAAAAGCCTGTCATGGTTGCCGTGGATTTTGGCGTATCGTATTGGACCAATATTGATATTCTGGCCTCTGTGGGATATCACCCAGCCCTTATTGTAGGAAATGGAAAGCTTTTTGGCGTGTTGCAGTATAATAATGTCCGCTCAAGCGCTCGAATTTTAAGAACTCAAGATCTGCTATTGGGACATCATTTCCCCATGAAGGAAAATGATTACATTTTATCACCCATCTTTGGTTTGCACCGGGATGAGTCTGACCCAGGCAATATATTCTATTCCCTGGGGTTTGGCTTTACTGGTCCCGTTGACGACTGGTGGCGCCCCTGATTTTTATTTCTCATACCAGAGTGTTGTAAGTTTTGCAAACGCCCGTTTGCCACCGAGGGCTCGTTGAGAAATCAGCGAAAAGAGTCCATAGGCAAGCGCGACCCCAATTGCAGCCCAGAAATACATAGGATTTGCTTTGGTGACGCTATAAGCCGGGAGATTGATGGATAGTATAAAGGGGATCACCAGAAAAAAGGTAAAGGCCGCTGAATACATATAGTCCGTTGCTACTGGGGTTTCAAAATCAGGATCAACCACCCGTAAAAGGGCCAGACCTGTGGGCATGGTACCTGTACAGGCTCCATAAATAATCAGTGCGCGATGGAACTGATAATCCTCAAAAATTCGTGAGCTAATCCATATAACGGTGATAAATGTGATAAAGCCACCTGTCACTGAAATGACCAGAATCGGTAACCAGTATTGGACAACAACTGTCAACGAAATGGCACCCACTGCAGCAGCCACCATAATATCAACACTATTGCCTGCGATACGTGTGAGGGCTCCATTATCCAGGGTATGCTCAAGTTTGAGCTTAATCATGATGGTTTTCACAATAAGAGCTACCATGGCTGCAAAAACAAAACTGATTCCCCAGAGATTTACCGCTAAATCGTTCCCCAGGTTTCCAGCAAATGAAAGCAGTCCACCCATACCCTTGAGCATTAGGAAACTGAAAAGATAGACCATAAGCACCACAGCCATATTGTAACTGGCTGAATCAATAGCTTCAGATTCCGTGGTCAATCTGGATCCGACCTGTAATTTTTCATCACGGCCTATAACACCTGAACGGAAACGTTTTTCTTTGATTTTTTCAACCTGGGCTTTTCCTAACCAGCCACGCTTAATGCCCATGTTGATCAGAATAACACCACCAAAACATGCCCACATATAACCTACTGCAGCAAAGGTGAGACCCACATCCGGTGCACCCTCAAAACCCATGGCCTGCCAGCCTTCACCAATTGCATATGCCTGGCCTGGTCCTAATGCAAAACCCAGGGGCATAAAAAACCCAAAGGCAGGGTAAAGCTCTTTCATGACGGTGCTCATAAAGAAGAATGTCAGCAGTAGACCAACTAAAGATTGGAGGGAATACTGGGAAATAATGGAAACGGAGGTACCAAAGACGCTTTTGTCTCCCTTGCGCTTGGTATAAGCCGGTTTACGCAGACTCATGGAAATAAATGAAATACTCAAAAGATGATACACAATAGCCCCCAGCCCAATTTCTGACATACCTACAACCGGGGCTAGAAAATTATAAAAAGGGAGGAGTATGAATCCGGCTGTCAGGGCATTGGGGATGAGATATTTTTGAAAGAAATTTATACGTGCCCTGAGAAAGGTTGCCATGAGCAAAGCCATTGAAATAACACCAAGATCTAGAAACATATTCCATGGAAAATTCATATAGTACCACCCTGTTTTTTTACTGCTGTTGTCTAAAAGGTATCGTAATGTGGGTTCAGTTTACTTGCATGAATCATTATTTACAACCGTAAAACATTGTAGAGAAGATGTTAAAATATGTAGGATGCCATGGTTAGTTCGATACGCTCAATCCAATCCTGGTTTTTCCAGAAATCAACACCAGCCCTATTGTCCTTATTGATAAAGATGTGGCACTTCTCTATCCCTGCGGCTTCAATTTTTTCCAGGCTGAGCGAGACAAGTTTTTTACCGATGCCCTGATTTCGAAATTCAGGCAATACGACTAAATGGTGTATGGAACCAAAACGGCCATCATGACCACCCAAAATCCCGCCCAGTATCCGGTCCTGGGATTCAACCACAAAACTAAATCCGGGATTTCGCTTTAAGAATGCAGTAAAGCCCTCATGAGAGTCTGCCTTACGGATTGTCAAGCCATCAGTGTTTTTCCATATTTTATAAAGTTCCTGGTGATCACCAGGAGACATTTCACGATATTTGACCGCCGTCACCATTTATCCGAGAATAGGCTCTGGTTTTTGAGGGGGATGTAAAATTTCGTTCTGTAAAACTTGTTCATCTGCGTGATAAGAGGAACGCACCAGAGGTCCCGACTCTACATAGCTAAAACCAATTTTCATTCCATATTCTTTATACTCAACAAATTCATCGGGATGGACGTAGCGGTGGACTGGTTCGTGATCTTTGGTGGGCTGTAAGTATTGCCCGAGAGAGAAAATTTGCGTTCCGGTTTTACGCACATCATCCATGAGGGCAAAGACCTCTGCTTGCTCTTCACCAATGCCAACCATTATGGAAGTTTTCGTCTGTAGACCAGCAGCAACTGATTGTCTCAAGACATCGAGTGAACGTTCATAGGCAGCCTGTGGACGAATATGTCGATGGAGTCTTTCAACCGTCTCCATATTGTGACTCATGATCTCTGGTCTGGCATCCAAAACCACCTGAATACTTTGATGATCACCTTTGAAGTCAGGGGTGAGCACTTCAATGGAACAACCTGGTACTTCAGCATGGATCTGACGAATGGTTTCGGACCAGATCCCGGCACCACCATCATCCAGCTCGTCTCGATCAACCGAGGTAATGACACAATGGTGTAGACCCATCTTTTTAACGGCCTCAGCAGTCCTTCTAGGCTCATCCAGGTCAACAGCCGATGGTCGACCCGTTTTTACGGCACAGAAGGCACAGGAGCGCGTACAGGTGTCACCCAGAATCATGATGGTGGCTGCTCGACGCTCCCAACATTCGCTGATATTGGGGCACATGGCTTCCTGACAGACAGTATGGACCTTGTTGTCGGATACAATGCTCTTCAGGTCCTGAAAATTGGGACCACTACGGAGCTTTGTTTTTAGCCAGGCTGGCTTGGAGGGTTTTGTCATCTATAATACTCCAGCGAGTTCCTTCTGAGGATCAACGCTTTCAAGGTTCTTCATAATTTCTTCAATAAACTGTCCACCCATGGCACCATCCACCAGTCGATGATCAAAGCCCAGGGTAAAAACACACATCTGACGAATAACAATTTCGTCGCCTGTTTTGGTTTCAACGACAACAGGTCTTTTCTTGATAGCTCCTACACCCAGAATGGCCACATTGGGTTGATTGATAATGGGATAACCTGCCAGATTGCCAAAAACACCAAAATTGGTAATGGAGAACGTGGCTCCTTCAAGGTCTTCAAGGGTCAGTTTCTTATCGCGTGCTTTGCTAACAATACTGGAAATGTCATCTGAAATATCTCTCAGTGATTTATCTTCGGCATTTCTTACTGGTGGAACGACCAATCCATCTCCTACCGCAACTGCAATACCAATATTCAGATGCTTGTGTCGAATGATTTTGGTGCCATCCAGGGAGGTGTTGATCATGGGGAAATTCATGAGCGCATCACGGACAGCTTTGGTGATAAAGTGGGTTACTGTAAGGGAGTGGCCATGCTTGGCTTTGAATTGATCATTATTCTCTGAGATGAAGGTCATGATATCCGTCATATCAGCCTCGCTGACAGAATAAACATGGGCCGACGTGTCGACGCTTTTGCGCATATGTTTGGCAATGCTTTTCCGCATGCTGTCCATATCGATGATTTCAACATCTTCAGGTGACACTCTGTCAGCCAGTCCGGTTTCTTCCAGCCCACTTATGGGGCTTGGTGTTTTTCCACCGGAACTGCGAGTTTCAAGATAGAAAAGGACATCTTTTTTTGATACCCTCCCACGAAACCCACTACCTGGAATCTGTTGTAGCTCAGTTGGGGTTATGCCTTCCTGTGCAGCAATGCTTCTTACCAGGGGTGAATAAATCCTGTTGTCATCAAAGGTCGCTGGGGTTTGAGATCGGCGTTGGGGTGCGCTTTGGGATGACTGTCGGGATGTTGCATGCAACATCCCTTCTGATGATTGACTACCACTCGCAACTATGGCAGGGGCCTCAACCGTATCTGAGGTCTCCACACGGGCAATTATGGTATCGATATCGTAGGTCTGGTTGACTTCGCCGATAATTTCTACCAGAGTACCTGAGACAGGACTGGGAATTTCTGCATCAACTTTATCAGTGGCAATTTCCAGAAGGGTCTCATCTTTGTCGATGGCCTCTCCAACAGCCTTCTTCCACTCAAGAACGGTGCCCTCGGTCAAGGATTCACCCATTTTGGGCATGACGATATCGAATATCATATTAAATTCCTTTTAACCGCGATTTGTGCCTGTTTTACTGTCATATAAGTAAAGTCGCTGTGTCTTCCTGACCCCGTCGAAGGATCAGCGATTTTATCTATGTCAATATCTTGAAATGATGTGTGTCGCACTTCGACAGGCTCAGCATGACACACTTGGATTCTCAAAGAGGAAGACTGTCTCATTCAATACTCCAACAATCTTTCTGCTGCCAGGCGTATGTCTTCCGCCTGGGGTAATATCTCATCTTCCATATCCCAATTAAAAGGTACGGGGGCATCTTTGGCAGCCACACGCAATACGGGGCCATCCAGATACTCAAAGAAATCCTCAGCAATAATGGCGGCTATCTCTGCTCCGGGACCAGCAGTCAGCGTGTCTTCATAAACGACCAATGCTTTGCTGGTCTTCTGTAGGGATTGTCCAATGGTGACCTTATCAAGGGGGCTGAGAGTTCTCAAGTCAATTACCTCGATGGAGGCACCTGTACTTTTTTGAAGATGCTTGGCTGCTTCGATGGCTTTATATACCATCAAACCGTAGGTGACAATGGTGAGGTCTCTACCTTCACGAACCACCGCTGCCTGACCAAAAGGTAGGAGATAATCCTCATCTGGTTCTGCCCGCTTTGCGAAACCCTGGCGATACATGCCTTTGTGCTCTAGAAAAAGTACGGGATCATCAATACGACAGGCATACTTGAGCAAGCCTTTTGCATCAGCTGCATTGGAAGGGTAAACAATATGAATACCCGGGAGATGCATGAAGAAACCTTCAATACTCTGGCTGTGGCATAAACCACCGTGAATGTATCCACCCACCGGAGTACGTATGACGATGGGACATGAATAAGTGTTATTACTGCGATAGCGGATGGTGGCAACTTCATTTCTGATCTGCATCATAGCTGTCCAGATATAGTCACCAAATTGAATTTCAACCACAGGCTTTAAACCCGCAACTGCAGCACCGACGGCAGTTCCCACAATGGAGGCTTCGGCCAGAGGGGAATTAAAGACACGCTGGTCTCCAAATTCTGTGGAGAGTCCTTTGGTGGCAGTAAACACACCACCTTTTCCATCTGCAACATCCTGTCCGTAAATGATCATATCGTCATTCCGTCTCATCTCCTCATGGAGGGCATGATTGACAGCATCAACGATGACGATTTCATCTCCAATTGTGGCAGGGCTTGAGTGGGGGATAGCAATGACAGACTCATCCACGACATGGGTATCGGCATCTGATTTCTTTGGATAGGGAGCCGAGAGTGTTTTTTCAGCAGCGGCATCGACTTCTTGCAGTACGTCAGCCCACACCTGTTGGAATTCATCTGAACTGATAATCCCATCTTGCTCGCACTGGGCTCTGAATTTTTCGATGGGATCTCGTTTTTGTTCTTCAGAGAGTTCGTCGGCATCTCTGTATTTACGATGGTCATCAGAAGAAGAGTGGGGTAAGAGACGTACTACATTTGAAACCACAATAGCTGGGCCTTTTCCGGCCCGAATACTTGAAATAGCTTCTTTGAAGGTGGTAAAGGAATCGAAGAAGTCCGTTCCATCTGTTTCAAATCTGTTCAGGTTTCCGTAGCCACCAACCATATCATAGACAGACCCTTCGGCCGTTTGTGATGATTTGGGAACCGAGATGGCAAAGCCATTATCTTCAATATGAAATAGAACTGGCAATTTCTCGCGACCAGCCCAATTAAGAGCTTCATGAAATTCGCCCTGGCTGGTGGTTCCCTCTCCAGATGACACGTAAACGATAGCATTCTTGTCAGTCTGCCGGGTGGCCATGGCGGTTCCCACGGCCTGTAAATACTGAGTACCTGTTGGGCTGGACTGGGAAACAATATTCAAATCCTTTTGCCCATAATGCTGTGGCAATTGACGACCACCTGAACCGGGATCATCTGCTTTTGCTAAAAAACCCAGAAAGAGTTCTTCCGTGGTCATTCCCAGACCCATAACCATGGTTTGGTCACGATAGTAGGGATAGGACCAATCCTGCTTTGAATTCATTTGCATGGCGCAGGCCAGCTGGGCTCCTTCGTGTCCAGATGCACCGATATGAAAGAATGATTTTCCCTGTCTCAAAAGTGTAAGCATTTTTTCATCTGTACGACGCGAGGTCGCCATGGTTTTGAAAATGCTGAGTAGCTCTTCCTTTTGAAATCCTTTAAAGCTTGCTGACACGCAATGACTCCACTATTTATCTAAAACCTTATCGAAACCAAATACCGACAGGAAAGCCTGAATCAACGGCTGAGAAACCTCTTCAATCGTAATCTCAGCACCAAGCAAATCCTGCATGCTCACAACCCCTTTGCCCTTGATTCCACAGGGGATCATGCCGTTGAAATATGACATATCCGGTCTCACATTCAAGGCAAATCCATGCATGGTTACCCAACGGGAAAGCCTTACCCCCATGGCGCAAACCTTCTGATTTCCCACCCATACTCCGGTCATTCCAGAGATGCGGTCTCCCTTGATATCATAGTGCTGGAGGGTTTGGATAATTACTTCTTCCAGATTCCGCATATACCAACTGACGCTTTTCTTGTGATCTTCCAGATTGATAATAGGGTATCCCACCATTTGGCCGGGACCATGCCAGGTGATATCTCCTCCACGGTCACTCCGAATGACCTGGGCATCACGTGGGTCAATGAGGTTTGATTGATCTGAATTTTTACCAAAGGTATAAACAGGAGGATGCTCCAACAGGATCAGGGAATCAGGTATCTCACCAGCCAGTCTCGCAGTATGGGTCTGACGCTGGTATTCCCAGGCTTCCTCGTAAGGGACCAGACCTTTTTTTATAACTTGGAGTGAGTGCATTTGAGCTAATTGATTCTTTCTCGAATCAAAATAAATGCTTCAGTTTTTCACAGATAGCCTCAAGCAGTTCCGTGTCCAGTTCTGTAAATGGTGAGATCGCGTGGGAGTCAATATCCAATTCTGCCACAAACTTATCATCCTTCATAATAGGAAAAACCACTTCGGATTGAACATTTGAACTACAGGACAGATAATTGTCCTCTAGAGATACATCCTGAATAATGCGACTCGTTTGAGAAACTGCAACCTGACCACAAATCCCTTTACCAAAGGCAATTTTCACATGATCTGTGGTTGCACCCACATAGGGACCCAGAATAAGATTGGTACCAGACTCATCAACGATATAGAAACCGACCCAGTTATAATGATCAACCTTACTGGAGAGGAGCGCTGAAATCTCTTGAAGAATTTCATCTCTGGAATCAAGTTCGTTGATAATGGTGTCTACAGAATTGAGCAGGGGTTTTATATGGGGAAATGGCATATTCTCAAACATCCTCTTTTCTAAGCGCTCATTCTAAGCGATTTGGGGTCTCATACCTAGGAGCTTCCCTTGTGAATCTTGATTGAGCATATGTTCCAAAATCACATATCCCGATTATTAGGGAAGCAGCCAAAGCACCATCTATATGGGGAAGTTATTGGTTTCTATCAATATATTGTAGTTATCCCGTTTTAATGGGATAGACCCCATCACCTTTTAGAGGTGGATACCACGATCCAGCGCAAGACCGGAAGCTTCCATAATCATTTCTGACAAAGTGGGGTGAGCGTGGATGGTTTCAAGGACAGCTTCATGGGTTGCTTCCAGAGATCTGGCCATTCCAATCTCAGCGATAAGCTCGGTAGCCTCAGCTCCGATGATATGTGCACCAAGCAGTTCTCCATATTTGGCATCATAGATAAGCTTGGTAAATCCGTCTGTTTCTCCAGCAGCCATGGCTTTTCCAGATACCCGATATGGAAATTTTCCAATCTTTACTTCATAACCTGCTTCTCGAGCGGCCTTTTCTGTAAGTCCTATAGAGGCAACCTGGGGTGTGCAGTAAGTACAACCCGGTACATTATCATAATGCATGGGTTTCACATTCAGTCTTGCGATGTGTTCTATAGCCGTGATGCCTTCATGAGAGGCCACATGGGCCAACCATGGTGGACCCGCCACATCACCAATGGCATAAATGCCAGCGGCACTGGTTTGCATATATCCGTTGGTTTTAATCCAGCCCTTTTCAACATGGACACCGGCTTCTTCAAGCCCCAAGTCCTCAATATTGCCCTGGACTCCAATGGCGATCAAAACCTTGTCCGCATCCAACTCCAGAATGTCTCCTGTCTTGGTCTTTACTTTGACAAGCGCATGTCCTCCTGAGACAGAAATGGCTTCGACCTTGGATTCTGTATGGGCTTTTATTTTTTTGCGTTTGAACATCTTTTGCAGTTCAACCGAAACCTCTTCATCTTCAATGGGGAGGAGATGTGGGAGCATTTCAATAATGGTCACCTGGGTGCCCATTGCAGCATAAAAATCAGCAAATTCAACACCGATGGCTCCGGCCCCGACCACCACCAACTTTTCAGGAATAGTGTCTAAACTCATGGCTTCTTTGGATGAGATAATGGTTTCACCATCATAGGCGGCACCGGGCATAGGACGGGGACGTGCTCCGGTAGCTAGGATAATATTATCTGCACTTATTTGCTGGTCTTCATTGATTAGAATCTGGTTTTTTCCCTGCAGTCTGGCTGAACCAATGATTACATCCACTTCATTTTTCTTCATGAGGAAATCAACCCCTTTTGAAAGGGAGCCAGCGACCTGACGAGAACGCTGAATCACTGAGGGGAAATCCACGTTAACATCACCTACAACCACACCAAACTTTTTGGCTTTCTGGGCAGACCTCAAGACTTCAGCACTTTTCAAAAGTGCTTTTGTGGGAATACAGCCCCAGTTTAGACAGATTCCACCGAGATCAGCACGCTCAATAACCACTGCTTTTTTGCCCAGCTGGGCAGCTCGGATCGCCGCGACATATCCGCCAGGACCGCCACCGATGATTGCTATGTCATAATGTAACTGTGTCATAATAAATCCTTTATTTCGCACTTCCGGGTCGGCAATTAAATCCCGACTTGGAGTGTTTTCTTACTCCTGCAAATATTGTCTTAACGCTTCCAGTTTTTCAACAGTTCCTATATCAATCCAGTAGGACTGACCCATGGGAATGGCCTTTATGTTTTCACCAGCCTGTGCGGCCTTCAAATAGACAGGGATGGTTGAGAAAAACGTTCCTAGATCATGCATATAGTCAAATATTTTGGGCGATATGATTTGAATCCCATTAAAGGCCCAGTTGTCATAACTGTTGTCACTCCACGAGATTTTCTCACCCGTTTTCCTGTTTTCCCAACCACATAAATTATTGTTTTGATCAAATCTCAGATAGCGTGATGTCTCGCGTTTGGCTACAGCCAGCGTGGCAAGACGAGTAGACTCAGCATGAGCGGATATAAGCGATCCTAAATCCAGATCGGTAAAAATATCACTATTGCAGACCAGGAAAGCTTCCTCATTCTTAAAATGCTCGGAGGCATACAGCAACCCGCCACCCTGACCCAACAGCTCCTGCTCTTCAGAGATCTGGATGGCTAAACCAAAATCGTTGGACCGGACAAATTCAATAACCTGTTCAGCAAAATGATGAACATTTATCACCAGTGTTTTAACACCGGCTGCTTTGAGCTTCAAGATATTATGCTCTAAAAGGGTTTTGTTACCAGCAGTAACCAGACATTTGGGATGTCTGTCGGTGAGAGGCGCCAGTCGGGTGCCCCGGCCAGCAGCAAATAGCATGGCCTTCAAAAGGCCTAATCTTCCAGTTCGCGGTGATGGAGGACCACGTCAATATCGTGGGTTTCTTTGAGGTGGGCGGCCAGCCTGTTAGCTGAGTGCACCGACCGATGTTGTCCACCTGTACATCCAAATGAAATCATCAGATCGGTAAAATTCTGTTCTTCATAGCTGGTAACGGCGGCATCCACCATGGTAAACATGCGCTTCAACCAGCGATCCATGTCTTGCTTATCAACAAACCAGTCAATGACCTCCTGATCATTGGCAGACAATTTTTTATAAGCTATTTCCCGTCCCGGATTGGGAAGGAAACGACAGTCAAAAACAAAGCCACCACCATGACCACGATCGTCAACAGGAACCCCGTTTTTGTATGAGAAGCTAGAGATGCGAACTTTGAGCCGCAGATTTGCCTTGCCGAATTCTCTGAGGACTGAAGATTGAATAAGCTGTTGAAAGACATCCATCATGACAGGGATCTCAATCGGTAGATCCACTTTGCGGACAAGATATTCAAGATTTCTTATGGCGTAAGGAATGCTCTGAAGGAAGTGGGTTTTGCGTTCATAAAAACCTCTATACCCATAGGCGCCCATGGCCTGCATAATGCGGATAAAGACGAAGGCATAGTAGTGCTTGGTAAATGCCTCGCGATCAATTGGCATTAATTCAGATACAGCATTTAAATAGTGATCCAGCAGCAACTCTCTTATTTCAAAGGGCAGATCGGCCTTGGCATCAAAGAGCAGTGAGGCGATATCATATTGGAGGGCACCCTTTCGACCTCCCTGATAATCAATAAACCAGGGTTTACCATCTTTGAGCATGATGTTTCTTGATTGGAAGTCGCGATATAAAAAGTGGTTTCCATCAGCCTGAAGCAGAAAATCGGTGAAAGTCTGAAAATCCTGCTCAAGCTTTTGCTCGTTAAAACGGATGTGGGCTAGTTTGAGAAAATAATATTTGAAATAGTTCAAGTCCCACATCATGGACTGACGATCAAAGCTGTGGTGGGGATAAGACTTGCTGTAATCCAGTCCCTGACCACCTTTGATTTGAAACTGAGGCAATAATTCAACGACCTGTTTGTAGGTTTTTAGCAATCTCTCGGGAAATTCATTGCGACCTTCGCGTTCTTCCAGAAGATGGTCAAAAAGCGTGACATCACCGAGATCCTCCTGTAGATAAATATCCTGATCTAGATCTTCGGCATAAATTTCTGGTACGGTTAGATCTTTTGCGAGAAAATGTCTGGAAAAGGTTATAAAGGCATCGTTTTCAAGTCGATCCAGATTTTTTGCACCAATCACAGAGCGCTTGTCATTGCTCAGACGAAAGTATTCGCGATTGGATCCATGGGCAGGCAGTGGAATCAGATCAATAAGTTCTTCCTTAAAATGATCCTCAAATAGTTTTTTTAATTGCTCTGGCATTTTTTCTCTCTTTTAATGGCACTCGTTTATGTCATCCCGAGCGGAGTCGAGGTATATAAATCTAACTTCAAGTTTTTTCAATAACCTCTCGCACCTCGACTCCGTTCGGTGTGACGAGACTATTTTTGTGATCTAGAGATTCTTCATGCTAATAATACTAAGGAATTCGGCTCTTGTTTCAGCTTCATCGTGAAATTCACCAAGCATGGCTGATGTGGTGGCAAAAGAATTCTGCTTTTCTACGCCTCGCATCTGCATACAGAGGTGACGACCTTCCAGCACAACGGCCACGCCGGCAGGGTCTAATAATTCGTTCAAGGCTTCTGCCACCTGGTGGGTGATACGTTCCTGAATTTGAAGCCGACGTGAGTACATCTCAATGATTCTGGGTATTTTTGATAAACCAATCACCTTTCCGCGAGGAATATAGGCCACATGGGCCTTGCCAAAAAAGGGCAGCATATGGTGTTCGCACATGCTGAAAAATTCAATATCCCTGACAACCACCATTTCCGAGCACTTGTCTTCAAAAATAGCATCATTCAATACATCCTCGAGATTTTGCTCATAACCCCTGGCAATAAACTTCCAGGCCTTGGCAACCCGATGAGGGGTGCGGACCAAACCTTCGCGTTCAGGGTCTTCTCCAATCTCAGATAAGAGACTGTGAGTTAAATCTTCAATTTTTTCCAGGTCTACCATGTATTACTCCTGTCCTGAGGACAATTTTTCAGTTTCAAAATCAGCTAGAGGATCAATCTCCAGATAGCGTGAAAGATAGTGTACGCCGACGTAAAAAGGACCGGTATCCACCAGAGCTACAATCAATTTAAAGGTATAGCCCGAAATGATAAAAACCAGCAACTGATTAAAGATTGGTTTTGCCATATCTACAGGTAGAGCCTTGGCGTAATAGTGTGTCACCAGAATGACTGCTACTGTATCCACCAACTGGCTCACCAGGGTAGATCCATTGTTTCTCAACCAGAGATGTTTTCCTTTGGTGAGAGTTTTCCAGAAATGGAACATATAGACATCCACAAACTGGGCCGCCAGATAGGCAATCATGGATGCCGTAACCGCCCCAAAGGTAAGGGCTCGAACTTCATAAAATATTGGCAGACGACCGGCTGCATCTCGTGCGATTTCTCCAGTGGCAGTCAAAGTTTCAAAACCAGGCATGACTCCGCCGATCCACATGATAAACATGACCCACAGATTCAGAATCAAACCTACAAAAACCACAAAATTGGCCCGTTTGCGACCATATAGTTCACTAATGAGATCCGTAGCTAAAAAAGTTATGGGATAGGGCAAAACACCGACAGCCACAGCAAAAACCACCTCACCATAACCATCAAAACTCATTGTAAACAGTTTAATAAAACGGCTAATACCCAAAATATTGAGCATGGCCAAAGTCCCCAGAAAGAGACCTGCTAAAATGAGGAAGACTCGTTCTCTCCTTTGAATGATTTCAGGAGAGGGGTTCGAATTATATACCATCATATATCATCCTTTTAAAGGGACTAAAAGACACGCCGTGAGGAGTGTGAGTCGATTGTTATTCAGGACCGTAATAGTCTGTGTATATGGTTGGTGTTTCCTGGAGCCGAATCCGATGTAGCGTTCCATCTTTTAGATGGCTGGCTATCTGCTCCCACATCCAGACCACCATGTTTTCGGTTGAGGGTTGTCGGTCATTAAACCATGGGATGTCAATTTCAATTTGTGAATGATCGACCTGCTTAATGACGTGCTTCTTCACCACCTCTTTGAGATGCCCCAGATCCACCAGGAATCCAGTTGCCGGATTTACAGCACCTGTCACTGAAACCGTCAACTCATAGTTATGGCCATGGATATTGAGATCTTCGCCAAAGGCGGCCAGATTCTCTGCTTCGCTGAGCTCTGGATTTCCGTAGCGATGAGCTGCACAGAAATGGAAAACTTTATTTAAAACAATCATATCGGGTCCTTTGTTATAGCTCCGAATTTATTGTGGGTGATCCCAATGTCAAACGCTGAGAGGGTGAGAGTTTATTGAGTTAATGAGTTGTTGCTGTAAATAGGCTTTGCTTGATTGCATTTCTAAAAGAAGGATTCGTCCTGCCAGCGGGAGATACGCCAGGTTCCGGCGGGATCGCCTACAAAATCAAATACAGCATTCCCTGACAAGAAAAACTCACCACCTATTGATAGGTCGAAAGTCTTGGTCAGGCTGATTTCTCCCGTTTGGGAGGTGTCTGTAGCTATGGTCGCGTTCCAGACCAAGGTGAAGTGATCAAAAGCCCGGAAGAGTCGCCCTGTGGTACGCAGTTCAGTATCTCTACCCCAATAGTCGTAGCCGCCAGCCCCGCCTATATCAGGATCAAAATAGAGAAACACAAAGCTGGTATCAAAAAGCTCGCTGTAAACCAGACTGTCGCGATAGATATAGGCATAGCGAAAATTCTGCAGTACTTCTTCTGGGGATTTCTGTTCTGTAAGGATCAGGCTCGCTTCACCTTCCAACACACCTTCTGTGGGGGCGAACGGGTTCCAACACCCCTGCAGATAAATCAGGCTGAGCAGTACGATGAAAAGCGTGGGCCTAAAGACTTTCATCGTTTATTGTACCAGGATTTTAAGATCGCTCCAGCAGGGCAGCGAATCAGATTTTAGGTCCTGCCAAATAGAAATTTCATATAAGAGATCAACATTTTGAATCAACGTGAGGGTGGCTTGTCCCTTGAGTTGCTCTGGTAGTGGGGTTTCAGATTCGCCATAGGACAAGGTCAGATGATAGTCTGTGATAATTTCATATCGATCATCAATGGGGGATAATTGCTCGATTTCCCACTCAAGACGCAGGAGGCCTTCCTGATTGAGCGCTTCGAAAAGTTTGGTAATGAAATTCTCCTCTTCCACATAGCCCCAATTGTCAAAAACACCTGGTTGAGAGCTTGCCACACCTTGATCAGGAAAAAAAGTGAAGGAGGTTCCCGTTTCGTCGGAATTTCCCAGAACATCCAGGTGATAATTCAATTTGTGTGCAGGGAAGGCATTGGCAAGATTTTGCAGTACAATTTCTGGTGAAGTTGGAGGAACCCAGGCATAGGGATCCAGAACATCAATAGGAGGCTCTGAATCACGAGGGGTAAAAAGCTCGCAACCTGTAAGTAAAAGCACTATAACTATTGTAACTGCAAACCATTTCATTTGCTGAAAGTACACGATGTGACACCAAAAACAAATCGAAGTTGTGCTTTTCTTGTCGCTGGGACTATTTTCCAACATGGAAAACCCAAAACCATGAGAATATTCGCTTGCATGGCAACATCCCTTGATGGTAAGATCGGTCCTGCTCATGTTGATCATTTTGTGGCTATTGGTTCACGCTATGATATGGAAAACCTTATTTCGCTCAGGGATGATGCTGATGGAATTCTGTTTGGAGCCAGCACCTTCAGAACCTGGCCTAAGGTGCACCGTGGGAGTGATCCAAAGCAGCATGCTCATCACTTCATTATGAGTCGCCGTCTTGATCTGGATTTTCAGGCTGAACTTTTTCAACATCCTGAAATCCCAATCACCATATTTTCGGGGACAGAGAGTACCACCCCTGGTCAAACACGACCCGACCATGTAGAGATTGTTTCGATTCCAGACCAGCCAGGCCAAACTGATCTTATCCTCAAGCATATTGCCCAATGTGGTGTTGAATCCCTGTTGGTAGAGGGTGGTGGACATATCCTTCATAAATTTATAGCCGCGCAGGTTCTGGAAGAACTCTATTTAACCCTGGTGCCTTCAGTGATTGGTGACGAGAAGGCTCCTGCACTGCTGGGTGGACAAGGTCTGACAACACCACCCCAAATAAAAATTCTGAAGAGCAGGCAAATAGAGAATGAAACCTTTCTTCATCTCGAATTTATGTATACTTAATATCCTCATGGGAAAGCTCTGGTTCTAATTTATGTTCTCCCCCAGCACGGTGACTGACTTCGAAGAAGTCTTGCCATATATTGAACTATAGGATTTAACACATGAAACAATTGACCATCATTTTACTTCTCTTTGTCTCTGGGATTCTGGCTGACTATCCAGATCAGTCCAAAACAATAAGAGCGGCAGACATGTGGGCTCAAATCAGCAGTATTAGCAATATGGTACTCAGCGAGGATGGCAAATCATTGCAGTTAACTGACGGATCGGTTTCAGGATTCTTCACTTTGATCCCGGATACGCTTCCGACCCTCTTCGACAGAGGACTGCCCTCATGGAATGGAAAAGCGATTCATGAGGATTCTGGTTTCAAGGTTTCTATGCGCTTTAAGCATAACTCAACCTGGTCTCCCTGGTTAACTGTGGGTTATTGGAAAAATTATATTTGGCCAACATATGGTGCGACCTCATATGCTGCAGGCGAAATTGACTATGATTATGTTGTGCTGGATGACTTTCACACAATTTGGCAATGGCGTGTTGAATTTAAACGCCAGCTTGCCGCACACCCCTCGCCTTCCATCGATAAACTCAATTTTTATGTCAGTGACCAGAGAACAACTGACAACATGAATCTTTCTGCTATTGTAAATGATGATCCACCAGAAATATACATTCCTACAAATTTTGTCTGTCAATACAACGTTGATCCAGACATCGGTGGAAGCATCTGCTCGCCCACCTCTACCGTATTGGCTATCCGATCATATGATATTGAGGTGGATCCATATGACTTTGCTGTTGATAATTATGATGATTACTGGAACCTCTTTGGAATCTGGCCACGCGCGGTTCAGAATGCAGCCGGATACCATCTTGATGGCGCCGTCACACGCTATCGTACCTGGAGTCAGGCCTATGACACCCTGGCTGCTGGTGGACGGGTCATCATGTCAGTTGGACCACCCCTATATTCGGGACACCTCATGATGCTAGCAGGTTTTGATGACCAAGGTGATCCATTGGTTCACGATCCCGCACGGCAAAACGGGGAAGGATATGAGTACACTAAATCAGCAATTTCCCAGTCCTGGTTTACAAAAGGTGGTGTGGGCTACACCTTCTTTCCTGGTGAAAGTGTTGTCGCTTTCGATGGTGGGGAGAAAGCTGCTCGCCCGGATCAATTTGTGTTGCACCAAAATTTTCCAAATCCCTTTAATCCCACTACTAGCCTGAGGTTTTCACTTGCTGCGGCTACTCACATCAGATTGAGCATTTATGATCTCACAGGGAAACTGGTTGATGTGTTAATCAGCGATTATCTCCAGGCTGGAAATCATCAACTGGTCTGGCATGCTCAAAATCAAGATAGTGGAGTTTATTTACTGCGATTGGAATCTGATACTGAAACACAGATCAGACGACTGACCCTTTTGAAGTAGTCTTTACTTCGCTTTACTCACTCAAAACGGCCAGAAAATCGGCGCCATGACAGATGCAATAACCCAGAATATCAAGTTCAGGGGTGCACCCGCCTTCACATAATCCATAAACTTGTATTTACCAGGACCATAGACCATAAGGTTGGTTTGATATCCAATCGGGGTCATAAAGCTGGCTGAAGCAGCATAACATATTGTGAATATCAGTGGCCGCGAGTCGATACCCATGTTATTGGCTGCAGCGATGGCGATGGGTGTCAACACAATGGCAGCAGCATTGTTTGAAACAACCGCCGTGATGATTGCTGTGATCAAATAGAGACTGGAAAGCAGCACATACGGAGCTAGATCCGTCGAAAAGATGTTGGCCATGGATGTCACGCTTTCACCGATCAAGTGGGCAGCCCCGCTGGTTTCCATGGCGGTTCCAAAAGGAATAAAAGCAGCGATAAAGATAATCACAGGCCAATTAATGGCACTATAGGCTTCCCGGGTTGAGATATGCTTTGTTACCAGGAGCAGAAAGGCGCCAGCCAATGCTGCTGCCAAAATATCCATGAGGCCTGATGCCGCTGACAGCATGATGAGGGGAATGATGATAACCGCTAGCCAACGGATTCTTTTTTTACGCATGTTTATTTCATGATGTTGCAGAATAATCAAATCCGGATCATTGCGCATTTCTGATATCTGATCAACCGGCATGAGCATGAGTAACGTGTCTGCAAACCGAAGTCGGATATGGGCGATCTTTTGTTTGATAGTGACCCCTCGCCGGCCGATTGCCAGGACAAAGGCATGATATTTTTTACGGAAATTCAGATCGCTCAGGGATTTATCGTAGAGTGTTGACTCTGGTCCAACCAGACCTTCCACCAGGACATTATCACCTTCCTGCAACTCAGTCTCGCCCAGCTTTACGTCCGAAAGTGCCAACACCTTTTCCTGTTGGTGAAATTTTAAAAAATTATCTATGGCACCTTTGGTCAGTAAAATGTCGCCCTGTTTGAGTTTTAGCTCACCCACATTGCCGGCGAGGTGAGCACCATCTCGAATGATGTCCAGCACCGTTATTTCATAGAGTTCATTGACTTTTCGCTCAAGGCAATTTGATCCAATCAGCGGTGAGCCCTTGTCAATCCTGAATTCGGTGAGGTAGGTCGACATATGGTATTTCCCCACCAGGGTGCTAACTGGAGCACGGGATGGTAACAGTCTGGGCAAAACAACCAGGCTATATGTAGTGCCTACCACCAGAAAGATGATCCCCATGGGTAGAAACTCAAACATACCCAGGGCTTGAAGACCGTGGGTTTCACCAACTGAGCTGACAAGCAGGTTGGTTGAAGTACCGATGAGGGTGATGGTGCCTCCATAAATGGCGGCATAGGAGAGGGGCAACAACAGCTTCGAGGGTGAAATTCTAAACTTTGAGGCCATATGCATAGCCACGGGAATAAAGATGGCCACTGCAGCAACATTATTAATGAAACCAGAAAAGAGGCTGACGGTCACAAAGAAAAGTCCAATTCCCAACCACTTCACCTTTTTTTCCATGTCGATAAAGTATTGGGCGAAATTTTCAAGGATGCCTGTTTTGACCAGGGCGTGACTCAATACAAACATCACCGCGACGGTGAGAACGGCCTTGTTGCTAAACCCGGCAATGGCCTGATCACTATCCACATATCCAGTAAACCAAAGCACTAGCAGGAGACCAAGACCCAGGACATCAATGGGGACAACTTCCAGAACCAGAAGCACCAGCAAGAGAATCATCAGGATTAATATTCCTGCTATTTCAAAACCCATAATTCTCCTTTCTGGCTGTCGCTATCGCGTTTTTAATTCTTTGTTAATTGAGCTCTCGCTCGGACCTTATGTGTGACTTGTTACCATATATTGAATAAAAGTTATTGTGTTTAAATAACTTGGGCAAGCTAAAAGCGATACTGCCACCTCCTTTTCTTCTGATGTAAAGATGTAAACCCTGTTGATATAATCGAATTAATCAACGCCTGATTTCCTAGGAAAATGCTTGGTGGGTCTTGGCTGTTTGTTAAATTCCGCACTGATATCAAAAGGATATAAATCCATACAGTAAGAGGAAGCACACATGAAAAAATTAGTTACCCTATTCATCTTTGCACTGATTTTGGTCGGTGGAGTATATGCCGATAAGGTCGCTGTGATCTCCAAGGTTCAAGGTGATGTCTTGATTCAAAAGGCAGAAGATTTCGATTACAGCACGCCAGTAACCATGGGAATGATCCTGGACAACAATGATCAGATCAAAGTAAATGACGGTTTTGCCGTGATGTTGCTTCTTGATGATAAAAGCCAGGTTAAGCTTCGTGAAAACACTGAAGTGGCCGTCACCATGGTGGAAGATATTGGCGGAACAGGTTACCATGTTCGTCTGGAATATGGTCAAGCACTAACCAAGTATGCCAAGGGAGCCGAGTTTGGCTTTCAACTCCATACTCCAACCTCTGTGGCCTCCATTAAAGGAACTGAGTTCTGGACCATTACTGATCCTGAAACTGGAGATCAGGTTATCGTCCTTGAAGGTCTGGTAGACGTTATGAATAACCTCACTGGTATGATTAGTACTGGTGGAGCTGGCCAAACTGTTAACTCCAGCTCTGATGGTTACATAGATACCGGTGATACTGATGAAAGCACAATTCCAGCAGATCCGGAAAGTGATACCGACGGTACCGGTGACGCCACTGAGGAAGAAAGCGAAGAAGAAGTGGCAGAAACTGCCGCTGGAGATAGTACTGAAACTGCTGATGCTGACGCAGGAATGCCTACTGCCCCTCCATCAACTGTTGATACAACCACTCCTGCTGAGGAACCTGAAGAGGAAGCCGAAGAAGAAGGTGATGGCGGTGGTCTCGCAATGGATGCTGGCTTTGGTGCCGTGACCATTGATGGTCAACTCTACAACCAGATCGCCCTGCGTCCAGATATTTCCTTTGGAAAGCTTGGCGTCGGTCTTGATATCGTTATCTATATGGATCAGGACGGTAACATTCGTAAAGATGAGTGGAATGAAGCCAAGGATGTCATTGACAAAATTATGTATGTCCGTTGGGGAGAACCTGGCGATCCACTTTATGTCCGTGTAGGAACACTTGAAAATGTAGTTCTTGGATATGGGTTGTTTATGAATGGGTATTCAAACATGATGGAATACCCCTCTGTTCGTAAGACAGGACATCATATTGGTCTTAAGTTCGGCAATTTTGGAATTGAAAATGTTGTTGCCAACTACAAAGAGTTCTCCTTTAGTGGAGAGAGCACTGGGTTGGGAATCATGGGTTTACGTGGAACCTTTTCCCTGGGCAAGCTGACTTTCGGTAGCACCCTGATCATGGATAATAACCAGTACCTCGGTCTCAAAGATGATGATGGCGATTATATCCCCAACCTGGTGGATGATTTTCCAGATGAAGCTGAATACTCAAAAGATTCTGATGGTGATGGACGACCAGATAACTCCCCTGACGAGTGGGATATTGATGGTGATGGTAAAACTGATAACTACACCCCAGACCACAGCAGAGACTGGGATGATGAAATCACACGTAAACCGGATCCCTTTGATATAAGCGAGAACCCCAGCACGGTTGGTGGTCTTAGTGTTGATATAGCCTACCCAATCCTCAATATGGACAAGCTGAAATTGATCCTCTTTGCAGAGGCTGGTCAATATTTTGGAACTGCTGACTCAATGTATTACGATGACAATGGTGTAGTTCGTCAAAAGTTAGTCGAGTATGGCATGGGTGCGACAGCTCCTGGTCTCCGTGCTCAGATCTTCAACTTTCTTACTGCCAGTGTTGAATTTAGAATCACGCCTACAGGCAATTTTGTCTATGGACTCTTCGATCGAAATTACGATCTGGAGCGTGTTGGATTTGTCGATTATGCTGGTATGGGATTAACACCTCGCACCCGCTATGAAAAGCTCTATGACAATTCATCCATGATGGGTGTTTTTGGTAGCGTCGGAGCCGATGTTCTTGGTCTGATTAATTTGCAGGCTGGTTATCAGCACATGACTTCTGATGAATCGGAAGTTAAGGGTATCCAGGGCGTGATTGGTATTGCCCCGAACCTGATTCCCAAGGTGGAAGCAGCCAATGCATATATCCTACGTATGAATGTTGATGATCCCTTTGATATCGTCAGCGAAGGAACATTGCTGGGCTATAAGGTGACCATTGGTTTGGGTGGCGGAGCCACACTCACCTGGGACTTCCGCCAGAGCTATATTGATCTTGATGGTAACGGTGAAATTGATACAGATGCTGGTTCGGGAGAAGTTGTTGCCCAAACAAGTATCGAAACGGGGTTTTCTTTCTAGATCCCCAATTACATATATATCAGAAACGCCCTGCTTTTGCGGGGCGTTTTTTTTGACACCCTTTTTTGAACCAAAAATCGAGCGATGCGACCCTTTGGCGAAAAGAGAGTCGTCCTCTTGAACACTGGAGTACCTTCCCCCCATGACAACACCTGAGGAGGGACCCCAATGAAAACAAGCAAACCTATTATGTACCTGATGGGATTGTTGACGATTTCAACAATGCTACTAGCCCAACCAAAGACAACAATTGAAACCACAAAGATGTCAGAAACCCTGTATCATTTTAAGGTCACTACTTTTTATCCCGTAAGCACCCTTGCTTCCATTGGGCCCGATGGCATTCTGTTGGTAGATCCCGGTATGGAACAATCATATGCAGAACTCATGAAAGTCCTGGCTGAATTGAGTGAATTGAAGGTAACTAAAGTAATCAACACCCATTCCCATGATCACCATACAAGTATGAATAAATACCTTGGTGAAGCCGCTGAAATTGTGGCACACGCCGCCAGTGCAGAACTCATGCGCGGTGATCTGGATGTCCTGGTTGAATGGCCCCAAAATGCCTTTCCTTCAATGTCTATTGATAGCGAAACCAGTTTTGTCTTTAATGGTGAGGAAATCAGGTTGATTCCTATTGCCGGGGGACACTGCAAAGATGACCTTCTGGTATATTTTCCTGATTCAAAAGTAGCCTGTACCGGCGGTGTTCTTAAATCGGGTTCATACCCCATGGTTGACTTTGCCCGTGGAGGTGATTTTAGAGGCTTTCCGGCTCTGGCTCGTAAGGCACTATCCTTTTTTCCAGATGATGTCTCTTTTGTTCAATCCCATGGTGATAATTTTGATTATACCCAAGCCAGCGAATATGTGGAGCGACTTGACAGAAGCATTCCCTTAATCAAAAAGGCGGTATCATCTGGCAAAACGCCAACAGAAATGATTGATGAAAATATCCTTTCTGTAGTGGCTGATGACGACCACGCATATCCAAATCGCGGGTTTTGGATTCGAACCATCCATCGAGGATTGACCATGGAGAATAATGGAGTGAAAAAGTCGTTAATCGCTCCTCTTTTTCATGTCCTACAAGAAGGTAGAGGGAGCGATGCTGTCAAACTCTATCGAGATCTAAAAAAATCGAATCCTGACGACTATGGCTTTAATGAAAACGCTCTCAATATACTGGGGTATTATCTACTGGGAAAAGACCGTCTGGATGACGCAATCAAAATTTTCAAATTAAATGTGAAGGAATATCCCAAAGCCTTCAATGTCTATGATAGTCTTGGAGAAGCCTATATGAACAAAGGTGATCTTCGGCGGGCAAAACGAAATTATAAAAAGTCAATTCGTATCAATCCAGAAAACCAAAATGGTATCGATATGTTGGAAAAGCTTTCCTCCCCATAACACAACGTAAAGACACGGTACAAAAAAAGGCCTCGGAATTTCGAGGCCTTTTCATTTCATGAAATATGAATTGTTTAGCTGGGGGTCTGAAACTTTATTTTTTGTTCCTGATAGTAGGTATCTTCAGGCTGAAGCGCGATACATTTATCCATGACAGCAACGGCTTCATCAATACGTCCAAGTTTCCACAACACCTCACCCTTGGTGTCCATGATTTGAGCTTTTTCTTTCGCTTCCTCATCCTCGGCCAGCATGGCGATACCTTGATTCACACGTTCCAGGGCATTTTCCAGATTGAGCTCAAGCTGGGTCATACGCCAGGCATAACCATTCAGCAGGCCTGTGCTTTCTTTGTGCACGCCAGACATAAAGTCAACATAGCGACGATAAGTCTCTGCCTCTGCCTCTTTGTTCTTTTCCCCGCGGTAAAAGTTCCGCAAGGCATCATAGGCTTTAGGAAGAACCTCTGTATTGGTCTCGTTGTTTATAAAGGAGGCCAGGGTCTCAGGATCTGAATTCTCTTTGGCGTGGTATAGTGCCATTTTCAGCGCTGCTGTTGAGTGCAAGGTTGCATCTACACCATCAAGACCGAATAGCATTTCCCAATAAGTCATGGCGGCTTTGAGACCACTCATGGCTTCTACCTTGCCTGCCAGGTTCACCAGAAGGTCTGCATTGTCTGGATCCTCCTGAAGTTGTTTCACAAGGTCAGGAACCGTATTGATCCCATTGCGGATTCTGGTCATTTCAGCCAGATATTCCTTCGGTGGCATATAGCCTACAATGCGATCAACCTCATTGCCTTCTTCGTCCACAAAGACGAAGGCGGGAATGCCGGTGATGTTGAAACTTCTGCTAAGTTTCTTGTTCTGGGTGGAGTCTACGTTGAGATGATAGGAAATGAAATTCTCTTCAGCATACTTGATGAGTGCAGGGTCATTAAATGTTTCGGCATCCAGCCGAACACAGGAGCCTCACCACTTTGCCCAGAACTCATAGCCTATCAATTTCCCCTCTGCTTCCACCTTTACGCTGGCATCCGTAATCCATGGGTAGACTGGTTCTTTTTCTGCACAAGCCAGGATCATCAGTCCCGCAATGGCAGCGAACCATAAATTTTTGGTTTTCATGTTTATCCTTTCAGTAGATCAAATCAAATTTTTAGTCTTGCGAAACTATTGTCAGTAGCAGGGAAATGCAATGGCACATTCGCAAGATGCAAAACCGAAAAGACCCAATTATTCAAGTCTTCCGGCTTGCGTTTTGATATTGAGAGACAGCTTCACTAAATTATTTCTTATGATCATATAGCTATTTTATTTTTCCCAACACGTTTTAGCTTCAGCAATCGTTGTAAACAATAAAGGAGGTAAGGTATGAAGCTTTTCATAGGCCGAGTGTTTATGGTAATGATACTTCTGTCAGGTTTCGTTTATGGACAGGGTGTCACCACAGCCGCCATCAGTGGCAAGGTTACCAATACTGATGGTGAGGTGCTGATCGGAGCAAACGTTATTGCACTACACGTTCCAACGGGTACTGTTTATGGTGCTTCGACAATGACCGATGGCTACTACTATATTCCCAACATGAAAATTGGTGGACCTTATGTAGTTTCAGCTAGCTACATCGGATACGCTGACCAGAGAAAAGATGACTTGTTTCTGGCTCTTAATGTAGACGAATTCTATGGATTCAACCTTCATGCTGAAGCAATGCAAGGCGGCACAGTTCTCATCACTGCAGAGCAAAGCGAGATAAATCCCAACCGGACTGGTGCTGAAATAAGCATCAACACTGAATTGCTTGAGAGCTTGCCAACAATCTCTCGTGGTCAAAAGGATTTTACTCGCCTGACACCCGAAAGCGACGGCAATTCATTTGGTGGTCGCAATAATCTTTACAACAACTTCTCACTTGATGGATCCATTTTTAACAACCCGTTTGGTCTTGACTATGCTGTACCTGGTGGCCAGACAGAGGCACAACCCGTTTCCCTGGATGCCATTGAACAGGTCCAGGTATCTATAGCTCCCTTTGATGTTCGCGAGGGTGGCTTTACCGGTGCCGGTATCAATGCCGTGACCAAATCTGGAACCAACACCTTTAAGGCTTCAGTCTATCATTATCTTAGAAATGAAGCCCTGGTTGGAACCAAGGTGGGTGATGTGGAAGCCGAAAATCTTGACTTTGCTACATCACAGAGTGGTATTTCACTTGGTGGTCCAATTATCAAGGACAAGGTGTTCTACTTTGTCAACTTCGAAACAGAACGGCGGGATCAACTCGCTCATAATTTTATCGCTGACGATGGTAGCACGGGTGCCAACGTGACCTCTGTGGATGCCGATTCAGTAGCGATGGTTCAGGCCCGCCTGAGAGATTATTGGGGCTATGAACCTGGTGCATATCAGGGATACAACCACAAAACCTTCAATAATAAATTGTTGGCAAAGATTGATTGGAACATCAATGAGTCTCACAACCTGACCTTTCGCTATAACTATCTGGATTCATGGAAAGACATTCTTCCACATCCAGAAGCCATTATCGGACGTGGCCCAACCAGCTTCAGGCTACCCTTTGAGAATTCTTCTTATCGGATTTTTAACAAGATTAACTCTTATGTAGCTGAGTTGAACTCACGCTTTTCAAATAAGCTGGCCAACAAATTAATGGTTGGCTACACTATGTTTCGTGATGAGCGGGAACCAAAATCTGTTGGATGGCCAGTCGTAGATATTTTTGATGGCAGTGGCAACCTGGCCATTTCCATGGGATCAGAGATGTTTTCCACACATAACAGGCTTTATCAGGATGTGTTTCAGTTCACCGACAACCTGACCTATTACATGGATAAACATACTTTGACTGCAGGTGTTAACCTTGAGGTTCTCAAGTTTGACAACTCTTTCAATTTGTTCTTTTATCCCTGGAATACCTTTGGTTCCGTACAGGAATTCTTGAATAACGACAATACTGAAATTGATTTCAATGCTCAAGCAGCGGCATCAGACGCAAATGATTATGCCTGGGCTTATGTGGATGTTGGTCAATTAGGAATTTATGCTCAGGACCAGTTCCGTGCTACGGATGATATAAAACTTACCCTGGGTCTTCGTGTAGACTATCCCCTTTATTTGAATGAACTAGACGAGGATGCAGGCATCACTGGATTTACTGGTTGGGTTGATGAAGATGGAAACGCAGCAGATGTGGATCCTTCTACCTGGCCAGAAGCCAAACCGCTCTTCGCTCCCCGTTTAGGTTTCAATTGGGATGTTCATGGCGACAGAAGTATGCAGCTACGTGGAGGTTCAGGAATATTTACTGGTCGCATACCCTTTGTATGGCTAGGTAACCAAGCCTCAAATGCCAAGTTGAGCCCCTTCTATACTTTCCAGATCAATGATACCGCTGATGATTTTAAGTATCCTCAGGTATGGAAAACAGATGTTGCTGTTGACAAGGCCTTTGCAGGAGACTGGCTTGTATCACTGGAAGCTATTTTTTCCAAAGACGTAAACGCCGTGGTTCATCGCAATTACAACATGCTAGCTCCGTCGGCCAACCTCTCTGGAACTGGTGATACTCGACCTATGTTCGCAGGGTTTAATGAGGTCAACATCTACACGGCAGCAGGTGTTTCAAACACCTTCCTCGATGCCGGTGCAATTGTACTTGATAATACGGATGAAGGTTTCCAACAGTCCCTCACTGGGAAAGTGTCTAAGAAATTTGATTTTGGAATGATTGCCAATGTTTCTTATACCAACATTACCTCAAAGGATCTCACATCCATTCCAGCGGAAATTGCTGCAGATGCTTTCCAGAGAAATCCCATTGTTGATGGACCAAATAGCGCGATCTACTCTTATTCACGCTATGGCTTGAAGCACCGGGTTATTTCCTCTGCTGTTTATACGAAGAGCTATGGCAAGATGAATTCATCTCTGGCAATGTTCTTTGAAACAGGCGTTGGTAACCGCTATTCCTTCACCTATGCTGGTGATCTCAATGGCGATGCGATTCCAAACAATGATCTGCTCTATGTTCCTGAAGATGCCAGTGACATCCATTTTGGAACAGTAACAGATGGCGTGGGTACTGTCGCTGCAGATGCGGCTGCACAGTGGGCAGCCCTGGATGCCTTCATCGAACAAGATGATTATCTAAGCACCCGTCGTGGCGATTATGCCGAGCGCAATGGCGCGATGCTGCCCTGGTTCAGCCAATTGGATCTCAAGGCTGTTCAAGAAGTCTCTCTGGCATTGGGTGGTATGGATCATACCCTACAGTTCTCGTTGGATATCTTGAATATTGGAAATATGATCAACTCTGCCTGGGGTGTTCGTCAGCTTTCAACAACCTGGAACCCTATCACCGTGAATGGGGTTGATGCCAGTGGTGTACCATATTTCAGTTTCAATACTTCACTGGAAGATTCCTATGTGGATGACACTTCTATTGCTTCAAAATGGCAGATGCAGTTTGGTGTTCACTACCTCTTCTAGGGGTTGATGCCTATAGCACCCGACTTAAGTCGGGTGCTATAGATAGTTAGAGGGCAAAAAAAAGCCCTGGTCCTTAAGTTTATCGAAGAGGCCAGGGCTTTTTTATGCGGGTGTTTTTAACTAGTGAACGGTATGCTCAATCGACTTTTGAAGTTTGGGGTCACCCAATGCGATAATAGGATCTTTTCCTGACTTCATAAACACCCACCATAGAAAAATACCACCCATCCCAAGGACGGTCGTGAGATGCATCCAGGAGAAATGAAGGTGATGATCATTAAAGACAGGATTTATCATCCAGAAATGGTCTACATAATGCATAAAGAGAGCCAGGCCTGAAATTGATACAATCAAAACAGGAACACGCTTGACAGCTCTGAAAGCCAAGACAATAAATGGGATGATAAAGTGGAAAAGAATCAAGAAAAGGCTGACATACTTCCACCCATGTTCCCAGCGATGAAGAAACCAGATTGTCTCTTCAGGAATATTGCCATACCAGATTAGAAAGTACTGGGCACCACCGATATAGGCCCACCAGGCTGTAAAGGCGAAAAGAAATTTTCCCAAATCATGGGTGTGTTCTGCGGTAACGAGCTCACCGGCTCCATTATTTCTCAACATAATCGCCAGAATAGATAACAGTGCAATAGCTGCCAAAAAGCCACCAGAAAACACATAAACACCAAAAATGGTTGAATACCAGTGAGGGTCGAGACTCATGAGCCAATCAAAAGCGAAAACCGTCACAGTGATGGCAAAGATAACGGTGCCACCGGCAGCTATACGTCTCATTCTACCCAGGCTTTCCGCATTACCAGCATCTTGCGCTAGAGAAAGACGACGCAGGCTGTGAGCCAACCATGACCAGATTACAAAAATGACGACACTGCGAATGATAAAGAAAGTCGTGTTTAAATAGGGTGCTTTCCATTGTAGTATTTTATCCTGCATCACATGTGGATCATCTACATGTGACCAATGAAAGAGATCATGCATCCCAAAAAATAGAGGGATCATCAGTAACCCCATAATGGGCAGAGTGCAGGCCAGGTTTTCAGCCACGCGCCGCATAACCACACCCCAATAAGCACCCGTGACATGGTGAATGAGGACAAAGAAAAGTCCACCCAGACCAATGGTTGTAAAGAAGGTGAAAGTGGTGAGATAGGCCTGGAAGAATTGTGCGTGATCCATAAAAGCGCCAGTCACGGAAAGTAGCAGGCCAACAACACCCACAATCAAGGCTTTCTGCGTGAATGACCCGGTCTCTAATAACATGTATGTCTTATTGTCGAATTTCATAGTGCGCTCAAGACCTTTTAATTCTTTTGAAGTGATCTGATGTAGCTGATGATTGCCCATCGATCTTCCACTGAAACTTGCGCTTTAAATGATGGCATATTGAGCCAGCCAGCAGTGATGGCATTGAACATGTGGCCATCGCTCAATTTTTTGATGCGCTCATCATAAAAATTGGCTGGAGGAATTGGATACTCGTAAAAGAGAATCTTGCCCTTGCCATCTGCTTTTACACCATGACAGGCAGAGCAGTAGATGTCATAACGCTCTTCTCCTCGCAGAACCATCTCAGCTGTAACATCCATGGGTGCTGAAGTGATGAACTCACCTGAAGCATCTTTACCGTGGTAGAAAGCATCATCAGCTCGCAATTCACCACGAGCGACTGTGCCCTCAACAGGGGTACGCATACTGGCACCATCCACAAAGAAATTACTCTCGGATTGTGCTTTGTATTTTCCCTGTGAGTCCATGTTTGGATTTAAGTGAATAGGTGTTTTTTCAGAATAATTTCCTCGTCCACAGGTCATAACCAAAAAGGCAATTCCAGTAAAGAGCATCATGCGAGTAAATAACTTATTCATCATCATCTCCTTACTCGCCTACCAACAGCTCGACATCGGTACCACCAATTGAGCTGAGGAATTTTTGAATTTTGTCTTCATCGAACTGTTCGTCCTCCGCTTCGATGCTGACATAGAAGGCGTCGTCTGTTACTTTCGCGAACTTATCAGAATAGAAGACAGGGTGGTGCAATCGAGGAAGTCGATTTAAGTGGAGCATGCCCAGGACAGCGCCAAAAGCACCAAAGAGCACAAAAAGTGCGAAGGTAACAATGATAAAGGCCTGCCAGCTGAAGAAAGGCTTTCCAGATATAATCAGGGGATATTCAACGGCTGCGACCCAGTATTGCAGAGTCATTCCAACGGTTGCTCCCGTGAGGGTCATTCCACCTACGATATAACCGAGAGGTGAGCGCTTTAATCCCATGGCATCATCCATTCCATGAATAGGGAAGGGTGAGTGACAATCAAATTTCTTATATCCAGCATCGCGGACTTTTTTGGCTGCTTCAATGAGTTCAGCAGGATTTGTAAAACGGGCGAGGGCACCTAATGTTTGACTCATTTGGCACCTCCTTCTGAATGATAATTGTGTGGGTCAGCTTCAGGCATGACACCCTTAACTTCAGCGAGAGCCACCATAGGTAGGAATCTCAGGAAAAGCAGGAAGAAGGTGAAGAAAAGACCAAAGCTTCCAACAAAGGTGAGTATATCCCAGATTGATGGGGAGTAATAATCCCAGCTAGAGGGGAGAAAATCACGAGAGAGCGAGGTTACTGTGATCACAAAGCGCTCGAACCACATACCGATATTTACAAAGATGCTAGCTACAAACATAACAGGGATACTGCGACGCAGCTTCTTGAACCAGAAAATCTGAGGTGTGATCACATTACACAAAAACATGATCCAATAAGCCCATGCGTATGGCCCTAAAGCCCTGTTAATGAAGGCAAAGAACTCGTATTCATTTCCAGAATACCAGGCAATAAAAAATTCTGTCATATAGGCATAGCCAACCATGGAGCCTGTCACCAGGATGATCTTGTTCATTTTCTCGAGGTGGTTAACAGTGATAATGTCTTCCAGTCCATAAATCTTTCTGGCAATAATCGCCAGGGTCATCACCATACCAAAACCGGAGAACACAGCCCCTGCCACAAAGTAGGGTGGGAAGATGGTGGTATGCCATCCCGGTACCATACTGGTTGCAAAGTCTGTAGCCACAACGGAGTGAACTGATAATACCAGGGGTGTTGCCAGTCCAGCCAGCATGAGATAGGCTTTTTCATAATGTTGCCACTGACGGTTGCCGCCTCTCCACCCCATGGCAAAGAAGCCTAGAACCTTTTTGCGCACTTTCGTGGCACGATCTCTCAGGGTTGCTAAATCAGGAATGAGACCTACATACCAGAAGAGGGTCGACACGGTGAAGTAGGTACCAACAGCGAAGATATCCCATAACAAGGGGCTTCTGAAGTTGGGCCAGATCAACATCTGGTTAGGAATTGGAAACATGTAATAGGCCAACCAGATTCGTCCGACGTGAATACCTGGAAAAACCAGCGCACATATAACTGCAAAAATGGTCATGGCCTCAGCAAAGCGGTTAATGGCTGTCCTCCATTGCTGTCGCAATAGAAACAGAATAGCTGAAATCAAGGTTCCAGCATGTCCAATACCCACCCAGAACACAAAATTTACGATAGCCCAGCCCCAGCCAACTGGGTTGTTGAGCCCCCAGATTCCAGTGCCTTCCCAGACCAGCCATCCAATAGCTCCCAGTAAGACCATCGCGCCAGAAACGGCCATGGCAAATAACAGATACCATTTGGGTGGAGTTTTTGTTTCAACGATGCCACTGACTTTGTCTGTAAGGGTGCTAAAGGAATGACCACCTGTAACCAGTAGTTCCTCGCCCCCTAATGCTTCAGTAGCAGCGGAATCTCTTTGGGGATGTTTGTTTAGTATACTCACTTTAGAGTTCCATATAATTTCATTGGTTCAATACCTAGGCCGTATGCTCGGCTGCATGATGTTCAGCTTCAAGATCTGGATTTGGGTTGCGCAGCTTGGCACCATAACTGGTTCGAGGTTGCAGGTTCAACTCACCCAACAAGGCATAATCACGATTCTGCGCCTTGACCTTGGAGACTTCACTATTGGGATCATTGATATTTCCAAAGGCAATGGCATCTGTAGGACAGGCTTGTTGACAGGCGACAACGATATCACCATCTTCCAAACCGCGACCTTCGTTTTTGACTTCGATCTTAGCGACATTAATACGCTGAACACAAAATGTACATTTCTCCATAACACCACGGAAACGAATCGATACATCAGGATTCATGGCCATCTCGACGATCTCAGGCACATCCTTGGTATAGTTAAAGAAATTGAATCGTCGCACTTTATAAGGGCAATTGTTGGCGCAATAGCGGGTACCAATACAACGATTGTAGGCCATTTCATTAAGACCTTCTTCGCTATGTGTGGTGGCTGCCACTGGACAAACTCCTTCACAGGGAGCCATTTCACAATGCTGACATGCGATGGGTTGGAAGACCATTTCAGGATCTTCAACATCACCGGTATAGTAACGATCCAGGCGAATCCAGCTCATGTCACGACCATTGCTGACTTCATCCTTGCCAATAATGGGAATGTTATTTTCGCTCTGACAGGCAATGGTACAGGCACTACAGCCTGTGCAGCTAGTCAGGTCAATGGACATACCCCATTGGTTTCCTTCCCCATAGTCATGCTCTTTCCACATGCCTTTGAGCTCATTCTTTTCGGCGAAAGCCATGGCAAACTCAGGGTCTTTCTGATAGTCAGAAAGCGTGCTTTCTCGGACAATGGCTGGCAATCGTTCTTGAATAGCATCTGCAGCCAACTTTTCTTCATCAAAACCATGATGATCCTGAACACAGGCCAGGGTGTGGGTTCCTAAAGCCTTTTCGGCAGTAAAGCCCGAGGCAATATTCATTCCTGAGGCATAACGTAAGACACCTACATTGGCGCCTACGCCGGTGGACACACGACCAATCTCGCGACCATAGCCCAACTCAAGAGCCAATGTGTTGTCGGCCATACCGGGCTGTATCCAGACTGGTAGCACCACATCAACGCCACTGGTTGAGACTTTCAGGCGATCTTCATTTTTCACACCTAGTTGTTTTGCAGTGTTGGCTGAGAGCAAGGCCACGTTGTCCCAGGTAACCTTGGTTACGGGATCGGGTAACTCCTGCATCCAGCCATTGTTGGCATAACGGCCATCAAAATTGGAAAAAGAGGCTGTAAAAATGACTTCCATCTCATTTCCTGAAACCGTGGACGAATAATAGCGACTCATGGAAACAACCCCTTGAGCACGAGATTTATTCATAGCTACTGGTGTTTCCCGGGTAGATGTGAGAAATCCATCATGGACTACCTTGCGCCAGGCTTTTTCAAAACCAGCGGCACCCAGAATACCTGTCCAGGTTTCCTGAACCACACCATAAGCCCAAACTTCTTCATCAGAGACCAGGTCAGCCAGAACATCGATATCGCTTTTTCCATCAAAAAGTGGGGCAATCAGGGGTTGTATAATTCCTGCACCGCCATAGCCAGAGACATCTCCCCAGCTTTCCAGAAAATGTGCTTCTGGAATGTGCCAGGTCGTATTGGCTGAGGTTTCATCCACATGTGAAGACAGATGAACTGAGTAATTAACCTTCTTGAGCCCGGCCGCAAAGTCAACATCGGCAGGTGCCTGATAGACCGGATTGCCACCCAGAATTATCAACGACTCAATCTTGCCTTCCTTCATGGCCTTGTTCAGATTCATGAATGACTTCAAGCTGGAAGCCTGCATGTCAGGATTGGCAGTATAGCTTACGGTTTTATTGGTGTTGCTTAATACTTCATTAATGAGAGCAATCAACGTGTGCACTTCAGCAGGTTGACGACGGCCACCTACTACCAGAGATTTACCCTTGTTGTGAATCAGATCCCTGGCAAGGACAGTGATCCATTTTTTGTCAAAGTCTGCATTGACGCGTGGTGCCTTGATATCCAGACCCTGTGCGCTCAGTTCGTGAGCCAGGGCTGCTGCAAACATGCCGATTTGTCCGTTTTGTACTCTCAGACGATGATCTGCCATTCCGCCTGTGATGGTATAGGTCCCTTCAACGACATAGAGACGATTCATGCTGTCTTTTTCAGAGCGCACTTTGCGGCGGGAGGCAAAATCACGGGCGTTGGGAATATCGTTGCTGTCCATTTGCAGAAAATCTGAGTCCAGGGAAAGCACAATATTGGCTTCTTTAAAATTATATCTCGGTTGAGCCAGTTGCCCTGTTGCAGCTTGAACACCTGAAAAAATATTTTCATCGCTGACACTATCGTAAGTAACCCAGCGTGCCTGTGGGAATTTCTTCATAAAGGCTTCACTAAGACGCATCATGGTAGGAGAGGCGAAACTCTCAGAGAGTATGGCCATTCCCTCACCACCATTTTCAGTATATGTCTCAGCAATCTTCTTCCAGGCTGAGCGGTAAGCATTCCAACTGGAGTTCTTGCCCTGATTCAAAACCATTTGTGAACGGTCTGGATCATAGAGGTTGAGCATTTCAGCCTGCATAAAAACATTGGAGGATCCACCTGAAGCAGGATGGTTCTTATTGCCCTCTATTTTAGTGGGGCGACCCTCATGACTTTCAACCAACAAACCAAAGGATTCCGTTCCAAAAGGCATATTGGTGGCATAATACTGTGGCTTACCGGGAATAATTTCTTCTGGCTTAACGACATAAGGGATGATCTTTTCAACGGGACGGCGACAGCTGGTTAAACCAGCCAAAGCCATGGATGCACCCATCAAGCTTAAAAATTTTCTACGTGAAACAGGGTTTTTCAGCTCATCAGCACCATCTGGAAATTCCTTCTCAACCAACTCCTTGAATTCGGGAGTTTCGGCGAGATGATCCAAACTGCGCCAGTAAGTCTTGCCCTGTGCACTGGGGTTGATTGCATTACTCATCTATGACATCCTGTACAGTCAGTAATCGGAGCTTTGATATCCAAGAGCTCTTTCTGTTTTGCGGCAAATTCAGCCTGGTTTGTTGGTGGTGTCCAGGTCATGTTGGTGACTTCACTTGCTGGGCGTATGTGATCATCGGGATTACGATGACAATCTAAACACCATCCCATACTCAATGGTTTGTGTTGTGCGACCACATCCATTTCAGCGACATTGCCATGACAGCTGGCACATCCAACGCCTACATTTATGTGGGCGGAGTGATCAAAGTATACATAGTCCGGCGACTTGTGAACACGGACCCATTCCAGGGGTGTACCATTTTTGAAACTTTCGCGGACAAGTGCCAATTTGTCACTATCGGCCTTGACCATGTTGTGACAATTCATACAGGTTTTTGTCGGAGGTAAACCAGCAACAGGAGAAGTCTCCACGCCAGTATGACAGAATCGACAATCCAAGCCAAGGTCCCTCACGTGCACTTTATGGCTGTAGGGGACGGGCTGCGCTGGACGGTAGCCGACGTCAGTGTACCAGGGGGAAGCATAGTACCATACCAGACCCACAACAACAACCAGGGTCAAGCCAGCACCAACAGCGGCATACAACGGGGCTTTATTCGTCCATTTGGGGAATATCTGAGCCAAGATTTATCCCTTTATTTCTTTTCCAAAGTTTGGGTTTTTTGGGGGTTAAAATTTCCATCGGAATTACGCCGATCTTTCTTTGTTTTTTCCCCGCCTTTTAACGGCCAGCATGATACAATCCAGTCAAAATAATGACAAGTAGTTTATCAATTTCAGGGCAGGAGAAATCAGGATAAATAATATCACCATAAAGCTCTCAAAACCTGTTGTTGGCAACTGTATTTTACTGAAAGGTATGTGAGAATTCTTTGGAGGAATTAAAGGCTTCTCTCCATATGAGTTGTGTCTATTTTCTTTAGTCTTTCTTATGTCAAATGGAAACCAGGAGGAAAAGGTATGGCTGTATCAGATGCTTTTCTTGAATATATGTCGGATCAACTCTCAATGTGGGGAGGCGTGACTTCACGAAAAATGTTTGGCGGCGCAGGGCTTTACCGTGAAGGTAAAATGTTTGCCTTGATTGCCGACGATGCGGCCTATTTAAAAGTAGATAACTCAAATCGAGAAAAATACCTGGAAGCAGGCTCCTCGCCTTTTCAACCCTATCCTGACAAACCCAACACCATGCCCTACTATGAGATTCCACCTGACATTCTAGAAGATCCAAATGAATTGATCCTGTGGGCTGAAGAATCTTTGGCTATTCAGAAGAAAAAATAGCCTTCCTGCTCATATTCCCATGGAATCACTATCCCCCCAACAAGCTAGAAAGCTGGTTTTATTATCACAGAGACTCCCACCTGTAAAACAACCCGGGAGCGCTGTCACTGCGACCTTGTCAGCCATCGAGCATCTTGGATACATTCAGATCGATACTATCTCCGCCATTCAACGCGCCCATCATCATACATTATGGAACCGCAATCCACGCTATCAGTCAGACCACCTGGATCAACTCGTACGGGACAAGCATGTTTTTGAGTATTGGTCTCATGCAGCTTCGTATTTACCTATGCTTGATTTTCGTTTCAGTCTGCCCCGCAAAAAAGCCATTGCTGATGGAATATTGAGACACTGGTACACCCCTGATCAAAAACTAATGAATCTGGTGCTCAAGCGGATAACCGAGGAGGGGCCACTCATGGCCAGGGATTTTGTGTCCGCCGGTAAAAAGATGGGAGTCTGGGAGAGCAAGCCAGCCAAACGAGCCATGGAATATCTATTCCAGCAAGGGAGGCTCATGTCACCTCACCGGGAGAGCTTCCAGAAGGCTTACGATCTTACTGAAAGGGTTTTACCCTCGGGAATAGACACATCTCTACCCACCCCTGGAGAGCAAGCTCGTTTTCTCATCACCCGCTACCTGAGAGCAAATGGACTGGGTCAAGCTTCCGAGATCAGCTATTTGACCAAAAACATGAAACAGCCTGTTGCGGAAGCACTTGAGGAGATGATGTCCTCGAGAGAATTAAGACAGGTTGAAGTCAATGGAAAGACGTACTATGTGATTCCAAGCTCTCTTGAGCTGTTGAATAGGTCTCTGGTTCGCAAGAGGGCGAAAATACTTTCCCCTTTTGACAATCTCATCATTCAGCGCAAACGTATGCAAGACCTGTTTGGTTTTGAATATGTGTTAGAGTGTTACCACCCCGCCGCAAAACGTAAGCATGGGTATTTTGTCCTGCCAATTCTGTGGGATGGAAAACTGGTTGCGCGGGTAGACTGCAAGGCCGACAGAAAAACCGGGGTTTTTCACATCAAACACCTCGCTCTTGAGTCAACTCTGAAAAAGGTCGAAACTTTTGCCCTGGCTTTTTCTGAAGAGCTTGAGTTGTTTATGGCATTCAATGGGTGCAAAAAGCTTCAAATACACAAAACCACCCCCCACAACTTTAATACAGTGCTAGGGATGGCTTTAAAGGATTTTCTAAACTGAGCTAAATGGTCAATAACTTGACATCACTTTTGATGTAATCGGTCAAGATCGTGCCCGTGTATCTAACGTTCACGCCCAATTGCTTCAATGCTTGAGATGCCCCATACTCAGCTGCACAAGCCCTGCAGGCCTCTACCGAGACGCCTGAATCTATCAACTCGACAATGCGGTCTTGGACCTCTTGATCATCCAGGGCAAGTTTTGTTGATCCTCCCCAAATGAGGATATTGATCTCCTCCCACCAACCCTTTTTCAGTGCATTATTAGAATACATGGCAATCATGTTTAGAAAAGTCTCTTTGTCGTCAGTGGTCCAAAGAATATTCAGCTTATCCATCGCTTCCTCTACTTCCTGATTGTTACTTCTTTAATGAATGATCTGCATAATAATGAAGAGCCCTTCTTGTTACTCCTGATAGCTCCGCCAACTGTTTGACGCTGTAATGTTTACCCATCGTCAACGCTCATCCTTTCATCAGTACCTATTATAGGCTATGACGTCACGTGAGGGTCAAGGGATATTTTCAAGCTCACTAGAAAAAATTGTTAGCTTCGTTTTCAGGGTTACAGGGGCTTCGACAGACTCAGCAGCCGGTGGGTTGTAAGTTATTTTCCACGTCCCCGCATGGTTGGGTCAAGGGCATCTCGCAGCCCTTCACCAAAAAGATTAAAACCAATAACCATAACGGCCACTGCCAGACCAGGGAAGACAGATATCCACCACTCACCCCTTAGATGCATGCGGCCAAAGGCAATCATGGAGCCCCAGCTCGGTTCTGGTGGTTGAGCGCCCAGACCAATAAACGAAAGCGAAGCTTCTGCCATGACAGCACCAGCAATACTCATGGTAAAAGCTACTATCACTGGTGCCAGACTATTGGGCAAGACATGGCGCATAATGATGCGTAGTTGTGAATAGCCCAAGGATCTTGCTGCCGTCACATATTCTTGTTCTACAATGGTCAATACTTGAGAGCGCATAATTCTGGCCATGCCCGGCCAGCTCACCAGACCAATGGCCAGCATGGCCACTTCAATACTGGGGCGTGGTACTGCAGCTGTAATTCCGATCATAAACAGGAGGGCTGGGAACCCGAACATCACGTCAGTAAAGCGCATAATAATGGTTTCGGTCCAACCACGAAAGAATCCGGCAATCAAACCCAGGATAGCCCCGATCAATAAAGATATGGAGCTGGCAATAATACCGACTTTCAAGGAGATCCTTGCACCGTAAATAATACGGGAAAGAACATCACGACCCTCTTCATCGGTTCCCAGCCAGTGTTGGGTCGACGGGGGCTGCAGGCTGATATCCAGATCTGCATCGTATGGATCATAGGGGGCCACCCAATGGGCAAAGACACCAACAAAAACCAAGAGTATAACAAGGAAAAGACCAAACAGGGCAACCTTGTTCTTGCGAATCTGACGAATGGTTTCTGTGGTGATGCTACCGCGCATAGACAGGCTCCATCAAATGGTTTCTTATTTCACCACGTGGCGATTCGAATCGCCGCCTAGATGGCCACATCATTTTTTCTTCCCCAGACGTATGCGCGGATCAATAACGCCATACAGAATGTCTACAATGAAATTGGCTGTCACAAAAATCAGGGCTGTGACCAGGACGGCTCCCTGGATGACGGGAAAGTCACGCTTCAAAATGGCATTCAAGGCCAGGCGTCCAATCCCAGGCCAATTAAAAATCGATTCGGTTAAAACGGCTCCTGAGAGATAGGACCCAAAATCAACACCAATGATGGTAATAACAGGAATCAAGGTGTTCTTAAGGGCGTGTTTTACTACAACGATAAAATTTGAAAGTCCTTTGGCTTTTGCTGTCCGGACATAATCTTGAGATAGGACTTCCAGCATATTAGCACGGGTGACGCGAGCCAGAAATGCGGCACTGCGAGTTCCAAGGGTGATGGCTGGCAAAATAAGGTAAGGCAGGCAACCGTAGCCCGTAAGGTAAGGCCACCCCACAGCCCGAGCTCCGATGACCATGAGTAACCCCACCCAGAAGACTGGCGCTGAGACCCCCAAAAGGGCAATACCCATTGTGGTTCGATCCAGCCAGGAGTGTGGTTTTATGGCGGAGATTACTCCAACTGATATCCCCAGCAAGATGGAAACGAACATGGCCCCCGTAGCCAAAAGCATGGTGGCGGGGAAGCGTTCCATGATCATTTCTGTGACTGGCTTTTGAGAAATAAAGGAGACCCCCAGATCACCATGAGCCAAACCCCAGAGATAATGTCCAAACTGCTTCCATAGCGGATCGTTCAAGTGAAACTGTTCACGCAATCGTTCCAGCGTTTCTTCTTCGTATCGTTCACCAACCATGGAAAGCACAGGATCACCAGGGACTATATACATGAGTATAAATGTCAGTAGAATGATACCAAGAATGACTGGCACGAGCTGTGCAAAGCGATTTAGAATATATTGAAGCATTGATTCATTATAAGCAATTGAACGAAACTTAAAACTTGAAACTTATTCTTCTTGGATGCTTTCTATCCTTTTACCGTAACACTTAAACGTTAAGCTGTCCCCATGGCAAACCTCGATCAAACCTTCCTCATCAATCTTGCTCTAAGTTTTGTTGTTGGCTCAATCTGGGTTACCGCTGTGACTGTCATTGCTGAACGCTTTGGTAGTAAAATCGGTGGTTTTATCGGCGGACTGCCTTCTACTATTGTGATTGCTCTGTTGTTTATTGGTCTTACTCAATCTACTGCTGACGCATCCCGGGCAGCTGTGATGATTCCCCTGGTTATGGGTGTGAATGGAATTTTTATCATGCTTTACCTGGCCACAGTACATCGTGGTTTGATCAAAGCTTTGGTCACAGCTCTCTTCTTCTGGTTTATTGCCAACGGATCAATTGTGTTGGGGGGTATTGAGGGGCTCTGGGTTTCAATGGCTGGGTGGCTGATCCTTCTCGGTATTAGTTACTACATTACAGAACATGTCATGGTGATTGCTTCCAAAGGAGGCATTCGAGTTCCTTATACACTGCAACAAATGCTTCTCCGAGGTATGGTAAGCGGGTTTATCATTTCCATGGCTGTACTGGTGAGTCGTCTTGCTGGTCCCATTATTGGCGGCATCTTTTCAACCTTTCCGGTTATTTTTATGTCAACCCTTTATATCACCTACCGTACAGGTGGGCCTGAGTTTTCCAGGGCGGTGGCAAAGACGCTCATGTTAAGTGGAATGATCAATGTGGGTGTTTATGCTATTGTAGCTCATTTTGCTTATCAAAGTGCTGGCTTGTTAGTTGGAACGCTCATCTCTATGGGAGTATCCATTTTTTCTGCTTCTTTTACTTATCGTGTCATACGTCGTCTGACTCAATAGAACAGTCCGCCTTAAGTTTTACAAGCTCCCAACACATATTGCTCTTGGTAGTATTCGTTCATTTCGTAGTAAATAAATCCTAAATATTCTGCTAGATTCAAGGCATGTCAGAAAAAGTAAATATCGGATTTAACCGAGTACAAAGGTTTCTGTTAACCATGGCAGCCTTTGTGGTGGTTGTGGCTGGAATGCGCGCCTCACAGGATATCCTGATCCCCTTTTTGCTTTCTCTCTTTATTGCCATCATCACCATGCCTCTTTTAAACTGGCTGCGCAGTAAGGGTATACCGACCTGGGCAGCTATATTGATAATTATTTTGACTATTCTGGTGGCTGGGTTTCTTATTGCCGTTCTGGTTGGTTCTTCTCTCACCGATTTTTCCAACTCGCTGCCAAGCTACCAAAGAGGACTTCAGAGTAAACTTAATGATGCCCTGGCTTTTTTTGAAGAAAAGGGCTTTAATATTGTAGATCAAACCTTTATGGAGTTCATTGATCCTGGTGCAGCTATGCGTCTGACTTCCAAAATTCTTACTGGAATGGGCAATTTGCTGGGTGATACATTTCTCATACTGCTTGTAGTCGTCTTTATGCTGTTAGAGGCTGCCACCTTCAGTCAAAAAATTGAGAAGGCCATTCCCACAGAATCACCTGAGATGGATCGCTTAAACGGTTTTCTCGAAAACATCAATCGCTATATGGTCATAAAAACCTGGACCAGCCTCGGGACGGGAACCATAGTCACGATCTGGCTCAGTATCTGGCGAGTCGATTATGCACTCTTGTGGGGCTTGCTTACTTTTTTGTTTAACTATATCCCCAACATTGGATCCATCATGGCTGCAGTTCCACCATTTTTATTGGCGTTGGTCACATTGGGACCCTGGACAGCCCTGGCCGTAGCGCTAGGTTATCTGGCAGTAAATATGACTATCGGAAGTTTTTTAGAACCACGACTTATGGGCAGGGGGCTTGGTCTTTCCACCCTGGTAGTTTTTCTGTCCTTGTTGTTCTGGGGTTGGGTGCTTGGTCCGGTTGGAATGATTCTGTCCGTGCCCCTGACCATGACAATGAAAATTGCCCTCTCAAGTTTTGATGAAACCCAGTGGCTTTCTGCCCTACTTGATGGTGGCTCCAGCGTAAAAACCAGCTAAACCTTTTCCAGCTTTTAAAACCTTAGATAATCTTTAGCCGTAGAGTTGTCGCAGCACCTTCAGGGACTTCATGCCTCTGGATGATTCGATATGGTGGAAGGTAAATTGCCAGAGAAAATCCCACAAGGATCGTCGCTCCCGTCCATTCAGCGAGGTTTTATCAAGATCATCCCATTTCGTATCCAGAAGATTTTGAATCACGAGTAGAACTTCACCACTAACGTGAACTGAACCATGACCTGGCTGATGGCATTTTACACATTCCAATTGTGGACCTCCAGAACCCAGAGAGGCTCCCTCATTGAGCGCTTCTCTGCAGATTGAGCAATGCCCAACATGTGGTCGAAAGCCTAGTTCTCTAAGGAGGTGGGTGTGATAATACCAGAATGCCTCAGCAGAGGTATTTTCTCGATTACTGAGCCGTGCAAGACTGTCTACAAGGAGTTGAAATAAGCGGGGGTGGCTTTCTTCATCTTCAACAGAGCGATCCATCAATTCTACCATCACCTGGGCCAGCGTCAGACGATCAAAATCCTCTTCCAGTCCAAAGAATCCATCGATCAGCTCTCCAGATTTAAACAATTGTAACTCAGATGTCGCTTTGGAGTAGTAAATAACCTGGATGTGTCGTGTCGGCTGAAACAGACCCATGGCCTTACTTTTAGGTGAGCGAACCCCTTTTGCAATAAGCTTGAGGCGTCCAACTTCACGTGAATACAGCGTGATGATCTTGCTAGTGTCACCGTGATTCAGCGTTTTGAGAACAATAGCCTCTGCTTTTTCTATCATTTTTCAGAAACCTCACAATTGAGACGCCGGACAAAAAACAGAGCAGAAAGCATGGCCATCGACCCTAAAATAAATACAGGGGTATAGCCCAACCAGACAATGACAAATCCAGAAATGAGGGGAAAGAGGGCGATGGTAAGGTTGAAGGCGCCATTGATGCCTGCATAAAGGGCTCGGTTGTCATTCTCAGAAATTTCGATGAGAACCCCTCCTATAGATATCTTTTGGGCTGAAATGGCTACGCCACTAAGAAAGAAGATGGTTTGAAAGAGTGCGTAGGGTGCCCAGGTGGATAATGCCAGCGCCAAAACAGGCAGGCTAGCGCCGATAAAAACCCAGACCACCATAACGCCTTTAAAAGAATGGTTTCTTACAATACGCGACCATAGAAAGTTTGAGAGTACCATACCTGAAATTCCGATGAGCAAAAAATTGCCAATATCGTCAGCGGTCAAAGAGTACGTGTCTTTGGCTAGCACCACATAGAAGGGTGTCAGTGTGGTGGCAAAACCTGCCAGGTTATTCACAATAATAAAGTTTCTCAGGTTAGCATCTTCACGTAGATAGCCCGGGATGAATTTGAATATTTCCAAAACGGAGCTGCTTTCATAACGACTGACAACTGGCTTTTCCCGCAGCACAACAAACCCCAGAGATGCAAGAAACAAACAGCCCGCTGCAGCAATAAACAGAATTTCATAATTCATGGGGTATGCAAATCGTTTGAGTAGCTCTCTTGCAATCAAGGCAGATATCAAAACACCGATGCTGGAGAGAAACTGACGCAATACGAAAAATCGCTTTCGTTGGTCCCCCACAATACTTTTGCCTAAAATATCTGTATATGAAACCCCGGCAAAAGAGCCTGATGTGGTAAACACCAACATCCAGGCATAAACCAGAAAGATCATGAGGGCTGGATTAATACTGGTTAAGTGCGAAAGGGTCCAGGCCACACCGGCCAGAGCTGCGACCCTGAGATAGATTCCCAGAAGGAGGAATGGTTTTTTTCGGGGTTTTGGAGTCAGAAATCCGGCAAAGAGTAACTGGGTCAACATGGGAGCACCAACCATGATGGCGGTTAGAATCCCCACATGAATCTGACTACCACCAACCTCAACAATCAAACCCGGTAACACCGTATTTACCTCAGTAAAGGTAACGGTAAACCCAAGCCATGAGGCATGCCAGACAAAGGCTCTAAAATTGTGCTGGCTGTTATCGCTTGTCATTTCTGAGAGATCGGTATTTTAGTTTGCATCGTTTATAACCTGAAGGGCTTCTTTGCCAAGCTGGCGGATATCATTTTCAATCTCTTTACCATCCAGCTCTGCCTCGCTAAACCATTTCAGCTCAATGGATTCTCCTAGATCTGGTGTCACTTCAGAAGAATGGGCTCTGGAAAAATAGATCATATCAATGTGTTGGTGAAAGGGATTGATGTTTTCCAAAAGCAGGTGGCGTGGCCCCGGTATTTCCTGAGCATTATCAGAATGAATTGATGGCGCGGCGTGTACCAGCTCAACATCGAGACCTGTTTCTTCTTTGACTTCTCGTATAGCCGCAATATGGGGCAATTCATCTCTATCGATATGACCGCCAGGTGGCAACCACATTTTCAGACTTCTGTGGAGATGTAGTAAGGTTTTGTCTTTATAAACAACAAACGTGGTGGCCGTAAAGTGTCTCGTTATCTCCATGAAGTCTCCTGTATTATGTGCTTCGTGATGTTAAAATGGGTTGGTTTGATAGGGTTTCCAAGCCTCTTCAATCTAGCAACTCTGAGTTATTGGTATTGACGCGAAGGCAGCTCGTCTTTATAATGTTGCTTCACGGGGGTTTTATCCAGGAGGGTGGTAAAACTGAAATCGATAAAAGAATTAAACGGTCACCTGGAATCTAATCAGTCCCCTGAACGCCCTGCTTCCGCTGAAGGTAATTTCTATCATGATCGGGATATTGATGCGATAGGTCCTGGTATGAACCCCAGGATTCAACGGCTTCGTAAATTGAGTTTCGAAGCGGAGCCAAGCCTGTCCATTGAACGAGCCTTACACCAGACCGCCTTTTATAAAGCACATTTTGGGAAACATTCCACGCCTGTTTTCCGGGCCCTAACCTTCCTGGATCATTGCAAAAAAAAGACCCTCTATCTTGGTGATGATGAACTTATTGTGGGTGAGCGGGGGCCCTTCCCAAAGGCTGTCCCTACATTTCCTGAATTAACCTGTCATTCTGTTGAAGATTTTCACGTGTTAAACACCCGTGATCAACAACGCTATACCATCAATCAGGATGATATCGATACCTATGAAAAAGAAGTTATTCCATATTGGAAGGGTAGAACCCAGAGAGAACGAATTTTTAATCATGTCCCTGATACCTGGCGTCAAGCGTATGAAGCGGGATTGTTCACAGAGTTCATGGAACAGAGAGCGCCTGGCCACACAGCTTTAGATGGAAAGATATATAAAAAGGGCATGTTGGATTTTAAGTGCGATATCCAATCCCAGATTGATTCACTGGATTTCTTGAATGACCCAGAAGCTACTGACAAGCTTGAACAGCTAAAGGCCATGGACATTTCCTGTGATGCTGTAATTCTATTTGCTAATCGTCATGCCGATCTTGCTGAAGAAAACGCTAGCAAGGAAACAAAACCACAACGTAAAGCTGAACTCTTAAAAATTGCCTGGGTCTGTCGCAGAGTGCCCGCCCACGCCCCTCAGACTTTTTGGGAGGCCTTGCAGATGTATTGGTTTGTTCACCTGGGCACCATTACGGAGCTCAATGGCTGGGATGCCATGAACCCTGGTCATTTCGATCAACATCTCGCCCCATTTTATGAAAAGGAAGTTGCTGAAGGAAGCTTAACCCGTGAGGATGCCAAGGAACTACTCTGTTGTTCCTGGATTAAGGTGAATAACCAGACGGCTCCACCAAAAGTCGGCATTACCGCAAAAGAGAGCGGCACCTATAACGATTTTACCAATATCAATATTGGTGGATTGACTCAAGATGGGAACGATGGCGTCAGTGACGTTTCCTACATCATGTTGGAGGTTATAGAGGACCTCCATCTGCTCCAACCGGGAACCTCTGTTCATATCAGCTCCAAAACACCTGACAACTTTCTCCATTCTGCAACCAAAGTGATCCGGCAAGGCCATGGTTATCCATCTGTTTTTAATCCTGAAACCTATATCCAGGAAATGGTTGATATGGGTAAAACTCTCAGGGATGCCCGCGAAGGCGGTTGTAGTGGATGTATTGAGGTAGGCGCTTTTGGCAAAGAGGCCTTTTTATTAACTGGATACCTAAACGTACCCAAAATTCTTGAGATAACTCTCAACAATGGACAAGACCCTCTCACTGGCAAGACCGTGGGCATTCAAACTGGGAATCCAGAATCTTTCAGTTCTTATGAAACACTCTATAGCGCCTTTATCGAGCAGCTCAATTATATCGTGGATCAGAAAATTCGTGTAAGCAATTATATCGATACCATGTTTGCCAAATATGCTCCAGCTCCTTTTCTTTCCGTGTTGATAGATGACTGCATTCTAAAGGGGCGGGATTATTACAATGCTGGTCCCCGTTATAACACCAACTATATCCAGTGTACCGGCCTGGCCACAGTAACTGACAGTCTTTCTACCATCAAAACCCATGTTTTTGAAAAACAGAGTTTGAGTATGCAGGATCTCCTTGGGGCTGTATCAAAAAACTTTCGGGGTGAAGAAAAACTACGACAGACTATTGTAAACTGGACTCCGTTTTTTGGAAATGATGATGATAGAGCAGATGGTATAGCAGTACAAGTTTATGGTGATCTACTCCAGGCCATCGATGGCAAACCGAACACCAAAGGAGATGTTTTTCATCTCAACATGCTTTCAACAACTTGCCACATATATTTTGGTAAAGTTCTGGGAGCCACACCTAACGGACGTCTTGCTGGAAAATCTATCTCCGACGGGACTTCACCCTCCCATGGATGTGACATCAACGGACCCAGCGCCGTTATAAGCTCCCTGACAAAATTGGACCATACGCGTTCAGGCGGTACCCTCTTGAATCAGAGGTTCTTACCCAGTTTACTAAAAAGAGATGCTGATATTAAAAAGCTGGGGAGTTTGATTCGGAACTATTTCAAGCGCGGGGGACACCACATTCAATTCAATGTGGTTGACACGGCAACCTTGAGAGCTGCGCAAAAAAACCCTGAAGACTATAAAGACTTGTTGGTCCGAATGGCTGGTTATAGCGATTATTTCAATGATATGAACGCTGATTTGCAGCAAGAAGTCATTGATCGCACAGAAAACGAATCCTTTTAAAGCGGCTCCCTTTGACAATTCCAATCATTCAGCTTAAAGACGAGACAAGCTCCAGCCTCATTTTTGATATCAAGCGCTATGCAATAAATGATGGTCCCGGTATTCGCGTCACTGTCTTTTTCAAGGGCTGTCCCTTGTCTTGCGTATGGTGTCACAATCCAGAAAGTCATTCCCCGTCGATACAAAAAATGTATAGCCAGGAAAAATGTCTTGGATGCGAAGCTTGTGTGGGGGCTTGTGAACAAAATGCCTGCATTCTGACATCAGACGGTATTGTCACAAACCAAGATCTCTGTATTCTGTGTGGCAAGTGTGCAGAAGCTTGCCCGACCAAAGCAACTGAAATGTCGGGAGAACAGCTTCCGATAAGCGATATCATGACGATTATCTCTAGTGAAAAATCGCTTATGGATGATTCTGGAGGCGGGGTAACTTTTTCTGGAGGCGAACCTCTGATGCATCCCGATCTCTTAATTCCTCTTCTGGATGAATGTGGAAGCCTGGGAATTCATCGATGTGTCGACACAACGGGATTGGCGAGCACCGAATTACTGGTGCAGGTAGCATCTAAGACCGAGTTGTTTTTGTTCGATCTGAAATTAATGGATTCTGAAAGACACCTCAGATATACCGGAGTCAACAACAAAACCATCCTCAACAATTTACGACTCCTGGCCGATTTGGATGTTGATATCATCATCAGAGTACCACTTATAGAAGATGTAAATGATGACGATCAAAACATTCAAGCTACAGCGGAGTTCATTGCTGCCTTGCCAGGAAAGACGAGGGGGGTTAACCTGCTACCCTTTCACCATGCTGCTGCTAAAAAACATGAAAAACTAGGTCATCATTATGACGCGGCTTTGCTCGGTGAACCGGATCAAAAGCGTCAATTGGAAATCGTTGATCTTTTCATGAATTTTGGGGTTTCTGCCAGTATCGGTGGATAACGTTTAACAAACGTTGTCCTGATCCCACATCTTTTTCTGATCGCCTCAAAACACGCTGTTTAATGCAGATGTTAACTTTATCACAACAGCCCTGATTCCCGTGCTTCTATTTTGGAAACAACCCGCTCTCCACTTAGTTTAGAGGCTAAACTAAAGGAGCTTGTTTCGACACATATGTTTAATCGGTTTTATATTCTTCGCCCCCTATTGATACGTGGTGTCTTGTTGCTCCTTATACCAATGCTTTCGATTCAGGCTCAACGGATTCGTGTTAATCCCGACACGCGGATGAAGGCTGTGTTTTTAATTAATTTTACCAAATACATAAGCTGGACAACCCTGGACACAGTCAAAAACTTCACTATAGGAGTCTATGGGTTAGACGATATCCTGCTCCCCTTGAAGCAAATGTCAAAAGAACGAGCTTCAGAAGGTCAAAAAATTGAGGTCGAGCGCGTAGAAAGTGTAGAAGAAATTGAAGCTTGCGACATTCTTTTTGTACCCATCAAACAAACCGAGGCTTTTCACAAGCTGCGCCCCAAGATTCCACCTCAAAACATTCTACTGGTTGGAGAATCACTTGGCTTTGCCACAAGCGATGGCGCCATCAACTTCATAAAACGTGATGGTAAAATAAAGTTGGAGATTAATCGTAAAGCACTCCAGGCAGCTAACCTGACAGCCAGCTCTCATTTGTTAAAACTTGCAATTCTAGTCGATGAAGAGGAAACTCCTTTCCGTGATTAAGTTTCAAGACTTGTCAATCAAGCTAAAGCTGATTTCAATTCAGCTCTTCACGACCTTGTTTATTCTCGTCTTCTTTGTGAGTATTTATCTCTTTAGTCAGTATCATCAATATGAATCTCGGGCGTTTACCCGCATGTCAACCCTGGCGGAAATTTTAGGTTCGAATAGTATTTCAGCTCTGTTGTTTTTTGACAATGATGCCGCTACTGATGTGCTGGAATCTTTAGAGACCCAAACCGATGTTCTCAATGCAGTGGTTTATGACCACAACAGTGACGTCTTTGCACGTTTTGACCGAAAAAGCTATACCGGGTTCAGTTTTGGTCTCATGGATATTGAGAAAGAAACGGCTGTGGATGGCCATTTTATTCTTACCAAGAAAATAGTTTTCGACGATCTAAAAGTCGGCTGGATAGCCTTAAGGTTGGATTCAAGCAATCGGCGGTCAGAATTACTTGAGGCGCTCTGGCAGTCCTTCTTGCTCTTTATTGCTGGCATAATCCTAGCAGGACTTCTGTCAGTTCGTGCTCAAAAACCAATTTCTGATTCCATTGGCAGGCTGGCTGAAACGGCTAAACAAATTAAAGATTCAGGTGACTACACCATCCGGGTGAAGTCAAGCTCCCGAGATGAGATTGGTCTGCTAGTGGGTAGTTTTAACGACATGCTTGAAAAAATTCGTAATCACGAACAACACCTCGAAGATCTGGTTGCCGAAAGAACCGTTGAGTTAGAAGCAGCCAAAACCAAGGCTGAAGAGTCCGACCATCTCAAGTCAGCCTTCCTGGCATCCATGTCTCATGAGTTACGAACCCCTTTGAATTCTATTATTGGATTTACCGGTATTCTCCTACAGGGCATGGCGGGACCGCTTTCCGATGAGCAAACCAAGCAGCTCAGCATGGTTAAGGGGAGTGCTTCGCATCTTTTGGAGCTAATAAACGATATTCTCGATATTTCTAAAATTGAGTCCGGTCGCATTCAGGTCTATGATGAAGCCTTTAAGGTAGATCTATTGTTGGTTATGGCTGTGAGCTCTCTACGGCCTTTTGCCGAGAAAAAAGGGTTGCGCCTCAGACACAACATCGAGTCAAGCCTACCCAAATTGTACAGTGACAAAAGACGGCTTGAGCAAGTCTTGTTGAACCTGATAAATAACGCCATCAAGTTTACTGACGAGGGTGAAATCCTTGTAAATAGTTACCTGAAAGAGGGTTTTCTGTATATAGATGTCATCGATACCGGTATTGGGATTAGTGAGCAAGACCTTGAAACCATTTTTGAAACCTTTCGCCAAATTGATACTGGTCTGGATCGCGTTAAAGAGGGTTCCGGTCTCGGGTTGGCCATCAGTAAAAAACTGGTTGAGTTGTTAAGCGGCACCATAACTGTAGTAAGTGAGCCCGGTGCAGGAAGCACTTTTTCAGTCGCTTTGCCTGTAACCCAGGAGAAATAAATCATGAGTATTAAAACTCTTATTATTGAAGACAATGAAAACAACATGTATCTGATTTCCTTTCTGCTTCAGAATAACGGTCATGATGTTTCTCAGGCTTATGATGGACAAGATGGTGTGTCGCTCGCGAAATCTGTTCATCCCGATTTAATTTTACTGGATATCCAGCTACCAAAAATGAATGGCTATGAAGTGGCCCTGGAGCTTCGAAAAGACGAATCTCTCAAAAATGTTCCCATCGTAGCCATTACCTCATATGCCATGCCTGGTGATCAAGAAAAAGCTTTAAGTGCAGGATGCTCTGGGTATATAAAGAAACCCATTAATCCTGACACCTTTCTCGGGGAAATCGAAAGTTATCTAGATAAAAAATAGCTCGTCCTCAGAGAAGTGTTCACTTGAACTCGAACAGGTCATCTCAATGTACTATCTTCTTTCTAAGTTTGTCCCCCCAAACAAACGTCACAGCGAATGAGCTTTAGGACTCTTTTTTTTGGGGAATGTCTCAATTTTCCAATTATGGGAAGTGGTCCCTTTCTATTTTTGCCCCGTTAACATCAAACAAAATGAGGAGCAAGTAGATGAAAAAATTGATATCCTGGGTAGAAATACCTGCAGCGGACATGCAAAGGGCCGTCACCTTCTATGAGAAGGTCCTGGACTTTAAATTAGAGATTCTCGATTTTGGATCTGAAAAAATGGCCTGTTTCCCTTCAGGGGAAGGAGCGATCTCAATGGCACCCAGCTTTAAGCCTGGATCCACAGGAGTTCTTGTCAGTCTAAATACTGAAGATGATCTTGATGGTTGTCTCAAAAAGGTGGAAGAGGCTGGAGGTAACATTACCATTCCCAAAACTAAAATTGAAGCAGAGGGTCGTGGTTATTTTGCTGTTTTTATCGATTCTGAGGGGAATAGACTGGGTCTTTACGGAGATTAACTGTTAAAGGGTCGACTGCCTCTCAACCTGAGGGGCAGTCCATCTTGACCTTCAATTCATATGTGCCAGGACTGATATGCCATTTAATTTTGCCCAACCGACTCAAGCATTAGCCCCCTTTGTTAAGCAGTATTGGGCTCTGGATAATGTGATGCCTCAAGGGCAAAGCCACACACAGCGAATAATTCCTACTGGGTTAATAGAGCTAACTATCTATCTCGGGGATACTCCGGTTTCTTCGGATAGAGATTCAATTTCCTCTGAAGCCTCATTGTTAAATGGACAACAATCAACACCCTATGATCTGGTGGTGGCTGGGTCCGTATCAGTGTTCTCCATTACCTTTCATCCCCAGGGTGCCCAGGTGTTTTTTAATATTCCCATGGAGGAGCTATATGACCAGACGATCTCTTTGAGATCCATTCAAAAGGATTTTGTCGACCAGGTTGAATCAGAACTTTATGATGCTGTTTCTTTTTCAGAGCGCGTGGACATTATGAATCATTTTCTCTGGCGTTTACTTAAAAAGAATGACGAACCTTCAGACCTGCCGCGACTGGTGAACAGTCTTACACATATTGATCAGTCAATGGGCATGGTTGACATTGCTACTCTGGCAAAAAATGCCTGTTTGAGTCGCAAGCAGTACGAACGGATATTTAAATCAAATGTCGGGGTCTCACCCAAGCGGTTTTTGCGAATTATCCGGCTTCAGCACGCCCTCTTTAAAAAACAGGTAAATCCAAAAATGAGCCTCACAGAATTGGCTTATGATTGTGGCTATTATGATCAATCCCATATGATTAATGACTTTAAACTGCTAACGGGTATGTCTCCTCGACAATATTTTTCAGATTGTGATGCCTATTCTGATTATTTTCTACTCTAAATTCTAACTAAAGGGATAATGGTGAGAATATGCCGGCCATAGCACACATCGGAGTGGGTCTCGCGGCTAAAAGGATTACTCCAAAAATCAATGCGGGCTGGCTTATCCTGGCTTCAGAGTTTATAGAGGTCATCTTTCTGATTTTATGGGCTGCTGGTGTTGAAACCGTTCCTACAAACGATACGGGATCTTACTCGCCGTACTCTCACAGTGTCATCATGGGTGTTTTCTGGTCGTTTTTAGCTGGTTTTTTTGTCCTCTGGCTCAGTAAAAACAGAAAAACAGCATTGATCATAGGGACCCTGGTTTTTAGTCATACACTTCTGGACATAATCGCCTCACCCAAAACAGCTTTTTTTGCAGCTGATATAGGAATGCCAATCTTTTTTGATATTACTCAGACCGTTGGACTGGGATTGTGGCGATATGAAACGGTAGCCTATATAGGTGAATATGGCTTTGTTCTGATAGGGTTACTGGTTTATCTGAATGAACGAAGAAGAATAAAACAGACCTTTGCAGTCACGTGATTATTCGGGAATTGCTTCATTTCTAGCGATCAGAAGCAGTTTGCTTTATTAGAAATCCATACGGTTGGCAGCCATGCTCACAAACAACACAGGTAGATAAATTAACATATAGCGGAAGAACTGTTTGGCTGTGGACAGCTCTCGGTTCCTATAAAACCGGGTGACCATCACAATAGCTCCCGTGGTCACCAGTATTGCGATTCCCAGATAGATGGTCCCTGAGATTTTAAAGATAAAGGGCATAAAGATCAGTGGTACATTAATCATTGTGTACCATAAACTCTGGCGGAAAGATGCGTCCTCGCCGGCAACAAAGGGTAGTTGTTTACCTCCTGCAGCCAGATATTGATCCTTGTAGCGATAACAGATCACAAAGGTGTGTGGAATTTGCCACAGAAAGATCATAAGGGACATCCATAAAATCATCAAATCCACACCTTCAGTTACAGAATACCAACCAATAAAAGGCAGTATTGCGCCAGGCAAAGAGCCGATTAAAGTGCTCATACTTGATCGTGATTTCAGTGGGGTATAGCTCCAAACATATAAACCGCCGCATAAAAATGTTGCCAGTGCGGTTGCCTCATTGATCAACACATATTGCAGAACCAAGCCCAAAGCAAAAACCCCGAGTCCGGCATAAAGAGCTATCCCTGGTGAAATCACTCCTGACGGGATGGGTCTTGATTGAGTGCGTTCCATGTTGGCATCTGCCTCGCGCTCATAATATTGATTCAGGGCGAAGGTGGCCGCGTTGGCCAGACCGGTGGTGAGTATTAAGATGATCAAGGGAATCCACTGGAAGGGTAACCCGGTTTCGTTCAAGGCGTACATATGCGCAAAAACCACCATGAGCATAATCATAGGGATGGGTTTCAGGCGAAAGAGTTGGATATAGGCTTTAAACATTAATTGTAGCATTCCAGGCCGTCATCCCGAGCGGAGTCGAGGGATAACTAATTAACATTGTTTTCGTCGCCTCTCGACGCCGCTCGAGGTGACAATTCCTATTACATCCAGAAACATCAAAGTGTCTTGCTGAGCCTGTATAAGTATGACACAACAATACATTACTCCGACAATTCCTTGATGTGGTCAATAATAGCCATGACCTCATCTGCTGTCATCGGTAAGGGCGGCATGAGAGGTTGAAACCCCTTCACGATATCCTTGCCCGGTTCCATTATGGATGTTTTGAGATAGGCTTCATCAACGGTGATCTCACGCTCTTCGCCACCGGTAACCACTATTTCAGTTTTTCCAAAAAGCCCCTTAAATGAAGGTCCAATGAGCTTGGTTCCATCACTACTGTGACAGGCAAAACAGCCCTTTGAGGTAATCAATGCTTGTCCTGGGTTTTCAGCTTTTTGTTTTAGAAAGCCTGCGGATTGTTCTTCCAGCCAAGCCAGATAATCTGGCTTGGTCAGAACGTGGACCTTGGTAATCATTTGAGCGTGATTTAAACCGCAATATTCTGCACAAAACAGATCAAAGTCACCGATCTGGCTAGCTTCAAACCAGGTATAGTTGTCTTCTGCTCCAGCAGCCTTGGGCACCACATCCATTTTCACACGAAAGGCTGGGATATAAAAGGAGTGGACCACATCATCTGAATGGAGCGGCAGGTAAATCGGCGTGTCAGCTGGAACAGTAAGCCCTTGAGCTGTATTTTGCTCAAGACCATTAGGGTAGGTGAATTTCCACCACCACATGCCGGCATCAACCTTAATTTCCATGGCATCCTTGGGGACATTTCTCATCTTTAGAAAGCCCTGGAGGCCAAAATAAAAGAAAAGCATTACTAGAATTGTGGGGACAATAGTCCATACAATTTCCAGACCGGTATTGCCATGCAGATTTGATGGAACTGGATTATTCTTACGGTTATACTTAATAATACTGAAGATGATGAAGCCGGTAATAAAAACCAGGAAAAACAAGCTCACATACGCAATAAACCAAAAGGCAAAGTCAACATCTTGAGCAAAAACAGAGGGCGGATTGTAATTTACGTTCATGCTATCCCCCTGAAGGCGTAGTCTGAAAAGGTGAGTAGAAAGAGGGTTGCCAGGGTAACAAAAGCCAGGGCGACAAAGAGTTTAAAGATCAGTGGTTCATGATTGAGGTGCATAAAGAAATATAGCACTAGTCCTGCTTTCACAGATGCAACTGACATGGCTATTATCAAGGCCCCTATATTACCAATATCAAGCCCGGACAACATCACTGTGGCAATGGTCAGGAAAATGAGGGCAGAAAAAACAATGATGGGTCCGCGAGGACTAAAGGTCTGTTCGTTTGAGTTCATATTCATACCCCTTATGCGACCAGATAGTAAAGTGGAAATAGGAAAATCCAGATCACATCAACCAAATGCCAATAAAGGGCACAACGCTCGAGAACACCAACGTTCTCCGGGTTAATGCTTCCTTTAGCAATCCAGTAGTAGACAATACCCATCCAGACTGCACCGATGATGATATGCAGTGCATGCGTACCCGTCATGATGAAGTAAAGACCATAAAAAAGGACTTGTCCATTGGGGAGCATTTCAGGTCCCGGTGTTAAAAGTGGTGATCCTTTGCCGGCTGCAATTGCTCCACTGGTTTGTAAATACAGGTCGTGGGCAAACTTAGCGTTCCACTCAAAACCCTTAATGATTAAAAATGTAGTTCCCAGGGCCATGGTAATTAGAAGCATGGTTTTGGCTAATTTGACCCGTCCTGCCCTCATGGCATTTAATGACAGCACCACAGTAAGGCTGCTGGCCAGGAGGATGATCGTATTGGTGGTGCCAATACCCGTATTCAGGCTTTCGGCTGCAATTTTGAAATCATTCAAATGGGCAGATCTGTACACGCCATAAACGATAAAAAAGGCTCCAAAAAGAAGGAGTTCAGTAAAGAGAAATAACCAGAACCCTAAACGAGTTCCCTCTTCATCGTGATGATGGAAAGCTTCAACAGTCACAGCTTGCTCACTCATCTCTGGCTCCTTTAGATGTTCCTGCTTTCACTTCAGCCCTGAAAGCATCATAGTCATAGGGATGTCTGGTGACAACAGGGTCTTCTTCAAAATTATAGAGTGTTGGTGGTGAGGCTGTCTGCCATTCCAGGGTTGAGGAATTCCAGGGGTTTTCCTCGTTGCTTATCTGACCTTTACGCAGGCCGTGAATCCAGGTGACAAACATCAGGATCACCCCTATAACCAGAATCCAGGATCCAATGGTTGATGCCTGTTGCAGGGTGGTAAACAGGGGAATGTCTGGATAGGTATGATAGCGTCTGGGCATACCATAAAACCCTAGAATAAACATGGGTATAAACAGAGCGTTGAATCCCGTAAACATGAACCCAAAGGTCGCATTGGCTAGTTTGTGGGAATACATTTTCCCGAACATTTTGGGGAAATAATGAAAGATACCACCAATGATTCCAAAGGCTGCTCCACCAAACATGGTATAGTGGAAGTGAGCCACAATAAAATCAGTGTCGTGGAGATGGATATCCGTGGACAATGATCCCAGAAACATGCCGGTAAGACCACCAATACTAAAATTAAAGACAAAGCCCAGGGCAAACAACATGGGGGGCGTCAGCGCAATAGATGCCTTATAAAGGGTGGCTATCCAGTTAAAGACCTTAATGGCGGTTGGAATAGCCACAAAGAACGTCAAGAAAGAGAAGATAATGGAGGCCACATCAGACATTCCTGTAGCAAACATATGATGAGCCCAGATTAAGTAACCTACACCAGCAATACTGCAGGATGCTATGGCAATACTCTTATATCCAAAAATTGGTTTCTGGCTGTTGGTGGGAATAATCTCACTGACCAGTCCCATTGATGGTAGAATCATCACATAAACAGCTGGGTGAGAGTAAATCCAGAAGAGATGTTGAAACAATATTGGGTCGCCACCTTTGTTGGGGTCGAAAAACCCTACAGGCATCATCCTTTCAAGAACAATCATCAATAACGTTATACCCACAACAGGAGTCGCCAGCACCTGTATCCAGGAAGCGGCATAAATTGACCAGGAAAACAGAGGCATTTTAAAATAGCTCATGCCTTTTGTGCGCATCCTGTGAATGGTAATAATAAAATTTATTCCTGTGAGGATGGTTCCCCAGCCCAAAATAAAGGCTGCGGTCAACATCCATGAAACAGAGTCAAATTGTGTCCCAAACATGGAAATGGTTCTGGTTGTTACAGAATAGGGCGGTGTAAAGGTCCAGCCCGTGTCAGCCCCACCCAAAAGAATTCCAACTACGGCCATAATTGCACCAAACAAATACAGCCAATAGGAGAGTAGGTTGACACGGGGAAACGCCACATCCTTGGCTCCGATCTGTAGAGGCAGAAAGAAGTTACCAAGAACTGCAGGTGCACCTGGAACAATAAAAAGAAAGATCATAATAACCGAGTGGAGCGTAAAAAATGAACCATACCATTCTACGGGTATTATCTCCCAACCGCTGGCGGCTGGATAAAATTTCTGGAGCTTGATTAAGAAACCAAGGCAAACAGCCAAAAAGAAAAACGTGAACATCGTGAAACCGTACATAACACCGATCCTTTTGTGATCCGTCGATGTTAGCCAGCTCATAATTCCACTGGTCCACCGACTACCGGTGTGACTATTGAAGTAGTTGGTGCTGTTGGCTGTTTCCATAATTAGCTGTCCTCGTTTTCATTTGGTATGGCTGGTTTTTTGTGGAAGGCTGTAGTTAATACCAGTATGGTTATCAGGATTGATGCAAGGATCAAGACCCCGGTAACTTTTAGGAAGTTAAAATAATAACCTCGACCTTCGGGCTCTTCAACAAAACAAAAGTTTACAATTTTACGGAGCGTGGGTGCCCACTTGCCTTCCATAGCATTTGTTACTGACACCATGACTTCGACGGGAAGAAAGTAAAGTCCGCGGATATAGCGGGAGATAATGCCACTTGGCGATAAAATGATCAGCGATGACGCATGCATAAAGCCTTCGGCTTCATCTGGAGCATATTTAAAGCCAACTGATTCTGTTAATGTTCGGATGGTGGAGGAGTCGGCAGTCAGGAACCTGAAAGATGATTCTGGTATATTGGTTTTACCCTCGAACAGATTGAGATAGGATTGCTTTTTGAGGGCTGCAATCTCATGATCCTCGTTGGGGTCAAAACTAACAGCAACTACATTGTATTTATCCCCAGGCAGAAAAGCAGAGGGCGATTGATTGATCACATCTACAATGGCGTTAAGAAATGGGTTACAGATAGAGGTACAGTTGTAATAAACCAGTGCTAGAACGATGGGGCGACCCTCACTGGCTTCAGTCAAGGTAATGGGTTGCCCGGTCTCGTCAAAAAAACTCAGGTCCAGATCAACTTTTTGCCCTAGAAAGCTATCATCGATACCAATTTCAGGCTGTGGTTCTATATCTTCTGAGAACACCGAGGTGCTCAGGATAAGACTTATAATTATTAAGTGTTTGAATAGCATGTTCACCCCAGTCAAAATAAACTCATACTTCTTACGTAGACCATTGATGATAATTTTGGTCTCTATCCATTGCAAGCATGAAATGCCTCACGATGACTATTTCTTTGTATTTATTGTGTTTGTGTTTTTTTTACGTCTTGAGAAATAACCACACCTTCAATATGTGTGGGTGATTATTTGTTTTCGGAGTCATTCCCACGATATTTTAGCTGCATCCCATTGAGAAAATTACGGAGGATTTGGTCTCGTAAGGGACGGTAATGTTTATGGTCTGGTTTGCGGAAAAAGGCGCTGAGTTCGTATTTGCTCACCTTTAAGTCAGCCAACATCAGAACCTCCAACAGTTCTTCGGCTCGCAAATTCAAGGCAATCTGTAGCTTTTTCAATATCACATTATTGGTGAGTTTTTTTTCTGGCTTTGGAACAGGACCTTCTTTTCTACCGCGCTTTTCTATAATGAGACCATTTAAAAAAACAGCAAGCTCATCGTCATAAAGGGGTTTATAGGCGGGGTCTTCTTCTCTTTTCATCCAATCACTGATCTCTGCGCGGGTGGCTTTGTGGTTAGCCAGGGCGAAAATGGCGATCATCTTTTCATCATTAAAATCAAAGGTGTATCGGATCCTTCTCAGGATGTCATTTTTGGTCATTTCAAGTCCTTGCCTGGCAGCGCTGTAAACCCAACCATACTTGTAGTCTTTTTAATGTTTGTGTTCTGGATAATAGGCCGTTAGGGTTGAGATGCTTTTCTTGAGAGCCTTCACTGATTTTAAATCAGGGTTTTGTTTGGCTTTCATAGCGGCCAAAATCACAGCATGATGATATTTTAGTCTCTCCGCATAATCCTTTTGAGATGGCTTCACTCGCTGTGTTAAATAATAGTCACTAATTGTATCAATGATCTTCTGGGCATGATCTTCCTTGTTCATAACCCAACGGACCATCTGGTTTTGGGATTGAATATCCATTTTTCCTGTTAGCTCTATCATCTTGTTGACGGACTTCTCTACGGTAGATGCATCTTCCAGCATGGACAGAAGTCGGGCATAATCATCATATATCCCACAGGGAATCTGGCAATGAGCCTGTGCTGACTGAGGCAGGATTAGTCCAGCGCTTAATAGAATGGTGATGGCAAAAAGAATGCTTCTATATGTTTTACTCATAATTGGTTCCTATTTTTCTGATGAATCAGTTTAGTTGAGATTCGATTTGGCTGAGGTATTCCACAACCAGTTTTTCAATGCCTTGGTTTACCGGAGCTTCACGTATTGTGTTATAAAGTTCCACACTCTCGTGAAGGGCTCGCAGGCAATCCCGAGCATCATAGACCGGTAATGTCCTCCGTAGTATTTTTAATTCTTCCTGGCTGGCATGCTGCTCAAGCTTTCGAAGACCTTGTGGTCGGGCTCCATTTTGATTCAATATTATTGGTCCTAAGACATTGACCCGTAAAAACCCAATAGCATCAACTGCCTCAAATATTTCACCCCGACCAATTTTTGTGGCGGTATAGTGGATCCAGGTCCAAAACCGTTTTTCGATCCAGGCTGCGTCTGGCTGGGGAAATTCTGATACTTTTAAGTTGACCTGGCTGCTTATCACATCCCCGCGTTCCCATAAGACAATAGGATTCTCAACCTTGTCATCAATATCGTCCATAGAGACAAATTTAAAGTCAATGTGAAGCAGGGGTGGTCCAAACAGACAAATGAGCAAGCGTGGCTCCCCCACATGTTCTCCCGTAAAGCTTTCAAGAAGAGTTCCGATCTTTTGAACAATTTTGGGACGCTCAGACAATACTGCCTGATAGTGCTGGGGGTCGATATAAACGACCAGGTCTAAATCACTAAATTCATCTATTTCATCTAGCAGGTAGGAACCGCCAACAGCAACGCCAAAAATGCGTGAATCATTTTTTAATCTCGGGACCGAGCTCTCAATAAAGTCTCGGTGTGGATCCGGAAGTGTTGTTATTTGAGGAGGGTCTTGTGGTGGGAACACAACAGGGGGCTTGTTTAATTCTCTAAATCTTCTTCTGGTGTTGATTCTTCAGATGTGTCTGGACCCTCTCGTTCGAGCTTTTGCTGTAACTTTGCTTCTTCTTTGAGTTTCTTTTTCTCTTCTTTCTTTTTCTTTTTTGCTAGGTCTCTCTGGTGTTTTGCAAAAGCGTAATTTGGCTTGGCCATTAACTCTCCTTTTTATGTCGTTTATTGAAACTTTGATTCTTTCTATATGAGCGTCTTAACCTAAGGGCATCTTGATCTTTGACAAAACACAAAGGTCAAAAATATTAGTTCCTTTTTATCATTTATTGCGTTGAAATAATTTTGCATTGGGTCTTCACCATTTATTTTCACGCGAAGTATTATGTTTATTAAACAGCTCCAAGCGGAAACGCTCTAAACAAAGGATTACCATGCCATCTGCAAAGATTATCTGGACCAAAATTGATGAAGCACCAGCCCTGGCCACTTACGCCTTACTACCCGTTGTACAGGCCTACACAAAAAACACCGGGATTGATATCGAAATCAGCGATATCTCGTTAGCGGGTCGAATCATCGCGCTTTTCCCTGACAATCTTACAGAAACACAAAAACAGGCTGATGCGCTGGCTGCGCTGGGTGAACTCACCCAATCTCAGGACGCCAACATTGTCAAGCTCCCCAATATCAGCGCTTCTATACCTCAGTTACAAGCCGCTATTAAAGAGCTTCAGCAAAAGGGCTACGATATTCCGGATTACCCCGAGGAGCCCAAAGATGAAGCAGAAAAAGCACTGCAAACACGATTTGCCAAGGTACTTGGTTCGGCTGTGAATCCTGTCTTGCGTGAGGGTAATTCAGATCGTCGTGCTGCGGCATCTGTAAAGCGTTTTGCTCAGAGCAATCCCCATCGCATGATGAAACCATGGCCAGAGAGTGGATCCCAGGCTCGTGTCGCCCACATGTCTGAAAAAGATTTTTACGGAACAGAAAAATCCAAAACAATGGATAATCCTGATGTGGTTTCCATAGAATTTGCTGATGCGAGTGGTGCCAAAACGACTCTGAAAAAGGATCTGCCCCTGCAAAAAGGGGAGGTCATCGATACCTCTGTCATGAATGTGAAAGCCTTGAAGGCCTTTTATGCAAAAACCATCGATGAAGCTAGGGGTGAAGGTTCTTTGCTTTCTCTGCATCTAAAAGCGACCATGATGAAAATCTCGGACCCAATTATGTTCGGTCATGCTGTCTCTGTTTATTATGGAAAAGCTTTGGATAAATACACTGCTGAATTGAAGGAGATCGGAGCCAATATCAATAACGGACTCGCTGATATTGAAGAAAAGCTTGATCGGCTCCCTCTCGATAAAAAGGCAAGCATTGAATCAGATATTGCTGCTGTTTATAAGGAGCAGCCCGCGCTAGCAATGGTGGATTCGCGTAAGGGTATTACTAATCTGCACGTTCCCAACAATGTGATTATTGATGCCTCCATGCCCAATGTGGTTCGAGATGGGGGTAAGATGTGGAACAATGATGATGCGCTTCAAGATACGGTTGCCATGATTCCAGATCGTAGTTACGCTACGATGTACTACGAAATAATCGAAGACTGTAAGGTCAATGGACAGCTTGATCCATCCACTATGGGAAGTGTTTCTAACGTCGGACTCATGGCTCAAAAGGCCGAAGAATATGGTTCGCACGATAAAACTTTTGAGGCTCCTGGAAATGGTATTATTCGAGTGGTTGATGCCTCTGGAACTACACTTCTCGAGCAGGAGGTTGAATCTGGCGATATTTTTAGAATGTGTCAGGCTAAAGATGCTCCCATCCAGGACTGGGTAAAGCTGGCCGTCACTCGTGCCAAAGCAAGTGGTTCCCCTGCCATTTTCTGGCTGGATGAAAATCGTGGTCATGATGCTGAGATCATCAAAAGGGTGACTCTTTATCTCCAGGATCATGATCTCAGCGGTCTTGATATTCAGATTTTAAAACCGGTGGATGCCATGAAGTTCTCTCTAAAGCGAGTGCGTCGTGGAGAAGACACCATCTCTGTGACGGGTAATGTCCTGAGAGATTATCTCACCGATTTATTTCCTATTCTAGAGTTGGGAACCAGTGCCCGCATGCTTTCTATTGTTCCCTTGATGAAGGGTGGTGGTCTGTTTGAAACTGGTGCTGGTGGTTCTGCACCCAAGCATGTTCAGCAATTTCTGCAAGAGGGTCATTTACGTTGGGATTCCCTAGGTGAATATTGTGCCCTGGTTCCAGCTTTTGAACAGGTCGCCAGGACCAGCGGAAACACCCGGGCAACCATCCTTGCTGAAACTTTAGATGAGGCTATCAGCACCTATCTTAAAAACGCCAAATCGCCTTCCAGGAAGGTTAATGAGCTGGACAACCGGGGCAGCACTTTTTATCTGGCGCTATACTGGGCAAGAGCTCTTGCCGCTCAGGATAAAGACGCTGAACTCAAGGCTCGTTTTGTTGAGCTTTCCACAGCCTTGACCGACAACGAGACTTTGATTGCACAGGAACTGCTTTCTGCACAGGGCAGAATTGTAGATCTTGGTGGTTATTTCAAACCAGACGATGTAAAAACAACTGCATCAATGCGCCCCAGTCAAACACTAAATCACATTCTGGACTCCATGTAATTTCTGACTAATAGATCATTGTCTTTGAAGGGGTGTAGCGTGCTGCATCCCTTTTTTTGTGTCACAAAATTCTTGAGAATCCATTTTAATAAATTACATTTCGCCAGATAACGAAATGAGAAAAAATGAGAGCAGCCACAAATATTTATAAAGCCCTGTCTGATGCGAACAGACTGCGGATTCTTATGATGTTAAGAAATAAACCTCTGTGCGTATGTGAGATCGTAGAGATTCTTGAGCTGGCAAACTCTACTGTATCAAAACATTTATCAATTTTACGCAACGCCAGTCTGGTCATGGATTCAAAAAGTGGGCGTTGGGTGAACTACCGTATATCGACACCTGGAGAATCACCTGATATTGAAATCGTTCTTGCTCATCTTGATAAAATTCTTGATCGGGATGAGCAGGTTGCTAGCGATAACAAAAAAGTCAGGGAGGTTGATCGTTATGTCATTTGCGCATCGCCTACCTTGACGGTCACAGAATAAATTTTAGGGGAAATCGCATGAATCGGGGGATTATATGTATCGTTGGATTGATCTTTGGACTTGCCCTGAGTGCTTGTTCAGTGGAAGTAGCGGACACAGCGGAAACTAAATTAACACAAAAATCTGTTGACCCACTCATCACATTTATTGAACTAGGTTCTGTCAGATGTATACCCTGCAAGAAAATGCAACCGGTGATGACATCCATTGAAAATAAATATGGTGGCCAGGTTGATGTTATTTTCTATGATGTCTGGGAAGAGGATCAAAAAAAATATGCTTCGCAGTATGGGATTAAACTTATCCCCACTCAGATCTTTCTTGACTCTACTGGCACAGAGCTAATGCGACATGAAGGTTATTTCCCTGAAGCTGAGATAGATTCCTTTCTTGTCCGAAATGGTTTAAACACTAACTCGATTACAGGATAAAATGGACAGTCTTTTCGATACGCTCACACAGGCTGTATCAGGTCAATTCGGACTAGCCATTACTGCTTCTTTTGCATGGGGAGTCTTGAGTATTTTGTTAAGTCCTTGCCATCTAACCAGCGTACCTCTGGTTATCGGTTATATCTCCAGGCAGAATGAGGCCACGGGAAAGCGTAGTGCTTTATTGGCCCTTACCTTTGCTCTTGGTATTCTGGCATCCATCACCTTGATCGGTATTATCACAGTATCCATGGGACGACTCATGGGTGATGTCGGTATGTGGGGAATGTGGTTGGGCGCCATCATCCTTATTGTCTTTGGCTTATATCTTATGGATATCATCCATCTGAGTTGGCTTGGATGGAAGACGCCAGAGATTGAAAGGGCTGGATACTCTGGAGCCCTCTTGTTGGGGCTTGTTTTTGGGATCGGTCTTGGACCGTGTACTTTTGCCTTTCTCGCTCCAGTCTTAAGTGTGGTGATCCCTATGGCTCAAACGTCCTTTGCTAAGGCCATGATTCTCATTCTGTCTTTTGGCGCTGGTCACAGCCTGGTCTATGTTGCTGGCGGGGGAATGGCGGCTCTCATCGTGCGTTACATTAACTGGTCAGGGAATCATCGTGGTCCCGTTTATGTAAAAAGAATTCTCGGATTATTGGTTTTCATCGGTGGGCTGTATTTTGGATACGCGACACTCTAATGAGGTTTCAAAAAATGTTAAACAAATATCCGTGGCTTTTATTTTTATCTCTGCTACTCATTTGGGTTCTACTCTATTCTAACCTTTCGGTCTTCGCTGGATTTATTGTTTCGGAGCTACCGATTGATCCCGGGAGTCATCTTGGCGAAGCGCTGACTTTCTTTGTTTATGATGCGCCCAAAGTCCTCTTGCTTCTCTCTGCCGTGGTCTTTTTCATGGGAATTATCAACACCTGGTTTACCCCCGAGCGGACACGCGCCCTCTTGGCCGGACGCTCACTAGGTATCACTAATATACTGGCTGCATCGCTTGGCGTTGTCACTCCCTTCTGTTCCTGTTCTGCGGTCCCTTTGTTTATTGGTTTTGTCCAAGCCGGCGTGCCTCTAGGAGTCACCTTTTCATTTTTGATTGCGGCTCCCATGGTAAATGAGATTGCCTTGACATTATTGTTTGGACTATTCGGCTGGAAAATTGCCCTGCTATATCTCATTCTGGGACTATTGGTTGCTATCCTTGGCGGGGTCGTGTTGGGTCGCCTGAAGCTTGAAAAGTATCTTGAGCAATGGGTTCAGGATATTCCAAAGAAGCAACATTCCTTCGAATCTGAGAAGATCTCTATCTCACAGAGGTTAGAAGCTGGTTCTCTTGCAGTAAAGGATGTAGTCGGAAAAGTCTGGATTTATATTTTAATAGGAATAGGTGTAGGCGCTTTTATTCATGGTTATGTCCCTGAAAATTTCATGGCTTCCTTTATGGGTAAAGATGCCTGGTGGTCTGTGCCTCTGGCTGTAATCATTGGGATACCGATGTATAGTAGCGCCGCGGGTATCATCCCTGTTGTTCAGGCTTTGCTTGCAAAGGGTGCCGCTCTGGGAACAGCGCTATCTTTTATGATGAGTGTTGTGGCTTTGTCTCTTCCGGAGATGATCATTTTGCGGAAGGTTCTTACCATAAGGTTGATTAGCATTTTTATCGGTGTTGTTGCATCTGGTATACTGTTGGTTGGCTTAACTTTTAATCTGGTTTTATAGGAGCTTATTCAAATGTTAAATGTTAAGGTTTTGGGAGGTGGTTGTACAAACTGCAAGGCAACATACAAGTTAATCGAAGATGTGGCTCGCGAAAAAGGAACTGATATTGATTTGGAGAAGGTTGAAGATATTCAAAATATCATATCATATGATATCATGTCAACACCTGGAGTAGTTATTGATGAAACTGTGGTGCATCGTGGTGGTGTTCCCTCGCGAAAACAAGTAGAAGATTGGTTTTCCAATTAAAACTAAACACCTTTTCACATAAAACTCGTCGTCCTTGTCAATCACTCTTTTGTGTAAGCTCGCCCTGTATTTTAAGCTCTTTCACTTTTTTGACTATGAGAAAATTTACTCTTCTGGTTTAATCGAATTCGTAATGATTATCCAGCCATGGCTAAGAAACCATCACAATTTTCTCAAAGCCGCCTAATAATATTTGATCATTATTGCATTTTTGTATGGCCAAGATGGTTGCATATGGCTGTTTTTTAGGCAAAAACTGGTGTTCTCTCCAATATTTTATCCCGTCTTACAAAACTAAGATTTGATCTATCACTATTTTTTACTTTGAATGTTTTTTTTATGGAATACGGTTTTTTATACGATGGGCTTTTACTTGGTATACTCGAAAAGCTGGTAGTTTGTTTTATTCATGCCTAATTTTGAATATACATTTTGTGCCTTTATGTTGTCATCATCTACGTATAGCCTTAAGCCGACAATTTGATCATCTTTATCTATTAGAGTTTTAATAAACTCGTACATCAGTTTGTATAAGCCTGTCTGTCTATACTCTTTCTTGACGAAGACACTCTGAATCCACCAGAATAAACCATTCCGCCAATCGCTCCACTCATAGGTGATCATAAGGCAGGCTTTTATAGATCTGTTTATTTCACACACGACATAGAATCCATGTTTGGGTGTATCAAATATAGCTTCAACTCCTTGGAGAAGTATAGAGGCATCTAGGGAAATGCTTTCCGTTTCCAAAGCCATGGCCTGGTTAAAGCCAACAATTGTGTGAATATCATCTCTTGTGGCCCTACGGATGATGGGGGTTGTCATTTCTTATTCTTTTTTGGCTTGAAGCCTATACGATCGTAAGGATTTATCACACTGGAGATAATGTTACGAAGGTGAGCATTAATCCTTTTAAGATATCTGAAATACAAAACCATAACAGCTACGCTTGAAGTGTCTAATTCTTCTTCATTTTTCATCACAAGTTTTTGAATATATTTATCGCAAGTTCTGCCTATCTCCTTTGTCTCAGAGTACATGTCAAGCGCTATGTCCTCATCACCTGACTCAATACATTCAGGAGCTTTCTTAAACATCTTCTTTATAGATACTTCTATTTCACGGAGTTTATCTTTTGTGTTTTTTCCCTGTATTTCATCAGGGTGCATCTCTGTTAAATCAACAATGTTTTTTATATAATCGCCAATTCGTTCGACATCAACGATAACTGTAGATAAAACTAATCCGGCTGCGAGACTATCGTTCCCCTGCACCGTTAAGTGGGTTATAACTTTCCTTCTAATATCCCTTTCATATTTATTTATCAGTTTGTCTTTTTTAAAAATCAATTTTTGAACTGTCTTGCGATTGTCACCCCATAAAGCATCAGTGGCATCATCAAACATTTCAGCATCTATATTTATAGCTTCATATGTGAGATCCCAGGCTTCATTCAGTAGATTATCGCTGGTCCATAAATTCCGTATTTCTTTCCACATAATCATTAACCTTTAGTTTTAATTAACCAAATACTATAAAAAGGATTGGCACAAAGTATATCATCGAATATAAAAATAGAAATGTGATCAAATTCTTTTTTGATATAGATACATATGTACTGACTTTTTCGGCCATAGTAATTGGAATAAATTTTAATGGGTAAAAAATTAGTATTCCAAAAATATTAAATGCGAGGTGAGCAAAAGAGGCAGTCACTGCCACTGGGTTCCCAGTAGCCAGGGCCGCTAAGAGAGCAGTCCCCGTGGTACCTATATTGGCTCCCATTGTATATGGGAATATTTTCCTTATACTAACAATACCCGCTCCCGCAAGCGGTACAATTAGAGAGGTTGTAACAGAGCTGCTCTGAACAATAAAAGTCATTCCCATGCCCCAGGTCATTCCCAAAAGATCATTCTTAAACAGATACTTGTTTATAATTACCTCAATTTTATCAACAACCAAAGATCGGATAGTTTTTATAAGTAGCCCTAAAGCTGCAAACATTCCAATTATAGATATAATCATTAGTACTATTTCATTATAAGGAACGTTGATCATTAGAGAATCCACTAAATGAATAACTGGGTTTAATATTGCTTTTAACGGGTTAAACATTTTCATTCCACCGATACCCTCAAAACTATCATTCAAGAATACAGCAACTTTTTGAATGAAGTGAAATTTTAATTCAAGCGGAAACAACAGAATAACGGCACAGATATTAAAGAAGTCATGGACCACCCCGGCAGCGAATGCTCTTTTAAACTCGGCTTTTCTGCCAACATGCCCCATAGAAACAAGCGTATTTGTCACTGTTGTTCCAATATTGGCACCCATGATAATCGGAATGGCATTTTCTAAATTAACTACGCCACCTGCAACTAACCCTACAACTATGGATGTCGTTGTCGAGGAGCTCTGTATAAGCGAGGTTGCAACAATTCCAATGATAAGCCCAGTGAATGGGTTTGAAGTCGTTTGAAGCATAGCCTCAGCGAATTCTTTACCGAAAAGTTTAAAGCTGTGACCTAGAAGCTTAATTGTAAGGAGAAATAGATAGATGGTAACTATAACAGTTAATATCTTAATTATCTTTTGGCGTGTTTCCGTGTTCAAAATATCCTCATCGAGTATGAATACTTATTTATGGAGCAAGTCAAAGATAATGACAATATCACCCACTGTCATTAACGTCAAGGTAATTTGACGACTCTTCAAATCAATTAATTATAATAATAAAAAAATTGGATACTCCTGGTGGACTAAACCAGCACTCCCACAATAGGCCAAATGACTATCTGAGAGTGAAAAGGCATAAAACAGATGAAAAACTAGTCCTTTTATCAATGCTGATATTTACTTCGAATAATTGAAAGACGATCTTATTTCCACAAGTATGTGTGCACAAACATGCATTCTATTCATGAAAGCATGGCTTTATACAAACGACCAAAAGGTCGGTATTATACTATAGTAGTATTATATTAATATATTAAGTAGTGGTAGTAGAGTAGATTTATATTGTTAATAATTATAAGCTTGTTTGGTTCTAAGTTGAATAAAATTATCAAGATAAGCCTTTTACACCATTATAGAATTTTGTTGACAGGTTAAAAGTGAGTGTGGAGAGCTGTTCTTCTGTTGGTAGTTGATACACCCTTATTCACATGACTACTGCGGACTCTCCAAATATAGTCATTGTGGATAACTGTTTTGTTGATAGGTGTTATAACTTTTGGAAATTCTCATAAGTAGTTAAAAAACAATTCACCTTTTGACAAAATTCTATATAGTGATTGTTTATAACCTAGAGAATTATTGACAATCAACCTTTTGTATATTTAAAAAGCAAAGAGACATTTGTAGAGTGAAAAAAAGCCTCACTTGAAAAGCAAGGCTTTCTATAAAGCATATGTAGATGATGAACTTGGTTACTTAATCTGAATGTACATACGATTTCGCTGATCATCTACCCAGGATTGATATCTATCGCGTTTTTTGTATTCCAGAGACATGTTTTCAACATCGAACCAATGGTCAGTCAGGTTTACCTTTCCACCAGCCAAACGTCGGTGCACTATAATTAAATGGAACTGATCAGAGCTATAAACAGGCATTGAAAGGTTTTCAAGAGGGACATTAAGTAGCAGGTCATGTATATCTTCTGGCAGAAGAGAAATATCCGTCATACCCATTTGCCCTTTACGTGACTTCATATAGTCATCAGTTGCATAGATTTCGACCTGCTCAGCGAGGGTCGTCCTTTCGGCAAGTATATCATCTCTAATACCTGAAAGCTTGTCCGAAGTGAACTGTTTATCGGTATCATCAGCAACAGGCATTAATAAAATATGGGAGATGTTAACCTGCTCTCCCTGCTTGTCATCGAGCCGCAGGAGATGTAACCCAAACTGGGTTTCCACGATGCCACTCATTTGACCCACCTCGAGAGAGAAGGCAGCTTCTTCAAACGGTTTTACAAAGACACCGCGACCTACTAGACCAAGACTGCCACCATTGGCTGCCGATCCGGGATCCTTGGAATGTTGGGTTGCTGCATCCTCAAAGCTTATTAGACCGGTCTCAATATCACTCTTAATAGATAATAGTTGAGAGCGAAGCTGTTCCATTTTATCTGCACTCATTTCAACGGTCACGGAAAGAATGGAAAAATCAACCTGGGGGTTCTTTGCAGGAAAGCTGTCCTGCCAGGTCTTATAAAAATCTTCAACTTCACGACGACTGACCTTGATACCACTGAAAAGCTCCATTTTAACTTGCTCAACCAGGAGGTTTGTGCGGATCTGATCCTCATAATAGGATTTGATTTTGTAATGGTCCACACCAAAAGCTTCGGCAGCCTTTCTCAGACTTCCATACTGCATCTCTATGTTTTGCAAGGATTGATCAAGCTGCATTTGCACACTTCGATCTTCTACCTCAATGGTCTCCTGACGGGCATACTCTAACAAAACCTGTTGGTTAAGGAGTTCATCCAGAGCACGCACACGCAGCTGCTGAATTACCTCAGGAGAAGAGTAGGAGGGTAGCTTGGCCTGCATGGCAAAGAGCTGGGTCACCTGATCTACTTCAGAATAGAGAATGGCTTTTTCTCCAACAATGGCTGCCACACCATCTATCAATTGTTGGCCGCTGGCATTCAAAGTAAAGAGCATGGTGAGGGCGAGTACAAAATGACGCATTGATTATTACCTATTCTATAGAGCTATTTTAGAGAACACTCTTGTTGAAGAGAATGGTTCCAGACTTTCTGAGACTGTCTACAAGCTGTGTTTCAATATGACGTTGACGGTTAATAGAGAGCCGGGCCGCAATTTCTTCCCAGACCTCATCAAGACTCTTGATAGATCCACGATCGTGCCAGGTTTTTACCTCTACAAGATGATATCCAAGGTCGGTTTTAATGGGACCAAAAATCCCGGGGCGCTTCTTTTTAAGAAGATATTCTTTAACCTCTGGAAATAGATTTTCCACCTTGAATAAGCCAGTTTCCTTGGGGTGCATGGCTACTAGAGACTGCTTCTTTTCGAGATCACCCTTTTCAATGGCTTTTTCAAGTTCGCGGGCATCATCCCGGGAAGGCAAAAGGACATGAAAACCAAAAAATTCATTACTCTGGCGCTTAAATGACTCCAGGTTTTTCTGATAATAGGCGTCTATTTCATCACGGGCGACATCGCCCTGATCCTTTAAAATAACATCAAGCTGCTTATCGGCCAGCAATCGACGGCGATATGTTTCAACCCGATAGTTAAACATAGGATCCCTATGAATCAGATTCTTCTCTGCTTCCTGTGCCAAAAGAGTTTCCCTGATCCAGTTTTCAACCAGGAGGGATTTTTGAAGACTATCTAAAGACATAAAGCCAGGGTACATCAAGACCAGCTCATCCAGAGAGAGCTGTTCATGATTAACCTTGGCAATAAGGTTATCGTCCTGGCCATCAGAGCAAGAAGCCAACCCCGCCAGGAGGGAGATGGCCAGAACGATATAAAGCTTATTCATCTATAGAGAGCTATTTTTCGCCTGCCAGGTTTTCATAAAAAGCATGGGCGGCTGAATAGTTGACTTTAACGGTATAATCTTTTTTAAGATCACTGTAGGCATTTTCGGTACGAGCAGCTCGCAAGTCACTCAGAATTTCCGTTCTAACGCGTCCCTTGACCTTGCTATAAGGTTTTGGTCCCTCAGGAATGATATCCTCCAACTGGATGATTGAATAACCATTTCCTAGCTTTATGGGCCCTGCTATGTCTCCAACTTCCATAGAGAAGGCAGCCTTTCCCATGCTGCCATAGCGACCTTCTTGAAAAGCGGGCAAAACACCACCGCCTTCTTTTGTGGCTTTTCTTTCAGTATAACGCAGAGCCAGTTTCTCAATAACCTCACCAGCATCAAGACGTTTTTTCAAGGATACAGCGAAAAGACTGTCTTTTACAAAGACCTCCCTCACAAGCACCTTCTTTTTATCCATATATTTATCAGCTTTGTTTGCGTCATAAAAGGCCACCAACTCCTCTTCGCTTGGAGTAAGGTCTGAATTGATTTCTTTTGCTACAAAAGCGTCATAAGCGTAGCGCTCAACCAGATCATTAATTTTTCCAGCAAAGTCCACGTCCTGCTCAAACTTGTTGTCATAACCATAGTTGATAATGAGGTATTGAGTAACTATCTGATCAATAATACCCAGCAACTGGTTTTCGGTAACAAAGCGTGGTTTTTGACCGTCATCGAGCAACTTGACCTCTCCGACCAACCAATCACTACCCAACTCTTCACCATTTAGCCTAAACAAGGGCGCCTGAAAATCGAGCTTTTTGAGCATTTCATCAATGGCGTCTTTTTTTACTGAAGAGCCATCAAAAATCATGAAAAAATCATGTACGTTTTCAGTAATAATTTCGAATCCTGCGGCCTTTTTTTGTCCTTCCAGAAACTGATTTGCCATCTGTCCAAGCTCAGCACTTTTTTCACGACTTGCCTGCTGTTTGAGAGCGTTCTTTTCGGTTTCGAAGTCGCCGCGCTCAAGCTCTCGTTTTGCCTCTAGTTTGATGATGTGAAAACCAAAATCAGTTTCAACAACATTAGAGACTTCACCGGGCTCCAGGTTAAAGGCTGTTTCTTGAAAAGGACCTACCATTTTACCCCAGCCAAACCACCCAAGATCGCCACCATTTTGTTTACCAGAAGGATCATCAGTGAATTCGCTGGCCAATTCTTCGAAAGTCTCCCCTTTTGAAAGACGGTTATTAATCTGACCCATAAGCGCCAGGGCTTCAACCTTGGTTCGCTCTGAGCGAGAGCGAGAGGTGCCCTGGAACTGTAGTAAAATATGTCGTGCGTTCAATTCAGTGCCTGAACGCTCATAAACTTCCCGGACATAATCATCACTGACTACAGCATCAAGAATCTCTTTAGTATATACATACTGAAGCATCTGTCTTTTTTCGGCCTTCATTTTCTTGTTTTTAATATCATCGGTCTCACCCATTCCCTGATCCAGGGCTGCGCGTGAAAAAAGAACTTTTCTTACGTGCTCATCCACCTTGGAATCCATAAAGTCATGATCCTTGTCAGCAAAACGAGAAGCCGGGTTTTTGGAGGTGAATTCTTCCAGCGAGATGGCATTTCCGTCTATAGTGGCGAGCGTGTCGCTATCCATCTTTGAGCATGTAACGACCAGCATAAGTAGACCCAGCGAAAACAGGGTAGTAGTAAAGCGAGTGTTCATTTCATTAACCTTTTAATTATATTAGAGTTATCATTTATCATTATGGTCGGAAAATTTAGACGAGCGTTGAAGGCTTTCCAAGAATATTCTAAGGGAAGCCAAAAGGGATTCTTCACCTACCTGGGTCAGTATAAAAGTCAGTGATTTGTTGTTCATAATCTCCACCTCTTTGCCGGTTTCTCCCAGCGTCTTGGACAGAGCTTTAATGATCTCACTTCCTTCATGTTCCACGTGTTCTGGCAAAAAATCATTTTGGGCGCGAGACCCCTTTACTACGACACTGCGAAGCCCCAGAGATTGCCCCAGGTTTTTTATCAAAGCAGCCTCGATGAGGTTCATTGTTTCTGGCGGAAGCACACCAAAGCGATCCCTTAGTTCCTCACGAATCCCATGAATGCCTTTTATAGTATCGGCTTCAGCAATTCTGCGGTAGCTGGCGATACGCTCCGCCGTATTTTCGACATAGCTTTGGGGAATCTGCATCTCCACATCAACAGTCATCTCTGTTGGAGGAAAGGTGACCGCCTGGTCACCACCAATTTCTTTTAAGGTTTCAAGGGTGTCTTTTAAAATTCGGGTGTATAGGTGGTATCCGATATTGCTGATGTGACCACTTTGCTCAGTTCCAAAGACGTTTCCCGAACCGCGGATTTCTAAATCACGCATGGCAATCTCATAGCCACCCCCGTAATGGGCATGTCGCTCCAGGGCGTTTAGACGCCTAATGGCATTCACGCTGAGCTTCCTAAAACCGGGTGCGATAAAGAAGGCCCAGGCCTTTCGGTGAGACCGACCCACGCGTCCTCTAAGCTGATATAACTGTGACAAACCCATGGCATCAGCCCGATTAACAATAAGGGTGTTGGCATTTGGTATATCCAGACCAGACTCAACAATGGTGGTGGAAAGCAGCACATCAAATTCTTTATGGAAAAACCCCAACATGACACGCTCAAGATCGCGTGGGTTCATTTGACCATGACCCAGGCCAAAACGTACCTCGGGAAGCAGTTTTTGTAGTCGACTCAACATGATACCGATGGACTCAACCCTATTATGAACAAAAAAGACCTGGCCCCCTCGATCAACCTCCCGTAGAATGGCTTCACGAATACGGCCTTCATCAAAATCCATAATGATGGTATCAATGGGTTGGCGCTCTTTGGGCGGCGTTTTTAACATGGAGAGATCCCGGGCTCCCATAAGTGACATCTGTAGAGTGCGGGGGATGGGAGTTGCTGTCATTGCCAGAGAATCCACGGACATTTTAATTTCTTTAATCCGTTCTTTATGTTTAACCCCAAAACGATGTTCTTCATCTACTATAAGCAAGCCAAGTTTATTAAAAACAACATCTTTGGACAAAATCCTGTGGGTTCCAATAACGACATCAAGCACGCCCTTTTCAAGATCAGCAAGTGTGGCTTTTATTTGTTTTGGAGTTCTAAAGCGAGAAAGCACACCTACGGTTACCGGGTAATCAGCAAAGCGCTCCAGAAAAGTTTCGTAGTGTTGTTGGGCTAGAATAGTAGTTGGAACCAACACCCCGACCTGTTTGGAGTCATTTATTGCCTTGAAAACAGCCCGCATGGCAACTTCTGTTTTCCCAAAACCCACATCACCGCATAAAAGGCGATCCATTGGAAAGGCCGACTCCATGTCTTTCTTGATATCCTCAACCGCCTTTAGCTGGTCGCTGGTCTCATCATACATGAATGAAGCTTCCATGCGTTTTTGAAAATCGCTATCCGGATTATAACGGAACCCCTCTACAATAAAGCGGTTGGCATAAAGCTCAATCAGCTCCTTTGCATAATTATCAACGGCCTTACGGGTTTTTATTCTTATCTGGTCCCACTCGGTGGTGCGCAGGCGGGTGAGTTTAGGTGGGGTCTCCAGCTGAGATTCGTAGCGGTGGACTCTGTGCATTTTTTCAACGGGGACATAAATACGATCACCGGCCTCATATTCAAGAGCAAGAACCTCACGAACCGTCTTTTGAAAAGGCATCAACTCAACACCCAGATACTTGCCAACACCATAATCAAGGTGGACGACATAGTCACCCTCTTCAAAAGCCTCAATGCGTGTGGCTGGCTTTACTGGAAAAGATCGCGGTATAACGCTTCGTTTTCGGGTTCTACCAAAAATTTGATGATCAGTGAGGACGGCCAGCTTGTTTTTGTGGTCGATAAAACCAGACGAAAGGGATAGTCGCACTCCCTCAAAACGCAAATCTTCAAACAATACCTGCAAGCGATCGAGCTGGATGTTGCTGTCAGCACAAATAAACACACGATAGCTTTCATCATTAAAATGTCTGAGGCGGGCTCGAAAAGCATCCAAGTTTCGCTGAAAGTCAGGCTGAACCTCTATATCATACACATTTTTAGATTCAACCTTTGCCTGGAAAATCCTAGATGCATCACCAGCACGATCCCTTTTAAGGATGTCAGCTATGGCAAGAGAGTCAGAATCTTCTATGATGGGACGATACTGAAAAAAGCGAAGCCCAACTGGAACCGAATTTATAAGCGGGTCCACAATAGTTTCAACAAAAGGGTTCTCAGGATAAATGATTATTTCTTCGTGCTCAACTCCTGACAGCTGGGTAGCAGGGTCAAACTCTCGGATGGACTCAAGGGTATTACCAAAAAAATCTAAGCGAAGCGGTTTGTTTTGATCACCTGGAAAAACGTCGAAAACACCACCGCGGGTAGCATAATAACCAGGCTCTACAACAAAAGAGTCACGGGTAAAACCATATTCAGACAACCCTCTTTCGAGATCAGACACAGAATATTCCCGGTCTTTTTGTAAGACAATACTTTTAAGGGCGTCTTCTGAGATGCTTCCGGCTAGCTCGCTAGCCTGCGTAATATATATGCCAGCGTTTCCACCCAACAATGCCCGCAGAGATCGCCCAGACTGACCCGTGTCGATCCCGTCCACCCGATCACTTCCTACAAAATGAACCTCCTGGCCCAGATTCAGAGCGACAATATCGTTGAGTGCCCTCTCGGCGGAGGGTTTATCCGGCAGAATAAAAACCAATGGTTTTTTATTGAGGTTTGCGTGAACAAGAAAGGCCAGAAGTGGCGGCTCCACCCCGGAAACTGCAGAACCAGAAAGCTTATAGGTACGGGCTATTTGTAAAGAAAGGTCAGAGTGTTTCACGTGAAACATTTTTTTTAATAAGAATGATTAACAAAGAAACATCAGCAGGGGTGACGCCACTGATCCTGGATGCCTGCCCAATAGTTTCAGGGCGAATCTTGTCTAGCTTTTGCCGGGCCTCAAACGAAACAGCCTGCATGGATAGATAGTCTACGCCATCAGGAATATGCATTTGTTGATGTTTTGAGAGGCGCTCAACCTGAAGGCGCTCCCTTTCTATATAACCACTATATTTGGTGTTGGTGGCTATGAGCGTGAGGAGGGTGGGAGGCAGGTCGTTAACCCAGTCCGGCAACAAGCTTTGAATGTCTTCCACCGAAACTCCGGGGCGCTTTAAGATGTTCGCCAGGGTCTGGCTTTCTTTGACCGTGGCCTGTGTCTCAACCAGCGCGTTAATAATATCTGACTTGATATAGGTTGTGTTGAAAAGCGCTTCTGTTTTTTTTGCCAGAACCTTTTGGTTCTCCACATCATCATAGCGGGTTTTTTCCGTAAGACCCAAGTGATATCCTTTTTCGGCGAGACGGAAATGGGCATTGTCATAACGTAAAAGCAGTCTGTGCTCTGCCCTTGAAGTGAACATGCGATAGGGCTCGTCTGTATCTTTGGTTATCAGATCGTCGATAAGGACGCCGATATATGCTTCGGATCTTCCGAGCACAAAGGGATCAGAATTATCAATACCTAGACAGGCATTGATTCCAGCCATCAAGCCCTGTGCGGCAGCTTCCTCATACCCAGAGGTCCCGTTGATTTGTCCAGCAAAGAACAAACCCCTAACGCGCTTGGTCTCCATGGTGGCTTTTAGTTGAGAGGGTGGAAAAAAATCATATTCAATGGCGTAACCGGGACGAATAAACTCCACCTTCTCCAGTCCCGGTACGGTGCGGAGGCTGTTTAGCTGGACTTCTTCTGGCAATGAAGATGAGAATCCGTTTACATAGAGCTGGTTTGCATCGCTCCACTCCGGTTCTAAAAAAAGTTGATGAGAGGTTTTTTCAGCAAAACGAACCACTTTATCCTCAATGGAAGGGCAGTAGCGTGGGCCAACACCCTGAATAACCCCGGTAAAAAGAGGGGAGAACTCTAACCCGCCATTAATGATAGCATGGGTCTCCTCATTGGTGTTGGTGATATAGCAATATTCATTAGGTGGATCAAAGTCCTGGGTGGAGAAAGAAAAGGGCTCGGGGTTTTTGTCGCCAGTCTGTATGGTGGTTTTTGAAAAATCAACACTGTCCCGCTTGATGCGTGGTGGGGTGCCTGTTTTCAATCGGCCGGTTTCAAACCCGAGCGTTACCAGGGATTCGGTAATACCCACGCTGGCGGACTCGCCAATTCGTCCTGCCGAGAAACTCTTGTTGCCAATATGTATAAGGCCATTAAGAAAGGTGCCATTGGTTAGGATAAGTGCCTGACAATTAAAAGAGGATCCATCACGGGTTTGTACACCAGTGATTTCTGAACCAGCATCATTAGCAATAACGGCCGTAGCTTCGTCTTCGAATATATCCAACCCAGCCTGGTTCTTGCATGTGTCTACCATGTAGGCGCTATAGGCTTTTTTATCAATTTGTGCGCGGGGAGACCAGACCGCACGACCCTTGGATCTGTTCAACATCTTAAACTGAATGCCAGTATGGTCTGTAGCTTTCGCCATTTCACCACCCAGGGCATCGATTTCACGAACAAGGTGACCTTTGGCCAGGCCTCCGATAGCTGGATTGCAAGAGGCTCGTCCCAGGGCGTCAGTTTCCATAGTGATAAGCAAAGTGCTTTTACCTAGCCGACTTGATGCGAGTGCAGCCTCTATACCGGCATGACCGCCACCAACCACTACAACCTCGTATGATTCACGTGAAACAGTCAAAACTATTTTCCCACGCAGAAACCGCTAAAGATTTGGTTAAGGATGTCGTCAGGCGTTGTCTTTCCAGTGATCTCTCCCAGGACATCAAGGGCTAGCCGCAAATCAGAGGCGATGTACTCAGGGCCTAAATCGGTTTGGATAGATGCCACACTGGTGGCAATCTGATTCTTAAACCGAATAAAAACATCTCTATGGCGCTCACTGTTCAACACAACACCACCCACGCCGACATTAATCATGTTGACAACTTGTGTATAAAGAGTCTTTTTTAATAACTCAAGACCCTCTCCGGTTGTACAGGAAAGGCACACATCCATGCTTTCTGGTTGCTCAGAAACAAGATCAAGTTTATTAAAAACAACAATTTGAGGTGTGTGTATAAGTTCGTCTGGAATAGATGTTTCAGTGTCGGGGGCATGAACCAGGATTACCAGGTCTGCGTTGTCAATTTCATCGAGACTGCGATCCACCCCTGACAGCTCAGCCTCGCTTTGGGTGTCACGCAGGCCTGCCGTATCAACCAGAACAATAGAATGGCCGGCAATAACAATGGTTTTCTCTATAGTATCCCGAGTGGTGCCAGCCTGGGCAGTAACAATAGCCCGATCTTCACCAAGGAGGAGGTTAAAAAGGGATGATTTGCCACTATTGGGTGCACCAACCAGAGGAATACGAATTCCTTCTTCCAGTCGGCGTCCATAGAAATACGTATCCAACAAGGCTTCTGTGATTTCAAGGATCTCAGAAAGCGGATCAAGAAGTGCCTGGGGTGGTGAAAAGTCAATCTCCTGGTCAGAAAAATCCAGCTCTGCCTCAAGAACGGTAAGGCTATGTATCAACTTCGTTGACATGGAGTCAACCAGAAGTCGAAGATTTCCAATTAATTGGTTTCTGGCGTTTTTGTGAGCGGCTTCATCCTTCGCATGAATGAGATCAGCCACAGCTTCGGCCCGCGAAAGATCAATCCGCCCGCTTAAAAAGGAACGAAAGGTGAACTCACCGGCACCAGCTGCCCTTAAACCAGGTGCACGCAAAAGCACCTCAAGCAGTTTTTGTTGCAAATATGCACCACCGTGAATGGAGATCTCAATCAGGTCCTCACCCGTAACAGAGTGTGGTCCCTTGAAATAAGTGACGACACAATCATCAAAATCACCCTCGCTGAGAGCGGGATGTTTCAGTTTTCCAAAGGTGGCGTAACGGGGTTTAAGTTTTTGCGTGCTGGTAAAGTACTGGTTGATTGTTTCCAGGGCGAGGGGTCCAGAAATTCGGACAACCGCAAGGCCGCCTATGCCAGGCGGCGTGGAGATTGCGACAATGGTATCCTCAACAAAGGGGAGCACAAAGAGTCCTTCAACTTATTTCTTGCGCTTCTTTTTGGGGCGCGCTACTGGAGTTGGTGCGGTAACGGAAGCGGGAAGCGTCTGCTTTGGGGTAAAAAACTTCTGCTGTACGATGGACATCACATTAAAGAGTGTGTAGTAAAGATTCAACCCTGATGGGAAGGTGTAGAACATAAAGAAGAAAACAGCTGTCATGATGTAGGGCATGTTTTTCATCTGTGGGTTGGCGTTGGCCGTGGGCGTCATCAGCTTCTGTTGCAGCATCATTGTGGCAGACATAATAATAGGCAACAGGTTGATGTCTATCCCGGCAATATTACCGACAGTATCAGGCAGAGAAAGATCAGAGATCCAGAACTCTAAACCCTTAAAGGCAGCTCCTCTCAATTCAATGGTTGTTCTAAACAGGTTGAACATGGCAATAAGAATAGGCATTTGGATCAATAGCGGCAAACAACCCCCGAGAGGATTAACCCCAAGCTCCTTGTAGAGCTTCATGGTTTCCTCATTCAAACGCTTTGGATCATCCTTATATTTTTCCTTCAGGGCGGTGATCTGTGGCTGTGCCTGTTGCATGCTCTGTGTTGAAGAAAACTGTTTCTTCGTGAGTGGGGCCAATAACAGCTTGACAAGGATTGAGAAAATGATGAGTACAATACCATAGTTGGGAATAATACTATAGAGGGACTTAAAGACCCACAGGGCGCCCTTGCCAATGATTCCAAACCAGCCCCAGTTCATCATCTCTTCAAAGCTCAGACCGTAACCCTTGAGAATGTCAAAATCCAAAGGTCCAACATAGACCCGGTAATTTGATTCACTGACAGCGCTTCGGCGATCAAAGGCATCGCGAACATCGAAATCAAAAATCTTCTCTGAATTATCATCCCCGCCAGCTGTTTGATAGCGTACCATTTTGAATTCAGAAACAGACCTCTCTGGGATAAGAATGGCTGTGAAATATTTAGAGCGGGTTCCAACCCAGGTGGTGAGAGCGGTTTGTACCTCAGATTCCCGATCCTCATCAGCTGAGTAATCTGAAGGACTGCTGTCGTCACCCAGAAGTGCATACATTTCTGAATAATACAGATCATCCTTGCGGTTTTTTTCAGTGGGAGCAACGCCACCAGACCAGCTTGTGGCGAAATAGCGACCGGCGTTAACCTGGTCAAAATTGATCAACTCCTGTGATAGATCGAAGTGAAAACTATCGGGATAGAAAGTAAATGTACGAATAATTTTAGCGCCGCCTGCTAGTGGTATTTCAAAGGAAAAGGAATCAGGGTTGTCATAGACACTAAAGTCAAAATCATAGCCCTCACCCAGTGAACAAACAGACAAGAGGTCCTGAGTGTCAAAATCTTCAACATCATAACCAATAAACTGGTTAGCAAGAACACCCTCAGCCATATCAGAAATCATCTGTACACGAGAGCTGTCTTTTTTTAAATAATTGTTCAGGTAGACCTTTTCAAGAGTACCTCCACCACGGTTTGAAAAATGCATTTCATAAAGAGGCGTGCTTACAATAACTCGGGTTTCGGAAAGATTGCTGGCCACAAGGGTATCCAGTGGTGTTTGGGTTGGCACTACCACAGGAGTGTCGGTGACAGCAACACGTTCCGTTGTATCGGACTCGCTTGAAAAGGAAGATTCAATATGTGGTTTTTGCGGTGTCGTGCTACCGGGAGCCACCTTCTCTTGATACCAATCAGAGAAAAATATCATGAGGATGAGCCCCATCAGGGCTATTGCTACGAGCGTTCTGTTTTGTTCAGACATGGGAATTTAAAAATCCTTATTCTTTAATAACTGGATCAAAACCGCCCTTGGTGTAGGGATTGCAGCGGAGGATCCTCCATGTGGATTTAGGCAATGCTTTCCACATAGGTAGTTTTTCAAAAGCTTCAACAGTATAGTGTGAACAAGTTGGATAAAAACGGCAGCTGTCTGGAAACAGAGGACTAATAGCCACCTGATAGAGCTTTACCAAAAGGACAAACGGCATGTTTATCCACTTATTCATAGCGAGTTAAAAGTTGATTAATAGTGCCGAGGGTTGACGGAGTTGAGCGAAAGGCTCTGTGAAAAAGAAACAGATATCCCCTGCCTGGAGAGAGGCTCAGGAGCGAGTTCAAAAGGAGCCCCCGAAAGAGACGCCTGGTTTTGTTTCTTTCAACAGCATTCCCCGCCTTGCGACGAATTAAAAAACCCACTTCCAAAATGTCTGTGGGTTTTGTGTACAAAGTTATTCCCCGTATGGTGTATCGCTGACCATGCTTGAGATAGTCTTCGACACTGGTCCGGCTAATTTGTTTAACCAGAAACGGTGAGGCGTTTTCTTCCCTTGGCGCGGCGGCGGGCCAGTACTTTACGACCATTCTTCGTTTTCATGCGAGCGCGGAAACCGTGCTTGTTGCGACGTTTGCGCCGGCTGGGTTGATAAGTTCTTTTCATTGTAAATCATTACTCCAATAAATAACATGTTTTTTAAAAGCCGACCAATATAACAAAGAGACTAGCAAAATCAATTTTTCAAAACACTTAAGGCAAGTTCTTTTAAAATCAATAATATTGACAAAAAGCCCCAAAAAACTGCACTAAATGAGCCCGTGAAAAGGTCTTAAGAATCATTGCCCGTCCACAATTCTCACACAAAAAAGACAGCAAGACCGTCAACCTGCAGGAATCGACAAGCTTATTTTTCTCTCAGGTAAATATTCATTTACACTGGAATATCGGCGCTTATTTTAACAGCGGTTTTAGAATAAACCCTAGCCAAATAAATGTTGATAACTTGTTAATATATCTTGAGGTGAGCTTTGGGCCACGAGCTTTGGGGTAATGTAAAGACTGTACTGGAAACACGGGTAGCGAATCAAACATTCCAGACCTGGTTTCAACCGATGACACAATTAGCCGAAGACCAAGAGGTCTTAACCCTCAAAGTCCCGAACCAGTTTTTCTATGACTGGATGAAGTCTCACTACGGTGAAATCATTCAAAGTACACTGGCTGAGGTTAGTGGTCGCCCCATGCGTGTGGAATACACCATTGTCATGGATGACAAATCAGACTCACCCATGCCTGAGCCCTTCTATGAACCAGAGGAGCCTGTCAATCGAACCCAGGGCTATGAAACAAACCTGAACGAACAATTTACTTTTTCAAATTTTGTGGAAGGCCCCAATAACCAGTTTGCCAAAGCGGCAGCAGAGGCGGTGGTCAACTCTAACGACAACAACATGTATAACCCCCTGGTTATTTATGGCGGTGTCGGACTTGGAAAAACCCACCTCATACATGCCATTGGAAATGCCTACCATCAATTCAATCCAAACAAGAGAGTCTTGTACATTTCCTCTGAAAAATTCACCATGGATTTTATCAGCGCTATTCGCGAGAATAAAGCCGGTCTCTTTAGTCAGAGATATCGTAAAACAGACCTCCTTATTGTAGACGACGTTCAGTTCTTTAAAAAGAAAGAGCGGACCCAGGAAGAGTTCTTCCACACTTTTAATGATCTACACATGAACGGGAAGCGCATCATTCTATCCACAGATCGGCCTCCAGGCGAAATTGGCCTCCAAAAAAGACTGACCTCAAGGTTTTTAGCCGGTCTTATGGTAGACATCACCTCGCCAGACTTTGAGACGCGGGTAGCCATCCTGCGACAGAAGTCTGAAGAAAGTGGCATTGAGATGCCCTATGATGTGATTGAATACCTCGCCACAAACATTGAAAGTAATATCCGCGAACTCCAGGGTGCCTTGATCCGCTTGCTGGCATATTCATCCCTGGCAAAAAGTGACATCAACCTGAATCTGGCCCACAAAGTGCTCATGGATCTTACTGGCAAAATGGCCAAGCCCATTGTGAGCATGGAAGACGTGTTAAAGAATTGTTCTGAATCATTCGGCGTAAAAACCGATGATATCTATGGCAAAGGTCGCAAACAAGAAGTCGCCCTGGCCAGACAGGCAGCCATGTATCTATCAAAAGAACTCACCCACAATTCACTCAAATCCATTGGTTTGTTTTATGGTGGCCGTGACCACTCCACAGTGATTCATGCTTGCAAGACCATAAAGATAAAAATGGATGAGGACGACATTTTTAATGCCGAGATCAAGGCGCTTTTTCGTCGCCTGTCTGGCCCTGTTATGCGTTCCTGACCCAAACAAGGAGAACACCACATGTTAAGTGTTGGAGATAAAGCACCACAATTCAAACTCAATGACCAGGACGGAACTTCTGTCCAGCTGTCCGATTTCAAGGGACAAAAATTGGTTATCTATTTTTACCCCAAAGACCAGACACCTGGCTGTATCAAAGAAGCCTGTAGTTTCCGTGATAACATAGACGCATATAAGAAACACAATATCGCCGTGCTGGGTGTCAGTATCGATAGCGAAAAATCCCACCAGAATTTTATCAAGAAACAAGATCTGAACTTTCCATTGCTGGCTGACGTTGAAAAAGAGATGGTCAACAGCTATGAAGTCTGGGGTGAAAAATCTATGTATGGACGAAAATATATGGGTGTCTTTAGAAAAACATTTTTGATTAATGAATCGGGTGCTATAGATAAAATCTATGAAAAGGTCAAAGTTGCCACACACGCAGAAGACGTTTTAACAGACTGGGAGATCAGCTAAACCCACATGACAATTTCCGCCAGAGTCTTTTCATCGTCTGACACCCCCGTCTGGGAGCAATTTGTTGCCACCGCCAACAATGGCACCTTGTTTCATGAACGTAAATTCCTGGGCTATCATCCCAAGGGTCGTTTTAATGATCATAGCTTGATCATTGAGAAAAGCGGAAAAGTAAAAGCACTATTTCCTGCAGTTGAGATCCAATCAGATGGGGGCCGGGCGCTTGTCAGCCACCAGGGATCATCTTATGGTGGAATCATCGTCCAGCAGAACTTGAGTTTTCAAGAAAGCTATGATTTCGTTGAGGTTATTTGTGAGCATGCCAAAGAGGCTGGGTTTAACAGGATACAAATGACCTTGCCCCCGGCGATATATCAGCACACAGTCAGTAATTATCTCGACTTTTCACTGATCAAACACGGCTTCACCTATAAAAAGCGTGATGTTTCATCCATGCTCACTATTGAGTCATCTCCTGAAAAAAATCTGGAAAGATTTGCCGCCTCACACAGAACTGCAGTACGTAAGGCCATCAAGCAGGGTGTCTCCATCAGAGAATCTGAAGACTGGGCAGACTTTTATGCCCTTTTGAAGGAGAATTTGAACATTCGTCATAATGTCCAGCCAACCCACACCCTGAAAGAGTTGCTTCAACTAAAAGCATTGTACCCAGAGCAGATTCGACTTTTTGGGGCATATTGGGAAGACAAACTCATTGCTGGTGTGGTGAATTTTTCAGTCAATAACGATGTAGTCCTGGCTTTTTACATCAGCCATATGGAAGACTATCAACATCTGAGAGCCGTAAACCTCTTGTTTTATGAGATCATCTCCTGGTGTCATGAAAATTCATTCAAATATCTGGATTTTGGCATTTTCACAGTAAACATGGAGCCCAATTTCGGGCTGGGTCGATTTAAAGAAAATTTCGGTGCTGCCGGCGTATTTCGTGATACCTTTGAGCTTAATTTCTGATTGAGTCAGGGAGGGCGATCTGGCCATAAAACCATTCACACGTAAACAACACTATCTCGTGTTGTTTTTACTGTTTCTTATAACAGTACTTCCTCGTCTACAATTTCAAGGTCCCTATCTCTATAATGGAGATCCAGTAGCTTATTTTTCAGGGGCAGAAAGCCTGCTGGAAGATGGAAAATATCTCATTGATGGAAAAACACCGATCTGGCCAATTGGTACCAGCCTGACCTTGATACCCTTTATGCAGATGAGTAAGGTTCTGGGGGGATCAACTGAATCTGGGGCGTTCTGGCACGGGATGTTTTTTATTTTTCTGGCAGTGGCCTTCACGTACTTATTGGGTAAGAGAGTCTTTAATCCCGCTACTGGGATTATTGCAGCTATTTTTGTTTCGCTGGCCGAAAGCCCCTTTATAAACAGCATCAATTCAGCCTCGGATCCAGGCTCTTTAGCCATGCTGTTGGGTGCCATATATCTTATGCTGTTGTTCCTGGATACCCAGAGTCCTCGGGATTTATTTCTATCCTTCTTTATGCTGGGCTTGGCTTTTGTCTTTCGTTGGAATTATGTGTTCTTTTTACCGTTATTTCTCATTTATCTCGTTGGAGATCGTCGAATTTGGGCTTTTCATCTCTATCCTTCTTTTTGGCTCCTTGGTTTCTTTGGGTTTCTATCAGGTATTTCCATCCAGCTGGTGACCAATTACACTCATTTTGGGAACCCACTACAGATTGGCTATGGTCAACTCGATTACAGTGAACAATTTATTTTTAACGGTTTTGTCTATTTGAAAAACATGGTTCGAATCATGTATCGTATGTTGTTTACCTGGGACTTCTTCTCGCCCTTACTGGCCATGTTTGGGGTGTTGGCAATTATTGGGTTATGGAAAGAAAGGCGACGTGATGTATTCTGGCTGATTGTTCCCTGGGTAGTTCTGGGTTCGCTCTCGGTTGTCTATTTTGGTGTTAAACCACGCCTGCTAATGCCCATTATGCCGGCCATGTTCCTCATTGGTGCAGAAGGTATCGTCAGGGCTTTTTACGCTCTGAGAAAATCGCTTTTGGCCAGTGGCGTTTCGGCACGGGTTTCTGTAATAGCATTTGTTTTTATGGGACTTATTCTTTTTTCACCCATGTTTGTCCGCACGCTTCTTCACTCCCATGGACACTTTCAAGACAAGGTTGTCATGCAACAGGCTTTCCGCTGGGCTGGCGACCACATGCCTCATTCCAACACTAGAATTATCACCCAACCATATTATGCAGGACAAAACCCTGACTGGCTCAGAGCAGGTTGGGATGTCTGGGCTTCCAAGCGCTACGCAGGTCGACAAATCAGATCCCTGGAATTTCCTGAGACTTGGGCCAAGGGGGGTGACTGGGCGGTGGTAAATCGGTTCTGGTTTGAAGGCAGTAGTGTTCGGTTTGCAAATTCCAGAGAAATGGCTGCCCGCTTTGACTCTTTGTGTACATCAAGAAATTATGAATTAAAAATGACCTTCGAAGCGGAGTCAGAACCATTATTGCTTAAGAAACTAAACATGCTGAGCTATTACCCAGTTGATTTTCTGGAATACCGCCCTGTATTTGAAGTTTGGGGTCCCGTAGAATGAGTTCAGTGGGCGCAAACATAAAGAAAATGGCTGGTAACACCCTGGTCTACGGTCTCGGTAATATTTTCAATCGAGCCATCACCTTTTTACTCCTGCCACTCTATATCAATATGATGACTCCCGTGGAATATGGAGCCCTCAATCTGATCTACCCCTTTCTAGCACTCATGAATGTGGTTTACATGTATGGTCTCGATGCTGGCTTTATGCGCTTTTTTATTCCCGAGAAAGACCAACAGCGCCGACAGGAAATATTCAGCATTGTCTATCTCAGCATTCTGGTAACCACCGCAATTATTACTGCAGTCCTCTTTCTGGCTAAAGCACCTCTTTCAAGTCTCCTGCTGGGCGATGATCCAGCCACCAGTGTCTTTGCACTGGCTTTTATCATTCTCATGCTGGATGGTCTATCCTTTATGCCAGTACTGTATTACCGAAGCATTCAAAAACCGCTGCGCTATGTCAGTATCATCTTTTCAGAAGTTGTGGTAAACCTTGGACTGAATGTTCTATTGGTGGGTTTTTGGGGTTGGGGTCTTAAGGGTGTGTTGGTGGCGAATATCTCAAGCTCACTGGTGAAGCTACTCTTTGCCTCTCCTGCCATCTTTAAAAACCTTCATTTCACCTGGAACACCAGGCTATGGAAAGACCTGATGAAGTTTGGCCTGCCCACGGTCCCTGCCGTACTTTTTGCAATGGTGGTGGCTCTGGGAGATCGTTTTCTAATCAAGTACTTCTTTGATCAGGCCACGGTGGGTATTTATAGTGCGGGTTATAAGATCGGTATGATTATGGCCCTCATGGTCACCGCCTTTCGTTTTGCATGGCACCCTTTCTTTCTCTCGCTGGCTGACCAGGAAAATGCCAAAGAAACCTTTGCCAGAATTTTAACCCTCTTTGTCATTGTGGGCTCTTTTGTTTTTCTCTTGGTCTCGCTGTTAGCGCCACCCGTGTTGACCATGGACTTTAACGGAAAGGCCATCATAACCCCACAGTATGCAGACGGTCTCCGAATTGTTCCACTGATCCTCCTGGCCTATCTTTTTCAAGGGGTCTATGTCAATCTGGTTGTGGGCATGTATCTCAAGAAGAAAACCTATCTGGCACCCCTCTTTACAGGAACTGGTATGGTGATAAACCTGTCCACCAACCTGATTCTCATGGGTGTCTTGGACTTTAGTTTTATGGCTGCAGGAATCGCGGCGGTGGCATCCTATATCGGACAATCCTTCTTGCTCTGGTTTGTTTCAAGAAGATTCTATCCCATTCCATACGAAGGCACAAAACTGATCAAGCTGGCCCTCTTGGTTGGCATCCTGTTCTTTTTGCCACAACTCATTCCAGGCCAAGCCCTGCTCATCTCCTTTGTGGTTGTGTTGGCATATTTCCCATTATTGCCTGCAGTGGGGGTTTTAAGCATGACACAGATAAAAACAGCGGCTCGACAATTGATTTCAAGAAAAGCGGGATGACCCATGGCTAATTGCCGTCTTTCCATTGTTATTCCGGTTTATAAGGATCAAAAAAATCTAGATAGAATACTGACGGAGCTCTCGGCAAACCCTCCAGGTGATACTTGGGAAGTCATCGTTGTGGATGATGGTTCACCAACACCATTAGAACTCACTCCGTCAACTCCAGATCACTTCAAGCTATATAGAAATGAAACGAGGAATGGTGCGGCCAGCGCCAGAAATACCGGGGTCAATCAAGCACAGGGTGAGTTCATTATACTCCTATCTGTCTTTCTGAAAATTCCCAAAGACTATGTCACACAAAGTTCAAACTTTATTGAGACGCACACATTTGATATCGCTCAACACTTATTGACAAAGGAAGCTGGACTTGTGGCCGATCACTTCCAGGCTTTTCTGGTGGATCAGCGTGGTCGGACATCAAATGTTGGATTGGATCTCCCAGTTAAAAACACCCAATTTGGTGCAGCCATCTTCAAGAAAGCAATATTCACTGAAGTGGATGGTTTTGACGAAAACATGAACCATTATGGTGGTCACGAATTGGACCTGGCTTATCGACTGGATCAAAAAGGATATTCAACAAGGATCATCATTGAAGGCCTGCCATTAGAGCGGGTTAAGCTTGAAACCCATGAAAACGTTCGCACCCGACTTCAGGAGTATGGACGTATCGGGCTACCAGCCCTTCTCAAGAAACACCCCGAGCTGAAAAACACTATTCTACCATATACCACACTATGGCTTGTCTTAAAATTGCTTGGGCTGCCCAAACTCATTGAAAATAGGCTTGCCAGACACGTAGAGCAGGACTGGGAGCTGCCAAACAAGAAGTATCGTCTGTATTTACACCTTATAGTAAGGAATGCATGGGACGCCCGCTAAAAATATTATACCTGCGCTCTGAGAATACCTCTGGTACCCTCCAGCTCTTTGTGGATGCCCATCGCAAGCTGGGGAATGAAGCTAACTTTGTGACCCTCTTTCCCACAGCAGAAGGGTTTCCTGAGGACATTTGTCTGGACTTGCCACTCCTGCCGAAAACAGAAATGTTTAAGAAGACCAAAAGCCTCATAAGCGATGAGAGCAAACTTTATGAAGATGCTGAGGGTTATCCACCAGAATGGAAACCTTCTTTTCAGAGAGCCCTCTTTTTTAGTATGCGGGATCAGCTGTGGAAGCCCCTGCTGAAGCGGTTTTTTAAAGAACATGGTCTTCTGGATTATGATATCTATCATCTTGAGGGTGGACATGGTTTTCTCAGAACTTCAGCCTGGCCTTTTGATGAGTTAAAAAAGCAGGGTAAACATATCATCGCTAATTATCACGGCGTGGATATGCGCACTCGTGGTGTGTTTCCCTGGATAGATAAACTGGTGGACATCAACACCTCAAGCGAGTTGGATCTTTTAAAGAAACACCCCAATATGGATTATGTGTTTCTGCCATTCGAAGTCAACAATCACACGCCGCGCTATGAGCTCAATGAACCTTTGAAAATTTGTCATGCTACAAGAGATCGTTACTGGAAGGGCTCAGATGTTATCATCGAGGCCTGTAAAAAACTTGAGAAAAGTCATGGTGTTGAGTTTGTCTTGATTGAAAACCAGCCCCATGATGTGACCCTGAAAAAGAAGGCAGAATGCGATATTTATATCGATCAGGTTGCCAATCTGGGTGGCTGGGGGTATGGCATGAATTCCGTGGAATCTTTCTCCATGGGTCTAACTTGCTGTACCAACCTTTTACCAGAATATGAAACTTTTCTGGGAGAGCACCCCTTTGTGAATGTCCACAAGGAATCACTCTATGAAGACCTGGTAAAGTTGATCTCAGACAAAGAGTTGATCATTCAAAAGAAAATGGCAGGCAGGGCTTGGGTAGAAAAGACCCACAGTGTTGAAGCTGTCATGCGCTCGGTCTATGACATTTATCTGAAACAGGGTTGGATCAAGGAGTTGCCACGTGACCTGGCCTAAGGTGAGTCTTGTCATTTTTGCCAATGCTGACCCTGGCGCCTGTGTACGGGTGCTGACAGATTGTGAACGTCTTGAACACGAGGATCTTGAGTTTGAGGTCATCATGGTCTTGCAGGGTTTAACGGGAAAAGTTGAAGCCGTTTTAAAGGACTATGTGTTTTCATTTGACTTGAAGTTTGTTGCAGTGGACAACACAACAAACAGAGCCCAGGGTCGCAACCTTGGAGTGGCAGCAGCTAATAATGAGATTATCCTTTTTCTAGAGAGCTCTCTGGAAATTTCCCCAAGCCTGTTATATTGTCACCTCGAAGCTTATGAGGATAAATCAAATGCTGCTGTTATGGGTGAAATCTATCTGCCGGCCTTTGTAAAAAAGAATCGCTGGTTTCGATTTCTTGATAGTGATTACCGCAGCACCCGGCGCTGGGCTGCCCAATCGGGATCAAAAAACTCCCCACCCCTGCGTTATGTAAACACATCAAACTTTTCAATTCGTAAAACCTTATTTGATGACTTTGGCGGATACGCCGAAAACATCAATCACCACGAAGCTGAAGATATTGATTTGGCCCATCGCATAAGCGCTCAGCAACAAAACCAGATTCACTTCGAACCTGAAGCGGTTGCCTACTGTCTCCACAACTCACTGCGAAAGAGTCTGGAGTTGAAGTTTGAGTTTGGAAAAGAGGGAATTCCCAAGCTTTTAGAGGCCTACCCGGAACTCTATCCTGTTTTACCGAGCCGTTTTGTAAAAATGGCTGGATTTCCAGATGTATCGCCCCTTTACAGAGCTTTTATGAACCTGCTTTTCATCGGACCGGTCTTTTTTCTGGCCCGTGGTATTCGCTTATTTAGTCCGGAGTTTGTGTCTTTTCGCATGATGCGCTATATGCTGCAGGCAGAGAGCGTCAAGGGTCTCAAGCAGGCAAAACAACCTTATTAAGCATTTAATTCTCGTTAGATTTTTTTCTCCGTAATCAGATAAGACTCTTCTAGCCATTTTTCCCAGAGCTCTTGTGGGAGGGGCTCTTCTGCAGAAAATCGGGTCGTTACCCAGCCAGTAGATCCCACTTCGAAATACTTGGGCTTTTCTTTGGCCAGGGCTTGTGCCTGGGGCATGGATCCCTTCAGCTTGAACATGGCCTTAAAGCCAACGCCTTTTGCTCCTGGGCCAGCAAAGAAAAACGATCCACGCTTTGTTTTGAAGGAGCTTTGATTACAAGAAGTTCCTGTAACGACATTTTCAAATGAGGCTGCCTTTTCTCTGATTGGAAAGGTAGGATCGCTTGAGGCGTTCATGTCTATTTCTCCTGTTAAACCCTTGTTCGGTAGCTGTTGTCCAGCCCACTATGGAATTATTGAGTACTCAGTAAACATTGAGTTAATGAGCACTACAGTCAAAGTATCCGCTTCAATTCGTAAAGAATATTTATCTATATAATCACCATTATGAAACTTTAGGCTATAAATATCCACACTTGAAAGGCGAACATCTATTTCAGCTATAGCAGGACCCAATGCATGATACATTGATTCTGACCTATCTACATCCAGAATATGAACATTAATCTCATCTGAGGATTGATCAGCCTCATGCACTAGATAATTGGGGATACTCCCATATATCTCTTCAGTTTCTACCAGAAGAGTGTATGCATCCAAGCTCTCAAACTCATCAGTGGTGTCGCTCTTTAAGGTAAATAGAAGAGCACCAGTGTAGTTGTATTCATATTCGTCAACACTCGAACAGGAAACCATCAAACAGAAGGTCCAAAAGAGTATGAGTGGAAAAAGCTTCATCGATTTCATGATTATCACATTACTAGCTAGATCACCATTCATGAGGATCTACCCTACACATTGGCTTACAATTATATCCGTCCACGTCATAATCGTTAACCGTGCCTTTTTTGTGAGTCGGTTTGAAGCAGCTTGTTGGGCAGCACCATTCAGTTCCACCTGTAATGACCTTTAAACAAAATCGGTAGTCCTGGTTTCGGTAATGTTGCCCAGTGTCGTGGTTCGATTTCTGCAAAACAACCTGGTTGAATTTCACTCCATCCTTGCGTGGTTAACTGTATAAAAACCGAGTCTCGAATTGAATATACATAATCAATAAAAGTAACTTCCTGATTGCACCCTGATGTTGCACCATCGCCAGCGGAAACGACAGCTACTATTAAGCTATCAAAATTTACTTCTGGCGGCAAAATTGGATTCCCCTGCCCGTCTGAAATAGAATGATACTGATTCCAAAGATTCATGTATTGAACTTCATTAGTAATGACAATCAATGTATCAGAAGGTAATCTCATTTTTGGGATGAGGCGTTCATGTTCCAAATAAAGTGTGTCATAGTCGAAGACGTGGACTAACAGCTCGCTCTCGTCATAGCCACCCCTACCGTCCGTAACTCGACATTCCAACGGATAAGTTGCAGGTGTGTCAGGTGCAAACCAGATAACGGTATCGCCAAATCCAGCCAGAGATCCTACAGGAGCTGTCCATTCGAAAACCAGGTCATCTCCATCTTCATCGCTTGCCAGACAAACAAGCGTGTCATTCCAGCCAATGGGAATCCCATATCCCAACTGTCCAACAGAAAGGATTTCCGGATGATGGTTGGGGCTGTAGACCTCATCCTCGCACAGTTGGAGGGATATCATTACACCTAAAAGAAAAACTAATTTCCAGATTTTATTGATATCACGTCTTTGCATTATCAACTCCCGAATTATCTAAGGTAAACCATCTGAATTACACTGGAAAACTCTCTGGTCTGGAGCCCGGTGAAGTACATAGAAACACCACCCCCTGACATGCGGTGCTAATACCCCCAGGAATGACTTTTACGTGAGGGTTCAGCCGGAGGTGTGGTCCCCGTCTTCCTTGGTTTTGACTTCTTTTTGGCTGGAGTCTCGTCTTTATAGGCTGATAATGCCAGGCCAAAGGGTTCCAGCAATTTAAACACCCGCAAAACCTGTATCATGGTGGAGAGTTGGATGGAGTTTCCGGCTTCAATCCGCTCAACTGTACGCTTGGAAACACCAGCCTTTTCAGCCAGTCCAGCTTGTGTGAGTTCTGCCAGAACACGCTGTTGGGTCAAACGTACACCGATCTCTTTGAGAACAGGATCTGTCTTGGTTGAATTTTTGATCTTCATGATGTGGGTCCAGTTCAATTGGTTTCGCCAATATTAAGAACCGAGGTGGGGGAATACGAGGAAAAAACGCCTGTAAAAGAGGGGGGTCGCCAGAGCTGACGACCCCCGTAAATGTGTTTTAGTCGACCAACGCTTCCAGTTGATCTACCAATGTTTCGATATACCTCAAGCTTTTACGCCAGAAATTAGGGTGGTTGATATCTGCACCTACGATGGCAGTCAAATCAGCCGGGCTGGCTGAGCTACCCCGTGACAGAAACTCCTTATATTTGGGAATAAAGGATTCACCCTCTTCCAGGTATTGCTGATACAAGGCAAAGACCAGCAGATTTCCAAAATTGTAGGCATAGACATAAAAGGGCACATTAAAAATATGGGGGATGGATGACCACTCCCAGGCATATTCCGGTGTGATGGTGACGCTGTCGCCAAACATCTTCTCCAACTCAGCTGTATATAATTCACATAAGGCCTGAGGACTTTGAAGCTGTTCATTGATAGCCTTGTGTGAGGCCATTTCAAAACTGCTGAACATGTTTTGACGATGAGAGCTGGCAAAAATGTCTTCCAGTTTTCCGGTGAGCATGGATTTCTTCACTTCAACATCTGTCTCTTTCTTCAAAAGAGAATCTGTCAGGACCATTTCTGAAAAAATAGAGGCGGTTTCAGCCAGAGGCAGGATTGAGTGATAGTTCATCAATTTCTGCTTACTGGAAAGCATGGCATGAATGGCGTGTCCCAGTTCATGGGCCATGGTTGAAACATCCCGAACCTTGCCGGTGTAGTTCAGTAGGACATAGGGTTTCAGATCAGGGGTTGAGCTGGCACAAAAGGCACCACCGCGTTTTTTGGGTTCAACTGGGGCATCAATACGATTTTCATCAAACATGGCCTTTGCCATCTCATAAAAATCATTATCAAAGGATTTAAAGCCATCCAGAACCAGGGTCTTGGCATCTTCGAAAGGATAGGCCTTTGAGGACTGGGGCAGCGGCGCATAAATATCCGCCAGGGTCATCTCATCCATCTCAAGCATTTTGGCTTTCAGTTTATAATAACGGTTCACCAGGGAATAGGACTCGGTGGTCACATCGTTCAAAGCCTGGATGGCTGCGTCACTCAAATCATTGTGAGTGTTCATGGTGCTGATTGGTTGATCAAAACCACGGATATCCACTTCAATCCCGTGGTCTTTAACCAATGAGTTATAGAGATGATTAATAACCAGAGAGTTATCCTCATAACGAGTAAAAAACAGCTTCATGGCTCTCTGTCGAACATCGGCATCTGGATGCTGTCTCATAGCGCGAAGCTGGTCTCCGTTAAGTGTTTTAGTCTCACCATCCATTTCGAATTCAAACGAAAATGAAGCGGTGAGTTCCCCATAGAGCTTTTGATGGGCATTGCTGCCATTCAGGTCCTTGAGGTTGATGACCTGCTCTTCTTTTTCAGAGAGGTTGTATTTAGCATTTTTGCGCATTTTGGCAATTTTATACCCAAAATCCTTGAGCGCTTCGGCACCTTCAAACTTGGCAAATTGATCATCAGAAAGGTTGCCCAGTTCCAAGGAGAAAAAGACCAGCAGGTTTGAGGTGGTTGAGGAGGATTGCTCAATTTTACCCAGGAGGGCTTTGATGTTGTCGTCTGCTGTATCAACAGCATATTCAAGGTTGACGAACATGCCAAGCCTATAGAGGGGACCACTAATCGCCTCAAGTTCATCATAGGCTCCTGCCAAGGCTTCTGGTGTGAGGTCACCTAGTTTGCCACGATACTGCTCAACAAAGCGTTCTGCCTGTTGGCGACTCTGGTTTAAAACGATGTCAATTTTTGGATCATCCAGGCCTGAGAAAAGCTCACTTAAATCCCAGCGAACATTTTCTGCTCCAGTTACTTGTGTATTCATTTATTTCTCCCGATTGTGTAGATTCATGTTTTCGCCCCAAACTAAGCGAGGTGGGTACTGTTATTAAGAAAATTCGACGAGGGTCTGATCTGTAGGGAATGTAAAAATACGGATCGGATTGACAGATTACACCTGAAGGCCAAACATTAAAATAGGAGCCTTGTCCAGGGGATATCCCTCTAGAAAGCCAACAGACTTAAAGCCCACTTCAATGACGATTTTCATGGGATAGCGTGTATCTGGGATTTTGAAATATGACCTTAGGGAAAAGGCTGCTCCAGTATTTTTACCACGTAGATCCTCATCACCACCAAACTTCAATGGAGGCTGTCTCCACAGGTCAAGTTTCACATCAGCTGAAAACGTCGATTTAGCGAAGGGATAAGAAACAAGGGCACCGACACCACCCCAGTTATCATAATAGCTGGCGTCTCCCCAGCGGAAATAGAGCAAATACAGAACTTCGTCCAAGAGGAGGTAGTTTTCAAGATAGGTTTCCACTCCAAAGGGCGTTAATCCGACATGGAACGTAGGTAGATAATTGGTGTTACCAAGCTTGAGAGAAGGAACGTTACCAGAGGGCTGTCCTCCCCAAAGGTAACCAACCAGATTATTATAAATACTCAACCAAAAAAATGGATCAAGAGCATTTAAATTGCTGACCTTCTTTAAATCATCCAGACTATACGGGTAACCCGATATGGCATGAAAACCATTGTCTGCATTCAGGTAATGAATGTAAGCCTGTGGATCATTAAAACGCTGTTGGCCTTCCACAAGATCCAGGGCATCTTCGATATAATGAAGTATGTTTTGGAGGGACCAAAAATATAGCCAGCTCTCACGATAATGCATTGAGCCAGAGACCATCCAGCGTTGTCGTAAGTGGCGGTTAAGCACATGCTCCGATTCAATTCCGCCAATCCATATTCCCAGGCGCTCCTGTGTACTGTACTCTCCAGGATAAGAAGAATAGGATGCCCAGCCACCCCCGTCACCATAGGGCGGGGGCCATTCGTAACCATAATCTATTCCACGAAGACCCAGCTCACGATAACGCGCACCGTGTCCGTACCACTCATGCATGAATACCATGCTGAAGAAATCAACTGGCAGATCAAGCAGTGCAAATTTAAGTGAGCGACCAGCCAGTCCTGTCATTTTTCCAGTGACCGTGTTTTCTGGGACCCATGTGGTTCCCAGAAAATTGTCTTCTAGTGAGGCCAGATAAAAATGCAGGGAGGCTATGCTTTCGGCACCTCCGCGCATCTCCAGCCCGGGGCTCAAAAGCATTGATCCCGGATATGAAATCTTTTCAGAAGCCCAACCCGAGATGGTAATCAGTAATTGAAAGGCAAGTAACTTAATGGATGTTGAACGCCACATATCAACCCTCCCCCTTTTTGATTGACAGAATATATAGATTGAAACTCCAGGGTCACCTTGAATTCGCCAGATGGAGGCATGGTTCTGTATTCGGCCTGAACGCCATATAAATGAAGCCTACAGGGTCTAACTGGATAACATCGCCGCAAAAGCTCTTGGTGATCTTCAGAGCTTAATTCGCTGGAAAAACATTTCCTTCAGCTCATTGCAGCTGAATCTCATCCAACAGCTTCCAAAGAGCAAAGCAATCAATCGCGGATGAGATAGAAGGCCGACATAAAGCCGGCGTGTCATGCTGAGCTCGTCGAAGTACACGCAGGCTGAAAGTAGACAGGGGAACAGTAGAAAAAGTTTAACACCAATAGAGAAGAGAAATATTAGTTTATGGGGTCAAAACAACAGGAAATTGATATGGCTAAAAATTTAGATAAACTCAATGTGATTGGCGACCGGGTGTTGATCTACCCAGATTCAGGTCAGGACCGCACCTCATCAGGATTGTATTTACCTCCAACAGTTACCGAGAAAGAGTCCGTTCAGGGAGGCTATGTGGTGGCTGTAGGTCCAGGAACACCCCTGGCCAGCACCGAAGGCGGTGACGATGTCTGGCAGGCATCAGATTCAAGCAAGGTGAAATATATTCCTCTAGAGATTGAAGTAGGGGACTATGCTCTGTATTTGAAGAAATTCGCCATCGATATTAAATATCAAGACGAGAAATATATTATTGTACCCATGTCGGGCATTCTGGTTGTAGAGCGTGATGATGACAGCATTGACCTAAGTGATATTTTAAAATGAGAATGTGAGAGAGATAATGCCAAACACCAAGATTAATCCCAATGAACTATTTTCTTTACTCGTGAACCAGCTCAGCGCTGGAGCCTGGTCTCAACTAGGCAAAACACCCAACCCTATTACAGGTAAGCCAGAGAAAAATCTCGAAGCCGCAGCCGTCAGTATTGGTATTCTGGAGTCCCTGCTCTTTAAAACAGCGGGCAACCTGAATCGTCAGGAAGATGTATTGCTATCAGATAAGGTAAGAGAGTTGAAACTAAGTTTGGTGGAGGAGTCAAACAAAAGATCTCTCTAGCTGACGAGCCCCTGTTTAGTCACCGTAAATATTCAACAAGTCCGCTTTTGAATAGTAGTGTTTAAGTATCAGATCGAAGGTGTTCCCTAGAGTAGCCTGAGCGACAGCACCACTCTGACACATGCCCACACCATGTCCCCAACCAGCTCCACGGATAACCACCTTATTGCCCTCTCGTTTTACATAGAACGCAGAACTTCTCAAGGAAGGACTAAAAAGCTGTCTCAGCGAGAGCTCTCCATTGATGGTAAGCTTGCCTTTCTCAAAAACGATACGGGCTTTATAAATGCGTCCAGAGGGGCCACGCTTTAGTACGCGAAGTCTTTTAAACAAGCCCAGCTCATTGTCATCTGTGAGCATATCAGTTAATTCTTGAATCGTGAACTCCCGGGACCAGCGGAAGTTTTTCTTACTCCAGCCAGGCAGACAGGTGTTTGAGTCTGGATTACAGTACACATCGGGGGAGGACTTTATCCAGCGTTTAGCTTTCCAGCTCCACTTCAGGTTGGGTGCACTACGACCCTCATTGTCTGCCAGGGAAACCTGATAGCTTTCAAGACGATTCCGACCTGGCCAAACGTTGCTGATTAGTTCAGCTCGACCACCACAGTTTGAGGCGTAGAAAGCATTCATGGGTTGCCCATCCTCGCTGATGATCAGACCAGCCGTTTCATCCACGGCTCGGTCTGACATAGATGTGCGTTTTTTATTACCACTGAAAACCTGGCATTCCACATCAGACGTGAGATCATAGAACTCCCCACTATAGAGTTTTGAGGTCAGAGCTATGACGGCTTCGGATCTGGCCGCTACGGCCTGGGCTTTGAGGGCTTCCAAGGGAGAGGTGCCGCCAATTTCATAGGGCACAACGCCCTTAAGGTAGGTTTCCAGGGGCAATTGAACGATGACATTCATTTCTTGATTTGTCCCGAGATATACATGGAACGCACCTTCATAAATTCGGTCTTCTACCCCAGCCCACCACCAACCCACTCCATATGGCACGGATGAAATGCCAATAGTGGAGGTATCGTTAGTTGAACCAAACATAAAGGAGGGGGTTTTAGCCAACAGGACACCACTGCTGTCAAACACGGATATCTGTCCAGCACCCTTGACAAGTTGAATCTGAGAATCAACAGGCAGAGTCATTTTGGAATTTGATGTGTTGCGGAAAGACCATTCACCCCTGAGAGAAATGTTGAGTGTGTCAAGAGTGTTGATGATTCTAACACGGACCTCCGGCTCTTGATTGAATAGAGGTTGAGCTAATCCGGAGGAGACAAAAAGCGTAATGAGAAGAAGTCGTTTCATGCGGGAGGGCTTTCCTTTAACGGGGGCGGGAGACTTAATTAAAAGTTTTTATCCAGGAGGTCTCGTACACGCTCAACGCTCACAGGTTTTACGATATACCCAAGTGGATCCAGGGCCTTAATCTGTGCAATAACATCATCATCATGATAACCAGTAAGGAAAATGATTTTCGTTTGCAGCGTTGTCAGGATTGTTTTGGCGGTCTCGATTCCATTGATACTACCAGCCAAATTGACATCCATCAAGATGACATCTGGTTTCTCGGCGAGAGCGATTTTTATAGCACGGTCGCCTCGAGTGGCCAACGGGCAGACACTATAGCCTGCTTTCTCAAGACCCATCTTCAAAGAGGATGCGGTGATGACTTCGTCTTCAACCAGGAGAATGCGTGTTTGGTCTGTCATAAAAGAAATTTCCCCAGAAAATAATAAACCAGGCTGATTCGCCTGATATGTCAGTCTGTTAATCTAACTTAAGGCTGGGGATTGTTATCAAATACTTTACCCCGTCTTTGGAGGAAGCTTTTAGTGTACCAAAAAGCTGAAGATCAATAATATCCCGAATGATTTGCAGCCCCAGCGTCTCATCACCGCTGAGCTCATCACCACTGGCCACACCAACGCCATCATCCCCAATTTCTATATCTAGACCATCTTTTCCAAAGCTCTCGGTCCGGACAATAATTTTTCCGTCGCGGTGGTCAGGAAAGCCATATTTTAAGGCATTGCTGACAATTTCATTTATTACAAGACCCAAAGGAATGGCGGTTTGAATGTTTATTGGAATTGGTTCAGATTGACATTCAAGCGTGATATCTCCCAGGGTGGTTTTATAGGCCAAAATGAGGCGATTTACTAGGTTTTGCAGATAAGTGTCCAACATAATCTCAGCCAGGTTTCTGGATCGATACAGAAGATCGTGCACCATGCTCATGCTATAAATCCGATTGGTCATTTCATCCACAACAGCCTTAGCCTCAGCGCTTGACGTTTTCATGCCCTGCATTTCGAGCAGCCCTACAATAACCTGCATGTTGTTTTTTGTTCGATGATAGACTTCTTTTAGAAGGACTTCTTTCTCCTTAATGGTGCTTTGAAGCTGGAGCTCTCTGTCTTTTAGCGCGTTGGTTTGTTCAAGAATTAGCTCATCTGCCCGAGCTCTGACCAGTGCCCCACCAATTTGGTTTGCAAAAACTTTTAATTTTTGCAGGTCATCATCCTTAAAATGTTCAACAGTATAGCTCTGTAAAGAGAAAGCCCCGATTTGAATTCCCTCCCAAAAAATAGGTACAAATACAAGGGACATGCTCCGTCTTGTTGAGTCACCAAAGGGAGCAGCAATGGGTTGCCCGTCGTCTTCTTTCCGGTTAAGCAGTTTGGGGGAGGGAAGAATAAAGGTGGCCACGCTATTATCCAGATCCAATGGGTTCACTTCTGTTTCCACCTCCACAAGCCTGTCGTCTCCAGTAAAAGTATCTTGTGCAAACAGGCCCACCGCCGTGTTTTCCTCGTGGTTTATCTGGTATAAGGCGAAAGCATCGTATCCAAAAAGGTCATGGAGTAATGTAGCAGCAATAACACAGACCTCTCTGGGATCAAGAGAAACGGTGAGTTGGCGAGCAAGACGACGGAGTGAGTCACGAAATAGCTCATACTCATTTCGTTTAGTAACATCATGAAGAGAGGTAAGAAAGGCCTTCGGTTTATTGTCCAGGTCAAAATGTGGAATATAGCGGATGTCTAAATCATGTGCTCGACCATCAGGACCGGTTGTCGTTCTTGAGTAGGAGAGGGGTTCCCCAGTAGAAATTCTGGATAGATAGGGTTGAATCTCCAAATACGTGTCTTCTGGAATGATTTGACTGAAGGATTTTCCAATGACATCGGCTTTGTCGTATCCATACCAGCTTGCATAGGCTTCGTTCACATACAGGTATTTTTCATTCATATCAGAGTATGAAAACAGGCCAGGGATTGTATCAACGATTAACTCAAGCAGTTCCTTGTTTTCAGCAATTTCCTTCTGGGCGGACTCGATCGCGGTGACATCATCCATTTGCACCAGGATTGATTTGACTTTACCATCTTCACTGCTAATTGGAATCAGGGTTAAAATGAACTCAAACTCACCCTGTCCTTGGGATATATAGTGATGCGGGAAACTGCAAGCCTCACCCTTGAGCAAGCGGGGCAGGTACTTCAAGGCAATACCCATTTCAGCTTTAGTGATGATGTTTTTTAAGGGGGTTCCAAACAAGGCATCACTGTTGATATTGAGTAATTCTGCAGTAGCATTATTTACGTATAGAAGTGACAGGTTAAGATCTACGAGGAATATATAACTAGTCAAATGTGATGTGATTACCTCTAATTGCTGACGGCTTTTTTCCAGCTGTTCCCGGGCAGTTACTCTATCATGGATATCATTAAAAGAGAGCAGGATGACGGGCTTATCGGTGTGTTTTACCACAACACCGCTTATTTCAACCCAGCGCTCCTCGCCTGCCAGGGTGAGGTACTTATGTTCGCGAACTCCCTCGGAGGGTGTTCCCGTCTCAAGAAGAAGCTCAACGCTTTCATGTGATACCTCTCTAAAATCTGGATGAACCAGAGAAAAAAGATCTATTCCTCGAACCTCTTCCAGGCTATTAGCACCAACAAAACTCAAGGCAGCCTGGTTGGCGTCCAGCAAAACACCCCTGTCGTGGACCACCATAGCCGTGGGGGAGTATTTAAATGCCAGCCTGTATCTCTCTTCACTGTTAAGCAGGGCTTGTCTTGTTGCATGGGCGTCGGTCACGTCTCGAAAGGAGGTCATAATAATGGGACGTCCACCATCCATAAGCGAAACAGACATTGCGTCAACATCTCGAACTTCGCCAGTTGAAACAACAAACTTTTGCCTCATTATCTTGTTTGGACTTTTTGAACTGAGTAAGTCTTCGATTCTGTTTTTGGCTGCGGCGATTGAATCCGGGTGAATAAAATTAGAAACTGGCGTTTTTAGATATTTATCATTATCGCCAGCCTTAAAAAAAGAGATTGCAGCTTGATTTGCCGCCAGAAGTACGGCTCCGTCATGGACAACAACAGGATCTGGAGAATTAGCGAATAGGGCTTTGTAGCGATCTTCTGCCGCCTTGAGATCTGTATAATCCATCAGGGTGCCCACAAAGCCAGCAGGCTCCCCCTGGGCATCAAGATATACCGCCTTTCGTGCCAGCATTTGTCTCAAAGCGCCGGAAGCATTTTTAAATTCCGTTGCATGAGATTGCAGCTCATTATCCTGTAGAAGTTTAAGGTCTTCTTTTTCGACCCGTTTAGCTGACGGGGTCTTCCAAATCTCCGTTACCTTCTTGCCCAGCATATCCTCTCTCTTTTTTCCAAAGAAATTCAAGTAGGCATCGTTTAGCATTGTGTAGCGTCCATCAGGATCTTTGGCATACATGAGAGTTGGTGTTGCATCAAAAAGGGCTGTAATCTGGTTTTTCTGATCTATGAGCCGTTCCTTGGTCTTATTTCGCTCAGAGAGGTCACGAACAATAGTTACCAGGGTTCCATCAGACAGTTTCTTCGAGTTCATTTCAACGGGAACGTGGTTATCGTTTTTAGCGCGAAAGACTCGTTCAGAAAGCACGGTGAGCCCTTCTTCTAGCAGGTCATACCGCAGAGGTTTTCTGATCAACACATCAGGCTCAAACAGCTGGGACAAATTCATTTGGAGTAACTCTTCATTTGAGTATCCCAGCAAGCGAGAGGCAGCAATATTTGCTTGAATAATATTTCCTTGAAAATCCCCCTTAAGAATCACATCTGCCGCTTGATCGATAAGTTCTCTATAGCTTTTCTCACTGGCCTCCAGGGCGGCTTCTTTCTGTTTAAGGTCATCATGGAGTCGGGCATGATAAAGGGCGAGGGAAAGTCTAGCTGAAAGCAGGATGACGATTTCTTGTGTTTCCTGTGAGACACCATCTTTTTGACGCGATCCAATATTGAGAGAACCCACCACATCGTCGCCAATCACGAGGGGAACATCAAAATAGGATCTAACTCCGGCACTGCTTAATGCTTGTACAACAGAGCTAGGATTGGAAATAGTGGTAATATCAGAGATATATTTAGGCTCAATCAGAGTGCCGGTCTTTTGTGTCGGAGAACTTGAAATGGGGTGTTTATCTCCTGACGCGAGATGGGGTATTGAGGTATCTTTTGTGAACACCTCAAGCGACTGGTTCTGAATGTCATTAAATGTGATAGAGACACGTTCCAGCTGTAAGTGGGTGTCGAAAAATGACAAAGCCTTTTTTGTGACTCGTTTTGTCTCTGGCCAGGAAATAGCCTGGTCGAAATCCAAAAGCAAACGGATGGAGCGTTGATTGTCAGGCATAAAGATGTTCTCCAGTGTGAAGGGCAAATTTCACCCTGAAGATTAATTAATGCAAACCATTAAGCAGAGTTTCCAGTAAAGTGGTCGTTATCAGTTAAGTCTTGAAAGAGAGGCTTTTCGTCCTTAATTGGTGGAGAATTTAAAAAGAGGGAACTATGAAAACACTTTTGAAAGCAACACTCATACTTACAGTATTAATGGCAGGGCTGGTTATGGCTCAAGACGCTGCCCCCGGTACCTGGGAAAAATCAGTACAGGGTGGAATCAACCTTACTCAGACCGGTTTTGACAACTGGGCTGCGGGCGGTGAAAATGCGTACGCCTGGCAGATGAATCTGAATTATAAGTTTGTCAAGGACCAGGAAAAAACCAATTGGTCCAACACTGGAAAATTTCTGTATGGCGCTACCAAGACAGGTGATCAGGACATGCGTAAATCAGCTGATGAAATTAAGCTGGAAAGTGTGTTGACATATAAATTGGGCTCAAAAATCAATCCCTTTGTTGCTGTGACGGGTGAAACACAATTTGCAGCTGGCATGGATTTCAGCACAGACTCATCATTTAAAATCTCAGCCTTCATGGATCCGGGATATTTCCGAGAGAGTTTTGGTGCCGCCTTCGATATCCGTGAAGGGTTAGCAACTCGACTAGGTCTAGCATTCAAGCAAACCGTAGCCTCTGATTATCTCTATGCTGATGACGCTGCGACTGCAGAAGTGGAGACCTTACGGAGTGAGTTCGGTGCAGAGTCCGTAACCGATTTATCCTATAATGTGTCTGAGACAGCGGTCCTTGTTTCAAAGCTAGAATTGTTTACCGCATTCTCGGCTTTTGATGAGATTGATGCAAGTTGGGACAACACCTTGACAGTTAAAGTGTCTGACTATATTAATATGAACATGAATCTCAAGATGGTCTATGACAAGGACATTTCGGTCAAGCGACAGATAAAACAATCCATGGCTTTTGGTATAAACTACACCTTTATATAGATATAGAATTATAATTAAAAGAAAGGCCTGCCATTATGGTGGGCCTTTTTTATTTGCATCCCGGCGAGTTTTCGGTTAACATAGCTTTGTCGAGAGGCAACCATCTTCAAACAAACTATCCGAAGAACATCAATGTTGTGTAGCTACAAACCAGTTGTTGGTTTATGGTAGTGAGTCTCTAAAAGAGATACAAGACCTCTCTGCGTAAAACAAGACTCCACATATCGTTGTGGGGTAATCACTCAAATAGCGAACAGGGTAAAGTTTTATCTGTAGGATAAAACTCACCCAAAAAGAAAGGGACGATTATGAATCGTTTTAGAAGTATCCTTTTAAGTGGGCTGGTGGCGCTTTTGATGGTAGGAATGGTAAATGCTGGCGATCTTGATGAGGCCAAACAGGAGGCCGGGGTAGATGGTGGTATAGATATTTACATTGGAACCTATGATGTTAGTGCTGCTGAATGTCTCCCCACCGATGGAACAAACTGTATAAAGATCGGGATCAGTATCGATTTTGATTGGCTGAAGAATCTGTTTAATTAAAAATCAAAAGGGCGGGGTAAAACCCGCCCCATGCAGGGTGTTCACATGATTAGAAAAGTCGTTTGTGTGGTAGTCTGGGCCGTGATCGCATTTGGGCAGTTTGAGGTCATTTCAATTTCAGAGGGGTTGTCCGAACAAGCTATAGAAAGGTTATGGCCGGTTCATAAAGGGGGTGCTATTGTAGTTAACGATAAAGAAGTGTTTATACCCGATGGAAGTAGTTTGTTTTTACAAAGAAGGTCTGCCCCCTTCGATTATACAAGGATAGACTTAAAGCGACACAAGAGGGATGCTATTAAGATATATGAAGTCACAGTCAACAATGAGTTCTACGCTTACTCTGTTTTAGGTGCTGATAATTTTGTTTATCTCTTTAAGCGAGACAGAAGATCAAGAGAATTCCAGGGTCCAGTATTACGACACGGTAAAGGAGCAGACAGAATATTCTTGCTATCAAACAACAATCTTGTGGCTACGGGCTCCTATAGACCTGCATTAATAAACTATCTGGCTCGATACATGAAAGGTTCGCTTGAGGAGCAAAGGTTAAACAAAAAAGAGAAATATGATCCACTTTACAAAAACCATAAAGCTTATACCATTTCAGTTTACAATAATGATTTAACTGAAACTGATTCAAGTAACGTAATTGATAGAACAGGGGACAATGCCCGTGCTTACGAAGGTCTGTATTTAACACTTGCAGTGGATATGACGGCAGATGAAAATTTATTTCTCATAGACAATGACCAGGGGTATGTAGTAGAAAAATATTCGAATGTCACAAATCCTGACACAAGCTTTGAGATTAAGAATTCAAACTTTAAAAAAATACCAGATGTGATGACCCTGAAGCATATGCATGAATTGAGAGATAAAGATAAGGCTTATTCAGTACCATATGCTTTATATGAGAAAGACGGATATCTGATTACTTGTTTCTTTCAGGCGCCGGTATATAGGAAGCCTGTCAAGCCACCATACTATTTTGATGTTTCTACAATTAAAGGAGAGGTCTTGCACTCAGGAGACTTTGAGTATCCATTTCTGTGCGAAGATGATGGGGAGAAGGTCTTCTTGTATGTAAAACGTACGGGCGGATGGTTTGAGGACGACACACACTTCCTGGTAGGTGTGACGGTAGAAGATCTCTTGAGTAACCAGGTAACCATGACCTCCATTGATGCCTCAGTTGAACAGCAGATAAAAGATTGAGATCTTGTCAGGCGGAATTGATACTAACGGGGTTCGTTTAAAAACCCTTGGCGCTTTAAGGTGGGTATTGTCGATTGGATTTTTCTTTCTGGCCATACGAAAGGGTATACTAATCAATAAGCATGGAATTGAGCCATATAGAATTATAACTGATGGCGTTGGGTTGCCTGGCTTTATGAGTTATTATGGCGTGATAGCAGTGTTGGTTGAGTTGTGTATAGCCGTTGGTCTCTGGGAAAAGAAAACCTTTAAGCCAGTAATTGTACTTACAGGACTTTTAACAGTCGTGGGGATAGTCATTAGCTTTGCTTTAATAATTTTTAAGATAAACTCGGAGTGTGGCTGTGGTTTAATGGGTGATAATGAGTACGGTTTGTTATTCCAGAAGATCGTCATTCTCGCCCTGCTGATTGTAATATATAGAAGCAAGGACAAATTGTTTTTGATTGACGACACATGAAAATGCAATCATTTGCAATTAACATGATGGATATAATATAAAACCACACTGAAGGTTGCCTTGTATTCTGATGAGTGGGAGTGATCGCCTGGAGCGGTTTGCCGTAAAAATCAAGACTCAAAAACGTAAAAAAGGGCCGGCTTAACAACCAGCCCCTTTCGATGAATAGACTAATCCAGAGAAATGAGTTTCTCGAAGATGTCTTTGTTTTGTTTTAACTTGTCTTCGTTTCCATACACACAAAGTGGACTGTTTTCCAGTATATCCGCAACCATGTTTTCATATGATTTAACATCTTTTAGAGATGTTGTTAAAACTGCTGTTCTTTCAGCTTGATGTTGTTCTTGGGTCAATCTTGTGAAGTAACGAGCCACGGCAGTATTGCCTTTTTGAGATGGTGTTTGGGGTCGATCCATCCCGGCAATGGTTCCGATGATAAATCTCGTCATTTCCTTTTGGTCGATTTCCAGCGTCGCTAAAAAGTCAGGAGTCTTTGCATAATTTTCCAATGTGCTTTTCAGGTTAGGGTCACGATAAGATCCAAAGTACACCTGCCCTGTTGGAGCAAAACGGGCAAAGCCACCATATGCCCCTCCAATGACTCGAACTTGATTCTTAAGCCATTCCCGGGAAATGATTTGATTAAGGACGCGGATTTTGCCATCCCAACTATATCCTAGATCAGTGAAATTAGCCCCCTGGACTACATACTGAACTTTGGAAGCAGCCATAAGACCTTCATTCTTATCGATGGATGTCAATTTCCATTCCTGAAAAGATGGTTTTTGCTTGCCAAGATTCTTAGAGAAACCTTTAAGCTCAGCTCTAAAAGTCTTTAGTGCATCATGAGAGCAGGTCGTCGAAGCAATTAGGTTTTTCCTGTTGAACAGAAGTTCTGATACATTTTTCAGAGCTATTATTAGACCGGCCTGTTTTGTATCAAAATTTTCAACCAGATCTGAAATGAACCAGTAGTATTCCAGCCCTCTGGTTAATTCATTATACATGCCAGCCTTGGTTGTATATGAAAAGAGTCTGGTTCTGGCATAGCCCAGACCATCACGCTTTACATTGGCTGACAAACGCGAATGATGGCGTGTCAGAACGTCTTTAATTCGATCTACATCATCCAGTTGTGAATGTCTCAGAATTTCTTCAGAGAAGTCGAAAACCTTTTTCTGGTCAGGTGACATTGCCTTGGTGGACAAAACAAACTTTGGTATCAGTTGATCATCATCCCGGTTTTGTAGATAGCTGGTCAAGTATGTGCTAAATCCTCCAAGATGGGTATCCAGGGCGTTATCAAGCTCTCCAAAGGTGTAGTTCTCAGTTGCGATTGAACCCAGGAGAGTTGCCAACAGAGCAGCATAGGGAAGCTGATCCTCGCTTAAAACACGGAGATCAAAGAATAGGCGGATATAACTGATATCATTAGTGAAGGCTTCAAAATGCAAATACGGGATACGTGAAACACGTGATTCATCTGCGATAAACCAATCAGCTTCCGGATTAATGTCCTCAAGGTCTAACAGGGGAATAGTGGCAAGCGCTTCTGGAGTGTCTTCAGTTTTCTGATAACCAACCAGCATTTCAGTATGATCAACGAGCTGAGTCACCTCATCAGGGGAGAGGCTTGATTTATAGGTGGCCAACTCTGAGCTGGTGCGGATATCGTTTTCTCCCTCAAGTCCCGGTTTTGGATTCAGGGTGAATAACAGGGCGTGGGGGTTGTTGACCAGCGATTCAGTGATTAGACTTTCGAGATAACCCTTAGTGATGGCCTGTTTAAAGGCCGCCAGGGGCTTTTCATATTCCAAACCACTAAAAGGCTCATCAGACCAAAACCAGCTGCTTAAGGCTTTTTGGTTGTAGTACAGTCCTTTCTGTGGCGTGTTTCCTTCACGGAGGTTAAACTCCATTCGATTCAAAATTCCAGTAACGGCTTCCTGATCAACTCCCTCACGGGTAACCTTTTCCAGGGTTTCAAGAACGATCTGCTTGAATATTTCGCCATCATCTGGATTAGCATCTTTAACCTGAATATGTAAAACATTCTGCTTCAAGTCATCCAGCCAGGCGCTGACATCTTTACCTATCCCTGCTTCCTGGAGCGCCAGACGGACAGGGGCAGACTCATTATTAAATAGAGCCTGGGTGAGTACCCTTAGACCGAGGCCAAGCTGTTGATCGCTACTCAGTCCAACGACAAAGGAAAGTGAGAGATAGGAGTTTCCTTCCAGCTCTGAGTCCTCTGTGGCAGAATAGACTCCAGAAGCTGAACGCAGTGCCTCAAAGGCAGGCTGCAAAGGGATATCAACAACTTGATCAGAAGGTGAATATTTTGAAAGGTAGTGTTCATCAATAAAGGCTAGCTCTGATTCTGTGTCACCATCACCATACAGAAAGATATATGAGTTGGAGGGATGATAATATTTACGATGAAAATTGAGAAAGTCCTCGTGGGTCAGTGTGGGGATGGCTGCGGGATATCCTCCTGACGAAAAGCGGTAGGGTGTATCAGGAAAAAGCTGTTTGTCCACCAAATAACCCAGCTCTCTGGTTGGGCTTGAAAAAGCCCCCTTCATCTCATTATAAACCACACCCTTATAGGTGATGCTTGAGTCAACATGCTCCAGATCGTGGTGCCAGCCTTCTTGCTCCAGAATACGAGGATCTTCATAAATAAGGGGGTTAAAGACAGCATCGAGATAGATATGCATGAGGGAGCGGAAATCCTTGTCATTCATACTTGAGACAGGGTATAGCGTAATGTCGCTGCCCGTCATGGCATTGAGAAAAGTATTCAAAGAGCCTTTGGATAATATATCGAAGGGGCTTTTTACAGGAAAGTTTTTTGAACCATTCAGTACGGAGTGTTCCAGAATATGGGGGGTTCCAGCGTCGGACTCAGTAACCGTTTTAAAGGTAATACAGAAGGTCTTATTGAGGTCTGTATTTGAAATTTTTAGCAAACGAGCCCCGGACTGTACATGTTTAAACAATAAGCATTCCGCATCCACTTCTTTTACAAAACGTTTTTCGACAAGCTTAAAGCCTGACATGGTATCTCCTGTCTGTGGTTGTGCCATTACTGCAATACTGAGGAGTGTTGCCATGAGCATGGTGATGATTTTGGGCATAATTATCCCCCTTCAATAAATGGTTCTAGATGTTTCCGTGACAAAGGCCTTGAAGATATAACACTTCCAGTGGATAAAAGACCCCAAAAAGAAAAAGCCAGCGAAACACTGGCTCTCTCAAAATTGATCAGGATCTATTAGGGGGGGTTAGTCAACCACAACCCTGAAGGTAACAGTTCCGTTTTCACCGGTTACCAGATCCAGAGCCCGTTCATATTTGATGTCAGTGACAGGCGCTGCCTGCGAAGCATCATATCCACCGGCGACCTCATGCTGGAAGGTGATGGTCATACCACTACCTGCAGCAGAATTTTGTACATAGGTTGCATTTTGTGGAACAGCCTGATCAACCACGACATTTTTTGCAACACCCACACCAATATTGGAATAGGTAACCGTATAGGTCAGGGTGTCACCTGGCAAGGCAGTGTTTAAATCGACAGTTTCAACCAGAAACAACTCAGGTAAAGGCATGGGAAGACCGGTACCGCTAATGCTAAAGGTATAGGGGTTTTCGTCACTATCATCAGAAGCAATACTTATGGTGGCCGAACGTACTCCCTCACCACCAGGAATAAATCGAATATTAAAGTCTGTGGACCCACCTCCGGCTGAAATGGTTGATTGAGGTATAAGGGTTAATACAAAATCACTCGCATGAGCACCTGAAATGGTGATGTATGGAGACGCGCCTGTCAAGGTCAAAATAGCACTGCCAGTATTCTCAATTGTATAACCAACCCAGCTTGATGAATCAACTATGGTATCTTGAAATATCGTACTGTCGGCCACGGCAGGTGTTACATCGCCACTTGCGATGGATATACCATTACCCAAAACGGTGATTTCAGGACTGGCAATACCAGTACCTTGAATGGCAAAATCAAATGGATTTTCATCATCATCGTCATTGGCGATACTTAGACTGGCTGTTCTTAATCCCACAGCAGTTGGGTTAAATGTGACCGTAAAGGCAATCGAATCGCCAGGAGCCACAGAAGATGCGGAGGGCTGGCTGCTAACCAGAAAATCTCCTGCATGGCTACCACTGAGAACAACCAGTGGAACACCACTAAGGGTTAACACACCGCTACCAATATTCTTTAGATAGAAGGTGTTTTCTTGTGTAGCAGCGAGGATATCCTTGCTGCCAAAGTCAGTATTGTCCGTGCTGATGGGAGAACTATCACCATCCGAGATGGATTCACCATTGCCCAAAACGGTGATTTCAGGAGTAGCCAGACCAATACCCTGGATTGAGAAATTATAAGGGTCCTCATCCAGATCATTGTTAGCGATTGAAATGGTAGCCACTCTCAAACCTGCCGAGCTTGGATCAAACGTGACTGTAAACGTGGTGGAATTATTTGTGGTAACCGGTGAGGACGGCACACTCGTGACAGTAAAGTCAGAAGCGTTGTCACCTGTTATATCTACATAGGTGGAGGGATTTGAGAGCGTTAGATCTGCATTTCCAGTATTAAGAATAGAAAAGCTTTGGGCCTGAGTTCCCGTAAGAATATCCTCTGAACCAAAATCAGTAAAGTCGGAAGCTGTTGGTGTAATATCACCATCAACAATAACATTCCCATTTCCACTAACCTGAATTTCTGAAGCAAGACCGAACCCTCGAATATCAAAGGTAAATGGGTTTTCATCAGAGTCAGTATTGGCAATAGTGACAGTGGCCGATCTCAAACCTTCTGTTGTTGGGATAAAGCGAATGTCAAAACTGGTGCTGTCATTCGAAGCCACGGTTTCAGAGGGTTGAACTTTAACATAAAAGTCTGCGGCATTAGTTCCGGATAGAGAAACTCTGGGTGTGCCATTTAGGGTAAGCGTGGCACCATTGCCATTAAAGACTTTGTAGGTATGGATGACAGAATCAATCTGGGCGTCGATTGAGCCAAAATCTGTATGATCTAAAGTGGATGGCGAATTGTCACCATCAACGATGTCAACATTATTGCCTTTAATGCTGATTTCTGGTGCGGATTGTTGATAAACACCAACATCAAGACTTGAAAGAAAGACACCACTACTGATTACCAGGGCGCCAGACTCACCAGTACTAGCATTAACATCACTATCAACAGCATCGTCACCACCAGCATCCTGGGGTGAAAAAACATAACCAGCAGGCAAGCCAGTAAAGTAGAGTCGGTGTGTGTTTGGACTTAGGTTTGTGAACGAGTAGTACCCGTTGGCATCAGTGATTGTAGTTGCCACGCTGGCACCACCATCAATCTTGATTTCTACGTCGATTCCGGGAACACCTGCTTCTCCCACATCTTGAACACCGTCCTCATTCACATCAAGCCAGACAAAATCTCCCACGCCAGTAGTTTTAAAGCCAGCGTCACGGGTATTATCTACTCCACTAATGCCTAGGAAGAAGGTTGCAGTCTTGCCACTATTTGCAGGGTCGGCATCACTATCAAGGGCATCATCTCCACCTTGATCTAAGGGGGAAAGGCTATATCCAACAGGAGCACCTGTAAATGAGAGATAATAATTTCCCGAGGCAAGACCCCCAAAAGAATAGGTGCCATCAGCAGCGCTAACTGCTGTACCCTGAAGATTGTCTCCTGAGTCATATAGGGATACAGTTATTCCAGGCATGACATCTTCACCGGCATCTTGGATGCCATCGCCATCATTGTCCAGCCAAACCAGATTACCAATTACACCATCTGATGGACTGGTACCATTACCTTGAAGATCGAACACAAATGGCGACACATCTGGATCATTATTGGCTATGGAAATAGTTGCATTGCGAAGCCCAATACTCGAAGGGTCAAATTCAACAACGAAAGTTGTGCTGTTTCCTGTTGTTACAGATGCTGCAGGTGGTGTGGTAACTGAAAATTCGGATGCCTGGGCCCCAGAGAACGAAATAGTTCCAATTGTCAGGCTGGCATTACCACTGTTGCTAATGGTATATGTTACCAGTTGAGTGCCAGTTGTTATATCCACGTCACCAAACATAGTGCTATCGGTCAAACCAGGTGAGGTATCTCCAGTGGTGATTGTCACGCTGTTCCCTGAAACACTCATTTCCGGGGTCGTGATGCCAGTACCTTGAATGTTAAAAGAGTAGGGGTTTTCGCCACCAGTCGGATCACTGTTTCCAATACTTATGTTTGCTTCGCGAAGCCCTGTTCCCGAGGGGTCAAAGGCCACGGTAAAGGCCACGGTACTGCTGGGGGCAACCAGGGTGGCGGGATTAGAAATGATAGTAAAGTCGCTGGCGTGGGTACCTGAAATAGCAATAATGGGATTATCACCCAGAACCAGATCATCGCCACCCGTGTTATGCACAACAAATTCTTGATTTGCGGTAAAGCCGCCGACCACCTCAATACTCCCAAAATCTGAACCATCAGGCACATGTGGTGACGTGTCACCAGCGAGAATGCCGATCATATTACCTGTGATATTGATCTCAGATAGTGATGTTGGGTCATAAATACCAGTTCCCTGGATGGTGAATGTATAAGGGTCCTCATCAGCATCGTCATTTTGAATGTTAATTGTGGCTTGACGCGTACCCAGAGCAAAGGGTGTGAAGGTGACCTCAAAAGTAGTTGTCGCGCTATCAATCGCTATAGCATTGGCAGGTGTCGAAGTAATGGTGAACTCAGAGGCATTCGGACCTGTAAATTCTACATAGGGTGGTGGACCAGTCAGGCTCAGCACGGCATATCCAATATTTCGGACCACAAATGTTGCAGTGGCAGGTACACCAGAGATTTCAGCAGAACCCATATCTGTGAAATCACCGCTAGTGGGGAAAATATCTCCAGAATCAATAACTAATCCATTTCCAAGAACTTCAATCTCTTCATCCAGGGTTGATGTCCCCAACCCTTCAATGGCAAAACTGAATGGGTTCTCATCTGAATCATCATTGGGAATCAACACGGTTGCTTGCCTGATTCCGGTTGTGGTTGGGTCAAAAGCGAGCTGAAAAGTGATAGACCCAGCTGGTGCAATAGTTGAGCTAGCAGGTTGCTGATTGATAATGAAGTCTCCAGCATTGGCACCGGTGATCTGAACAATGGGTAGCCCGGTAAGCGTGAGGTTGCCAGACCCAACGCTCTGAATTGTGAAGGAATAGACCAGGGGTGGATCAGCTACATCCCGACCACCAAAATCTGTTAAGTCAGTCGTTGATGGTGTCGTGTCCCCGTGAGGAATGTCATTCAAGTTTCCCTGGAGTGCAATCTCCGGTGATGAGGTTCCTGTTCCCTGAATATTGAAAACGAAGGGGTTCTCATCTGAATCTGTACTGGCTATTGTAACTGTTGCTTCACGTAACCCAGTCGCCGTTGGGTTAAAACTAACGGTAAAAGTTGTTGATCCACTCGTTGCTGCCACAGGACTTGTTGGATTTGCGGTAACAGAAAAATCACCGGGATGATCACCACCAACAACTACTAGCGTGCCTCCCGTTAGAGCGAGATCGGCGGGTCCGGTATTCAGTATTGTGAATACAGAACTATTGGAGCCAGTATCAATATCATGACTGCCAAAGTCTGTATCATCTGCAATGGCTGGCGAGATATCGCCAGATGTGATATCCTGACCATTCCCCTGGAATGAAATTTCTGGAGCAAGACCCGTACCTTGGATATCAAAGTCGTAGGGGTTTTCGTTAGCATCATTATTTGAAATAGACAAGACCGCAGACCGTAGACCATTGTCGATAGGATCAAAGGTGATCTGAAATGTGGTGGTTTGCGCCGTAGTCAACGTGGTAAGTGCCGGAGCAGTCGTCAAGGTAAAGTCAGCTGCATTTGTACCCGAGATCTCTACCAGAGGTGAGCCGTTAAGAGTGAGGTTGGCTGAACCTCCAGCATTATCAATGGTAAACGTGTGAATAACGGACCCACTTACAGCGGAGAGGGAACCAAAGTCAGTGTCATCTGCCGTGCCTGGGCTGGTGTCCCCATCTGGGATTGAATTGCCATTTCCAACGACATTCATCTCGGGAAAAGAATTCTGCTCCATTCCAGCATCGATACTGCTGATATAGTCATTATTAATGGTGAATAAATCAGAGAGACCTGTTGATGTGTTTATATCACTATCAACTTCATCAGTAGCACCACTGTTTTGGTTAACGAACTGATAACCACCAGGAAGATTGCTTACGCGAATTCTGTAGTCGTCAGCAGAAACATTGCTGAAGGAGTAAAGGCCATTAGCATCTGAGGTGGTTGCATCCACTGTCGATCCATTGCTTTCCAGTACAAGCTCGACTGTGACACCTGGAATGCCCGGTTCGCCATAGTCCTGGTCGTCATTACTGTTTAGGTCATCCCAGATAAAATCACCGACACCAGCGGCTGTATATCCAGCATCGATACCTTCTTCGATCAAACCAACACCAACAAAGAAGTTTGGAGTACGACCCAGTGAATCCTGATGCGTATTTGCATCACTATCGCTGGAACCATCTACACCCTGGTGTTGAGCTGTCAGGGAAAAACCAGCGGGGGCACTTGAGAACACGATATAATACTCAGAGGGCGAAAGGTTTTGAAAAAGGTATTCACCGTTTGCATCTGTAATGTCGGAGGCAATAAAGGGACTGTCAATACTATATAAGTCAACTACAACTCCAGGTAGGCCGGGCTCTCCAGCATCTTGAATTCCATCTCCATTGCTATCAACCCAGACCTTATCACCCACCTGTCCAGTGGCGGGCAGTGGAGCCGGAACGAGAGGACAGGAGGCCCCATCAGACTTATTTAAGTTGGCCTGTCCCAGCCCGACATAAATACTAAATCCGGTTGGGGATATCTTATACATTCGCCCACTTTGGCTGTTGGTTGTAAAGAGATAACCATCATCTGCAGACCAGGCTGCACCATAGTAAGCGCTGTTTATGCTATTGAGGTAGTCATCTGCCAATCTTCCGGTGATTGTGGCAGTTGAGACAATATGTGTAAGAGGATCATATATGTATAGCAGCTCACCATGCATACCATAAAATTTTCCGTCAGCATCCAAAAAGGCCATGTCAATGGGAACCCAGGTGACACCAGATGTGTTTTGATAGGTAACCGTCCCAGCACTGGCATCAAAGATTCCTACCTGAGTACCGGTTGAATTCCAGAAGTACATATTACCCGAAACATCAAAGTCAGCACGCCAGGACTCATAATTGATGGATACATTTAGTACATCGACGTTGTAGTCACCGTCAATTCGAATAATATTATTTCCCGCTACGTCATTGTCCATCTCAAACCCGTAAAGCAAGCCATCTTCAACATTGTAGCCAACACCGTTAATGGAATAATTCATTTGAGTCATGGTTGTGTAGGCATATGGATTTACCGTGGCATCCATGTATGAAACAACACCATCATTACCATAGATATGAAAGAACCTGGATACACAGGGGAACGGCGTTAAGTTTCCCTTTCCCTCACCAGTCATCCAAAACGTATAAGGGGACTCATTACCGTCAGCATTTACGATAGAAACATAGGCGTTTCGTGTACCAATCTGACCGGGGTCAAATTTGACAATAAAGTCGGAACTTCCACCTGCTGCGATTGAAGCAGATGGTTGAGTCTCAACAGTAAATTCAGTTGATGCGTCGCCTGCTATTTCTACTCGAGGATTTCCTGACAACGCCAGAGCTGAATCACCAGTGTTATAAATGGTATAGGTAATATACTTGTCACCAAACCAGGGGGTGACATCTCCAAAATCAGTGCTGTCAGTATCGCTGGGGGTAACAGAACCGCTATAAATAATGTTGCTATTTCCACGTACTTCGATCTCAGGATAGGAGAGACCAAAACCCTCCACTTCGAAGGTGTATGGGTTCTCATCACCATCATTGTTCTCAATTGAAATGACAGCAGTTCGTGTTCCTGGTGCAGATGGATCGCAGGAAATATTAAAGGGGACACTTCCGGCAGGCGCAACATGTGAACTCGGTTGCAGGGTAATGGAAAAATCTGATGCATGAGTTCCTGAAATAGACACCAGGGGAGAGCTGGTTAAAATGAGATCTTCAGAACCAGTGTTCCTGATCATAAAAGTTTGAGAAAGTGTACCCGCAGTATGGGGTACAGAACCAAGGGATGTTCCATCAGTCACAGAGGGCGTAACATCTCCAGTGGGAATACTCACAAGGTTTCCCTGAACATCGATTTCACAAAGTGTAGCACCTCCACTGAGTCCATTTCCCTGGATTGAAAAAGTATATGTTCCCTCATCCCAATCACTATTTGCTATAGTTAAGCTGGCTGAACGTATACCGGTGGTCAGTGGGTCAAAAGCTATCTGAAATGTTGTGCTTCCGCTTGGGGATATTGAAGAACTGGGCGGAGTTATGACGCTAAAATCGCCGGCATGGGTACCGCTAATAGAAACCAGCGGCCAAGTTCCGGTGAGATTTAGTTGTGCCAGGCCGGTGTTCTGAATTGTATAGGTTACAATATGTGAAGCACCACCAACTAGAGCGTGGTCAAAATCAGTTGAGTCTGTTGTTGAGGGTGTAAGGTCACCACTGGCAATAGATACTCCTGCATTAAGAATGTCTATTTCAGATGTGAGCACTCCAGTCCCCTGAACAGCAAAAGTGTAAGGGCTCTCATTAGGGTCATCATTCGTGATGGAGATTGAAGCTTGTCGTAGACCCGTCGTTGGTGGATCAAACGTAATTTGAAATGTCTGTGATCCGCCCTGGGCTGAAACCGTGGCTGAAGCGGGTTGTTGATTTACGGTAAAGTCTGAGGCATGTGTTCCTGAAACATTGACATATGTGGGCCCTGAAAGCGTTAAATCCCCAGAACCAGAATTGTTGATCGTAAAAGTACGCACGGTTGTGCCGCCATTATTGACATCGGTATCTTCAAAGTCGGTATGGTCCGATGTGGATGTCGTTGTCGTCCCATCGACAATTGAAGTGCCATTCCCCGTGATATCCATCTCTGGTGTGGCGGAGCCTGTACCCTGAATACTGAAGGTATAAGGGTTTTCGTCAGGATCATTATTTGCAATGGAAATGGTGGCTGTTCTGCTCCCTGAAGCGCTAGGATCAAAGCTGACGATAAAATCATCGGTTCCCCCGCTTGGACCAAGACCGGTTGCCGGTTGAGTTGTAACAGTAAAGTCTGATGCATGTGTACCCGATAGAACCACGGCAGGTGAGCCGCTTAGTGAAAGAGAGCTGTTCCCACTATTAGAAATAGTGAAAGTATGATTTACGATACCAGTAACAATATCAGCACTACCGAAAAAGGTGTCATCAGTGACACTGGGAGAAGCATCTCCATCAAAGATGGATGTACTGTTTCCTGAAACATCTATTTCAGGGGGACCAGCCCCTATTCCTTGAATATCAAATGTGTATGGGTTCTCATCTAAATCATTATTAGCGATTGAGACCGTAGCGCTACGAACACCAAGAGCACCAGGATCAAATGAAACAATAAAAGCATCACTTCCACTACCAGCGATAGAACTCCCTGGTTGGCTTGTTACGGTAAAATCACTGGCATGGGTACCGGTAATATCGACAACAGGCGAGCCGGTGAGGCTTAAATCACCAACACCGGTGTTGTAAACTGTAAATGTATGAGCAGTGGAGCCGGAGACATTGTAAACACTTCCAAAGTCCGTGTCGTCAGAAGTGCTGGGGCTGGTATCGCCATCCGTAACATCAAGGGCATTGCCCTGAATATTGATTTCAGGAGGGAGGACCACGTTGAGGGTATAATCTTCAACCTCACCATCAAATCCATTATCACAACTTGCCGGGTAGGCATTCCATTTTGTAGATACTCGCATGATGGTAGTACCCAGAGTTGCAGTAGCTGGTATTGTTACTGAATAGGGGGATGCGCTGGTCAGACCACTTGCAACATTAGTTGCTGTGCCAAGAGTGTATGTTTCACCAGTATCGTCAAAATCCAGGTCCTGATTCCAATCGATCCAGACCATAGTGTTAACAGTATAGTCTCCATCTGTATTCACATAGACTCTCAGATCATATGATAGCTCTCTAGAGAGAGTGGTTGACATGGCGGTGAAATCCGAATAATCGTTGTCCTCAAGTATTGTCGAGTTATCCAGGGTGTTGAATGTGACCTGCCGAATTCCTGTACTGTAGCCATCAGAGCCATTACCTGTTGAAGCACATTGTCCAGAAGCCTCAGTGCTGGTTCCAAACAATACAAACAAGAACACAAAAGACAGAACAAATGTGGTTCTCATATTCACGAGGTGGCCACTTGAGCTCAATGAACCTTGGGTGATTTTAGAATGAATGGCTTGAGAGAGAGTCATAATAATCAGAATCCAGTTTTGTTACCGAGGATATATTTTGATTCGATACCATTGCAAATGAGAGTGTTAATGTCATGGTGATAGCATGGCACAACAGATCGAAAAATGAAAATACTTTTGTTAAATATTCTATTCATAATTTCCTTTATATATGTCAAAGGTCGTGCCACGGGAGCAAACAAGATATAAACCATTATTATTAATAAGGATAACAGTGTTATTTTTAAATAAATCTAGATGTGGAGTGTTAGGAAAACCTGACGTGTTTTAGATGAATGTAATATTATAGAGACAGTAAATGACAAAAGCAATCAATAGTCAAAAGGACGCTTTAAGAAAAGAACAGGGAGAAAACAAAGCAGGAAAAGAGGAATGATTTTTTGTTACGCAGGTGAGGAAATAAAATTGAAATGTCGAATTAAAAGAAGGAGCAAAATATTTGTAGCCGGTAAGCAAATATTAATCGACCCCAAGACGTCTCTGTTCTTTATTACTCAGACTCTTTACAACCAGTATGTAAGAGTCCTCAATGAGTTTTCCCACGAGATCGGTGTCTAGACTCCCATCAAGAAGGACTGTATTCCAGTGATCCTTGTTCATGTGATAACCAGGGGTGATCGCTTCAAATTGAGACCGTAAAACTTGTGCGTCACCTGGATCACATTTAAGATTTATACCCAGGGGTTTCCAGTCAAGTCCGACCAACGCAAACATCTTTTTTGCGACTTTGAAAACCGCAGTTTTTTCATCAAAAGGAAAGGTGAGCGTGGCATCTTTATATCGCAGTAAAATGACTTCCAACTCTTCATAGGTCATGTCAGTTTACCTTCTTTGGAGCGCACGCGTTTCATAAAGCTTTCTAACTTGTTTTGATTCAACTTCCCGTCACTACGGACCCCACTGCAAATATCAAAGCCAGATGGTTGAACCACAGTTCTGGCGGTGAGAATGTTTTCTGGACTCAACCCGCCGGCCAGCAGAACGGGCAGAGAACCTCTTGCACAGATCTCACGACTAATCTTCCAGTCATGGGGTTTACCTGTACCGCCAAGTGTTTTTATTTTTGCCTTAGGATTGCCAGAATCGAGAAGGATCATATCCACCAGGTTGTCATAGTGAAGTGCCTGTGAAATAGATGCTTCATCCTTCACGTGGATGACCTGAATGAATCGTGTGGAAGGCAGTGATTTCCGAAGTTCCTTAAGCACTGAATCAGCAACCTTGTCAACCAACTGAACACCCCAGGTTTTAACCTGATTGTGTTGCTTTAGAATATCATCATGACGATGCTTGCTCGTGAGTAAAACCGTCTTTGTATCGGCTGGGAGACCAACAACAATTTCCTCGATTTGATCGAGGGGTATAACACCTGGACCACTGGGCATTTCCGAGACCAGACCCAATAGATCTGCACCAGCGCTTAGAGCCATTTTTGCCTCAGTTAAAGAACTAATACAGCAAACTTTTATAAGGTAGTTTATCATTAAAATAACCTAAATCTAAAAAAAGCGAATAATCTGGCTAATATTGAAAAATATGCGCGTAATCAGGTGGTTTTGATTAAAGCAACTGCAATTATGAGAGTTAATGGTTGAATTGTTAGACCTAATGATCATGACAGAAAAGGTGAGTTTTAGTTAAAGTGTTGCTTTAGGTGAGCTAAAAGGGACGTAGGAAGGTTGGTTTTTACAGCGATAAAAAAGATCTTATATTTCTCACAAAAAGCAGGTTCTAATTTGATAAAATCCTTTTGGGTAGTTATCCAATAATCACAAGAGACATTCTCAATTTCAGCTCGATGCAATTCAGTATATTGAGCATGATCAGGGAAGGAGATTTTAACAGTGGCGGGTTGATGAAAAGCTTCAAGTTGCTTAAAAAAATGATCGGGTTTTCCTAGTCCCGCAAAGAGCCCATAGTCACCTTTCAAAGATGCTAGTGAATGACGGTTTCCCAGGTTATCTGTCACCTCATTATCAAGCTTAAATACGAGGTTGTTTTCCTGGTTTTTCTCCACGCCAGATTTACTAAAAACCACAACATCAGCACGGGAAATATTGACAGCAGACTCCCTTAAAAAACCCCATGGTAGGAGACGAGGTTTTGGTGATTTCAAAAAATCAACGATGATAATATCAAGATCGCGGTGAAGAGCTCTGTGTTGAAATCCATCATCCAAAATAATCACATCAGGTGAAAAATTATCTTCAAGATGCCGGGCTCCAGCGACACGATTTTCGGAGACAACAACGGGTACACCCGGGTAATTAGTTGCCATAAGAAAAGGCTCGTCTCCTGAGTTTTTCACGGTGGCTTTGAGTCCAATATCATCTGCCACGACCACAACACCTTTTGATGACCTCCCATAGCCACGAGATAAAACAGCGGGTCTTTTTCCAAGGCCTAAAAAGTGCTCAATAAGGGCTTGGACCAGTATGGTTTTTCCACTACCGCCAGCAGAGATATTACCCACGGAAATGACAGGAGTTTTAACTTTATAAGTTTTAAAAAGCCCGAGATCGTAAGCACGATTGCGTAGCGATACGAGGATGCCATATTTAATGGACAGGGCAACCCGAACAGGTAAAAACCACTTGGCCGTATGTAGATAATTTGTAAGACTCATAGGAAAAGGTTAAAAGGAATTATCCAGATCATCCTGATGTTTTTTGCAGAGCAGACTAGCCTTGTTTATAGCTTCATCCATATCTTTTCCACGGAGCTTTGGATTCACTTTGATGGGTTCACCAAAACTTGCAATGGCTCTTGAAAATGGAATTGGGATGGCAAACTTATCCCAACCACGGGCTCGAAGTGCCCACCTGGAAACCGTGGCAACTGGAACGATATATCCATTAAGATGTTGAGCAGCGGAATAGGTACCAGGTTTCATCACTCGACGAGGACCTCGGGGACCATCAGATGCAAAGGCAGAAATTTTAATATCCTGCTTGCGCAAATATCGCATCATTCCTAGATAGGCTCTACGACCACCTCGAGTACTTGAACCCCGAAAAGTAACATAATTCAATCCCTCCAAGACAGCGCTGGCGATATCTCCATCACCGGCTTGACTGACAATCGCAGCTGGTTTCAGGGGTGCCGTCAAATACCAGGAAATAAACATGTCACCATGCCAGAATTGTAAAACCAGGGGAGAACCCTCTTTGGCAAGATGTAGAAAACGACTCCAACCGCGAACCTCCAGCCTGAGGCTTTTTCCAATGAGGTTAACAAGGCTGCCTCCGAAACGGCGGGCAAATTGTGAAATGCGAGTCTGGGTGTTTCGACTTAAGCCCATGGTCTAGTCAAGATCCCTTTCAATTTCAGTAGCGATGATCTTTGCACAGCCTGGCCGACCCAGTAAATCTTTTAGCATGTCTAATTTTTCCAGCATCTCACTCTTGACTGATGGGTCTGTCAGTAATTTCAGGACCTCATCAGCAATGGTTTGTCCACGGGCCTCATTTTGGATGAGTTCCGTCACGGCCCGTTCACCAATGATCAGGTTTGGCATGGCGATGTGTTCAATGTCCACCAAGAGCTTTCCAATGAGGTAGGAAACAGAGGCAATCTTATAAATAACCACCAGAGGAGTTCCTAGATAAGCGGTTTCCAGGGTGGCTGTACCTGATGCGACAATGGCTACATCAGCGTGGGCCATCAAGGGATAGGGTTCATCTTTGATTATTTTGACATTCTCCAGTTCGGAAAAAGGGTCATAATACGAGTCGGAGAGAGAAGACAGGCCGGCTAGCACGAATTGAATCTCTGGCTGTTCCCGGCTAAGGAGCTTTATGGCCTCCAACAAGGGTTGAGTATGTCTTTCCATCTCATTACGACGACTGCCAGGCAATAAAGCCACCAGGGGTTTAGTCTCATCAAAGTTGTATTGCTCATAAAATTCTGAACGCTCAGGAAGTTGAAAATCTTTTTCTACCACAGGATGACCGGCAAAAGTGACTGGGATACCCTGCTTTTTATAGAAGTCCTCCTCAAATGGAAAAATCACAAACATACGTTTGATAAATTGTCGCATGGTTTTCACACGACCCTTTTTCCAGGCCCACACTTGAGGTGAAATGTAATAGTAAACGGGGATCCCAAGTGCCTTTAGCTTCATTCCCAGCCGTATGTTGAAGCCAGGATAGTCTAACAATATAGCGGCATCTGGTTTGCGGATTTCACATTCATTGATTACCGAGGCCATCACCTCCTTGAAGAAGGAGAGATGTTTGATTACTTCAATAAACCCAGTGACAGATAGATCTCGGGCATGGTACAGCGCTTCTAGGCCTTCAGCTTCCATCAAATCACCCCCAAGTCCCCAGAAAACATGTTCGGGGTTGTGGGCTTTCATGGCTGTCATTAATGGGGCAGCATGATGATCACCAGAGATCTCTCCAGCGACAACAAGAAAGTTTTTGGCTGAAGTAGTTATTATGTACCCAGAAGCTGCTGGTTAATCTGTTCAGCAATACGCAAAGCTTCCAAGCCATCACGACCACTGACTACAGGTGTTTGCTGAAGCTTGATAGAATTGGCGAAAGCCGCCTGTTCGGCGAACATGGCGTCTAATTGGGGTAATTCGCGATTGGTGTATACTATAGCCTTATCAGAGCCTTCCATGGGAATGATACGATCTCCCGATAAGTCTGAGTCCTGGTTTTTCAAAGCGTACATCTCTGTTGAACCCTTCTGGAAATCAATAGTGATATAGTGCTCATGTTGAAAAATGCGCATTTTTCGCATGGGGTTCAGAGAAATCCGACTGGCGGTAACATTGGCGACACAGCCATTTTCAAAAGTGAGTCGGGCATTGGCGATGTCCGCTAGGTTTGAGATGACTGCCAGACCATTGGCCTGTATGTCAATGACTGGACTTTTAACCAGAGATAAAATGATGTCTATGTCGTGAATCATATTCTCATGAACCACGGGATTATCAATGCCACGGGGCACAAAACTCACGAGTCGGTGAGCTTCAATAAAGCGTGGCTCCAGAATAACATCATCCAGGGCAGCCAAAGCGGGATTGAAGCGCTCAACATGGCCAACTTGAATGTTTACACCCTGCTTTTCAGCCAGAGCCACCAATTCCTCTCCTTCTTCCAGCGAGACTGAAATGGGTTTCTCTATAAAGACATGCCTGCCAGACTCAATGGCTAATTTCGCATAAGAAAAGTGGAATTTAGTGGAACAGGTGATAAAAAGCGCATCGCAAGCCTCGATCAAGGCGAGATGATCCAGGGCTACAGGAACACCGAATTCATTAGCAACCAGCTCTGCTCGATCTGTATCAGTATCAAAAATCCCCTGACAGTCCCAATCCTGATGTTGACTGAGATGACGGGTGTGAAAACGGCCGATATGGCCAGCGCCGATTAAACCGGCTTTGAGTTTTTGTGAGTTTGCCATAGCAGGAAAATTAAGGCAAAACTATAGAAAACCAAAGGGCTGAAAGAGCAAACCCCTCAAAGTTCTTTTTATGATTGTGAATGCATGGGATGTTATGGCCCAGCATGGCAAACAGGCATTTTAACCCCAGTCAATTCATTCATGGCAAAAATTGTATTTAAAGTTATTTTAGGTCACAATTCCCGAAGACTAGAGCTACATATAAATCCTTAAGGGTCAAACATGGAACCACGCGAAATTATTTTAAAAGAATTACTTGAGGCCAGTCATCTTCAGGGAATTGAAGCCCTGTTGGGTTGGGATCAGGAGACATATATGCCTGAGGGGGCTGGAGCAGCCAGATCAGAGCAGGTTGCCTATATCACCACCTTGATGCACTCTAAGCTGGTGGGAGATCCACTAAAGACTGCTCTGGAAGAACTAATTGATCTCCAGACCGGTGAGCTCAGGATTATGACGCTCAGCGATCGTGAAACCCGTCAACTCAAAGAAATCTGGCGTGATTATCGTCAGGAATCACTGCTTCCCACAGAATTTGTCACAGATTTGGCCAAACATGCCTCTGTATCCCAGCAAGCCTGGGTGAGAGCCAGAAAGGACAACGATTTTGCTTTTTTCGAGCCCTTCTTGACCAAGATGGTGCAGCTCCAGAAGGAGAAAGCGAATTATCTGGGGGTTGGAGCCACACCCTATGACAGTCTGTTAGATCAATTTGAACCAGACATGACCTCTGAAAAGGTGGCCAGTCTTTTTACAGAAATTCGAGCCAGACTCGTCCCGCTTATTCAAAACATTCGTGAGGTTAAACATCGGGTAAATGGTAGCGTGCTTACCAAAGAATATGATGTGGATAAACAATGGGATTTTGGTATCGCCATACTTGAAGCCATTGGCTTTGACAGCAATATCGGTCGCCAGGACCGCTCCGCCCATCCCTTTACCACCAGTACCCATCCCACAGATGTACGCACCACTACACGACTTCGCGAAAACGATTTAAAATCTGCCCTGCTCAGCACGTTGCATGAAGGCGGTCATGCCCTATATGAACAGGGTCTACCAGCTGAAGAGTATGGCAATCCCCTGGGGCAGGCTATCTCATTGGGTATCCACGAGAGTCAGTCCAGAATGTGGGAGAACCTGGTTGGTTTAAGCCCCTCGTTCTGGCGTTATGCCTATCCCAAGCTTCAGGCGAAATTTCCAGATCAATTGAGAAATACGGATCGTGATATGTTTTTTGCCGCTATGAATCGAGTGAGACCCAGCATGATCCGTGTTGAAGCTGACGAAGCTACCTATAATTTGCATATTATGCTCCGCTTTGAAATTGAGAAGATGCTCATTAATGAGGACTTCCCTGTGGCTGAACTTCCCCAGCTCTGGAATGAGAAAATGGAGGAATATCTGGGAGTGACACCACAAACCGACTCTGAAGGTGTGCTCCAGGATGTGCACTGGTCCTTTGGTGCCTTCGGATATTTTCCAACCTACACACTAGGAAATCTCTATAGCGTACAATTCTACAACCAGGCTAAACAGGATCTCCCTGGTTTGGATGAATCCTGTGCCCGTGGTGATTTCTCAACCCTCTTGGGATGGTTGAGGGAGCACATCCATAGCGTTGGTCGTGGTCGCAAGGCTGAAGAGTTGGTTCAAGAAATCACAGGACAGGCTTTGTCAGCTCAGCCTTTTATGGATTATCTTGAAGCAAAATACAAAAGTGTTTACAGTATTGACTAACACCCCTAACCACAAGTGTCTTCATAAAAGCAGGATAGTTCAGGCCAATGTCAAATCTGTCTGGGATAAATGGACTACACATTCCGGACTGAAATCCTTTATCGGCTTGGATAATAAGGTGGATCTGACTCCAGGCGGTCCCTATGAAATCTATTTTTTATTGGATAACCCTGAAGGTACCAGGGGTGGCGAAGGCAATACCGTGCTGAGTTTTCTCCCTCACAAAATGTTGTCCTTTACCTGGAATGCCCCACCTACAATTCCCGAAGTGCGTAACCATACCCACAAAACCTGGGTTGTGGTTCAACTTGAAGAGGTTGATACTACCAAAACAAAAGTATCTCTGGATCACCTGGGCTGGCTGGATGGAAAAAAATGGGATGAGACCTATGCCTATTTCGACCGGGCCTGGGATATTGTGCTGGATTCATTAAAGGAATCCCTGCCAGTCACCGACTGACGCCTATAATCTCAATAGCACCCGACTTAAGTCGGGTGCTATTAATACCCCACGATTACCAAGACATTCCTGTAATTCACGGTTCCCAACGCCCCAACAAAGCCTAAATTCACTCGCCATATGAAATGTATTGATCAGAAAGAATTGAATATATGAAACCAGTCGTACTCATTGTTCTTGATGGTGTGGGTTACACCGAAAGAACTGAAGGCAACGCTGTCCTTGCTGCCAACACCCCCAACCTTGATTCATACCGGAATAAATATCCCCGCAGCCTCTTAGGGGCATCTGGAGAAGCCGTGGGACTCCCTGCAGGCTTCCAGGGCTCCAGCGAAGTGGGACACTTAAGCATGGGTGCCGGCAAGGTTGTGATTCAGGAGCTTAAGCGCATCAATGATCAACTGGAAAGCGGCAAGATCTATAATAGTGATCTCTGGAAGACCATGATGCAGCAATGGCATGAGAAAAAATCCACTTTTCATCTCATGGGCTTGTTGCAGGATGAAGGCGTCCACGCCCATTACGACCATCTCTTTAAATTTATCCGCCAGGCTAGTATCGAAAACCCCGGTGGTAAAATTGTTATTCATCCATTTCTGGATGGACGTGATACCCCCCCGCGATCTGCTCTTGAGCACTTAGGCAAACTTGAACAGGTCATGTCTGAAACAGACAATGTTACCATTGGAACCCTTATGGGTCGTTACTATGGTATGGATCGTGGCAAAGTCTGGGAAATCACAGATCGGGGCTACGACTGTATCGTTTCCGGTAAAGGCCGTGCAATGACTTCTGCCACGGAATCCATTCAAACCTCATGGGAAAAGGATAAAACACCCAGTGGTGAGGACATGTTTGATGAATATATCGAGCCTTTTGTCATGGATGGCTATACAGGAATCCATGACGGAGATGTGGTTTTACATACGAATTATAGACAAGACAGGGCGACTCAGTTGACCCTGGCTTTTACATCAAACGACTATCCCGGGGCACCCAGACCATCGCTGGACATCATTTATGCTGGTATGACGGCCTACTATGATGGATTCGATAATTTTCTACTGACTGAGGCGGGTGGAGATGTTACCGAACCGCCAGTCACTGTCGGTCAGCTCATTGCTGAGGCTGGGCTACACCAATTGCGCATGGCTGAAACTCAAAAGTTTCCCCATGTAACCAGCTTCTTTAACGGCAAGTTGACAACTCCCTTTAAAAATGAAGATCGCGAAGAATTAAGGGGTCGTTTTGATCCGGCCAGTTTTGCGGATCATCCAGAAATGGAAGCCCATCGTGTCACAGAGAAGTTTTTGGAGAAGCTAGCTGAGGATAAATACGATTTTATCATGGTGAATTACGCCAATGGCGACATGGTTGGACACACAGGCAATTTTACGGCCGGAGTGAAGGCCGTTGAAGTTCTGGATAAGTGTCTTGCCCAGATTATCCCTGCAATATTAGCACATGATGGCCAGATTCTCATGACCGCTGATCATGGCAATGTGGATCAGATGATTGACTATGAAACTGGAGCCGTGAGAACCAGCCATAGCCTCAATCCAGTTGAATTATTGTATATTGCACAAGAACCCCATTTGAATATAGATCTGTCGGATGGTTGTTTGTCGGATATTGGAATTACCATCCTGAATCTATTGGGCATTAATCCTGCTCCTGGTATGGATGCGAAGGTTTTGATTACAAAAAAATAAATATTCCCATTGCGGGAGGTGAGGATTCCTATCCTCGCGTGGTTGAGTTTGAAACTCAAAAAAAAAAACGAATACAAACGCCAGAAAGAAGTCAGATATGAAAAAATTAATCATCCCTATAACATTCATTTTAATGATATCATTGGCCATCGGTGCCCAACCAGGTGTCTCCATTCATAAACTCAATAATGGCATGGATGTCCTGCTCATTGAGAATAAAGCACTACCCATGGTAGGTGTGAATGTGATTATCAAAACAGGCTCAGCTTATGAGACCTATGAAACCAGCGGGATGAGCCACATGCTGGAACACCTGCTTTTTAATGGTACTACCACACGAACTCAACGTGAACTCTATGATGCAACAGATTTGATTGGTGGGTATAACAACGCCAATACTGGTGACTACTATACCAACTTCATGATGGTCATGCCTGAAGAACATAAAATCGCCGGTATGGAAATTCAGGCTGATATGTTGTTTAACTCTATTCTGCCTGAAGAAAAGTTTGAAAAAGAGAAGGGGATTGTGCTTGAGGAAATCGCCCAGAGTCTTTCCAAACCAGCCACCCAGATGGAATACAACCTTTCAGCTGAATTGTACGAGGGACACTCGCTTTCTCTACCAACCCTGGGAACCTATGCCACCATTGAGCACATGACCCGCGATGCAGTGAACCATTATTACACATCAACCTATCGTCCTAATAATATGATTCTCAGCGCTATTGGAAATTTTGATTCAGCCACCATGCTGGATGATATCAAGCGCATTTATGGCGTTGCTGCTCCAGGATCAATTTTCAGACCCACTGATTCCATTTTGAAAACCGGCATGATTCAACCAGTAGCAACACCAATGTCTGAAACCAGTTGGTTGGATAGATATTATGGTGGCGAAGTACCAACTCTGCATCAAATCTATACACTTGAAAATGAACAGCCTCAGGGGTTCCTGCAGTTGCTGGAGATGGCTCTCAAGGATCACCAATCCAGAATAGAAACAGAGTTGAAGGAAGCTTGGCCAGAATCTGTAGATGGTCTTTCCATGCAAATTCACACCAGCCCAATTGCCAATTATGTCGAGCTAAAGCTAAACCTGAAAAATGAAAACAATGCTCGAGCCATCAGCAAACAGCTCAAAAAGGTCATCAATAAAACCAAATTTAAAATTGCCTCTACCACTCTGGCATCCATGGCCACAAAAGAGAAAACTGCTTTTCTGCAAAATGTGGAAAAACCCCACATGTTTGGAATTTATAATGCCTTTGATCTAGCTGTTTCAGGTATTGATGGGGTTTTGGATCTTTCAACAGCCAGCGACTTCAGTAAGGCTGCCACAGCCCTGAAATATTTTAGGTTAAACATGGAGCCCTCGGTCATTTTTCATCATGCCCAAAGCGCCGAATCAGCTGGAGCTTCAGGTGAAATCAAGACCAGCCTGGTTCAGTCTCCTGAAAAGGGCATGGGTCTCATTGTACGCCAGAATCCAGGCTCAGAATTGCTGGCCATTCACTATCTCTTTAAGTATAAATCAGCCCATGAGGTTGAGTTTGGCAAGGAAGCCGCAAAATACCTCCATGATTGTTTTGGACAGCGCATGAAGAGCACCGAGAAGCTGGCCCAGAGTCAAAAATTTGGCCTGAAGTTTACCGTTAATGACAACCCCTGGATTCCCATGGATAACATCTATCTCCATCCTGACTTTGGTTATATCCGGGTCGAAGGTCTGGCCAATGATCTTCCTGGAACCATTGCCTTTTTAAATACCGAGATGAATAGTTTTATCCCCACAGCTGAAGAATTCAAAATTGCCCAGGGAAAATTCTCACAATCCATGATGCATGGTGGCAAGGACAAGGCTAAAGATCTCTTCGATGCTCTGGTTGATTCCACCCTGTACGGGTCAACAGTTAAAGAAAATGATAAGGCTCTGACCTATGAAAGCCTGGTGAAATTTGCCAGGGTCTATTTCACTCCTGAAAATCGTCTGGTCAGCGTGGTATCACCAAAATCTGAAGAGATGGTCTCCAAGCTGTTGCTGGCAGGAGCTAAATCACCAGCTAAAACCTATCCCTTAACAGATAAATCCTATCTCAAGCTGGACACCCCTGTCTATGTGGATGTTCCTGGTGGCGGAGAACGCACGTACTTGTTTTGGGGTTTTGTAAAGAATATTGACCGTGGTGACGAAGCTGCTCTAAAAGCCCTGGGTTTAATTCTGTCTGACAAAATTATCTTTGATGTTCGGGAAAAGCAGGGTTTGGCTTATCGTATGACAGCCACGTCAGCAGTACGCGACGACAAAGCTCTATTCTATATAAGCCTGGGTACTCGTCCTCAAAACGCTGAAGTTTTATTGCCCCAGTTTGAGTCTCTTATGAGTAGGCAAACTTTGGGTGAACTCAGTGAAGAAGATGTCCAGAAAACCATCAATATGTATCTGGGTCGCATGATGTTCAGACGTCTATCCAGTATCAATCAAGCCTACTATCTTGGAACATCACTCTTCTTCGAAAACGAGATGAATCATGATAAGGCATTTCTGGATGCCCTTAAGGCGGTAACCCTTGAAGATGTCAACCGGGTTGCCGACAAGTATCTATCAGCAGAAAACGCTATTTCTATTGTAGTGAGGTAAGACCATGAGACCCTTACAACGAGTCATTGCAATTGGCTTTTCAGCCATATTGTTGCTTTCCTGTCAGACTCAGGTGGTTAACGAGGTGGTCTTCAAATCCCACAAGTTGGATTTTAGCATAAATGTGGAAAACCATGACGCAATCTTCTCAGACTCTGGGCAAATCCAGGTCTTTGAAGGGGTAAACCTGCTATATCTGGCACCTAATGCCCAGATAGCTAAATTGACTATTGGAGATAAATCACCCGATCTCATGTTGCTTGATTCAAACAGACTTTCAGGGCGGGATGCTGAATTAACTGCTAAAATTATGGCATTAGACCCACCTGAAGCTGCATTATGGGTGCTTTTTGAGTATAATAGCTCTAAGGAAACAAGTTTTTCACTTGAATACACAGCGACCTTTGATGCCGATGTAACCGATGTAAAATTTTCAAACCAAAATGTGGGTCGGGAAGTCACGGGCACCATCCTGGAAAAGGGTGCTTATTTTAGCCCTGGCGCTTTCTATTATCCACGTGGTGAAGACGGTCTCATGAGTTTTGAAGTGACAGTAACCATTCCTTCCAACTGGGAATCCATTGCCGATGGTAACAGTATTGCCAGTGTCAGTGCCGGCAATACGAAAATTCAAAGCTGGAAGAATCCTTATCAATCAGATGGTCTCATGTTTATGGCGGCTCCCTTTAGTGTCAAACACGCCAAAGCCGGAGATGTGGATATTTACTGTTACTTCTTTGAGGAAGACACCAGCCTTTTTGAAACCTATTTGCCAGCCACTGTTGACTACATGAATATGTATTCTGAACTAATTGGTGAATATCCCTACAAGCGCTTTACTGTGGCAGAAAATTTCTTCCCCACAGGTTATGGAATGCCTGCCTGGACCCTTTTGGGGCAACAGGTTATTCGCCTGCCGTTTATTGTCATGACATCCCTGGGACACGAAGTCCTGCACAACTGGTGGGGTAACAGCATTTATGTGGATTATGAGAATGGTAACTGGTGTGAAGGTCTCACGGTTTATGGTGCAGATTACCGCTATAAGCTGAAACGAGGAGCCTCAAGTGCCCGGGACTATCGCAAAGATATTCTTAAACAGTACAAGAGTTATGTCACTAAAGAGAATGAATTTCCAGTGCGTGAATTCGAAGCACGTCACAATGCTGAGAGTCGCACCATTGGCTACAATAAAACCATGATGATCTTTCATATGATTGAAGAGGTTATTGGAGAGGAAGCCTTTTTTCAGGCGTGGCGAGATGTCTTTGCCGAAAACAAGGGGCAACAGGTCTCATGGGAGAAGTGGCTTGATGCCTATGAAAAGTCATCTGGAGAAGATCTGAGCTATATCATTCCCCAGTGGGTGGATCGGGTTGGAGCAGCCCAAATCAAGGTTGATCTCCTGGAGTCTGAGTTCGTGAACGAACAAACCAGAGTCAAATTTAAGGTCACCCAGATGGGTACCGATCTATATGAGCTACAAATACCAGTCAATTTTATCGGTGTTGATGGTCAAGATGGTCAGGTTGGAATAACAGAATCTGAAGCAATTTTTGAATTTACCGTTGAGGGTAAGGCAACTGCCTTTGAATTGGATCCCGATTACAACCTGTTCCGTCATCTCTATCCCCAGGAAATTGAGGCTACAGTAGCTGCAGCCATGGGCGCAGCAGAAAAGCACTTCTGGTATTATGTGGATGGTGAACAAGACGCCTTCAAATCATTTGGCGATAACCTCACGGAGGGTGATGTCATCCTGGCTTCAGCAAATGATGCTGTGTCAGTAGGCCTGGAAGGCAACTATGCCATTTTTGCATTGAATCCTACCCAGCTGCCGCCAGAACTCTCAGAGATGATCCAAATGGATGAAACCAGCATTGTGGTGAACGGTGAAAGCTTTCCACGAGCGGGACATACCTTTGTCTTGAGTTCTGATGAAGAAGAGATTGCAGCCAAAATGCTGGTGGTGATTTCAGATGATATGGGGTCTCTACCTCGCATCGGTCAACTGGTTCCCCATTACGGAAAATATTCCTATCTGGTGTTTAAAGGTGCTCGCAATGCCGCCAAGGGTCAATGGCCAGCACTTACCAGCCCATTAAGGGTCGCGCTGTAAGAGAGCAACCCTTTCTCTATAAGCCTTGAGGAATAGTCCCCAAAAGTGGGAATGCAAACGACGATTATTCTTATGAGTTGCTGATTTGGACTTGTTATCCCCCGATAACCGGCTGAATTGATCGTTTTAATACCCCCAGAAGATGATATTTGCTATTAAAAACCTTTCTTTATGGCATCGGTTTTGCTAATATTCGACCCGTAGTTCGAATAATCGAATAAAAGGTTAAGGGATTATGCCAAATACTGCCACATTGAATCGAAAATCAGCCGAAAGAGCAGCTCGACAAGAGCTCATTCTACAAGGTGCCCTGACTGTTTTTAAAGAAAAAGGTTTAGAGGGGGCGAAGATCGATGAGATCGCCCGCGTTTCCGGTTTTGGAAAAGCGACACTCTATTACTACTTCACCTCAAAGGAAGAAATATTCAGTGCCCTCCTCCTCCATGGATGGCTGAGTCTCTGGCGAGAACTGGAAGAAATAGCAGTGGGTGGTGACAGCCCGCGTGCGACATTCATCTCCATGTTGAAAAAAATCGCAGAATTAGTGAATACTGACCGTCCCCTCTATGAGTTCCTTTTTCAGGCACCCCAATCTTATACTCGCGAAGAAAATGAGCGCTCCGAATGGAAAGCTTATCAGAATCGTCTATATAAGGTATTAATGGAACTTATTGAGCAGGGTATCCAGCTAGGAGAGTTTCCCCAAATGGAGCCCCGTCTGATTATGAAAGCCATGGGTGGTCTTTTTCATGGTCTGGTCTTTTTGGGTAAAGACCGTGACACAATTACAGAAAACGAAATAGAAGAAATGCTCGGCAACCTGCTTGGATAACCAGGTCAGACCCGGAAGCAATTCTCTAAACATACATTCAACAGAAACAACCAAGCGAGGAGATAAAGCAATGCAAAGAAAAGCTACTATTTTTACTCTAATCCTATTGGCCATGACCTTCAGTCTGGCTTTTGGACAAGCCTATGCAGAAGATTTTGAAGATGGTGATGTCAGTGAATGGGCACAGTACCGTGCCGACGAGGAAATGATTCAGGCTGTCGACATGACCAGCGCCCCAGCTGTTCTTGTTGGTGGTGGTGACAAAGTAGGATACATCCAGGATCTGGATTATTCATACTCAGGTGCTGCCATCCTCCTTGATGGAGAGGTAACCGATGCCAATTACACCGTGGAAGCAGATGTCTATGTATATGAAAACGCTTCGACTTCAGCCTATACAGGCATCGTAGCTTATGCTGATTCATCCCACCAGGGACCTCATTCCTATGGCTATTATGTAAAACTTGTGGCTGATTTTGATGGCGATAACCGCTTCCGTCTTTATAACAACCAGCTCAACTTTTCTACATTCCAGTATAGTTTTCACAACGGTATTGATGCTTCTGGTGTGGACAAGACTGAAGGCTGGCATCACATGAAGGTTATTGTGAACACCAACGCAGATGACAACACGGTCTCCTACCAATGCTTCTATGATGAAATCGATCTGGGCACCTATGTTGATGATAGTGATCTGCACACCACCATGGGACAGCCTGGTCTCTATGCCTTCCAGCAGAATGGTGTAGATGGATTAGCTGGATACTTTGATAACTTTACGGTTGAACCTAATGGTGGTGCGTCCGAACTCGACCATGCCGAGGATTTTGAAGATAGTGATGTCAGTGAGTGGGCTCAGTACCGTGTTGATGAGGAAATGATTCAGGCTGTCGATATGACCAGCGCACCAGCTGTTCTTATTGGTGGTGGTGATAAAGTTGGATATATCCAGGATCTGGATTATTCATACTCAGGTGCTGCCATACTTCTCACCGGTGAAACCATGTTTGCAGACTACACAGTAGAAGCAGATGTCTATGTATATGAAAACGCTTCGACTTCAGCCTATACAGGCATCGTAGCTTATGCTGACTCATCCCACCAGGGACCTCACTCATATGGTTATTATGTGAAACTTGTGGCTGATTTTGATGGCGATAACCGCTTCCGTCTATATAACAACCAGCTCAACTTTTCTACATTCCAGTACAGTTTCCATAACGGTATTGATGCTTCTGGTGTAGACAAGACTGAAGGTTGGCACCACATGAAGGTTGTTGTCAGCACGAACCCAGCAGACAGCACCGTTTCCTATCAGTGTTTCTATGATGAAATCGACCTGGGTACCTATGTTGACGATAGTGATATGCACACCTATATGGGACAACCTGGTCTCTATGCCTTCCAGCAGAATGGTGTAGATGGATTGGCTGGATATTTTGATAATTATAGCGTCGTGGCAAATGGAACCACCTCTATAGACAACAAGCTCCAGAGCCGTCCCGTGACCATGACCATGCACCAGAATTTTCCCAATCCCTTTAATCCCTCAACGTCAATTTCTTTTGAGATGCATGAAGCGGGACAAGCCTCACTAATGATCTATAACATCAAAGGTGAGACTATTACCACATTAGCCCAGGGAACTATTCAACCTGGTAGCTATCAGGTGACCTGGGATGGTAGAGACAGCCAGGGTCAAATTGTTGCAACGGGAAATTACATTGCTGTGCTCAGCAAGGGTAATGAACAGGTCAGCCGCAACATGCTCATGCTCAAATAATTCAAAACATAACAGGCCGCCTCACCCGAGGCGGCCTGTACTATAAGACTATGAAACTACTCTCACGATCACTTCACTCCCTGCTGGTTTTTCTGTTTCTGCAACAGTTCATCTTTGCTGGGGTTGGCGGAAAAATATCCGGAACGGTAACCTCTGAAGACCAGGGTGTTTTGGTTGGTGTGAATGTGGTTATTGACGGGACCCACATGGGCACTGCAACCGATGAAAAGGGTGAGTTCTTTATTTTGAATGTGCCCCCTGGAACCTATTCCGTCAAATTTATGATGATCGGTTATAAAATTGCTGTTCATCAGGATGTCCAGGTTGTCTCGGACTTCACTACCAAAGTGAATGCAGCGCTGGAACTTTCCACGCTGGACGCCAGGGAAGAAGTCTATGTCGTTGCCACAAGACCCCTGATTCAACGCGATGCAACTGCAACCATTCGCGTGATTGGTGCTGATGACATCATCTCCATGCCTGTGGACAATATCAACGATATTCTTGCTACCCAGGCTGGTTTTACCACAGATGAAAGTGGTGATATACATGTTCGCGGTGGACGTACCAAAGAAATATTATACATGATAGATGGTGTTATTGTCAGGGATCCCATGGAAGGTGATTTCAGTGGGACCGTCAATCAAAATGCCATCCAGGAAATGACCGTCATCAGTGGAACCTTTAATGCTGAATATGGTCAGGCTATGTCCTCTGTTGTGAATATTGTCACCAAAGAAGGTGGCGATGAATTTCATGGTCGAATTGAATACACTTCAGATCAGATGAACGCCTACAAATATCATAAATCTGGTGCTTTTGAGTATCTGGACACCAGCTATGCTGATGAAGATACCGCCTTCAGGTATGTTGATTTGCGGGATGGTCTGTTCGATTACTATAGCAAGGCCCCTGATGGATTTTATCCCAAAGCTTTGATTCCCTTGCTGGGAATGCCCATGAGCGGACAACTCAGTATCAGCATGGGTGGTCCCTTACCTGGAAAAACCAGCTACTATCTATCCGGTTTATTTACGTCTGAGGAAAGCCCCCTGCCACATGGTGGCGAAATGAGCCAGGATATTCAGCTACGTCTTAGCCACAACCTGACGAAACAGATCAAACTTGGAGCACATCTCAACAGCTCAAGTCGGCTGTATCAGAACTACTCTCATCGCTGGAAATATCTCCCTGAGAGCAACACCCATACCTACAAGGGGAATGATAGAATCTCGCTCAATCTGACCCACACCCTTTCTGAAGCCTGGTTCTACAATGTCCATTTGTCCAGCCAGACCGTAGGAACAAAAATTGGTGTCGCCAATCTGAGCCCCCAGGAATATGAGCGTCCCCTCACTGATGCATCAGTCTACTTTTATGCCTCGGGGAACAGAGGTGACTACACAGACAATCTGAGCCAAACAAAGAGTTTGAACATTAACTCAACCTACGCCACTGGTGACCATCTCCTTAAAAGTGGATTTAACTATTCCGCCCATAATTTGGAAATATTTACAGAAGAAGAACCCTGGCTCGGTGGTACAAATTTTAAGGATGACACCACCTATACACCCTCGGAAATGTCCTTCTATCTCCAGGATAAAATCGAGTTTGATTATCTCATATTCAACCTGGGTTTACGTTATGATCGCATCGACCCAAGGATTGGTATGTGGGAAGATATAACCCGGTTTGCCCTTTGGGATTCCAGTCAGCAAAATTGGATTTCCGCTCCTGTTATTAATGCACCAGTCGAGAGCAAATGGAGCCCTCGAATAGGCCTGGCTTACCCCGTGACAGAAAATACGGTTTACCATTTTTCATATGGTCACTTTTTCCAGAGTCCGGACTTTAAGGCTATGACCTATAATGCGGATAAGGATATCTCCGCAGCCCTACCCCTGGTAGGAAATGCAGGAGTCAAACCACAGAAAACTGTGGCCTTTGAAGTGGGAGTGAAGCAAGCTCTTTCACCCGTGTCAAAACTCACTATCACCGTCTGGTCAAAAGATATAAGAGACCTCCTATCCACACAATCCTACCGCATTATATCCATACCGGTTGTGGTTTACACCAACTCAGATTATGCCAGCGTAAAGGGTGTCGATCTTAGTCTGGATCGACAGCTCAGCGAAAGTTTCAGTGCCAACATGAGCTATACTGTTTCAATGGCGCGCGGCAATAATTCCACACCCATTGCTGGCTATTTTTCAGCTTATGAAAATGAAGAAATCCCACATAAAGAATATTATCTGGATTTTGACCAGCGTCATGATCTATCTCTGAACCTGGCATATAAGGGGGGACCAAAGAGTGGTGGTATGTTTATGGGGATGCGACCCCTGGCAAACACCAATGCCAACCTGCTTTTGAATGTGGCCAGTGGTTTACCCTATACACCCTATGTTGATCCTACCATACAGGTTGAAGTCAACTCAGCCCGCAAACCGTGGATTTACAGTTTGGACTTGCGTTTAAGGCGACAGATCAATGTGGGCAACCTGAAACCAGCTCTCTTTTTAGAAGTCATGAACCTAAGCAATCATGAAAATGTATTGTCCGTTAATAGCCGTACAGGTAAACCCTTTGATCAGGGTAGCTCTGGTCTGGTAGGCGGCGGTGATGATAGTAATTTGAATCCAGCAAAACTGGGTCGTGGTCGATCCATAAAAGCCGGTTTTAGCGTGGGGTGGTAATGCAAAAATTTATTGTCATAATGCTCGGTCTCTGGCTGATGGTAAATCCCCTTATTGCTCAGGATTGCGCAGCTTGTCATAGCTCTCAGGATTACTCATCTCTACAAAAGTCAGCTGGTATTTTCCAGAAGGCTGTTGGAGTCATGGATAAGGGGCAGGTGCAAATCAATACGGGAAATTTTGGCACCCTCTCCAGCTTCCATGTATACTTCACTAATGCAGTACATTGGCCAGCCTCTGCTGCCTACGAACGTCAATACTCCTTTGGTTTGGGTCTCATGGTGGGTGTAAATGAAGACAATGTCATCGAAACCGAAACCCAGAGCCAATCAAAGATTTTGGACTGGCTGCCTCCAGATGATGCAAGAGGGCAGGAGTTCTCAGGTGAACTAGTCGCCGAATCTGACGACACACCCTTTATGGCCAGTAGTGATCTTACACAGAGCTGGCCTGGTTTGGGCTGGCCGGGATACTTCCGGGTAGATGTCAACAGCCTGACTGAAGAGCAATTGGATAATCACCCCAGTGCTTTAAGTCTACCAGATGCCCCCAACCAGTTCAGTTCTGATCGGGACCTGTTTGCCACCTATAACGACGCCCAGAATCCCCAGGGCAGTCATGGTCTCACAGTAGAGCAAACCGCTCATTCCTACGGCCGCACCTACGCTGAAGATCTCGTGTTTTGGGACTTAAAAATTTTTAACGACGGAGCCGAGGATCTAGATGGCATCTATATCGGTCTCTATGCCAAGTTTCGACCAGATTTTGACAACCATGATTATTTAAATTTTATAGATAGTGACAATGATGGTATCAAGGATCTGGTATATGTATATGATTTAAACAACACCCTTGATGGCGCCTGGAACGAAACCAATGACCCCTTGGGAATGGTTGGCATCAAAGTATTTGATACACCGGGACAAATTGGCATTACCGACTTTCACCACTTTTCCAGAGAAGCTTCACCGGCCACAGACCAGGAAATGTGGGCGCTTATGAGTAGTAAAGAAAACTCAGAACATCTGGTTGATCCTCAATTCTATTTTCATGGCAGCAATTCACGTATTGATGATACCGGCCAGGATCTGAGCACCATCGAATCCTACTATCCACCCTTTTCAGATGCTGGAGAAACCGCCCGCATTGGAAATGGTATTAACTATGTGATTTCCTGTGGCCCTTTTGATCTCAGAGCAGATTCAATGACCACCCTGTCATTTGGTCTTATCATGGGTGATGCCGGTAGCATTCCAGATAGTCCAGACACAACGGATCTCATGCAAAATGTTCGAATTGCCCAGGATATGTACCGACTGTACTTCCAGGGATCTGGACCCCCTGATCCACCAGGGGTCCATGCGGTTCCAGGTGATGGTCAAATCTCTCTGTATTGGGATGCCAACGCAGAAATATCGCGGGATGTCTGGACTGGAGACAAGGATTTTGAGGGTTATCGTATCTACCGTAGTACGGATGCTGGACTGACCTGGGGCAAGCCTATCACTGATGCTTATGGAAATGCAGTTGGATATCATCCCATCGCACAATTTGACTATACTGAAGAAGAAGACCTTGAGCTTTATGGCGTTGATGTCTCTGGTCCCGATCCAGCATTTCCCCAAAACCTAGGTGACAACACAGGTCTGTTTCACACCTTTACCGACTCCAACCTGGTCAATGGCGTGGAATACTGGTACAGTGTTTCAGCTTACGACAGGGGCAATCAAGACGATCTGGCTTTTCCAACTCCATCCTATATGAATGCCCAGGGACAATCCTGGCATGAAAAACATACCGTTCGCGTGACTCCAGGCAAGCTAGCCCAGGATTTAAGTTTTGGTGGCCTGGAAGCACAAGGCGGTGATTGCCAGGGCGTGGTCACTGTGGAAGTGGAAGATCCAGACCAACTCAAGGATCTGGATTATATAATTGTCTTTGATAAAGTGAATACCACGATTGACGGTGAATCAGTATCTGGCATGGCAGCGTCCGTTCTTAATGAACTCACAGGCGACACCCTGGTTAATCAACAGTTTATCATTGATGGGAGCGATGAAAACACCATCTCTTTAGATGGATTGGTCATCTATCTGGAAAGCCCTCCAACAGGGGTGGAAACCTTGGGCTGGACCAAGGTTGACGGGGATACTTGTACCTTTGACTGGCGAATTGAAAGTAAATATCCAAACCTGGTTCCCTCTGGTCAGGCAGTAGGTAACGAAGTTGAATCATTTGATGATTGGCGTCTTATCGTGGATTATGAGACAGGTGTTGAAGCTATCTGGCTAGATGCCTTTTCAGGCGACTACAGCAGTGACACCCAGCATCTCCCACTGCGTGCAGAAGTAATCACAGATCCTGATAATCCTATTGATGTCACAGAGCATTTGATTCTGGCAGAATTCAATCATGGCATGCCTGCCGATATACGACCCATGTTTTATAGCCCCATTGGTTGGGATCTTGTACCTGGTGGTTCGGGGTGGTTGTCTGGATCAGGTGGCTGGTATGAGAAGCATGTCGACATGCTCATTATGGAAAAAATTGATGTTGATCTAGCCACAGGTGATACCCTGCCCAATTATCTTTATCTTCTCACCAACAACAAGCCTGACACATCAATCAATAAAGATTTTGAAACAGAGATTATTGAAGCGGTTGCTCCTTCGCAAGGAGATGAATTTTCAATCATCACTTTCAAACCTTTCAGACCGGGGATCACTTATCATTTTAATCCATTAGCCAGGCATGATATTGTTGGTGAGGAGTCAGAGAATCCACTTGAAGAGGTCTATGTGGTTCCAGACCCTTATATCGTAACCAATGCTTGGGAAACCAATGAGTTTGGCAAGAAACTCATGTTTACCAATCTACCTTCAAACTGCACCATTAAGATTTATACCATTCTTGGCGAAATTGTCGATACTGTAGAACATGGTGGTGACAGCCAGACCAGTTCAGGTTACGCTTTTTGGAATATGCGCACACGCAATGATCAATTTATTGCACCGGGAGTTTATTTGTATCATGCTGAAACGCCAGATGGTCATGAGACTGTGGGAAGATTCCTGGTGATCAAATGAGACGATTACTTCTGCTCATTTCGATGATATCATTCGTATACGCCGAGTTTGATAAGGTAGCCACCACTGCAGCACCATTTTTAAAAATGGGTGTTGGTGGACGTGCTGCTGCCATGGGTGGCGGCTTTGTGGCTCTGGCTGATGATGGCAGTTCTCTTTTCTGGAATCCAGCGGGTATGCTGGGCATTAAGAGTCTCACTGTTTCTGCCAGCCACAATGACTGGCTGCTGGATCTCAACCACGACTATTTAAGTCTTATCCTACCAGGAAGGCAAAACGAACGAATTGGTGTATCCGTATCAGCATTAACCATGGGAGAGCAGCCCGTACGAACCCTTGAAGCTCCAGAGGGAACCGGTTTGATCTACAATGTCATGGATTTGGCAGTGAGTGCTGCTTATGCTCGCCAGTTGACTGATCTGCTCTCAATAGGAATCACTGGAAGATATATTCAGCTCAATGCTTATAATGAAACCGCATCAACTCTGGCTTTGGATGTAGGCTCTATTCTCAAATCACCTCAATATGGACTCAAAATTGGTATGTCTCTTTCCAATTTTGGTGGTGATTTTCAGTTCAGTGGTCGCGATCTGATTCTCAAGGCAGATACAGATGATGATATTAATGGGAATTACAGTTCAGATGTGGATCTCAGAACTGAACCCTGGCCCTTGCCACTCATGATACGAATCGGTGTAAGTATGGACATTATGGGAATGGGTGGAGCACCCATTAAGAGTCAGAACAGTCGCTTTACCATGGCACTGGATGCAGATCACCCCAACGATGGACCAGAGCATCTACACCTTGGTGCTGAATATGCGATTCGGGAAATGGTTTATCTCAGAGGGGGTTATCGCCATAATTATGACCGGGAAATCTGGACCATGGGTGTGGGTATTCGTCTTGATGGACAGTATGGACAGATAAAGCTGGACTATGCCGTCAAACCCATGGAAGTTTTTGGCAACACCTCAATACTCTCAGTAGAATTCTCCCGATAGATTGTCGCTAACACTCGACTTAAGTCGGGTGTTAGAGAGAAACTACTTTACACCATGATAAATTGCAGTAATTCCAAAGGTGAGGTCTCGGTGATTCACATGCTGGAAACCCTCACTTGACAGGAGGTCCTTAAAATCACCACGATCAGGAAAATGCCTGACGGATTCAGGCAAATAAGTATATGCGGATTTGCTGGACATCATCCCGGCCAACTTGGGCAGAATATGATCAAAATAAAACCGATAGAGACGACCAAAAAACCAGCCCTGGGGTTCTGAAAATTCCAGGATGGATAGACGTCCGCCTGGTTTAAGTACACGATAAAATTCACTTAGGGCGGCAGAGATAGTCCCGACATTTCGGATACCATAACTGATACTCAATGCATCAAAGGTATTGTCTTGAAAGGGTAAATTTTCAGCATCACCCTGAACCGCTTCAAATTTATGGGAAAGATCGCGCTTGTCGATCTTCTTTTGGGCCAGCTCCAACATGTTGAAAGAGAAATCCAGACCCACCACTTCGATATCGGCAACTTTCAAGGCGGCAAAACCCTGATCACCAGTGCCACAGGCTACATCCAGGAGTATGTGTCCATCTTCTAATTCAAGGGCCTCGACGGACTGTTTCCGCCAATACAGATCGATACCCAGACTCAGGAAATGATTTAGGAAATCATAGCGACTGGCAATCCCGTCAAACATGGACTGTACCTGAATTTTTTTCTCATCACCACTATGTAAAAACTCTGAATCGGGCATACCAACCTTTCATTGCTAATTGCCACACAATCTTTAGTACTGACTCCCTGTTTCCAAGGAAATAAGCCCTGAGTCCTTCACGAAAGTAACCCCTAACATTCCCGGCGGCTGAGCCAGTCGAAGCCTGGATTTATTGCTTTAATGAGGATTGGACATTTCGAGAACCTCAATGTCCAACACCTACCTTCTTTCATCTCGAGCATAACAGGCTAAATTAAAAAAGCTCTGAAGGTTCAAGTCCTGGCAAAAAGGAGATGCGTTATGAAACAGATAGTTGGTGCCCTATTAATGTTTAGCCTGGTTTTGGGCGGTAGCCCTTCAGGTAAAAACATCACCTACAAAATTGATGGGGAAAAATATGAGGGCTACTATATCAGCCCATCTCCTGATGCACCACTTGTTCTCATTGTCCATGATTGGGATGGCCTTACAGATTATGAAGTCAAACGCGCAGGCATGCTGGCAGACTTGGGTTATGCTGTTTTCGCCGCCGACCTCTATGGTGCCGGTATTCGTCCTACAGAATTCAAAGATAAACATGCCAGAGCCAATGAACTGTATCAGGACAGGGGTAAAATGCGAACCCGTTTGAGGGGAGCCCTCAAGGCCGCCAAAAAACAAAAAGCCAATGTGGACAAAGCCGTGGCCATTGGTTACTGTTTTGGTGGTGCTGCGATTCTTGAATATGCCCGGGCTGGTGCAACCCTAAAGGGTTTTGTTGCCTTTCATGGTGGTCTGGACACCCCCGAAGGTGAAGATTATTCTCAGACCAAGGGTGAAGTTTTGGTACTACATGGATCCGCTGATGGCTCGGTAAGTATGGAAGACTTTGCTAATTTAGCTGTGGAACTTGAAACTCATAAAGTGCCCCATGAAATGATCTCCTATAGCGGTGCACCCCATGCTTTTACTATTTTTGGTTCTGATCGTTACCGAGCTGATGCAGACAAGAAATCATGGGCTCGGTTTACCCAATTCCTCACAGAGGTCTTAGACTAAGGAACCCCAAATCAACAATCTCAATATCAAGCAGTCACAGTTTAATGCTGCCATGGAGCGGTATCGTTCCAACAGGATTTACACCTCATTCAGCACCTTGATTGCAACACTGAATGTTTCTCTGCAGATGGTCCTCGTCTATTTCATTTGGGTTGTCCCCTTAAGTATCTCCGGACACCTCATTGCATTTGTCCTGGCCTTCACGCTCACTGATTTTCTAAATGGTCTGGTTCATATGATCATGGATCACAAGGAGGACTACGATTCATACTATGGACCCCTGGTGGCCAATTTTCACCTCCATCATCAGACACCCAAATACACAAGGCGTCCGTTACCTATGGTGTACTTCAACGAAACCGGAGCCAAAATCTGGTTACTGCCCTTTCTCGCAGTGATTCTATTTTTTCTGGTGAATAAAAGTTTTAACCCACTGGTGCTTCATACCCTGGTTTACATCGGTGTGCTATCTTCCGTGGCTGAAGTATCCCATTATTTATGCCATACCTCTAAGTCGAAAACAGTTCACTTGTTATCTCGCATAGGTTTGCTGCTATCATGGAAACACCATGCTCCTCATCATGCCTCTGACAATACGAATTATGCCTTTTTGAATGGCATGAGTGACCCTTTGATTAACCTGATTGCGAAAACCTTTTTCACTGGCTACAAAACCACGACAGATAAACATTTTGTCAATTACACAAGTGGTTCTGAAGCCGATCAACGCTAGCTATGACCAAACCAAAGATCACATGGAAAATGAAAAGCTGGGGGTTGTACACAGCTTGGGATCGTCAAGCAAAAGCTCTCCCCGAAATCCAGGAATTTACCGAAGAGATACCGGCTATTGTGGGTGTGGAATTTGGATATATCCTTCAGATTAAAAAGGCCCGGGGCAAACAGATCCACTTCACCATCGAGCATCCGCCCTTTCTGGATCAAGATGGAAAGCCTGCACCACCATTTTCGGGGGATGTCTATATCCGCAGTAATGACTGGCAATTCTTTTTAGGCGATACTGTCTGGGAACCAATTGAGGATAAATGTGGTCCCTGGCGTCTCATTGTAGAGTTGGAAGGTGCGGTCATGGCCGATAAAACTTTCCACATTGTGGAAGAGGGCTGACCTTGGCTCGGGGTAAAAAACAAACCAAGGGTTCATCAGGGTTTAACCGGAAAAACACCGATGACTTTCTGGCCAAAAACAGCAATAAGCCAGAGGTGAAAACCATCGCATCTGGATTACAAGTTTTGGAAATCGAAACAGGCAAAAACGAATATCCAACAGTTCAAGACTCGGTGGAAGTCAACCAACGCATCAGTCTCATTGACGGTACCATCATCGATGACACCTATAAGTCAGGTGAGACTGCACGCTTTTCTCTTGAAGAGGCCATCCCGGGATATCGTGAGGGACTGATTCTAACAGGTGTCGGCGGACGTTCCAGGTTTTTTATCCCGCCAGATCTGGCCTGGGGTAAGCGCGGTAGTGGAAAACGTATCGGTCCCAATGCCATGTTAATTATCGATGTGAGACTCATCCGAATTATATAAACCCATAGAATCACCTAATCACTTGGTTGCGTGAGGCAGGGGATTATTTTTCAGACCAAATCAGGAGTGTTCAAATGAATTTGCTTCAAAAATGCTCGTTGGCAGTATTGGCTTTTGTGTTGTTCCAGGGATGTGCAACCCAAACCACCTGGTATCGAGGCAACACTCACGCCCATACCGTTATCTGTGGTCATGCTGACTCTCCCCCTGAAGTGGTTACCCAGTGGTATCACGACCACGGCTATAATTTTTTGATCCTCAGCGAACACAACCATTTTATCCATCCCGACTCAGTTGTCATGCCGGAAAATCTGAGAGATGATTTCATCCTCATCCCCGGCGAGGAAATATCAGGACCCAAAACTGTACATTCTACAGCCATGAATATTGAGAAGCTGGTCATGCCGGATAAAGAGCTGGAAGTAAAGATCCACATCATACAGAATCATGTAGATATTACCAGAGAAGCTGATGGAAAGAGCATCCTCAATCATCCCAACTACCGCTACGCCATTTCAGAAAGTGATGTTTTGCCGGTTCGTGGTATAAATATGTTCGAACTTTATAATGGACACCCCCTGGTCGCCAATTCTGGCGATGAGGACCATATTTCCACGGAAGCACTCTGGGATAACTTGCTTACCCAGGGAATGCAAATATATGGTGTTTCCTCAGACGATGCCCACTATTTCGACACCATCGATTCAGCACATTCCAATCCGGGAAGAGGTTGGGTTATGGTTAATGCTAGCGCGCTATCTGGAGATGCAATTACTCAAGCTATGTATGAAGGATCTTTTTACGCCAGCAATGGAGTCATGCTAAATATATGTTCTGTTAAAAAAGGGAAATACAGAGTCAATGTTGATGTAGAGCAAACCCTGAACGAACTTATATCACCGGAGTTGAGGGGAAAACTGGTTGAAGCCACAGAATCCGGATTCAAAATTGAATATATTGGTGCTGGGGGACAAGTCCTGGCATCTACAAATGGTTCCAGGGCGGACTATCCCATTAGCAGGGCTTCTCATTATATCAGACCAAGGATTAGCTATTATCGCGATCACCCAACAGGAGGATCCGAAGCCTTCTTTGCCTGGGGTCAGCCAGTCTTTACCGATGAAAGGAAATTGCTGGAATGAATCTGGTAAACAAGGAATATCACAAGCGTGCTAGAATCCTCCTGGAAAACTGGCACGACAGCGGGGTTTTCTCCACTGGATTTGATGTTCCAGCAGTTGAAATGCTGGCCGGCATAGTGGAGCTCAACCTCCACGCAGCAGACGCCTCCATTTCTGAAGTCAATAAATTGTGTAAGGCAGCCCGAGAATTTTCCTTAGCTGGTATTAGCGTGAACCCCGCCCATGTTGAGCGCTGTGTTCAAATGCTGGGTGAGGAAATCTCCATAGGAACGGTTATTGGATTCCCTCTCGGTGCCAATCATATCAAGATCAAAGTGGCCGAAACTGAGCTGGCTGTCAAACATGGTGCCGGGTGTCTGAGCATGGTCCTCAATATTGGATTACTCAAAACCTCAAACTTCCAGGAGGTGTTTGAAGAACTGCGTGCCGTACGTCATGCCTGTCCAGAAGCGGATTTAACTATCATTCTGGAAACGGCCTTGCTTGAGCCCCTACAGATTATTATTGCCTGTATGCTCTCTCGTGAAGCAGGGGCAGATGCTGTCATGACCTCAACCGGTTTTAGCAGTATGGGGGCAACCCCGGAAAATGTGTCGCTCATGCGTTCTGTCCTGGGTGATGACCTGGATATCGTGGCTTCAGGAGGAGTCAAGGATCACGAAGACATCATCAATCTAATCAAGGTTGGTGCCACACGCTTGAGTCTGACCTATTCGAGCTCAGATGAATCCCTGTATGGGCTAATCAAACATTCTGACCGACTAGTCGATGACTAAACTCAAAAGAATTTGCGTTTTTTGCGGGTCAAGTCCTGGGTCACAACCTGACTATCTCCAGGCTGCTAAAAATCTTGGAGAGGCTCTGGTGGAACGGGGAATGGGACTGGTATATGGTGGCGCTAACGTGGGCACCATGGGTCAGATCGCCCAGACAGTACTCAGGCGTGGTGGTGAGGTGATTGGTGTGATGCCGGAAAGCCTGGTGAATAAAGAGGTCGCCTATAAGGAGTTGCAGGATTTGAGAGTGGTTCAAACCATGCATGAACGCAAAGCTCTGATGAATGAGTTGTCAGATGGCTTTGTCTCGTTACCTGGTGGGTTGGGTACCTTTGAAGAATTTTTCGAAGCGCTGGCCTGGGGACAATTAGGGATTCATACAAAACCATCCGGGGTTTTGAATGTCCGTAATTTTTATGGGCAGCTCCTGGAATTTTTAGATCATGCCGTTGCAGAATCATTTATGCAAAGCGAACATCGGGATATGTTGCTGGTCCACGAGGATGCTTCGTCTTTATTAGATATGCTTGAGAATTATCAGGCACCAGCGATAGACAAAGCGGACTGGATTAAAGCGCGACATCAAGAGAATAGGTCGTTGTGATAAATGAGTGGGGAATGGTTATGACACAGCAGTTTGGATTTATTTTTGTAAAATCATTATTTGTGCCTGAGGGGTCAGATTTTGAAACAAGCATGGCGAGCTATACCGATGCCTTGAAACAGCTTGGTGGCGAGGCGTGGTCGCCAGATAAGCTGGATGATACCAAGCCTCTCGTTTACTTCATGACCACTGGGGGAACAGAGCAGGAGCTTCTTAATATCCGAGAGCTACGTAGCCAAACGGTTAATGATGAACCTGCGCTGGTTGTAGCCCACCCCGCCCACAATTCCCTGCCAGCTTCCCTGGAAGTATTGGCTCGACTCCAACAAGAGGGCGCTCAGGGTCAGGTCCTATACCTGAACAGTTCAAGCGATAAACAAGGACTCCAAAAAATTCTCGATGTGCTCATTGATTTTCAGGTGTCTTCTGAATTAAAGCGAACGCGCCTTGGCTTGCTGGGCACTCCTTCTGACTGGCTGGTTGCCAGTAGTCCGGAGCATTCAATTTTAAAGGAGACCTGGGGACCGGAAATTATCCCCGTGTCCCTGGATGAGATCAACGGTTTGATTGGAGGTGTTTCTCCAGATACGATTCCTGCGGTCCGGGATCCCCTGGTTGAGAGCGCCACGGAAATCAAGGAGCCCTCCCCAGCCGACCTGGATGATGTCGTCCGGGTTTATATCGCCTTGAAACAGGTTGTGGAAAAATACCGACTCGATGCACTGACGCTCCGTTGCTTTGATCTGGTCCTGGGCTTGAAAACCACAGGCTGCTTTGGTTTATCTCAGTTAACCGATGAAGGAATTATCGCAGGTTGTGAAGGAGATCTGGTAAGTACTGTAGGTCTGTTGTGGGTTAAAAAGCTAACGGGACAGACACCCTGGATGGCCAATCCAGCACAGCTGGACGAGGTCAACAACCAGATCGTACTGGCTCACTGCACGATTCCAAGAGGGATTGTTAAAGACTATGGATTACGTTCCCATTTCGAATCAAATCTGGGTGTCGGTATACAGGGGACACTTCCAAATGGACCGGTGACGCTACTGCGCATAGGTGGTAAAAACATGAAATTACTCTGGTTGGCTGAAGGTGATATCACTCAATCGGGAAAGGCCGAAGATCTGTGCCGAACACAGGCTGAGATAAAACTCAGCGAAGGTCAAATCAGCGATTTGTTGGAAACACCCCTGGGAAATCATCTCGTTATGGTCCAGGGGCATCACCTCAACCGCCTGCAGGGGTGGTGGAAACAAATGATTGCCTGAGGGCAAAGTTCTAAGTAAGATTGTAAATTCGGGGGCGAGGAGACTTTATGGATAACACCATTACACTGCCAGCCTGGGTATTTATTATCCTTGTCCTTTTTGCTGGCGTTATGGTTCTGGATCGCATGCTCATGCCCAGTCTTCGCTGGTATCTCCGCCGGCGAGTAAAAAAAGTCATGGATGAAGTCAGCTCCAGGCTGGATATCGCCATCCGACCCTTTCAGCTCACCCGTAGACAGGGACTTATCGATCAGCTCGTTTTTGATGATCAGGTAATAGAGGCGGTTAAGACTTATGCTGTCGAGAATGACATGCCGAAAACGGTAGCCCAGGAAAAAGCCAAGCGCTATGCCCACGAGATTGTCCCAGCCTTCAATGCCTATATCTATTTCCGCCTGGGATACTGGTTGGCCCGAAATATTGCCAGACTCATTTATAGGGTTCGTGTCGGATTTTACGATGCAAAAGAACTCAAAAACATTCCTGAAGATGCCTCTGTTGTGTTTGTTATGAATCATCGCAGCAATATGGATTATGTGCTGGTTTCCTTTCTGGTGGCTGAAAAGACAGCCCTGTCTTATGCCATCGGGGAGTGGGCTCGGATCTGGCCACTGCAAACCCTGCTGAAAGCAATGGGTGGCTTTTTTGTGAGAAGAAATTCCAAAAACCCCCTCTATAGAAAAGTCCTGGAACGCTATGTCCATCTCTCTACCCGTGCAGGAGTATGTCAGGCGGTCTTCCCTGAAGGAGGCTTAACTAAATCAGGAGCTTTACTGGAACCAAAACTAGGATTTATGGACTACATGCTCAGGGAATTCCACCCTGAATTTGATAAGGATGTTGTCTTTGTCCCGGTGGGTATCAATTATGATCGTGTTGTGGAAGATCGCTCGCTTATCAGAAGACTGGATCCCAATGCGAAACGTCGCAACCAATGGTATGTCATAAAAACTACCCTGGCCTTCGCCACCAAGATGTTGCTCCTCTCAAGAAAATTACGCTGGCGTCGTTTTGGTTATGCCAGTGTCAATTTTGGTCGCCCGATTTCCGTTAAACAATATTGTGAGGCCAACGAAGTCAAGTTTGACGAAGCCGACTCAACCCATCGTTTTGAGCAGGTAAAAAAATTAGCCGATACCATCATGGGGCACATCGCTGCTGTGATTCCCATTTTACCCATTGCTCTGATTTCAGAGGTTTTGCTGGAAAATAAGAATATCTGGAAAAGTGAATTGGATCTAAAATCCCAAGCTCTGCAAAAGATCGAGCTTCTGAGGAAAAAGGGTGCTCCCATAGATATTTCATCTGGCGCCAGCGAAGGTGTTTTAAACAATGCCTTAACCATGCTTGTGGGTAGAAGACTGGTGGATGTTGAAGAAAATCTGATTCGCCCCAAGGAAGAAGCTTTGGTTCTCCTGGAATACTACGCCAATTCAATTAAGCAGTGGAAGTAAATGAACAGTCTTATCCTTGTTGCATCATGATTAATTCTTGATATTGGATGCCCATGAGAGACCCGATGTTCATCAGCGCCCTGGATCTTTTCAAAATCGGAATTGGTCCTTCCAGCTCACATACCGTGGGTCCTATGCTGGCAGCCAGAACCTTTTTAGAAAAAATCCTTTCATTAGAATTTCAAGAAAAATCAAGAGTTCGATGCACTTTGAAGGGCTCCCTGGCTTATACGGGAAAAGGTCACGCCACCGATCGAGCCGTCATGCTGGGTCTTCACGATTATTCACCACAGGACCTCACTGGTCTTGATGTAGATAATCTCGTATATGAGATTAATACTAAAACCCATCTCACCTCTTTGGAGTCCTGTCGCTTTGATTCTACGGCTGACATAATCTTTGATCGCCAGGACACCCTGCCTCAACATCCTAATGGGATGGTCTTTGAATTATTGGGTGATGGGGGGGAGACCCTCCTTACCGAAACCTATTTTTCTATCGGTGGTGGTTTTATCAGAGATTTGAATGATATCGATAACCTGGTAGCCCCGCTGCAGATGGAGTCAGCCCTGGTCTGTCCCTTTTCTTTTGGATCAGGTCACAATATGCTGAAGATGAGTAACGATAGCGGGAAATCAATCGCCTCAATGAAGCGTATTAATGAGCTGGAATATCTTTCAAAAAAAGACCTCGATGATGGTCTTGATAATATTTGGAAGACCATGCTATCCTGTGTGGAAAATGGCCTCAAAACCGAAGGTGCCCTACCAGGCAGTCTCAACCTTTCACGCCGAGCAAAGAAGCTCCATGATCAGCTCCTGGAAAATCCAGAAGACGCCAATGTCACTGACTGGCTATGTGCCTATGCCATGGCTGTCAGTGAAGAGAATGCTGCTGGGCATATGGTGGTGACTGCACCCACCAATGGGGCCGCCGGCGTTATCCCGGCTATTTTGTATTATCTTGTGGTTCATCAGGGCGGTACACATGAGCAGATCAGAGAGTTTTTGCTGGTGGCCAGTGCCATTGGCGGTATCATCAAAATGCGATCTTCCATCTCTGGAGCTGAAGTCGGGTGTCAGGGTGAAGTGGGCTCAGCCTCATCCATGGCGGCGGCAGGATTGTGTGCAGTCCGAGGTGGCACTACGACACAGATTGAAAATGCTGCTGAAATTGCTTTGGAACACCATCTGGGAATGACTTGCGACCCCGTCCACGGATTGGTACAGGTACCCTGTGTGGAGCGTAATGGATTTGGTGCAATTAAGGCTTATACGGCTGCCTCATTGGCCAAACGAGGAACTGGACAACATTTTATGTCCCTGGATAACTGTCTTGCAGCTATGAAGCAGACTGGTCTGGAAATGTCAGAAAAGTTCAAAGAGACCTCTTTGGGAGGCCTGGCTGTAAGCAATACGGAATGTTAGCTGGAGTGGATGTTGAGCATGTCAGTTAAGGTTCAAGTGCTGTATTCAGAGGGTTGTTTGCGAACACCTCTTACTATTGAGCGAGTTCAAGAGGTTTCTCAAAAAATAGGGATACTAATTGATTTGGCAACGATACAAATCAATACTTATGATGAAATCATGGAATGGAATTTTATTGGGAGTCCCACCGTGCGGGTCAATGGTGTCGATATAGACCCCTCGGCCAGGGGAGAGTCATTCGGTGGCTTCACCTGACGCAGTTATGGGGCATCGGGTATGCCCTCGGAACAGATGGTTATAGATGCATTGGAAAGGACCAAAAATGATTAAGAAACTATTGATAATCGCGATCTTCATGGCAGTCAATCCAGCAGCAATACCTGAAGCAGCAGCTCAAACCACTATTCCCCTCAATTCATTAGACCAGGTTGAGCTTGTAAATGTTGATGCAGAAATACTCACATATAAAAGCAAGACCGCCCTGCAAGTCAAGGCTGCCAGCGGCGCTGAAAAGCTTGAAACACTGGTTTTGATACCTGAGATATCATTTAAGAATGGTGTCATAGAGATAGAGGTATCTGGTGAGCCGGCACCTGGCGCCATCGCTCAGGCCAGGGGTTTTGTGGGACTCGCTTTTCGAGTTCACAAGGGAGATGACTATGAATATGATTGCTTTTATCTCCGCCCAACAAACGCACGGGCTGAAAATCAGATTCAACGCAATCATTCCCTCCAGTATATTTCACATCCAGAATTTCCATGGTATCGACTGAGGAAAGAAACACCAGAAAAATATGAGTCATATGTGGACATGCTCCCAGGTGAATGGATCAAACTCAAAATCGAGGTGTCTGGAGCCACTGCAAAGTTCTATGTAGCTGGTGCGACACAACCCAATCTTATCGTGAATGATTTGAAAAGAGGTGCGTCTGAGGGTGGTATCGCACTTTGGATGCATTCATCCACACTGGCGCATTACAGAAATTTGGTTGTTTACCCGGAACCATAAGGAGAAACTGCCCTTTATGAAAGGGATTCAAAATGTACTGATTGTTAGTCTTGGGCTAATGCTTGTAAGCTGTTCCCCTAATACCCCTTTGGAAACCAGCCTCACTGCTATGACCTTCAATATTCGCCTCAATCTTCCATCGGATGGTGATAATGCCTGGCCCAATCGTAAAGAGATGGCCGCTAGCATGATTAGGTATAATGCCCCTGATATATTTGGTGTTCAGGAAGCCTTCCTGGGTCAGGTGAATGATCTGGCACAACGACTCCCCGGGTACAATTGGATTGGTGTAGGCCGCGATGATGGAAAACAGGCTGGTGAGTATATGGCCATCTTCTACTTAAAGGGACGTCTTGAGTTGTTGCGAGAGGATACCTTCTGGCTCAATGAGCACCCCGAGTCACCCGGCCTTGGCTGGGATGCAGCCTATAATCGAGTGGTGACGTGGGGTCAGTTTAAAGACCTCAAAACAGGAGAGAGCTTCTATCATTTTAACACGCATTTTGATAATCGAGGTGAAGTGGCTCGCCAAGAAAGCGCCAGGCTGCTTCTCAGTAAAATCCAGACCATTGCTGGAGCTGTTCCTTTTATTCTAACAGGTGATTTCAACACACATCCTGATTCTGAACCTTATAGAATACTCACGGCTTCAGACTTATTGATAGACACCAAAACAATTTCTCAAACACCCCATCATGGTCCCAGTAGAACCATGAATAATTTCGATTTGGAGAGCTTGAAAACCACGGAACCACCCATCGACTATATCTTTGTAAGCAATCAATTCGGCATTCTCAAACATGCCACCTTATCTGATACTTTCGATGGCTTTTTCCCGTCTGATCACATGCCGGTGATCAGTTTACTCAAATATTAAAGGGCCGATGTGAAAAATAAAATTAATAGACGGACTTTTTTAAAAGCTACAGCTCTTGCTGCGCCAGGTGTGATACTGTCAGGCTGTATCAAACCAGTTTTTGATACAGAACCAAGATTGAAAATATCATTGGCCGAATGGTCCCTGCATCGTTCTATTTTTGGATCAGGTCTAGATAAAAATAATTGGGGATCTTGGGAGCAAGCGCTTCAGAGCAACCCTCGGTCTGTGCTTCAAGGCAGTCTGGATCATCTAGATTTTGCAAGAACAGCTCGTCAGGTTTATGGTATTAATGCAGTGGAATATGTAAATGTATTTTTCTATGACCGGGCAACAGATAAAAAGTATTTGAAGGAGATGAAGACTCGCGCTGATGGAGAAGGTGTTCAAAGCCTTCTTATAATGTGTGACCATGAGGGCGCTCTGGGTGACCCGGATTCCCAATTAAGAAAAACTGCCATTGAAAACCACTATAAGTGGATAGAAGCAGCAAAATATTTGGGGTGTCATTCTATTCGAGTCAATGCGTGGAGTGTCGGTAGTTACAACGAACAGCAAAAGCTTGTGGCCGATGGTCTTAACCACTTGGCCGAATATGCCCAGAGATTCAAAATAAATGTTATTGTTGAAAATCATGGGGGCTTGACCAGTAATGGGAAGTGGTTGGCTGGTGTCATGCAGCAAACCAGCTACCCCAATCTGGGGACCCTCCCTGATTTTGGAAATTTTTATGTGAGTGAAACAGAGCTATATGATACTTATACTGGTGTGGCTGAGTTGATGCCCTTTGCAAAAGGAGTTAGTGCAAAAACAATTGAATTTGACCCCTTGGGAAACGAGACATCTCTTGACTATAAACGCTTGATCAAAATAGTTCTGGATTCAGGCTATCGTAGTTACATCGGGATTGAATATGAGGGGGAGACACTCACCGAACATGAGGGGATCTTAGCTACAAAAAGCCTTTTAGAGGCAATTTTATAGACAGAGATATTAAACAAATGATAATTCGTAAACTTTAGATGCAGGCGAGTGCTTGTTAAAGGTAATATCATGACCCAAAAAAATATGATGATGGCTTCGGTTGTTACACTTACAGTCTTGGTTGGCACCAGCGATGCCCAAACTTCTAACTACAACCCCATGCTAAATGCACAGGAGAAGCAGAGCATCGACGCTGGTGACATTATTATGCGTGAACTCGACACAAAACAAGACAAAGGACAAACCATCGAGACCATCGGTCTGATAAATGCTCCTGGTGATAGTCTGGTTCTGTTGTTAACTGATTATGAGGGCTATCCAGAGTTTATGTCCGCAGTAGATGATATAGAGGTCGTGGACACAACTGGGGCTGAATCCACTATAAATTACATCCTTAAACCTATGTTGGGGCTGATCAAAAAATACCGAATTAAAATTGCACCGATAAAACTTGATGATAAGGTTTGGAAAATTGAATGGCATATGGTGGTTTGGCCTGGATTGACCCCCATGGAAACCATTGGTGACACCCAAGGCTATTGGCTCATCATTGAACAGTCAGAGAATCGGTCATTGGTTCAATACTATGTTTACTCTGATCCAAGTCCAGTACCTTTTGGTCTAGGTGGGATTGTCGATGCGCTCGGTAGAGCCAGTATTGAAGATGTCTTTAATGAGACTCGGACTGAGGCGGTAAGAATGATGGGCAGCCAAGAATAGAGAGCACACCGTGCTATAAATACCTGACCTAAGTCGGGTGTTATCACATTTTCTACCGCAAGCGTCTTGTCGCTGTCCGCGCCTTTTGTTGCTGGCGCTTTTCAGTATCTCCCCTCCTCAATGACTCCTTTTAAATTTGGTCACTCCGTATATATTTACATTACAATTAACAAGTCGGGGAGTAACATCTACCTCAGTAAAAGATCAAAAACATTTCAAGTGCCGGGTGATTCACAGCGGTTGCAACGTTATGGTTACCTCAAGCGCCTTATTCTAAAATTCAAACAGAATTCTGGAGGTTCTCGTGTTTAAGAAAACAAGTCTTATCCTGTTGTTAGCTATCTTTGCCCTTATGATTATCGGGTGTGAAAAAGAGGCACCAGCTAAGCCACCAGAACCACCAAAAGCAATTCCCACTGTATGTATATGGGATGAAGGCGTTCTGCGATCAGAAGCTACCCTGAAATCATCACTTGTATCAAATATGGCCCTTGGAGAAAAAGTTATTTGGCTGGGCGGTTCATCCATTGACACGGTAAAAAACATTACCTTTCTCAATGTCGAACTCTCGGACGGCACAACTGGATGGGCATCAAAGAGTTTATTAGCCACTGACGCCTTCCCAGCAGTGACCGTCATAAAGGAATTCATTTATCGTCGTCCTGACCTGGTAACTGAAACTAAAGTTATGTTTGAACCCATGGAGATTTTGGCCGTTACAAAGGTGGCCGGAGACTGGGTTGAAGTTGTCGGTGAGAAAAATATGAAATCAGGATGGATCCATGCAAAAAATGTATCCAAAACTGACACAGATGTAGCAGTAGCCATCTTGGCCAAGAAAGCCCTGGCTGAAAAAGAGGTGGCAAAAAAAGTAGAAAAAATTGAATTTATACTAAAGAATGCCGCATTTAAAGGATCTGTCTTTGAAAGTAAGCTGGAAGAGGAACTTGAAAAATATACTACGCCAGAACCTGCAGAAGTCGTGGAAGACACGCCTGAACTATAACTACAAGACAGCTCAAAAACACGAATCTACTAGACACGATTATAACAGAATGGGGCTCTATTTTTTAGCCCCTTTTTGTGTCGGGCAATCCAAGCTGAATGGACAGACAGTCAGGACTAATTTTTAAAGGAAAATGCTGTGAAGATGAATCGAATTGTTGTGCTCACTATATCCCTGTTGCTCCTTGCTGGATCACTTCTGGCCTATAAGCCAGCCAGCACCAAATTGGTCGATGCAGGTTGGGATCAAATTTCTTCCAATGATCTTGAAGCCGCGGAGAAATCATTTTTAAAGGCCATTAAAAAGGATAAAACCAACCCCAGACCTTATCTGGCGCTATCATTTTTAATGCAGCTCTCTGAAAGGAATGAAGAGGCCTGGGA
>JABHBL010000058.1 GCA_018673925.1 Fidelibacterota bacterium
CTCTTGAATAACTCACACTCTAACCCGTTGATAACGTGGCATCAGAACCGTCAGAGGCCGCCACATCTGCAACCAACAGAAACCCCATGGACTGTGCTTTTTTCTTTAGGTTTTTCACTACACGACCCCGATATTGCTCTTCGTAATACTCTTGCCCATGATCCACATATTCCTCTCCTTTTTTTATCATGCTATAGAAAATCCGTGCTAATTTATGGGCTGTAGCTGTAATTGCTTTCGGTGCTCCAAGCCGACTTCGTTGGCGACGAAAGTAGGCCCCCAGTGCACTCTTTGAGTTGAAAAGCCCATAGGCCGACATCCGAAAAGATGCCGCTGCACGGTTGGCAGTCGGTTTGGTTTTACTGCTGAGCACTTTACCACCGGTGATTTTGTTACCCGGACTCAACCCCAGCCAGGAGGCGAAGTGCTTTTCACTGGGCCAGGCACTCATATCGGTACCGGTCTCTGCCAATACCTTGAGAATGCTATTTTCATCCATTCCGTCAATTTTGGTGAGGTCTACTCCGGTGATCCGGTGCAATTCACTTCGCACATCAAAATTGAGGCTATTCTTGCCTTTGCGCTTTTTGATCGGTGGCAGGTCATCTCCGTCTCCTTTGCTCTCCAAGGTATGAAGTTGTTGCTCTATCGCCTCATCACAAGTAATTATCTGCTGCTGATAGAAGTCATACAGCTCTACTGACTGTTTGAGCGAGAAGAGGTGCTCTTCGCGGTAGTGACCCTCCAAGGAAGCTGCAATGGTTTTGTTGTTTTCCTTGCAGCGTGGATCTCTCAATTTGGTCAGCTCCTGTGGATCACGCTCTCCAGATAATATGGCTCGGATGATCCCCATACCGGTCTTGCCGGTGATGTCACTTACTACGTTGTCCAGCAACAGGTTCATCTGTCTCAGGGCTTTCTGCATATGACGTATATGGTCAGAGGCACTTTCAATCAGACTCTGACGCTGACGCATGTAGGTACGCAGAGCGATGCTCTCTTCCGGGGTACGGAAGCATCCTTGCAGCAGTCCATAGGTATGCAGTCGCTGGAGCCATTGACAATCCTGAACATCACTTTTACGTCCGGGGACATTTTTGACATGTCTGGCGTTGACCAGCAGAACCTCCAACCCTCTCTCTTCAAGAATCTCATAGGCCGGTATCCAGTAGACCCCAGTCGATTCCATCGCCACAGTTTGGATGCCGATCTTGACCAGCCAATCCGCCATGCGATTCAGGTCTCCGGTAAAGCAGGAAAATTCACGCACACAGTTTTCGTCAAGCTCTTGCGGTACTGCAACGTAGTGGCTGTTGGAGCCAATATCAATCCCAGCTGCATAGAGGTTGACTTGCTCAAGATGACCCTGAACTCGACGCTGTCTTAATTTTTCTGTTCCAGTTTTTTTCTTCATCTGTATACCCTCCGCACTATAGGTTGATCAAAGTACGCACCTGAGCATCGGGTCATCGATACATCACATTCTCTTGAACAGGATCACTCTGACAGTGTCACTACTGATTCGGTCGCAAACCCGAGACCACGCTTTTCAACGGGCAATATCGCACCAGTGTATTTTCGGTCTTTGCTCTCAGATGCTTCTCTCAATGTACATCAGGCCGCTGTCTTGTCTATGTTATTCGGAGATTCGTGGCCGTAGGCGTGGGGCGCTTTTCACTGGCCCACTCCTTGCAAATACTGATCAACTTGCGGAAAGCCGACGGTTTTCTGTTGTTGCAACACTAAAAAAGGAGAACAAGAATGAAGAGAATATTTCAAGTTGCGGTCGTGATAGGCATCCCTTTTGCACTGTCGGGCTGCTTTGTGGGAGAAACCGTGGCAGTTGTGGTTGAGGCACCCTTCGAGGTTGTCGGTGCGGTGACCCCCGGATCTGCGGGAGATACAGTGGACTCCGCTGGAGACCTTTTGGGATGGGTGGCCGACGCAGTGATTCCGTTTTAGCTCTGGAGAGTAAATATAGCGCTCATTAGTCGTGCTGGTGGTACGCTTCTCATTCATGATGCCTATTCTTCGCAATGTACTGAACATCTCCAGCAACCATTGGCTACTCATAGTTGCTGGCATTGTGCTCTATGGAGAGATGATTGAGTTGATTCAGCCGTTTGTGAACCGTTATGGTGAGTGGATGGACTTCTTCGCCAACACAGCAGGGGTGGCTACTGGGGTACTGTTGGGAAGATTGGTCAGGAAAATGGATTCAAGAG
>JABHBL010000015.1 GCA_018673925.1 Fidelibacterota bacterium
ACAACTTACTATCATGCTCTCAGGATTGTTTTAACTCGATACTTCAGCATCCTGAGCTGGAACTTCAATCGAGGTAATCGTTTGAAGTATCGAGTGTGGTGGGCGCTGAGGGATTCGAACCCCCGACCCCCTGCTTGTAAGGCAGGTGTTCTAAACCAACTGAACTAAGCGCCCCTGTTGTCAAAACTCTTTATCAAAATAGCGCTTCGGGATTGATGTTCAACCTGATACTCAGGTCTACATCTCTATTCCGCGATGCTCCGTAGTCGAACCCCGACTCTCCCGACACTTATGTCGGGATGTTCTAAACCAACTGGCTTTCCAACGAAATCTTCGATTTCGTTTAGAACTAAGCGCCCCTGTTGTCAAAACTCTTTATCAAAATAGCGCTTCGGGATTGATGTTCAACCTGATACTCAGGTCTTCATCTCTACTCCGCGATGCTCCGTGGCCGAACCCCGACTCTCCCGACACCTATGTCGGGATGTTCTAAACCAACTGAACTAAGCGCCCCTTTTTTCAAGTACCTACATTGCTATAGGCGCAGCGAATATACATGCCGCAATACGCCTTGCAAATTATTTCTCGCAGTTCAATTTCATCCTGCATTTTCTAGCATAATTTGGGACAGTTTACACTTATATCTTTTCAATTTATTTTATAATATTGTTTATAATTTGCCAAGAAATAATATGCATTCTAACCATTTTCAAGACGTTCAGCCCTTCACAATTTTGCAAAAGCCACTTAGATGTGTAACTGACTAAATGATTAAAATAATTTCATCAATCAAAAAGATAGATGAATCTTGATTATTCTTGAAGCTCACCCTGACGTCGAGTGACACGATAGATTGCTGTGAGCATCAGCAAAGCCCCCATAATCTGACTCCAGGTTAGGGCATGATCAAAAAATACCCAGTCAATGGTCACAGCTGAAATGGGCCAAAACATTTCCAGCAGAGTTGACTGGCTGGCCTGTACTTTTTTTAATCCAAAATAATAGATAGATAGTGCCACGGTACCAGAGGACAGGACAATGGCCACCAGGTAGAATAACTGTTCTGAATTCAAGCGGGGAATGGATCCAAGGTCCATAAAAAGTAGAATATAAGCTCCACTTAATATTGCTGTAAGTCCTAAACGTAATGGAGTTACAATTCTTGAGTCTAGCTCTCGAAGACTGTACTTCCCCATAACCGTGGATGAGCCCCAGGCAAATGCGGCTCCTACGGCCAACAGTCCAGCCCACACATTTTTCCCACCGTCCTGCCACTGAGGGAGGACATTGGGGAAGGCGACAAAATAGCTACCAACTAAAGCAACCCCTGCCCAGAGATAAAATCTACCTTTAAATCGTTCTTTGAGGATAATTCTAGCCAGGATGATGGCAAATATGGGTTGAAGCTTTTGTAAAAGAACCACAACTGAAAAATGAATGTAATTGATATAACTAAGTGCCCGGGTATAAGCCAAGGTACCCAGCAATCCTCCAAAAACTGCTATCCAGAATATGGATATCCATGTCTTACGGTTTAAAGTCTTTATTTTGGGCCAAAACTTAATGAGCCAGGGAAGGGTAATAATGAGTCCCAGACTATGCTCTGAGAAAACAATGAATATACTGGGTAGACTGTAAAGAGATTGTCTTAGGAGGGCATCAATTGACCACAGAAAAGCTGCAAACACTATAGCCAGCGGGCCTATATACGGCCATGAGATAAATCGCTTAAACATGATATGAAATATCCATACTCATACGAGGAATATAGTCAGACCATAGGCAATGGCGATGGATACATCTATCCTGTTTGAGAAATTATCAGTCGACTAGAGGGGTACTTACTTCAGGTAGGTGATCTTTTCCAGAGTACCCACGCTCTTGCCATTCACTAGTAATCTGGCAAAATATACACCACCTGCCAGGCTCCCCGAAGGTTCCCAGCTCATACTGCCTGACTGTTGTACCTCGATGGTTTCAACGAGACCACCACGGATATTCATGATATATAACAGGCCTGTCTCACTGGTTGCCATATCGATGTCAAATTGAATGGCTGGATTAAAAGGATTGGGGTAACTCGAACGAATACCTGAAGTTTCCGGCACTTCAAGTGAGTTTCCAATATTTGAAGTCGTGGGTGCATTCATCCAGTCCAGTAGCCGTACTATGACTTCCCCGCGGGAAGCGTCAGTTTCGCTCCCAAAATGAGTTAATGCTTCCAAACCAAATCCTAGCATCACCGAGGAGTAAGTATCATTTTTTACAGATGATCCAGCTGATGCGCCACCCAGGAAGGGGTACATGAATATGGATGATCCTCCCTCAAGAATATTGTATGAGTCTGATGCAATCTGATTGTTCGCAGCATCCGAACTCCCAATGGCAAAGCGATCATTGATATCAAAAAACTCATGTCCTGGATCTCCATATACATTTGGCGTGCTGATATCATCTGCAATTAAATCCACAGCAAAATAGTCGATCAAGAGATTCTCAACGGAAAGATCGCCGCTGGCCATATTTTGACCGGTCATCAGGATATTCCCACCCCCATCCAGATAATCGGCTACAAGAATGGTACTATTTTCACCCAGTGGTGCCGGATTATCACCGCTAAACCAGATAACTGCTGGAAAATCATCCAACCATTCCAAATCAGGCAATGGCCTTTCCTCAAGGTCCCAAACCACATGAACAAGTTCAGCTGATTCCAGGGCATTGGTGAAGTAGGCCTGGTAATCTGTAGCTCCTTCTAGAACACCATCATCATCAATGAGTACAATTTCAGGAAGACCCAATAATAGCTCAATATGTTGTATTTCTGGCTCTGTGATTTCGTCAGATGAAAAACTTATCTCAAAATAAACTGGACCAGGTGACAGCGTGTCGCTGATATTAAATTCGAAAGCCTGGTTGGATGTGCTGGTTGCCAAAAAATCGATGGGGTTGAATTCAATGACTCCCCCAACGATATCCACTGCATTACCCTCTATCGACAAGGTTGCTGTAGCATTGTTGGCCATGGCTCCCGTATTCTCTACGATAAGCCATATCATCACATTTTCTCCAGGAGCAAAAATGTTGTCTCCATTGAAATCAGAGACAAGCATGTCAGTGATTCTCAGGTGGGGATTGGATTCATGAACTTCAATATCTGCCCACATGGTATTCTCTGAATCTGAGATGTTAAGAAGGGCTACTTCAGTATTTACACCTCCCCAGCCAATGGAAGTTGGAATGGTTTCAAAGTCAAAATTCCGGTTATTTGTAGAGCCAGGCCAACTGTCGCCACTATTGGACCCATTGAAATGTCCATCGGCAGCTTTGACGTCAACCATGCGGTGATTTTCATTGCTGTTGGTAGTTCTGGAGTTGTCTATATGCCAGATAACCAGACCCGTACCAGGTAAGTGCTGTTCAGAACCAATTCGTTGTCGATTCTCGATGAGGTAATATTCCTGGCCAACATCCTGCCCATGGCTATAATTTCCAATAAATGGATCCAACTCGCCATGAGTCCATAGTTTAACAGCAAAGGAGTTCTCCTCAGCGTTAGGGAATTCAAAATTTTGGATATTCTGGTTAGGCATTATTGGAATAGTCCATCCCAGCATTTCCTTACACCAGGCGGATAAATGCACGGGACTGGAAGCAGAACTCCATGAACCACTGGCCATAAGACACCAGCTTCCAACACCATCAGATGAATAGTCTGTATCATATAGATCAGGCAAACCTAATGCATGCCCAAATTCGTGCGAAAATACACCAATTTCGATGAGGCCCCCACTTCCCTGACTACCGCCAGCGACAGCAGGTTGCATGATGTAGTCCTGAACTTTAATCGGTTGACCATTGAAACCAGTATCATTGGTCGCATATTTTGCGCCTGTACCAGAAGCAGAGGAATAAACCCATCTATGAGACCAGATTGAAGGTCCACCAGATTCTCCCCCCCGACCAGAATGAACAAAGAAAGCTGCATCTACATCGCCATCATCATCACCAGAATTGGGGATTCCATCCGGGCCATCATTATCATATTGTGTGAAATCTATTTCCAGATCAGCCTGATTAAGCGACTCCGTTAAAAAATCTCCGACTCCGCCAGGGGGCTGAAAGAAACCATTGTCATATTCACCAGGTACTTGAGAACCCTCATAATATTCGCTTTCATGACCTAATTCATACCAGCCATAGACCGTTCCTGATAAATGATATTGACCGTATGACATTTGCTCATAATGCTCTGCCATTGTTATTGTGGGCCAGGGACCATCAAACAACTCCTGTTGTAGTTGTTCAATTACATTCTGATTGTCATCAGAGTCAGTATATGATCCCAAAATAACTGGGAAACTACCATAGACATCTTCTCGAAGGTCTCGAGTACCATTTGCTGCAGCTTGAATATTGGCCGCCTTTACCCTTTGCATTTTTGCTGCTAAACCACCCTGGGTATAGGACTCAGACATGATTTCGAGTTGCAGTTTCACCTTTTCAGAAGGAATGACACCGGGTTTTGCTGGGATTGAACCCAGAGCTATTGTGAGTATGAGAATGTGCGCTGAAATGAGTCTGTATATCATGTTTGACCTAACTTTGATATGTTATTTTCCATCTGAATAAATTGCACGGGGATTGAGTGAGAACAATGACTTATGCAAGATGAAATATGGAGTTTTTCTAACGAAAATATGAACGCTTCAGGTGAGTCAGCTGGATTGAATGGTCCTGACAAATTCCTCAAAGTTGTGGAAGAGAAAATCTGGTTGTTCTTTTTCAAGCATTTCCACAGATGAAAAACCATAGCTCAAAGCAATTGAGATGGCGCCGGCTCCTTTTGCTGCAATGGTGTCCACCGGATTGTCACCCAACATGCATACATCCGCAGGCAGATCTATTCCCAGTTCGTGGATACCATATCGAATCACTTCTGGGTCAGGTTTAGAAACAGGTAAAGTATCTCGACCCCAGCAAAACTTGAAATGCTGATCAAGATGTAGTTCTCTCAAAACCGCTTTTACCATCTCTTCTGGTTTATTTGATATCACTCCCATCGGTCGTTTTTCATTTCTTAAAAAATCAACCACACCTGGATAAGGTTGAGCTTCATCAATAATGTGTACTCGATAGAATTCACGAAATTTTTCCCATATTTGTGTGACCAGTTTGTCATCAACTTTGATCTCAGGGGAATTTATTTGTAAGCACTTCTGTACTAGATAATGTGCACCATAACCAACATGCGATAATATGGTTTCGTGGGATAATTGTGGGTATCCCATTGCTTTAAATGCTCTATTTATATTTGAAGTGATATCACGACTGGTATCAACCAGGGTTCCATCTAGATCAAACAATATTCCACGGGGATTTAACATTTTTCCTCATTTCATATATTCGTAAACTCTTTACAACGAATTTTACGAAAATAACGAATTTCTTTTTGAACATTTCCTACAGTTGTGAAAGCTGAGTTTAAAACCCATTAAAAGATTCGTCCCCTTCGTTTCGTTCGTTGTAAAAAAAGTTCTAATAATCATATCGTCCTACAGTAGTTATCTACTCCACAATCTTTACAACGAATCTGTCTACACCCTATGGGTTTCGAAAGACAGGTTTTACGAAAAATACGAATTTAATTTTATGTATTTCTCACAATTGTTGAAACTGATTTAAAAACCTACTATAAAAGGTTCGTCGACTTCGTTCCGTTCGTTGTAGAAAAATTCTAATGATCCTATAGTCAACAGTAACTACCTGCTTCAAAATAAAAGAGGCCAGCAGAAAGCCAGCCTCTTTTTGGAAATAACAGGGAAAAAGAGTTTAAGCGAGAAGTTCCTTGAATGCGGTATTCAGCGCAGGAACAACATCAAACAGATCAGCAACAATCCCATAGTTGGCAACCTTGAAGATGGGAGCCTCAGGATCTGTGTTGATTGCTACGATACACTTCGATGAATTCATTCCAGCCAGATGCTGAATCGCACCTGAGATTCCACAGGCGATATATAAATTGGGAGAGACGGTTTTACCCGTTTGACCAACTTGATCGGCATGTGAACGCCATCCTGCATCTACAGTAGCACGTGAGGCACCAACCGCGGCCCCCAGGCTATCTGCAAGTTCTTCAATAATGCTAAAATTCTCAGGTCCACCTATCCCACGACCACCAGAGACGATAATACTGGCTTCTGTGAGTTCAGGTCGGGAACTGGCTTTCATAACCGTTTCGGTTACAGTCACCTGTGATTCCGCATCGCCCAGTGCCACAGCAATATTTTCAACTGTTCCAGCACCAGATTTTTCCTCAGCTGCAAACACATTAGGTCTCAATGTTACAAGAACTGGAGCTTTTTTGGCGGCAACTTTCAGGAAAGCCTTCCCTGCGTAGACCGGTCTTTTCACAACAAGATGATCACCATCCCAGGTTGTCTCGACCACATCACTCAAAAGGCTGGCATCAGCTTTGGCGGCCAATATGGCTCCCAATTCTCGACCCATAGCCGAAGAGCTAAGCAAAACAATTTCTGCAGCGCTGCTGGTGAGGGCGTCCTTTAACAATTTTGCATAGGCACCCGGGCTATAAACTGCCAGCCCACCATCATCAGCCATGAGAATTTTATCAGCACCATAGTTACCTATTGTAGCACCGAGATCTGCTATTCCGGCACCGATTACACATACTGATAGAGTTCCCCCTGCTCCATCAGCTAAACGTCTACCTTCAGATATTGCCTCTAGGGCATATGATTTTAATTGTCCGTCACGTTGTTCGGCAAAAACTAGAATATTACTCATGAGGACCTCCTATATGACCTGAGCTTCATCACGAAGCAATTTGACCAGTTCAGCTGCTGCTTCTGGACCCTCACCCACAATACGACCTTCAGGCTTCTTGGCTGGATAGGTCATTTCCAGAATTTCAATCCCACCGGTATCAATTTCAATATCCTTGATCTCAAGTGGTTTGCGTTTGGCTTGCATAATGCCTTTTAAGGCTGGATAACGCGGATCATTTAAACCCTTTTCAGCGGTGATAACACAGGGAGTCTTTGCAATAACTGTTTCCTTGCCGCCCTCAATGTCTCTGTGAATCGTGGCAACGCCATCAGCAATTTCCAAAGTCTTGGCAGTGGGCAACACTGGCATACCTAGCAATTCACCCAACATACTGGCTACTTGATGACCATATCCATCAATTGCAATTTTTCCGGTCAGGATAAGATCTGCTTCAAGTGTTTTTATCTCATCAGCCAGGGCTTTGGCAACAGATAAGCCATCGGCGAGTGCAGCGTTTTCTGCCTTGAGAAGGATCCCGCTATCTGCACCCATAGCCATGGCAGTCCGCATGACAGGCTGTGCTTCTTCACTGCCAAGTGTGAGAACAATGACTTCCCCTTCACCTGCAGCTTCTTTAAGCTTGAGTGCTTCTTCAACAGCGAACTCGTCATATGGATTCATGACATATTTAACATCAGCTGGTTCAATGGATAATCCATCACCACCAATGACCACTTTTGTTTCAGTATCAGGCACCTGCTTGACACATACAACAATCTTCATTCTTAGCTCCTTCTCAATTGATCTAAACATCTATTGAAATCAAATAATCAACAATTACGTGTTATTCTTCAAAATATAATCTTGAGGTCAATAAGCAAAATGATTCAACATACCGACTGGTCGGTTTGTAATATATAGTTTGTTTTTCAAAATTCAATAACTGCTTTCAGCTTCCACAGTTTTTCTAGCTCAAACACAATTTGCAACAAAGAAAATAGCCATCCCTCCTGTAATAATTAGTTTAGGGCATGGAAAAGGATGGAAGATATGAAATATAGATTTATCTCGCTTATTAGCCTGCTCTTGGCCCTACTCACGTGTTGTGATCGCAGTGACTCACCATTTAAGATTGATTCAAAATCCGTTGAAGAAGGTGAATACCTGGCTCGTGCCCTGAGTCCCACTCAAATGATATCCAATTATCCCATGGAGCTGGATACATCAATCCCACAACCCATCCTTTTTAAACTCAGCCTGAATGGTGATGACAACGAGGCTGGATTTGGTCAGGATCATTATCTCATCGTTCCTGAAGGCATTACTGAGTTCTACGCACCCACGCTAAAGTTTGGAGTCCAGTCTCCCATGCCTCCTGGAACCCCCTCAACAATTCAACAAGCGACCAATGTTTATTTCCGTGTGGATATGCGTCCCGTCCTGGAATCCTTTGAAGCTCAAAATTATTTTATCACTGCCACCAATGATACTGTCACTGAAAAAGAGTTTACCGGATTATACCTGGCCGGAGGGACCGCTCCCCTTCAATGGATTTGGGATTATCCTCAACCTCCCGAACATCTTCGTTTCCAGGATCTTGACCAGGATTCCATCTATGAATTGACTTTAAGTTTCGAGCCCGCTGACCCTAAAATAGTGGATCGAAGCTGGACTCTCAGTCAGGACATCTCACATTTACCAATATTTTCAAGTCCTGAAGCGCCCCTGTTAGAAGCACTCACCAATCTTGCTTTGGAAGAAGCTGTTTTGAATATCCGTGATGATGGTGCTTTCTCAGCTGGTAAAGAGTGGGCAGGTGTGTGGACCCGTGATCTCTCTTTCGCCGGTCAGCTTTCCCTGGCCTATCTTTTTCCTGAAAACATGAAAACCAGCCTCCGTGCAAAACTCAGCAATTCAGGTAGAATAATTCAGGATACTGGTACGGGTGGATCATGGCCAGTTTCAAGTGATCGCCATATCTGGACCATAGCAGCCTGGGAAGTCTTCCTGACAACTGGAGATGAGGATTGGCTCAATGAAATCAGAGAACCTGTTATACAGGCCCTCCAGGAGGATCTGCTCTGGAATAGAGATCCGGTTTCGGGGATGCTTCAGGGTGAAACAAGTTTTGAAGATTGGAGAGAACAGACCTATCCTACCTGGATGACGCCCTCAAATATTCATTCCTCACATGCCCTTTCCACAAACATCATTTTCAAAAGAGCCCTGGAGATTGGCCTGGCACTGTCAGAAAACCACCAGGACATTGTTCGGTCCTGGCCTGAGCTTATTCAACGTCTTGATCACAATATTCTGAGACATTTTTGGAGTCCAGATCTCAATGCCCCCGCCAGCTACATAATGGCCACACCGACATGGATTCCGGCCTCTCATCGTGATATTTTGGGAGAATCTCTAGGTATTCTATATCTGAATTCATTCACGAACCTGGACTCGCAACTTGTGGCCAGTTACCCGCGTACTCAATTTGGAACACCCATTATCTCACATCAGCTCCCCCATGCCCCTCCCTATCACAATAAAGCGATATGGCCATTTGTAGAAACCTATGGACTCCTGGCGGCAAAGCAGGCTGAAAATAACCAGGCCTATGTCCATGGGTTTAATAGTCTGATCCGATCCGCCACATTGTTCATGTCACACCGTGAGAATTTTGAATACAATTCTGGCCGACCAGATGAAACACAAATCAATTCAGATCGACAGCTCTGGAGCGTCGCAGGTTGGCTGGGAGCGATTTATAAAGGTCTATTTGGAATTACCATCAATTATGATTTTGATCGAAAGAGTTTTGACCTACTGCTTGAACCAAACAACCCCTTTGAGTGGGATAGATTCTCACTTTCAAATCTCACCCTCCATCATACACCCATCACCATATTGATTAATGGTTCAGGGTCACACATTCTCTCCATGACGATTAATGGCAACCCTCACGAAGTTGGCAATCCGATTCACCTGGATGGTGAAGCATTGGATATTCGCATCGAATTGGAAAAGGTCGTCACACCATCAGAGCCTGGGATCGAATTGGCGGATCATCTGTTGCCAGATGCCCCTGATATATTCTGGTCAAATGACACCCTAACCTGGACCTCAAATTCTGGTCAGGGCATCATTGAGCTCAACGGCCGATATCTTGACACACTCAACCAGCCCACAATCATGATCTCTGACTCCCTAAATGGTTTCTTTACAACACGGTCAATCGATTCAACAGGTCAGATGAGCTTGCCAACCAAGCCCCATTACCTGGGACCCTCAGCAACATTGATGCTGAGCGCGAAGGAACCCTATTACATTGAGATAGGAGAGGAAAATGCCTTCATTGATATGGATTTTGAGGTTCCCTCAGAAGGGAACTATCTAATCCGGTTTGTATACAGCAATGGTTCCGGACCTATAAATACTGGCAATACTTGTGGCTTGGCTAAGCTGGTGATTAACAATTGGTGGCTGGAACAAATGATCAGTTTTCCCCATACGGCAGGCTGGGATAGACTTTCCACCACTTCATGGGCAAAAGCTCATTTCAAGCAGGGAAAAAACTCACTCATGCTCAATCAGGAAACACTTCCTGTTACTAACATGAATGTAGAGCAGAATCTTTTCAGAGTGTTTAGCGTAGAGATTATTCCACTACAGAATTAATCAGATACTGCAGGCTCTGCAAAATATATGGGGTAAATGGTTTCCCCATAGGGTCCCACGCCAGAAGATAAAAATTGCTGATAAGTTTTCTCAGAATATGGTGCTTTTGGTGCTGGAGCGGACCGAGTATCTCCAAAATAATTCTTACTATAGGCTTCTACAGAACGTGCATCCCTGACCACTCTTACTCCGCGAACACCAGCGATACTTGCCGCGATCATATCTGTATCTGAATCACCGTAAAATATATGTAATCCCAGCTTTGAGATGAGCTCATGCTTGGTAGTGAATCTGTGTCCGCTCACAGGATCTTTCTTTTTGGCAGAAAAAAACAAGTTTTCACCCAGTACGACAGGAAAACCCAATTTCAGACTTAGAAATCGACCCACTGCTTCCCCATTGGTTCCTGGGCGAGCTGTGATGAAGTACACCTCATGGCCACCAGCATGTAAGAAGCCAATTAAGTCAGCGGTTGGTTGAATAACAACAGAATACAGACTGTCATGCATATTTACCCACCCAAAGTCCACATGATCGGGATCATCACTCATATGAGGAGCTTTGAGGAAATTGTCACGGGAAAACAGTATTGTATCATCGATGTCAAACCCAACTTTTAATTGACCTATGACAGGTGGTGGATCACTTGGTACTTCCTGAGGAGCACAAGCAATTAAAAATACTGTTACCATTAACACTAATAGGTTAAAAGATTTCATTGTCACTTCCTCCACCACATTTATTCCTGGCTTACTAATCATATTTCGTCTTCGGTTAATCCGTTTCCGGTGAGGTATAAATTAGTAGCAATTCCGTGTGGGAGTATTCATTTTTAAAGCATGCTTAAACTTCCTGTATCCAAAGCAGAACTGAACCTCACATATCTCATTGCAAGCAAGTGGTCGATGGGCTATTCAGATAAAATCATGATCACTATCTCCAACCCCTATAGGTGGCTTGTTCCCACACTTAGCTTGGCCATGGCGCTCATTTATCTTGATTGGAAGGCAGGTGTTTCCGCCCTTGTTTTAGGGAGCTTGAGTGCCAGCGTCGCAGATGCTATCAATTCTAGGTTGCTGAAAAAGAAAACTGATCGCGTGAGACCGGGGAAGCAATTTGAAGACATCAGATCCTTAGGGGTGATGAATCATGGTAAGAAATCCTTTCCTTCAAATCATGCTTCAAATACGATGGCTTTTGCCATCTCATTCAGTTTTATGTTTTCCTGGACAGCCTGGCTATTGATTCCGCTCTCTCTGCTTGTGGGATATTCAAGAATCTATTGCGGTGCTCACTTTCCCTTGGATGTTATAGCGGGATGGCTGTTTGGAGCCACATGGAGCTTGATATTTTACAATATCATATCCCTTCTATGGACTTTTCAATATTAGCCTTCTTACTTCCAGATTTTTAAGTTCGTATAAATAAAAAAGAGGTAAGCTAACTTACCTCTTTTTAAACTATTTTGCCTCAAGTGAGGCTTGAAGTGACTATAGTTTTTTCTTTAGCCCATCGTATTCTTTTTCAAGCTTATGGATCTCAGAACGAATTGCCTGTAAACGGCTTAGTATTGCCTCTGGACTATCAGCAACAACCTTAGTGGATGCTACAGCAGTTTTAATAGCTTTCCTTGCGGCAACTTTCTTAACTTTTGCTTTCTTTTTCTTGGGACCCTTATCTTTTTTCTTCCAATTACTCAGGGTGACTACGGAGACTCCGTATTTATCACTGGCGGCTTTCATACCACCTCGTTTATTCTCAGCGTCAAAAGCAAGGATAAATGCTACTATCTCAGCCTTCTCTTCTGCAGAATAACGTTTCCCCTGTTTACCTGTTGCTGATTTGTCAGCCATTAAAAAACCTCCTGGATTGTGTGATTGAATAAATCTGAGCTAAACTATAGTTTTAAGTTGCTATTAACAAGTGATAAATTCAACATGAAATGAGCTTTAATTATTAAACTCAAATATTAATCTTAATGTATAAATGAAGTTATAAGTTTGGGGTGGGCGGGATTATTTACGAAAGTCTACACTATGTTTTATGCGGTCCCAGACTTCATCCATCTCTTCAAGGGTTGCAGCTTCAATATCGCGTTTTTCAACCTCAAACACTTTTTCCAAAGCTCGAAAACGGGCATCGAATTTATCGATTGCCTGGCGCATTGAAGTTTCGCTATCGAGCTTCATCAATCTTCCCACATTTACGATACTGAAGAGCACATCACCAAATTCCTCCTTCGATCGTTCCTGATTCCCTTCAAGCCACACTTCTAATAATTCATCAATCTCTTCATGTGATTTTGCTAGAGCAGGAGCAACATCATCCCAATCGAAACCTACAGTTGAAGCTTTTTCTTGAACGCGTTGTGCACGGATTAATCCTGGAAGATTTTTCGGCACCCCATCAATCCAACTTTTCCGCCCTTCGGCTTTCTTCGTTTTTTCCCATTTTTCCTTGGCATCTTCCAGGCGTTTTGTTTTACTGTTATCGTCACCAAAAACATGAGGGTGGCGTCGGATGAGTTTTTCATTTATTGAGCGGATTGAATCTCTTAGTTCAAAATTATTATTCTCTTCAGCCATTTGAGCTTGCATGACAATATGCAATAGCAGGTCTCCTAACTCAGCAAGTATATCCTCCTGATTGCCATCCTCAATGCTCTCTACAACCTCGTAGGCCTCCTCAAGGAGGAAAGGAATCATACTCTCTGGTGTCTGTTCTATATCCCAGGGGCAACCCTCAGGACTACGGAGCGTGGAAACAATATCGATGAGACGGCGAAGCTCTTGTTCAGGAGAGGTCTTTAATTCTTCGGACATTTATCTGTTCCCAACGTTAGTCACTTTTACTTTTTCTATACGGTTCTTCTCAACAGATAAAACTTCAAACTTAAAGTTTTCGTATTCTATTACTTCACCTGGTTCAGGAATGGTTCCCAGACTAGAATAGATAAAGCCTCCAATTGAATCAAAATCGCGATCTTCAACGAATTCAATTCCTAAGACTTCAGCCACATCATCTAGGTGCGTTGTCGCCTCAATCATGTAGACATGTTTTTCGAGTTCCACAATTTCAGTTTCTTCTTCTGAATCGTCAATCTCATCTTTAAGATCACCCAGGACTTCTTCAATGATATCCTCAACAGCAATCATCCCAGAAAAGCCACCATATTCATCAACTACTACGGCTAACTTTTGTTTTTCCCGTTGCATCTCGCGCAAGAGATCATCAACAGGCTGATGTTCAGGAACAAACATTGCCTGTCTTGCAAGACGTTCAAGATTGATGCGATGTGAGCTACTGTGTAGATATGGCAGAATGTCCTTTATGAAGACGATACCCCTGATCTGATCAATTTGGTCTTTATAAAGTGGATATTTAGAGTAGCCACTTTCTCTAATGAGAGTTAAAACTTCATCACGACTCATCTCAGTATGAAACATCATCACATCTGGTCGCGGAATCATGATCTCTTTGGCTTGAGTATCACCAAACTCAATAATGGAATGGATCATCTCTTTTTCCTCTTCCCCGATGACTCCCTGATCCTGTCCCAATTCTACCAATTCTTTAATCTCTTCATCTGAGGTAAAGTTTTCCTCTGGTTGAATTCCAGTAATGTTCACCATCTTTTCAACCAAATTGTAAACAACCTGCGCTATGGGAGAGAATAATTTGAATATGATAGACAGTGTTCCGATGATTCTGGAAGCAAAACCCAAAGAGTGACGCATTGCCAGTACTTTTGGGGTAATCTCACCTAGAATAACTAAAATGATGGTGAGGACTATGGTTTCTATAACGAGGGCTAAAACTTGATTCACACCGCTCTGGCTGGCGATCTCGGCAGTAATTAAGGCTGCCATGGATGCCAGGGCCACATTTACGATGGTATTCCCAGTCAATATGGTGATGAGCAACCTTTTTGGGGTTGCTAATAAACGGACTATGAGTCTGGAAGATGGGGCTAGGTCATGTTTTAATTTCTCAACATCATTTCTTTTCAGGTTGAATAATGCGGTTTCAGATCCTGAAAAGAAGGCGGAAATTCCCAATAAGAGCACAAAACCAACTACTTGCCATATCAATGTGGATTCAAGAAATTCAGACAATTCCATTAGTAGTTCAAACCCTTAAGTTTTTCCATATACTGATTCTCTATATCCGTCATTTGATCCTTCAAAGCTTGTGTATCATCTTCATATCCACATAAATGTAAACACCCATGAATGAGAACTCTTATTAACTCATCCTCCGGTCTTGTGCTAAACGATTTTGCATTTTCGATGATCTGCTCATGTGAGAGATAAATCTCACCTTCAATACTTTCATCTGGATCATTCAGATTAAAAGCGATCACATCAGTATATACATCCATCTCAAAATATTCTTTTTTCATGAGACGAAGATCATCAATGCTCAGAAATATGATGTTTACATATTCAGAGGTTTTATCCTCACCTGAAAATACTTCACGCACGCATGCCTCGAATTGAGAGGCGTCAACACCAGCAGGCGGATCGATGATATCAATTTTCATGTGAGGTTGAGTTTTTCGTGAGGTGATTTGCGTTGTGGTTGATCAGTCTTCATCATCCATCATATGCAATTTTTCCCGCTGACCTGGGTATTCAATTCGTTCGTGCATGCTTCCAGTGAGAACTGGCATCATGGCGCCTTTAATAATCTCAAGATCTCTAAATGTAAGTGGGCAATTGATCAACTCCCCACCTTTGATTCTGCTTTCAATTATAGTATCCATAAGCGATTCGATACGTTGGGGATTGGGGTTTTTTAAACTGCGTGAGGCCGCTTCAACAGCTTCAGCAATCATTAAGATACCTGTTTCCTTGGTATTGGGGCGAGGTCCAGGATATCTAAAATCTGCTTCATTTATTTCTGAGTCAGTTTCCTTTGCTCGTTCCAGAGCCTGTTGATAAAAGAATTCGACTCTCGTCCTACCGTGATGCATTGGAATAAAATCGGCTACAATAGAGGGCAATCGATTCTCATCGGCCAGCTTAATACCATCTTTTACATGAGCAACAATTACGGTGGCACTTAATCGAGGTGAGAGTTTTTCGTGTTTGTTGGTACCCCGCAATTGGTTTTCAATAAAATATTCTGGTTTTTCTGCTTTCCCAATATCATGATAATAAGCACCCACACGTGCCAGTAGTGAATTTGCTCCGACTGCCTCAGAAGCGGCCACAGCTAAATTACCAACATCGATACTATGTTTAAACGTCCCTGGAGCTTTCATTGCCAACTTACTTAATAGCTTGTTGTTAAAATCCAACAGTTCAAGTAAAGTTAAATTGGTTGTGATTTTGAAAACTCTCTCTATCAGAACCAAAAGCCCATATGATAGGAGTGGAGATAACATGCCATTGGCTGTAGCAAAAACCATATGCTCCATGACAGATTCCCAGCTACTAAACTTAATCATTTCGAAAACCGCAATTACAGCCACGTATCCTGAAGTGACAGCTAGAATACTCCATAATATTTGTGTTCGTGATCTTAAGCGCCGAACCGTATAGATAGCCAGAGAAGAAACAAACAAGTTTGCTACGATAAACGGAATATTATTGCTAAGAATTATGCCGGTGAGCAGGGTCAACGTCACCATTATTATAAATGCAATTCTACCATCAAATACTACAGTAAATATCATGGCAGCAATGGTCATGGGGACAAAAAACTCCGACCACCCAAGTTTATAAACGATGAGATGCGCAAGAGCGAGATGCATGATAAAAATAACACCAACCAGAGCGATGAGTTTTATATCATTGTATATCTGGCTCCGATAAGTCTGCAAGTATGCAAAAAAGAAAAAGAGTAAAAATGCTGAAAGCATAATCTTACCCATGAAAGTGGTCACCTTATTGGCTGCTGACTCACCATATCCCTTGCGAATATATTCCTTTTCCAGTGAATTCAGTTTTTGCTTAATCTGTGGAGTTACCCGAGTGTTGGCATCTACAATACGCTCGTTCTTAAATACTTTTCCTACACTGATAGGTACCAGATTGCGAGCCTCGGCAATACGGTTATCAGTCAACTCAGCTGAATAGTTTAGGTTCGATATCATAACAGCCTGGGCAACGTCTTCAGCAAGTTGTTGTAAACTCGGATTACGGTCAAAGTAGTTAGAGCTAAGTACCTTCTGAACGCCTTCCCATGATTGTTCCATGTTTCTAAAGTCTTTGGGGTTCCGGCTTGATTCTTTCCCTCGCATGATCATGGTAATCCGTGCGACATCAATATCTGGAGGTAGGTCACCAATAATACCCAGCATGTACTGAGGTAGTAGGGCTTGCTTGACTGAATTAGCAAGTTGCCGAGTGGACGGACCTTTTTCTAAGAAATAGTCCCAACGCGGTGTGCCTAAATTTTTGAGACCTCTATTCTGCAGTTCTAATTTAATGTTTAAAACATGTAATGAGTCTTCTTGTAGCTTCAAAACCATGGAGTCTGCAGCCACTGTATCAGTAATAGTGCTCCAATAGTTTTTCTTGGCTGCCAAATCCTTTTCAGCTTGATACCAAAGGGCAAGTTGCTCACGCATCTCATCGACAGCAGTATTGACCTTGTCACGACTTGTATTATCCCAGATAAACACGGGTTGTACAGTACTCTCACGAGCGTTGCGGTCAGTCTCAAGTGCTTCGCTTGTTTTTAATATGTCAAAATCAAAAGGAGCTATGATCGTCTCGGTTGTAATCTGGTCAACTGCATAGTTGAATTGAAACATCTTGCCGCGAGGGAAGAATAGAGCTGTAACAACGAGAAGTAGAGCTATCAGTGTTATCTGGCTCACCCTTAGCCAGAGGTGATATTTCTTTTCGTCACTGACGACCTTTTTTGATTGTGTTAACATGCAGTAATTATAACCCTTTCATAAGCTGCTTCAAAATCACAAGTTTTTGAACTTCAGATGTCCCCTCACCGATGGTGAGTACTTTTGCATCGCGGAAGAATCTTTCAACCTGAAATTCTTTTATGTATCCATAACCACCATGCACTTGAACGGCCATGTTGGCCGCACGTACTGCAGTCTCAGAAGCCTTTAATTTAGCCATGGCTGCTGCTTTTACTACATTTCCACCATGATCTTTCACATAACTAGCCTGGTAAACCAAATGTCGCGCTGCTTCGATCTCCGTGGCGATCTCTGCCAACTGCATTCCCACTCCCTGAAAACGATAAATCTTTTTTCCAAAGGCTTCGCGTTCATCAGCATATTTTAGCGCAGCCTGCAAGGCACCTTCAGCCAACCCAAGCGACAGAGCAGCCACACTGATGCGCCCCCCGACCAGTGCAGTCATCATTTGGCTAAATCCGACATCCAGTTCTCCAAGTAAAGCTCCAGCAGGGACCCTCAAATTTTCGAATGTCAATGCTCTCGTATCAGAGCCACGCCATCCCATTTTCTTTTCAGGAGGGCTTATAATGAAACCAGGTGTTTTTGGGTCAACCATGAAAACAGAAACCCCACCAGGTCGTTTTGCCTCAGGATCCGTTACAGCTGTTAGATTGCATACCCCTGAGAAACCAGCATTGGTGATAAAATTTTTCGATCCATTGATGACCCATTCATCTCCATCTCGAACTGCAGTTGTTTTTGTGCCACCTGCATCAGATCCAGCCTCTGGTTCAGTTAAACCAAAACATGCAAGATATTTTCCTGAGATCAGGTTGGCCAAATGGGCATTTTTCTGCTCTTCGTTTCCAAACAGATAAATCGGACTCGTACCTAGTGAAATATGTGCTGCCACCGTAATAGCAACTGATGAATCAACCTTAGCCAACTCCTCGATAACGAGAGTATAGGCCAAAGTATCCATCCCTGCTCCACCGTATTCTTCTGGAAAGGGAATCCCTAGTAGCCCCAGCTCCGCCAGCTTTGGAATCAGCTCAAGCGGAAAACGTTCTTCCTTATCCAGAGCTTCTGCAATTGGAGCAATCTCATTGGCCGCAAAGTCCCGAACCATATCCTGGAGCATATAATGCTCGTCTTGAAAGTATTGTTTCACTTTATATCCCCCTGTCTTTGAATAGAATGATTAATCTACCACCTCATTACAGAAGCACCCCAAGTAAATCCAGCTCCAAACGAGGCCACCACTATGGTATCACCGCGGTTAATCTTACCCTCCTGCATAGCTTCATAAAGGGCGATTGGGATAGAAGCTGATGTGGTGTTGCCATATTTATGAATATTGGAATATACCACTTTATGCATTTCGAGGTCTAAGCGATTGGCTACTGCTTCGGTAATTCGCAGGTTGGCCTGGTGAGGTACAACCAATTTCACTTCCGATTTATCCACACCGGCGGCTTCCAATGCCTCAGCTATCACTTGAGGAAATTTTGTGACGGCATGTTTGAACACCGTTCGACCATTCATCACGACATGACCATAACCTTTCTCCAGCAATTCCTTTGTCAAAAACGGGTTATCTAGAGTTGAAGGTGTACGCAACATCAGATCTTCAGCATAACGACCATCTGAGTGGGTCTTTACAGCTAACAAACCTCTATCCTCATCTGTTGCCTTAATAACAGTTGCTGCAGCGCCATCTCCAAAGAGGACTGCTGTATCGCGACCTCGGGTGGTAAAATCAAGGGCCACAGACTGAACTTCAGAGGTAATCAGCAGGATATTGTTGTATGCGCCGGATTCAATAAATGCCTTCGAAACTGAAAGCCCGTATAGAAATCCTGAGCAAGCCATACGGATGTCAAGTGCAGGTGTTCCAGGAATTCCCAGACGTCGCGTCATCATAGGTCCGCCACCGGGAGCGAAATAGTCACTTGCCATAGTTGAGAAGATGATATGTTCCACATCCTCAGCTTGCATTCCAGCCTTCTCCAGGGCCTCTTCAGCAGCCTTTAATGCCAGATCTGTAGTGCATTCCCCATCAACATGATGACGCTCCTTGATACCGCTTCGTTCACGAATCCACTCATCGGAGGTATCCATCAGTTTTTCTAAATCCTGGTTGGTTACTACATTCTCAGGGACATACATTCCGATCGCATCGATGTAAGCTTTTCGCATTGTGAACTCCTAATCCATTACTCTTATATCTTTTAATTCTAATTGGATAGTTTTCCGACCCTGCCATTCATTTTCAGCCAGGACATAAGCCATTTCCAGACTCTTCTTAGAGTACAGCAATTCCAGAGATTCGGCCATTCCAAACCCAATAGCATCCAGAACGGTCCTGCCTTGACGAACCTTAAATTTTAAATGATTTTTGCCGACAATCTTTGGTCGGGGATAGCCGATAACTTCCAGATTTTGACTGGCGAACAGCGGACGCATATTTCCAGGTCCATAGGGAGCTAGCCGTCGTAGTGTCTCCATTAATTGGGAATTAATATCGGAAAATTCTATGATAGACTCGATTTTTAAGCGAGGTCGCATCATTTCTTCTGTTACCTGAGCCATAGCCACTTCTTGGAACCGTTTCTCAAATGCTTCCAGATTCGCTGGATCAATAGACATTCCTGCTGCCATTGTATGTCCGCCAAAGCTAAGGAGCAGATCAGCACATTCTGAGAAGGCGGCATGAAGATCAAAACCGCTGATACTTCTGGCAGAAGCTTTACCCACACCATCATTTACGGCAATGATCACAGTTGGGACGAAATATCGCTCTTTTAACTTTGAAGCGACGATCCCAATTACTCCATGATGCCAGCCCTCGTGATAGAGTACTAGTGACCGTTTTTCCCTCGGATCATATTTGGCATTAGAAAGTCGAACGGCTTCATCAAATATTTTACCCTCAACCGTCTTACGAGCCTCATTTTCGGAGTTGAGAACTGCAGACAATTCTTTGGCCTCTGACTGTGTGGTAGAAGTCATAAGTCGAACGGCGCGCATGGCTTCACCCAATCGACCTACAGCATTAATACGAGGTCCTAGTCCAAAGAGAACATCGGAGACAGTGACTTCATCTCGAGTGATACCAGCCACCTTCTTCAAGGCTATAATTCCGGGACGACTTCCCTTGCTAATTAATTTTAGTCCTTCACCAACTATAATTCTGTTTTCCCCAGTGACTTTAACGATATCCGCAGCGGTACCGATAGCAGCGAGATCAAGAAATTGTAGCGCTTGCTCGGCTGAGTGGTTGCGATTCTTTGCAATAGCCTGTGTGAGTTTGAATGCTACGCCAGCACCACATAAATTCTTGTTGGGATATTCACAATCTGCTTGTTTAGGATTCAAGATTGCTACGGCATCAGGCAGTTTTGCATCTGGAATATGATGATCTGTAATCATCATGTTTACACCGAGTGTCTTAGCGTATTCAACCTGTTCGACCGCAGTGATACCACAGTCACAGGTGATAATCAATTTCGCTCCAATCTCAGCAGCATAATCAATACCTTTGTGAGAAACGCCGTATCCCTCTGTATTTCTGTCAGGAATGTAAAATTCCGATTTTGCACCTATAGATTGCAAAAACAAGTGCAACAGAGATGCAGCAGTCGTACCGTCCACATCATAATCCCCATAAACCAGAATAGGAGCATGTTCATCGAGGCATTTAGAAATCACCTCTACGGCTGTATCCATATTCAACATGAGGAATGGATCAAGCAAAAGAGATATAGAAGGATTGAAGAATTCACGTGCCTCATCAAGCGTACGTAAATCACGGCGCCAGAGCATTCCACCAACCACAGGTGAAACGCCTAGAGAATTAGTGAGATTCTCTATTTCCCCTTGGGGACTGTCTTGAATGATCCAGATTTTTTCCATAATAAATTGGTCTATAGTATAAGCTTCAGATTGGTTTAATTCACGGTAAAAACGTCGCTGTTTTGACCTGATATCACATCATGTTTGAATGACTGGTGCCAATGGTAGGCAAATAAATGGGTGGATCTATAAGCCGGATTCTGTCTTACCCTCCAAGGAGGATGAGGCAGCCATTGATCTGGATCTCCATTTGCATGGAGATACTAGCTTTCTACCCGAAGAGTTTCATCTTGCAATGAATGGCGGACCACCATGCTCTTCTGCTTGAAATTGCTCCAATTGGGGTTTACCCCCAGCATCAGTTACCTGACACCGGCGTGAGCTCTTACCTCACGTTTTCACCCTTACCAGCCTACGCTAAAGCTTCGGCTGGCAGGCCCGATAATAAATTATGGCCTGCCGACCGAAGGCTATTTTTCTGCTTTGCTGAAAAATAGCGTAGGTTGGCGGTATCTTTTCTGCGGCACTTTCCATCTCTACCCAAAGGTAAAGTCCCATGCTCCTAACATGGGCAACCTGTCCTGCGGAGTCCGGACTTTCCTCCCAGCTAATGCCAGGTGACTGCCCAATCCACCCATTTAAAAAAGCGATATTAAACTAAGTCATTGTATGTGGACTAAAAGAAAAATGATCCGATTTCTCGGATCATTTCACTAAAATTTATCTGTGTTAAAATTGAGTGAGTCTAGTCATCGTCTCCAGGTAAAACGACTAGAATCCTGCCACAATTTTCGCATTCAATAAAAGCATCCATTTGTTGAATTTCATAAATGGTCTGCGGATTAAGCTGTTTATGACACCCCGTACAGGATCCACGCTCAATCGGAACTACAGCACGACGACGTGCTTTTAGAATTCTATCATATTTACGCAAGTAACGTTGGCCAATATTTTTGATCAGCTCAACTCTTTTTGCTTCAAGCTCTTCCTGGCGAGCATCAGTGAGATCTGATTTTTCTTTCAACTCGTCGCGGTTTGCATCTAGTTGTTCAACAAAAGCTGTGCTTTGTTCTTCTGATGTGGCGATAATCTCTTCTAATTTCTCAATTTCGGAATCAAGATATAATTGTCGCCCCTCACCCTCGGTCATATCAGCTTTAACTGTTTCAATCTCATTGGTTAAAGCATCGTATTCACGATTGGTGGTCACCAGATATAGTTGATCCTGGTATTTCTTAACTTTTTCTTCAGAATCCATGAGAGCACCCTTGATGCTCACTAACTCTTTCTGATTCTCTTCCAGTGTTGATCGAGTTGTCTCTAATTCGGACTTAACGCTTTCAGCCTGAGATTCCAGTTTTTCTACTTGTTGAGGAAGACTCCCCTTTTTTTCATCAATTTCAAAGAGCTGACGATCTATCTCCTGAAGTTCAATCAAAAATTTTAACGTGTTGTTCATTCACACCTACTCTCTGGGTATATCATATGAAAAGTGCACCTTGAGGTGCACATATTAATTTTATTCGAAGTGGATCAGAAAATTGCTGTTTAAAAAAGAATGGTTGCTTTGATACTCGCCTAATCACGTCACACAATATAAATAGCTTAGGAGGGACAGCAAGCGGCTATAAATAGATTGTGTTATTTTTTTACAAATGGCTCTTGAATGCAAAACAGGCTGGGGATGAACCCACAGCCTGTTTAAATCAAATTCCAGCTGACCCACTTGAAGTCGTTCTATAAATTTAATGAATCAGAATACGTTCTGCCAACCAGGCTTGTAGCTCCCCGATAGGTACGCGAATCTGTTCCATGGAATCCCGATCGCGAACAGTGACTGCCTTGTCCTCAAGCGTATCAAAATCGATGGTCACGCAATAAGGTGTACCGGCTTCATCCATGCGACGATAACGGCGACCAATGGCCCCTTTTTCATCATAAAACACATTAAAATGATGCTTGAGATCATCCTTAATCTCAGTTGCCAACTCCTTCAAACCACCCTTCTTCACGAGTGGTAGTATGGCCACCTTAATCGGAGCTAGTCTGGGATGGAAGTGCATGACGGTTCGCACCGAACCATCTTCCAGTGTCTCTTCTTCATATGCTTCACACATGACTGCCAGAGTTGTGCGATCACATCCTGCGGAGGTCTCAATGATAAATGGAGTATAAACCTCATTCGTCTGGGGGTCTCGATAACTCATGTTCTTACCTGAGAATTCAGCGTGTTGTTTCAAATCAAAGTCTGAACGATTGTGAATTCCTTCTAACTCACTCCATCCAATTGGGAACTTGTACTCCACATCAAAGGCAGCTCGGGCATAATGGGCCAGCTCATCTGGACCATGCTCATGAAAACGAAGGTTATCAGGATCAATTCCAATGGTATCATAAAAAGCCTTGCGACGTTCTTTCCAGGTTTCGAACCATTCATCTGACTCATCAGGATTCACAAAAAATTGCATTTCCATCTGCTCAAATTCACGAGTTCTAAAGATGAAGTTTCCGGGAGTAATCTCATTTCGGAAGGCTTTACCAATCTGGGCGATCCCAAAGGGGATCTGCTGGCGTGAGGTATCAACTACATTGGGAAAGTTTACAAAGATACCCTGGGCAGTTTCTGGACGAAGATATATGGTTGAAGCCGACTCCTCTACAGCACCCATCTGAGTTTTGAACATGAGGTTGAATTGCCTTGAATCAGTTAACTCACCACCACATTCTGGACATTCCTTGTCATTCATGTTTGCTTCAGGAAGCGTATCCTCACGAAACCGTGTCTTACACTTTTTGCAGTCCACCAGAGGATCGGTAAACCCCCCAACATGACCACTGGCTTCCCAAACTTTCGGATGCATCAGAATGGCAGCATCAAGACCGACAATATTATCATGTTCCCGGGTCATGGCATTCCACCATGTCTGTTTTACATTTCTTTTGAGTTCAACCCCCAAAGGTCCATAGTCATAACAGGCATTTATCCCGCCATAAATCTCACTCGATTGGAAGATGAATCCCCGTCGCTTGGACAGTGATACGAGTTTATCAAAACTTTCTAAACGTGCCATTTTGTTCTCTCAATTTTATAACTAGGAAGCTTCCGTCTCATTGACGTTTACTTCATGCTTACAATTTGGGCAAAGGGCATAATCACCCTTCTTCTTGGTTGACTTGGCCACCATGTATGGATTTTCACAGGCTGGACATTTGTGAGCAATGGGTGGATCCCAACTAACAAAGTCACAATCTGGATATTTTGTACAACCATAAAAAGTTCTACCCCGCTTGGATCGTCTTGGAGAAATATCTCCCTTACAATCTGGTTTGGGACAGGGCATCAAAATGGTGAATGGTTTGGTGAATTTGCATTTGGGGTATGCTGAACAAGCGTAAAATTTTCCATATCTACCATCTCGGAGGACTAGTGGAGACTCACATTTCTCACACTTCCCATGATCCTCAACAACTTTTTCTTCACCATTTTCATCTTTGGTTGGTGAATCCAGGGGTCGTGCATTTTTACAGGTCGGGAACCCTGAGCAAGCCATGAATCGCCCATTTTTACTCCATTTAATGACCATGGGTTTGCCACACTTGTCACAGGCTTCACCACTATCTTCCTGGAGAGATTTTTTAAGTTCACTATAGGATTTTGAAGATTCTTCCAGCCATTTTTCCAGATGTGACCAAAACTCCGTCATCACTTCCAGATATGTGCTCTCACCTTCTTCTACTTTATCAAGATTTAGCTCCATTTCTCTGGTAAAGGTCTTGTTCACTAATTCAGAGAAATTTTCAACCAGCAGCTTATTGGTCACTTTACCCAATTCAGTGGGGAAAAGTTTGCGCTTTTCTGATTGAACATAATTTCTGGTCTGCACCACGGAGATGATATTGGCATAAGTGGATGGACGACCGATGCCTTCTTTATCAAGAATTTTAACCAGGCTACTTTCAGTATAGGGTGCTGGAGGTTTTGTAAAATGTTGATCTGCTTTAACCTCAAGTGGTTGAAGTTTCTCACTCTCTTCTAAATCTGAGGGAAGGTGGCTATCCTGTTCTTCAACATTCTCAAAATAAACCACTCGATATCCATCAAACACCAGATCAGAACCAGATGCCCGTAAATCAAACCGAGTACCGGCTTTGACATCAACTGTGGACTGATCGAAAACAGCTACCGCCATTTGTGAAGCCACAAAGCGTCTCCATATAAGATCATAGAGCTTGGCTTGGGGTGCAGTTAATGAGGCTTTTATAACATCTGGCGTTAGGTCAGGGTTTGCTGGACGAATGGCTTCGTGAGCATCTTGAATCTTTCCACTTTTTTTTCCGAACTGACGAGGCGTCGCTGGTAAATAATCTGAACCATATTTTGCCTCAATTTGGGTTCGAGCTGTTTCAACAGCAGATTCTGCAACACGGGTCGAATCTGTTCGCATATAGGTAATCAGACCAGTTGCTTCCCCATCAGCCAGAGTAACACCTTCATACAACTGCTGAGCCAGCGTCATGGTACGCTTAGTCGTAAACCCTAGTTTTTGAAAGGCTGCCTGTTGAAGGGTTGAGGTGGTAAATGGTGCGTGAGGATTTCTACGAACCCGTTTTTTAGTAACTTTTGAAACTAGATATTGCTCATTCTTTAGAGTATTCCGGAGTTCCATGGCAATAGCTTCATTAGGGATGTAAGCCTTTTTGCCATCAACTTTTTGGAGTTCAGCCTCAAATGATTTCTTTTTGGTAGTTTCTACATCAGCCTTGATGGTCCAATATTCTTGAGGTTCAAACCGATCAATCTCCTCCTGACGTTCACAAATAAGCCGCAAAGCTACGGATTGCACACGACCGGCACTCAGACCGGAATAGAGAACCCGCCATAAAAATGGACTCACCTTAAATCCTACAAGACGATCAATAATTCGTCTGGCCTGCTGAGCGTTGACCATGTTCATGTCAAGTTCAGTTGCCTTACGCATTCCCTCCAGGACCCCTGCCTTGGTAATTTCAAAAAACATGACACGCGAAATTGGTTTATTAAGATTTTTTAGGATGCGCGTGACATGCCAGCCGATAGCTTCCCCCTCGCGATCAGGGTCAGTTGCCACAAATATATGGGCCGCCTGTTTGGCAGCTTCTCGCAATGCTTCCACATTTTTTTTCTTACCTGGAATAGTGACATAGAGAGGTTTGAATTTGTCCTTTAGGTCTACACCCAGCTGAGTCCGAGGTAAATCTCGTATATGTCCAACGGTAGAAAGAACCTTATACTCTTCCCCCAAATATTTTTTGATTGTTCCTGCTTTAGAGGGTGATTCGACGATGACGAGGTATTGTGACATACTATTCCTTTAGTGTTCCATTATTTCAAGTCGCGAATAATATTCAGCTACCCACCAAAATGCAACACCTCGTATAAGCGTGTCTTCGCATTTATTCTGCAGTCCTTTTCCCTTATAGACTACGTCTATTATTTTGAGAGGTATTATTGGAGCAAAAAAGAATTCAAAAATTTAGAACGGAATAGACTTTTTTCAAACATGGTCAGCCTAGGCGAGTGTGTTTAGCTGAGAAGTCCTATCACTCAATATATCCATGTGGATTGTTGGATTGCCAGCGCCAGGCATCAATGCACATTTCTTTAAGTCCTTTGGTGGCTTTCCAGCCAAGAACATCAGCTGCTTTTTGGGTATCAGCATAACATTCGGCAATATCACCTGCGCGTCGATCAACAATCTGATATGGCACAGCCTGACCAGAAGCTGATTCAAAGGCTTTAACCATCTCGAGGACGCTGTACCCCTGACCCGTACCCAAATTTACAGTCACAAGTCCCGGTTTTGTCATCAAGTGGTCCAGGGCTTTTAGATGTCCCTTAGCCAGATCTACGACATGGATATAGTCTCGCACACCTGTCCCATCACGGGTTTGGTAGTCATCTCCGTATATGGATAACTTTTCTAACTTGCCTACTGCGACCTGGGAAATGTAGGGCATGAGATTATTTGGGGTCCCATTGGGATCTTCACCAATTTGCCCGCTTCCATGGGCACCGACTGGATTAAAATATCTTAAAAGTGCAATATCCCACCCTGCATCGGAGACATACAGATCACCCAACATTTCTTCAATGATCAATTTTGAACGCCCATAAGGATTGGTGGCTGAAACGGGAAAATCTTCCGTAATTGGAACTGAGCTTGGATCCCCGTACACCGTCGCGGAAGATGAAAACACCAGACGTTTTACGCCGTTTGCTTCCATTTCTTCCAACAAGTTCAGGGTTCCAGCAAGATTGTTCTGATAATACTTCAACGGAATTTCCACCGATTCGCCCACAGCCTTCAGGCCAGCAAAATGGATAACCGCATCAATATGATGATTTAGGAAGGGGGTTGATAAAGCCTCTCTATCCAGGAGATCTAATTCGTAAAAAACCGGCAATTTCCCCGTGAGTGCTTCTACACGGCGGAGTGACTCCAGACTGCTATTGGAAAGATTATCAACAACAATAACCTCATCTCCTTGTGTGAGTAATTCCAGGACCGTGTGACTACCGATATAACCTGCTCCACCAGTTACGAGGATTGTAGACATAGATTTTCTTTCTCTCTAAAATTCAACATGTATATGTTTCAAACAACTCTGAGGATATAATGTTTCAACGATATGCAGGGATGCCGGTAATACTTTCACCAACAACCAGCGTGTGCATCTCATGAGTACCCTCATATGTGAGCACAGATTCGAGATTGGCTGCATGTCTCATGGAAACATACTCGTCAGTTATGCCACTGGCACCTAAAATGCTGCGAGCCGAGCGGGCAATCTCAATGGCCATACGGACATTGTTCATTTTAACCAGACTCACCTGTTTATGATTCAAGGTCTCTCTATCTTTGAGGCGACCAAGTTGGAGCGTTAAAAATTGTGCCTTGGTAATTTCATTCAGCATTTCAGCCAATTTTTGCTGAGTCAGTTGAAAGGCGGCAATTGGTTTATCAAATTGAATTCTGGTTTTAGCATATTCCACGGCTTCTTCATAACAGGCAATAGCTGACCCCATGACACCCCAGTTTATTCCATAGCGAGCTTGAGTCAGACAGCTGAGCGGTGCTCTAAGTCCATCTGCTTCAGGTAGTTGATTTTCCAGTGGAATCTCACAGTTGTTTAATACAATTTCTCCTGTTACTGAAGCTCTCAGTGACAATTTACCTTTTATTTCTGGGGTCTCAAATCCGGGTGTCCCTCGTTCAACCAGGAATCCTCTAACCTCTCCTGCCTCATCTTTGGCCCAGATTATCGCGACATCAGCAACCGGTGAGTTGGTAATCCACATCTTGGTGCCATTTAGGATGAATTTATCAGCCTCTTGCTTTACGCGAGTAATCATTCCACCTGGATTTGAGCCATAATCCGGCTCTGTGAGTCCAAAGCATCCAATTATTTCACCTGACGCAAGCAAGGGGAGCCATTTCTCTTTCTGTTCATCTGAACCATACTTCCAGATAGGCCACATGACCAGAGAACCCTGGACAGAAGCAAAACTGCGCAATCCGGAATCACCGCGTTCCAGTTCCTGCATCATGAGACCGTAGGCCACACCATTGATTCCTGCAGTACCGTATTTTTCAGGTAGCGTGGAACCAAAGAAACCCATTTCTCCCATTTCTTTTTGCAATTCGAAAGGGAAAGTACCTTCTCTATAGTGGCTTGAAATAAGGGGGTAAAATCGATTCTTCACCCAATCATTGGTCATATTTTGGATAGCAATCTCTTCTTCAGAGAGCAATGCTGATAAATCAAAAAAATCCGGGCCAACTAATTTTAATGCCATGAAGGCTCTCCAATTCCAGCCGCAAAGGTAAACGCTGTAAAAATCAGGCAAACAAAAAACAGCCCTGCGTATTATGTCATATATCATTTCTTTCTGCTTGTGCGTCATATATAATTGGTCCATGGAAAATGACGTGCTGTTTCAGTTTAAAAACGTGCACCTGAGGGTTGATGATAATCATATCCTCCAGGGACTTGAATTCAATATCTCTAAGGGTGAGTTTGTTTCTGTTATTGGCGCTTCAGGTGCTGGGAAAAGTTCCCTACTCAGGATGTTTAATGCCCTGACCAGCCCCAGTGAGGGCTACATCACTTTTCGGGGTATTGAAATTGATTCAGATATACAAGCACTCAGGAAAAATGTGGGGGTTCTCTTTCAAAACCCAGTGGTTTTTGAAGGTACAGTTAGGGAAAATTTATTGATCGCAGGCCGCTGGGATCAGACTATCTCTCAAACCTTGGATCATGAAATCCAGACCGCTCTGGATCAAGTCGGTCTGGTCAATATCAAATTGACCCATCACGCCAAGGATCTATCAGGTGGAGAGCAGCAAAGACTGGCACTTGCCCGGACCCTCCTGAACCACCCCCAGGTTCTTCTTCTGGATGAACCTACCTCAAACCTGGACCCCAAACTTGCTCGGGAAATCATGGACCAGATCGAAGAACTCAGGGAAGCTTTAAATTTAACGGTAATTGCAGTTTCCCATGATCATATGCTCATGCGTCGATATGCCAAACGAGTCATCATTCTATCACACGGAAAAATTATCGGTGATGGTGATTTTAAAACACTGGATAAATCACACGCCTTTGAAGATGCTGGTTTGTTAAAAAATGAGGTCAATGATGCGACCTGATTTTTACGTCTTGAGTTGGAATGATTTACTGGTATCGCTCCTGTTTATTGCATTTTCGCTATTTCTAATCAAAAAATGGAAACTGGGTCTGGAGAACACGCTCCTGATTGGTACGTTGCGTACGTTTGTTCAGTTGACCCTCATGGGTTATGTACTCACCTGGTTTTTTGACCAACAGCATTGGGCATTCATGCTCATGTTGCTTTTTCTCATGATCTTGATTGCCAGTTATGAGGGGACCAGACGACAGAAGCAGGTAATCCCTCACTTCTTCCCGGCCATGTTGGTGGCCCTACTGGGTTCGGCCATCCTCATTTTGGGGACAATCCTACTCTTTATTCTGGATGTTGAGCCTTGGTTTTCACCATATGCTGCCATTCCTATTGGCGGAATGATTATTGGTAATGGACTCAATTCAACTGCTTTGACTGCAAATCGGTTTGTAGGTGAGATGAAACACCGGGAGAAGGAGATTGAAACCCTGCTGGCCCTTGGTGCCACTCCAAAACTGGCTGTCTATGATGCCATGAAGGCTTCAATTCATGCCGCATTAATCCCCAACATCAATGCCATGATGACGGTGGGATTGGTACAACTCCCCGGTGTGATGACAGGTCAAATTCTGGCTGGAATTGATCCCATTATTGCCGTGCGGTATCAGATCATGATTATGTATATGTGGTTCACAACAGCAACCCTGGCCAACATGATCATGCTGGCCATTGTATACCGTCAATATTTTACATCAAAATTACAGCTCAGGCGCGAGCTGCTGAGGGAAAATAAGGCTTAGATTAAACCTTCTTCACCGAGAAATTTGTTGGCTTCTTCAACATGCTTTTTGAAATCTTCCCACAAAGCAGGGGCAACTGTGATACCCTTCTGAGTTGGACGCCACTCATCTTCGTCAGCCAGGTAATGAATTCTAAAATCAACATAGGTACGGCCCTTGAATTCTTTTACCTGAATAAGAATTTTTTCTGTTTCACTACGCTCTACTTCACCAATAATCTTTTCCATTTATTTATCCTTTTCTTAGTTCCAAATTTACTTACTTGATGTTCCCCATTTTTCATCGAATTCGTTTGGAGTGAAACCAAATGAACCAACATCTCCCTTCACGATAAAAGGTCTTTTGATAAGGTTGGAATCTTGAAGCATCAGCTCAATCGCTCTGGCCTTATCTGGAAGATTTTTTCCTAACTTTAACTCACGATAAATAGCTGATCGAGAGTTCAAATGGGGTTTGACATCGTTGGCATCTATGAATTTTTCCAAAAGTTCGCGACTAGGAGGGCTATTTATGATATCCACCTTCTCAAACTCAACCTTACTTTCATTCAGATAAATCTGTGCCTTTTTACAGGTGCCACATGTTTTTTTATCAAAGAATGTTGGCTTCATAGCATGTCCCTTTCCAAATCTTCATCATAAATAATTATAGCCCACACACTTTCCTAATACCGAATTTCGAAACTTTTATATTCCCCGCTGTATGAATGAGGCTCATTCTCGACCCCTTCAACCTGGGACCATCGGTTGCCCACTTTGAGTTCTTTCAAGAAGGAAACGATCAAGCCATAATCTCCTTCGGCAAGTCCCACGACTGAACCATCGGAGTTGTTCTTAACCCAACCCGTAAGCCCCAAGTGCTGTGCCGCGGTTCTGACAAAATACCTGAAACCTACCCCTTGAACTTTACCTGATATTCTAAAGGCAGTCGCTGTATCCATGGCTATTTCTTTCTGTTAATCGCTTCATCTGGCAGAACGCTGGGACAAAATTCAGCCAGCACGCAAGCGTGGCATTGGGGACGGCGAGCAATGCAAACTGCCCGGCCATGATCAATGACCAGATGAGTGAACATGACCCAGTGTTCCTTTTCAATGATCTTCTGGAGCTCCATTTCAATTTTTACTGCATCTTTCTGATTGGTCATTCTTAAAAGATTAGCAATACGAATGACATGAGTATCTACTACCAGACCTGGGATATGGAATCCTGTACCCAAAACCACATTCGCAGTCTTACGACCCACCCCAGGGAGCTTTACCAGTGCATCCAGGTCTGCTGGGACTTCACCTTGATGCTCCTGCATGAGGGTTTGTACACAGGCACTCATATTTCTTGATTTGCTATTGAAAAATCCTGTGGATCGCACCAGCTCAGCTAGATGCTCTACCGGTGCACTGGCCATGCTTTGGGCGGTGGGATAGTGTTTAAATAAATTGGGGGTAACCTTGTTTACTCTCTCGTCAGTGCACTGGGCTGAAAGCATGGTGGAGATGAGGAGTTGGAAGGGTGATCGATGCTCGAGACTACATTTTGAATCAGGATAAGTTTCGTATAGGGTCGTGATAATTCGCTGCATCCGGAGCTGTTTGTTTTTCAATGATTCTCTCATGAGGCTCTCCGTGTCTGTAAATATTTTTTCATTTCATCCACACCCTTGGCATTGATTACTTCGCCTGATGTAAAACCACCTTTGCGAGCCATACGAACACCAAGCGCGATTGAGTCAAGGCCTTTAAGACTATGAGCATCAGGATTAATAGAGATTTTGACACCTTTTTCTCTGGCATATTTCAGATGTTGCCAATCCAAATCAAGTCGCTTGGGGGTCGTGTTTATCTCAATCAGTTTATCATTTTCAGCAGCCACATCTATGATGGTTGGCATATCTGGGTTGTAGCCAGGTCTGGCCATGAGCATTCTGCCAGTTGGATGTCCAAGCATGGTGGTAAATGGACTCTGCATAGCTCGGACAATGCGCTCGGTTTGCTTTACAGGATCCAGCTGAAAATGACTGTGGATTGAAGCAATCACAAAATCAAAACCCGATAAGAGTTCCTCGTCATAATCCAGACTTCCATCACTCAGAATATCGGCCTCAATACCTTTAAAAATGTGGAAATCAGTAAAAGCATCATTGAGTTGATCGATGAGATCCCATTGAGCTTTAACCCGGTCAGGTTTTAAACCATTGGCATAGTACGCTGCTTGTGAATGCTCGCTGATACCGAGATATTGATATCCTATGATTCTAGCCGCCTCGGCCATTTCCTCAAGAGAGTTGCGACCATCACTCCAGGTGGAATGGGCATGAAAGACACCTTTTATATCTCCTTGGGCAACCAGCTCAAGATCTTCAGGAAAAGTTGCGTAGACATCTCTCAGCTCAGGTTCAATCCATTGAATACCAATTGATTTACAAAGGGTTTGTTCAGTTGAAAGCGAGGCATCCCCAGCCTGAGTGAGTGTTTGAATGCTAGCTTCCGCCTCAGTGCCATATTTTTTCTGCAACTGCTGCGCATAGACCTCCCCACCAGTTCGAATGAGTTGTTGAGCGTTGAAAGATTCTCGGGCAGATACCCACAGGTGGACGGGCATACCTGAAATGTCCTTAATGATTAGAGGATGTGAATCAGACACACTACAATCCAATTTATCATTTAATTCATTTATGAGTTCTGATGAATTTGCCAGGACAAGCAGTTCTACGGATTGGATGAGTTTGTCACCTCTTCTCAGTGTACCCGTCGGTTCAATTCGAGAGATACTTTGCAAGGCTGTTAATTTTTCGATCCAAGTCTGAGCTACGGATAAAGCAGTATCTAGATAAAAATCTCTGGCGTGTTTAGTCTGAAAGGTAATAGCATCCAACAGTTTCAGTTGCAGCTTGGGACCAAAACCCTTCATGGCAGTTAATGCATCAGCTTCACAGGCTAGTTTTAGAGCTTCAACACTGGTGATATCAAATTTTTTCCAGAGCAATTGAACCTTCTTCATGCCCAGACCAGGGAGATCCAACAGATCTGTTAATCCTTCAGGAAGTTGTGCTTCCAGCTCCTTTTCCATACCCACAGTTCCTGCCTTGGCAAAATACATGATCACATAGGCTAACTTGGGACCAATACCTGGTACATCCTTCAGGCGATCTTCATCAACAAGCACACCCATGTCTTCGTCATGATCTCTGACGATACGCGCCGCCTTCTCAAAACTGCGAATCTTGAAGGGGTTCTCTTCGAGTAGTGACATCATTGAAGCGAGACGATTTATTTTAACACTGATTTGAGAATTATTCATTTCCCAAAATAAATCAGATATGCCATTCACGAAGAAAAATTACAGGCAATCTTTTTCAGCTCATGTATGTTTGAAATTGAAGGACCAATAGACATATTGCCAGCATGAACCAACTGAGAATTCAACAGAAACGCAAACTTATTAATCTGATCCGTAAATTTTTTACAGATCAGGGATTTTTTGAGTTAGAAACACCCCTCTTGGTACCTTCCCCTGGAATGGAAGTCCATCTGCACAGTTTCACAACTAAATATGTCAGACATGATGGTACTGAGGAATTCTTACACCTGCCCACTTCACCTGAATTCGCTATCAAAAAGGCTCTTGGATCCGGCTTTGAGAAAGTATTTGAAATCGCCCGCGTCTTTCGCAATAATGGAGAGCTGGGTCCACAACATCATCCTGAATTCAACATGTTAGAATGGTATCGGCCAGGCACATATACAGATATCATGGACGATGTAGAGTCTTTGCTTCACTATCTGCATATGCGGTTTGATCCTGAGTTGGATGATTCTGGGTATTCGTGGTCGACTGTAAAGAGGACATCAATCCAATCTTGTTTTCTGAAGCATGCAGATATTGATCTGAAAAGAGGTATACGTGATCAAACTTATTGGAGCTCTACTGCAGCAAAAGCATTGGGAGAAGTTGTACCCGAGGATGACAGATTTGAAGATATTTTCTTTCGTCTATGGCTCAAATTAGTTGAGCCACAGCTCGGCTTGCTCCAACCAGAAATAGTATTTGCCTATCCCGCCACCATGGCTGCCTTATCAAAACTCAAAGCTCCTGAAAATTTCTGGGCGGAGCGGTTTGAACTTTACATAAAGGGCATTGAAATTGGAAATGCATTCAGCGAGCTCACTGATCCTGAAGAGCAGTTCAGGCGATTTGAGAGTGCAAATAAGGAACGCAAGGTTTTGGGTTACCCCCCCCATCCCATCGATCATGATTTGATTGATGCAATTGGAAAAATGCCTCCAACTGGAGGTATTGCAATAGGCGTGGAGCGTTTATTAATGGTACTTGCTAATGTAAGTGATATCCGAGAATTCTATTTCAGTGCATTTGGAGGAGCCAGTCTCAAAAAGAATTGAATTGAAGCTCTGGATCCTAAGTTACCCAAAACGACATTACCCGCCTCATCACGCCAGTTAGAAACTTCTCGATCCCTGATAGGTAAACTTGACCACACATAGCTACCATAACTATCATTATAAGTATTGAGTGTTATTCTGTAGAGTCCTAAAGGAAAGCCCACAGTAAAGTTTTCTTGAAACAAGGGTAGTTCTGAATTTTCATCCAATTGAAAAGCCACTCTACTGAAATGATAGAAATCTTTTATTGAATCAGGTCCAAAATATAGCTCTATCTCTACACTGCCAAAGTTTGATTCGATGGGATTGTTCCATGTCAGCAGGGAGTAATTATTTGAAGGGGACAGGAGTGTATCAGCATCCCAACTAGTATTCTCCCAGGATAAATTTGTAGGTGCCGAAATAATATCAGTTGTTGCTGAGATGGTTTGACCATCAGCAGTGGTAATTTCCACCGTATAGGTTTTGTCCGAATCCAATTGGACCGATGCAAATCCAGCGCTTGGAGAATAAGCCCCAAAATAATAAGTATTGTATGGATTGGTGGCGGCAACAGAAGGTGGCCCACCAGGTCCGTAACTCTCGTCGAAACTCGCTGCTTTGGATGCCCATTCAAATTCAGCCACAAGCAGATGACTATCAGATTCTCGCAGCACTACAGCAGTCATCGTTGAATCATGTATCTGAGGGAGCACCTCATTGTAGTCGTCTACACCAGGCTCGCCTGGATCCGGGATTCCGTTTCCGCGTCCTTCTGGCTCCTCATCCGGACCTCCAAAACTAATTCCGATATCATCATTCAGCGGCTCACCTTCATCCCACTTACCATTCCCGTTAAGGTCAGAGAAAGATTGCCAATCTCCATCGTCGTCTCTATCGTTAAACAGTGATGTATCAGTAACCAGGATAGTTTGATCGACCCGTATGATGGAAAGAGAGAAATCCGTAAAATTTAACATGCCCTCAATGCGATATTCCACCTCGTAGTCCTCAAAGTCATCTTTAAAATCGGCAATACTTAATTCCTGAGTACATCCATAGATTAGAAGACTGAGTGAGAAAATGATGATATGAGAGATTAGTTTCATGACGATCACCTAAATTTTGAATTCTACGCCAAATGTGGGTAGAAAGGGAAACATTCCAATACCTTCGACCGTTCCTGCTGAAAGATCCCAGTTGTAAATAAAGGTGTTGAAATGGTTGGTTGCATTGATGATTTGGATTTTAAATAGTCCATCAATATTGAACGGGCTGATCTTTCTTGAGTAGCTCAGATCTACACGAAAGTAATCAGGATAACGTACTGAATTACGGGCACCTTTAATTTCCTGAAGATCAGAATACGGGTTTGTAAAATTGAAACCTGAATTATGCTGAGTATATGTGTATCCAACGGTGGGAGTATAAAGATTCGAGCTACTCCCTGTCACTGTTAATCCAAATGAGTTTTTCTTGGAGGCGGCATAGTTCAGGACAAGGTTTGCGGAGTAAGGTTGATCAAATTTAGACTTATATATTTCGCCATCGCTGGCGACAATGTTTCCATCACTATTAAAATCGAATTCTTGTTGGCTATCCATATAGGAAATGCCCAACCACCCCGTGACCTTTCCTGTATTTTTTTTGACCAATAGTTCTGTGCCGTAGACCACCGCAGTGCCTTCAGTATAATCATCAGTAGGATCTGCAAAGTCTTGATCGGGATTTATAACAAGTGTGTTACTATAGGGTTTGTAGTAACCTTCAATACTGGTGAACCAGCCCTCACCAAGCCACTGCTCCAAGCCGAGGATAAAATGTTGAACTCGCTTTGCTCCATAATTCTCAGGGATGGGGTTCCAAAAGTCGACAATGCTGAGAATGGCATCCTCGTCCTGGGCTGTAAAAATAAACTGGTTATAGATTCCCCAGGCACCTTTTAGCGCCAAATCTTTGTTCAAGAGATATTTAAAACCGAATCTGGGTTCGTAATAGAGATTATCATGCGCAGAGTATTTGGTAAGACGTAAACCCCCCTGAAGCATGATGACCGGGTTAGGCTGCCACTTATCCTGAAGGATAGCGCTGAAGATCCTATTGTCCTCTTGCTCATCAATGAAGTTAATATTGCCATCTCCAATATTAAAATTTACTCCCAGACCTTTGACTTCGAGACCCGTTGTTGCCATATGTTCCGAAGAGATGTACCAATCCAATTCCTCCTTGATTGTCCAATCATTTATTTCATTAAAAACAATAAATTCCGCCGCGGCTTCGGTACCAGATGTATCTGTTGCAGAATATTGAAGATTTACATCAAATTGGTAATTCGTATTCGCCATGGATAGAGTTGATACAATTTTTGTGTTGGGTACCCAGCGCCACTCTACACTTTTGGTAGAATTACCCCAATCCCAGCGAAAGTTTACATCTGAGCTTGCTTGTTCAAGCTGGAATTCGATTCGGTCGCGACCCTGGTACTGCGAATAACTTAGGCGGTTGGTCGGATTGATATTCTGAATCACCTTACCCTGGAAATCATAAAAATAATATGACCAATCCATGGGCTCATCTTTGGCCCAGTAATATAATCTGGCGAGTTGATCAAAATAGGTGCGTCTCCCCGAAAACATCCATGATCCTTTGCCAACTGGTCCTTCGAGCAAAAGTTTTGAGCTGAGTAAGTTAACCTCCCCGGCTACTTGACTCACATCGAAGTATTCCCCTAACTTTTTTCCAGCAAATAATTTGTTATGCCTCGAATCACCTTCTCTGCCTGTAATACTGAGGACTGATGAAATGCGATTCCCATATTTTGCAGGGAAACCTCCTGCTATAAACTCAGCATCCGCTATGGCGTCTGCATTAAAAGTTGAAAAAACACCACCCAGATGAAAGGGGTTGTAGATCTCTATTCCATCCAACATAATCAAATTTTCATCTGGACTACCGCCACGCACGACCAGTGCTGATGAAAAATCACTAGACGACTGAACACCTGGTAGGAGTTGCAAAGTTCTGAAAATATCTGCTTCGACAAATGCAGGCATAAGTTTGACATCGCGCATGGAAAGACTGACAGCGCTCACTTCGACTTGCCTTTCAAAGCGTTGCCTCTCGCCTGTGACAACGACCTCTTGACCTTCTATATCTGCTGGTTGAATTTCAAAATCTTGCCTCTGTTCAATCCCCGCAACCACGGATATCTCTCGTTCAGAACGTTCGTGTCCGATGATGGTCACTATCATCGTATAATTGCCAGTGGGTACGTTCGCTATGTTGTAGTAACCAGCGATATTGCTTGCAGCGCCAATATTCGTGTCCTTGATGGTTACATTGGCGTACATGAGTGGCTCGCCTGTATCAGCATGCCGAAGCAGTCCATTTATTCTACCATATCTAGACTGAGCATTACCCGGATCTGGCATCATAATCGCCAGGATGAGGGTTAGACTCAGTAGGGTGTATCTTTTCATTCGATCTTCTTTCTATTTCAGCTACTACCAATCAGGGCTGTTTCCTCAGGCTACATTATAAATACTAAATCTAAAGAATCAAATTATAACTGCGCGTTATGCGCGTTTATTGTTAAGTATTTCTTACCTTACTGAGAATGGGGGAATGTAATCGGTAACGCGTGGGGTGTAGGTTATTAATCGATGAATGTTCATGTTGAGGGGTTTATCTTGCATAATTACAAGATAAAAAAAAGAAGGCAGGACCCCCTGCCTTCTTCTTGTATGAAAAGGACACTATCTGAGAGGTGACTATTCCTCTTCAGAACCTGCCTTTTGTTCATCGATTCGATATACAATAAGATAAGCTGCACCCACCGCTACCGGGATTAAGCCCCAGACCCACATACCTGCGGGTGCATCATTGGGAATAGCCAACGCCATTCCCAGCGTCATAACAATTCCCAGAAAGAGCCATACCAAGCCAGGCAAGAGGCGATTCCTGTTTACTTCAGGAAACTTCACCTCAACGCCCTTTTCAATGGCGGCGAGAATTTCACTACTCTCGATTTTTCGTCTCTGATTTTTCAAGATCATGGCTGCGATTGCAACTGCTGCGAATGATAAAAACATTGTGATAGGTATAAAGGCGTCCATTATATTCTCCTTTTAATAGATTTTTGCTTCATCGTGGTATTAGACCAAGTCCAGTTTGAATTTGTTGCAGCATCCTGATCTTTTTTTTAAAAAAAGAAATCTTTTCTGGAAACTGCAACAAAATGACATCTTGGAGGGTCTAAGTATTAATATGATCAGTATGATTACCACGAGTCGCCGTAAACCACAAGAGACTTTTCCAGAGATTGTCAAAAATCATGGTGAACGAATTTATAATCTGGCCCTCATGAAATGTAACCAAGTAGAGCTGGCTGAAGATATTTGTCAAGAAACCTTTATTCGAGTTTATAAAGGGCTGGAAAAGTTTAGAGATGAAGCCCAACTGGGGACCTGGATATATAGGATTGCTCTAAATGTATGTCATACTATGATCAAAAGGGAATCTCAGCTCTCCTCAAGATTAATCCCCCTGGAGGATAGAGCGGATCTTGAACCTGAAGAGCTCAATAGCGATGTTCAGGATATTTTTATCAAGGATGTGGAGAAGGAGCAAATCAGAGAAGCCATTGCAGCCCTATCACACAGCCAATCTGATGCCATCACACTTTACTACTTGAAAGAATTCCAATACACTGAAGTGGCAAATATCATGGATCTACCAATAAATACGGTGAAATCCCATATTCGTCGTGCCAAAACAAATTTAAAACTACTATTAATGGAGGTCTATGATGAGACCTAATAATTCTAAAAGGCTAGATGACATTGATAAACTACTTGAAAACTCCTGGGAGAATCCACCAGCGCAGTTTGAACAGCAACTAATGGCAATTCCATCGCAACTCGCTTTGGCCCAAAATCGCAAGTTGGATCGAATCTCGTTATTCCTAAATGCTATTCTCATGGTATGGGGCGCAGGGCTGGTCATGTTTTTCTGGACGCCAGTAAATAGGATGATTGTCACCCTGTCACAAGGAGTGCTTGGGATCAGTGTTTTGTCACCCCAACTACTAATGAACCCCGTCGTTGGATTAATTGCCTTGACCTGTTTAATGCTTGGATGGGTTTGGATGGATATGGAAAAACATCCCGGGGTTACTAAGGCTTAAAAAAAAGAGCCCTCAAAAAGAGGGCTCTTTTAATATCACTTGAGTTTGAGTTTACCAGTTTTCTCCTAAGAGCTCAAAGTATTCCTGTGGATGTAGGCAAGCTGGACAGGCTTTAGGAGCATCTTCACCTTCGTGGAGGTAGCCACAGTTGATGCAACGCCAGACAACTTTACCATTACGTTTGAAAACCCTACCTTCTTCAAGATTCTTAGCGAGGTCTGCATAGCGTTTGCCATGTTGCTTCTCAGCTATGGCGATGGTCTCAAAGGCAATAGCCACTGCCTTAAAGCCTTCTTCGCGGGCAATTTTAGCGAATTCAGGATACATGGTGGTCCATTCGTATTCCTCACCTGTCGCTGCGGCCTTCAGGTTTTCAAGAGTGGTACCAATTTTACCTGCAGGAAATGTCTCAGTTATTTCCAGGTCGCCACCTTCCAAGAATTTAAAGAAGCGTTTGGCATGTTCTTTTTCCTGGTTAGCTGTTTCTTCAAAAATCTGTGAAATTTGAACCAGACCTTCTTTTTTTGCAGCACTTGCAAAGTATGTGTATCTATTTCTTGCTTGCGATTCACCAGCAAACGCAATTAATAAATTTTTCTCAGTTTGAGTACCCTTAATACTACTAGCCATTTTAATTCTCCTTAAATGTTATGAAATGAGTCATGCATAAAATTTGCCAAAGTGGTTTATTCTGCCATGAAATGACGGTCTCTAAATCTAGGTCATATTTATTGGGTTCATACTCCAGAATAGAAACATTTTGTTCAGGATTAATTCAGACTAGATTCAGCACTGACACTGGTAAAAGCTGCTATCCGTGTGGATGAGTAGTTTGAAATAAAAGCTTCATTTAATTGAGGTCCACTTATTCTCTCAGCTGCCAGACCTACGTTTATTAATAAATATGGTCTCAAGCCGACACGGTTTTCTTGGAAATGAGGAAATCTGCTCCCGTATTTGGAAAGAGAAGATATGTTGTTTATAAAGATTTATCCACATCTGGTTAACCGATGAGCTTTATCGGTAACAAAAACCTTTCGCAAACTGATGCAAAGGTACTCCCTGATATCTGGCTCAAAGCCGCCATGCTTGGCAGTCTCTGGGCATCCATAGAAATCATTCTAGGTAGCTTTCTCCACAATTTGCATATCCCGTTTTCAGGGACATTCCTGGCATCTGTGGGTCTGATCCTTATGATCAATGGTTACAAGTTATGGCCAGTCAAAGGGCTCTTCTGGCGGACTGCTCTTGTGACCGCTGCCATGAAGTCAATCTCGCCTTCAGCTATCATTTTTGGACCCATGATCGGCATCTTTATGGAAGGTATCATCCTGGAAGTTATGGTGCGTCTTTTCCGCCGTAATTGGCTTGGTTTTGTTCTAGGTGGGGCTCTGGCAGTTTCCTGGAGTCTGTTTCAAAAAATATTTGTGCTTCTTATGACCTATGGCCCCGATTTCGTCAAGCTGTATGAACAACTCTATTTCATGGCATCCAGGAGTTTTGGTTTTGAAGGAGATGCACCCTTTGATCTTGTGCGAGCAATATTCATTATTGATTTAAGTTTTGGTGCACTGGTGGCTGGCTTGTCCTACAGGAAAATCCGTTCTCAGAGTTCAATCTCATTTCCAGAATCGAAATTTGAGGCTGCCCCAAAGAAAGAGAATCTCTTAGTAGCATCCGCAACACAGTCATATTCAGTTCTCCTTTTCCTGGTGAATTTGATCGTCCTCATCCTGGGTCTTGCCTATCTAAGTGATATATCAATCTCTATAGGTGGTGTTTTGGTTCTCACATATGTCACCGTCAATATTTTCAGGTATAACCGCTCTTTAAAACGCTTGAAACGACCCCAACTCTGGATCCAACTCATTGCCATGATGGGATTATCTGGTCTTCTTTTGGGGGGTTGGGATAGCACGGCTTCACTTCTGATTGGACTTGAAACCGGTATTGCCATGGCGATTAGAGCCTTATTGGTGATTTTTGCCTTTTCCGCCCTGAGCATTGAGATGAGAAATCCTGCCATAATTGGCTGGTTTACACGGCTGGGGATGGGAGTGCTCTTCGATTCAATATCTCTGGCTTTTGAAGTCTTACCACGTCTATTGAAACGAGTGTCCGAAATCGACCGCATCTGGAGGCACCCATTTCGCACTTTAAGCCAGCTACTAGCTGCACTAGAAGATCTGCGTGTGGAGCACCATTCAGAAAATCCCAGAGTCATCATTTTAACAGGCAATCCAGGTGATGGGAAAACCAATATGATTCAAGCCCTGATCAGGAATGAGAGCTTGAGGGAAATTGATTTTCATGGTTTTTATTCCAGGGGTGATTGGGTAGAGAATGAAAGAGATGCCTATCATATCGTAGATATTCAAAGCCATGCATCTGAAACTCTGTGTGAGCGTAAAGCGCCAGCCTCAGAATGGCAGGCAGGACCCTTTAATTTTCGACGTCCCGGGCTTGAATTTGGCTGTAAAGTTCTAAACTCAATTCCCCCGCAGAATTCAGGAAGTATTGTAGTAATTGATGAAATCGGTCACCTCGAGTTGAAAGATCAAGGTTGGGGTCATTGTATGAGTGACCTGGTCAAGAATAAGACACGGATGATTTGGACGGTTCGCCCCAGCCTTCTCGATGCCGTCATTGCCAAATGGGGTTTAGACTACAAAGTCTTTGATGTTAAAAAATTTACGGAAGCACAAATAAGTAACTCTATCAGATCATTTCTGATCTAGTATTCCTCATTCTGTTTCATTCTACTCCCCTGCTTTAGTTGCGTAACAATAAATATTAATGCCGTCATGAGTTGGTAATGAAACTTTTGGCGCATTGTTTGCACATGTCAAAGAAGTCAAATATTATCTTGAAAAATGATTATAAGGGGTTCGAAATGAGTGAGGTGAAAAAATTTAATCCTGCTGCTGAATTCACAGCCAATGCACACATCAAGTCAATGGAACAATATCAGGAAATGTATGATCGCTCCGTTAATGATGAAGATGGCTTTTGGGCTGAGCAAGCAGAACGCTTGACATGGTTTAAAAAATGGGACACGGTAGCCAATTATGATATCGCCAATGCTGATATCAAATGGTTTGAAGGTGGTAAACTCAATGTGAGTTATAACTGTCTTGACCGTCATGTCGAAGATGGTTATGGTGAGAGAACCGCATTGATCTGGGAAGGTAATAATCCCAGTGAAGACAAAACTTTTACCTACAATGAACTCCTGGGAGATGTACAGAAATTTGCCAATGTCCTCAAAGCCCACGGTGTTGAAAAAGGTGATCGTGTCTGTATTTATATGCAGATGATCCCCGAGTTATCCGTTGCCATGCTCGCATGTTCTCGTATTGGCGCTATTCACTCAATTGTTTTTGGAGCCTTTAGTCCAGAATCTCTACGTGATCGTATAAACGATTCAGAATGTAAAGTCCTCATCACCCAGGATACGGGTGTTCGTGGTACCAAACTTGATATCCCCATGAAATCCAACGCTGATAAAGCGCTGGCCGAAACACCCTCTATTCAGACCTGTGTTGTGGTCAAAAGAACAGGTGCTGAAGTAAGCATGGATTCTGGTCGTGACATCTGGTGGCATGAAGGTATGGCCAAGGTTGATGCAATATGCGCTCCTGAAGAAATGGATGCTGAAGATCCATTGTTCATTCTTTACACCTCAGGTTCCACAGGTAAACCAAAGGGTGTTCTCCATACTACTGGTGGATATTTAGTCTATGCATCAATGACACATGAATTGGTCTTTGATTATCATGAAGATGATGTCTACTGGTGTACAGCTGATATTGGTTGGGTAACTGGTCACTCCTATATCGTTTATGGACCATTGGCTAACCGTGCCATCACCATGATGTTTGAAGGTGTGCCAAATTATCCTGATTTTGGTCGTTTCTGGGATGTGGTTGATAAGCATAAAGTTAATCTTTTCTATACAGCTCCTACTGCACTTCGTGCGTTGATGCGTGAAGGAAATGAATGGGTAGAATCCCGTGACCTTTCCACATTGAGGTTATTGGGTACGGTTGGTGAGACTATCAAATCCCCTGAATGGAACTGGTACTATAACATCGTTGGAAAGGGCAAGTGTCCTATCGTTGATACATGGTGGCAAACTGAGACAGGTGGAATTCTGATAACTCCCCTGCCCGGTGTCACTCCTTTGAAACCAGGTAGTGCTACCATTCCTTTCTTTGGTGTTCAACCAGTACTGCTTACTGAAGATGGCAAAGAGATCGAAGGTAACGACAAGTCTGGTTTGCTGGCCATGAAAGCAGCCTGGCCAGGTATGATGAGAACGCTTTATGGCGATCATGAACGATTCAAACTAGCATATTTTTCTATGTACCCCGGTTACTATTTTAGTGGTGATGGTGCTCGTCGTGATATTGATGGTGATTACTGGATTACCGGTCGTGTCGATGATGTATTGAACATTTCAGGACATAGAATTGGAACCGCTGAAGTTGAAGGCGCTATAGGTAAAGCTGATGGTGTTGCTGAGGCAGCTGTTGTTGGATACCCCCATGATATCAAGGGACAGGGAATTTATGCCTATGTCACCTTAATGGCAGGTATTGAAGGTTCAGACGAAATTCTGGCAAGCATTGCTGCTTCTGTTAAAAAGGAAATTGGACCACACGCTAAACCAGATAAGGTTCAGTTTACACCAGCATTACCAAAGACACGTTCAGGCAAAATTATGCGTCGAATTCTACGTAAGATTGCCGAGAATGAAGTTGATAGTCTTGGGGACATCTCCACACTGGCAGATCCATCTGTTGTGGATAGTCTGGTTGCTGAGAGAAAATAAGACTAATTCTATCCAAATAAAAAAGGGCTCAATTCTGAGCCCTTTTTTTGTGGTTTGACCTTTTACGTGAATACCCCTTAGTCGTATTCACGCGTTTTATTTGACTGTGACTGCAATCTCCTTGGGAAGAGCTTCCTTGGTCTTAGGTATGCTCAAGGTCAGAATGCCGCTCTTGTATTCGGCAGCGATCTTGTCAGTGTTCACATTTTCCGGAAGTTCTATATCTCTTTCATAACTTCCTCGTGCGATTTCACGTGTCAGGTACTTCGGACCCTCATCCTCTTTGACCTCTGCCTTTGTTGCTTTGAGGTTGAGCGTGTTGTTTTTCACTGAAACAGTGATATCATCCTTTTCAAAACCAGGTAGTGAGAAGGACAATTCGAAGTTCTTATCTGCTTCTACGGCATCCATTGCTGGACGCCAGAGGCTACTTCTTTTGTTGTCAAAATTCATATCTTCAAAAAAGTTGTTCAACATGTGGTCGAAACTTCTATTGATTCTTGGGCGGGCTACTTTTACGAGTGTCATGGTGTTATCTCCTTTTATTATTTAATTCTTGTCAATCACTCAAACACGGCATTTCTATATTCGAATCCCGTGCCATAGAGATATATGAGCCATAATGGCGCATTCATAAATATTAGGAGTATTATTTTTGACACAGAACTGCCATATTGACCTATATTTATTTACTGCTAATGAGGTGATGGTCGGAATGGCAGACTTTTTAATCAATAAATAATAAGGCAATCTGACTGCAAATACTTGATAGTTTTCATAAACTCGTCTAGTTTCATGCCCTCATGAATCGACACTATACGCTCTCAACTCTTTCAAAGGTGACAGTCCAATTTGTGCTGCTAGTTCTTTTTGCCCTGGGTGCCAATGGCCAATCACAAGCTCCGCCTGATTCACTTGATCCCATTGCTCTCGAACAGAAAATCGGTCAAATGATTATGGTAGGTATTCGAGGTACCCACTTGAATGCTGATGCCATGGAAATGACACGGTCACAAATTCTAAATGGTGGTATTGGTGGAATTATTTTTTTTAAGCACAATATCAAAAACAGTCGGCAGTTTAGAATATTCGTAAAAAGTCTTAAAGCTCTCCCCGTTGACCAGCCTCTCCTTCTGGCTGTGGATGAAGAAGGCGGTCTGGTGAGAAGACTTCGCAAAAACCAGGGTTTTGACGAATTCCCTTCAGCTGCCCACGTTGGTGCAAATCTAAGTACTGATGAATCTTATGATCTTTATTCCCGTATGGCGGATCAAATTCATCAGGCTGGACTCAATTTGAACCTGGCGCCCGTCGTCGATGTGAACATTAATCGAATATCACCAGCCATTGGACAACTCAATCGTAGTTTCTCAAGAAATCCGGGAGATGTGTTTGATTATAGTGAAGCTTTCATTCGAGCTCACAATGATGCCGGCGTATTATCAACCCTCAAGCACTATCCTGGGCATGGAAGTTCGAGAGAAGATTCGCACAATGGCATAACTGATATCACCAGCACCTGGAGATCATCCGAGCAGGTACCCTTCCAACGCTTAATTGATTCAGCCAAAGTTGATATGATTATGGCAGGACATCTCATGGATAAAGGTGTTGATTCAAAATATCCTGCATCAATTTCAAATTCACACATACAGATTACCCTGAGGGGCGAAATGGGTTTCACCGGTGTGGTCATTACAGATGACCTGCAGATGGGTGCAGTCATCAAGCGTTTTGAGCTGGAAGAGATTGTCATCGCCGCCGTCAATGCTGGCTGTGATATTCTTCAGTTCTCCGATCCACTGGATCTTGATGAAAATCTTTCCCAGAGAATTAAAGAGATTATTCTTCAAGCAATCGAGAGCGGTCAGGTGGATCCCCAGCGTATTCATGAGTCCTATGCTCGTATCATTGATCTCAAAAGCAGGCTATCTCCCAGCCTGAATCCAACCTCAGATTAAGGAAAATCAAATGAAGCCCAAGTTTGCCGCTGTCATTAATTGCATGGATGGCCGCGTTCAAGACCCGGTAAATGAGTGGATGAAGAGCTACACCGGAGCTACGTATATTGACGTCATCACTGAAGCCGGTCCAGACAAAATTATGTCATCTACTGCCACTGCCTCCCGTCTCATTCTGAAAAGGATTCTGGTATCACGGGATAAACATCATTCCAATCACCTCGCCCTGGTAGCCCACTACGATTGTGCTGGCAATCCGGTTTCCAAAGAGAAACATTTGGATCACCTCGAACAATCTGCCAAGATTATGGCAACCTGGAATTTAGGTATGACCATTCTTATGCTATGGGTGGATGAAAATTGGAAAGTTGAACTTATTTCGTCGATTGATGCCTGACGGTCTGGTTGCGTTTTAAACCCTTCAAACCTGGACGGTCAAGAGGGGTAGATACAAATATATTCTTGAATGTATCGTCGTCCATTTCATTAAAATCTGGAACACCCCCTTCTCTCAATTCCTTTATGGGTAAAAATGCTTGAACATCTGATGGTTTTGCAAAACGATTCCAGGGACATACATCCTGACATATGTCGCATCCAAAAATCCAGTCGTCCATGCTTGCCTTTAAATCATCAGGAATTGTTATTGCAGCATCAAGCTCTATGGTAGCATAGGAGATACATTTCGAGCCATCGACAACATAGGGTTCGTTAATGGCCTGGGTTGGACAGGCATCAATACAGGCCGTGCAGGTTCCACATAAATCAGGAACCTCCAAACTATAGCGATCAAATGCTTCAACCGTAATGATTTCCCCTAAAAAGCCCCAACTGCCGTACTCTCGGGTAATGATATTACTGTGTTTCCCCTGCCATCCAAGGCCAGCAACCGTGGCCCAATGCTTTTCCATGACCGGTGCAGAGTCAACAAATACTCGAAACATTTGGGCTCGTTGCTTCCTTGTGAGACCTTCTGCTTGTTGTGCATGCAACTGATTTGCCAACTCATGAAGCATATCTTTCAACACTGTATGGTAATCCACACTCCTGGCATACTTGGAAATAACTCCATCCAGCTCGGGCTGCTTTTCGTCCTGATGGTAATTCACAAAAATAGAAATGATGGAGCTTGCTCCTGGGAGGAGCTCAGCTGGATTCAACCGCTTCTCCTGGTTCCGTTCCATATAGGACATCTTTCCATGATAGCCACGATTGAGCCATTCATTTAGCCGACCAGAGGCAATGCCATCAACAGCAGCTACTCCAAGTTTATGAATGCCTAGTTTTAAACCAAATTGCTGAAGATCATCGTACTTTAACATGACAAATCACTTAGATTACAATGTCCTCACCGCCGAAGATTCCCCTTTCAGATGAGGTCAGCTTGCAGGCGATGGTTCGGGGATCATGTTCAAAAAATATCATGGCATCTTTCTCAAGGAGGTCAGGCAAAATCCGCTTTTTCTCGGCGATGCTGCGCATGGGTTCATTGTCATACGCCATGACCCAGGGAATTGGAATATGAGCCTTCATTGGGAAAAGATCGGCTCCATAAATGAGGGTTGAGGTACCGTCTGAAATAATTGGCAACTGCTGACCCAACGTGTGCCCATCTACGATTTCCAGCTTGATATCATCAAACAATTCGCGCTCTGAATTCAATATCTGAAGCATACCATTTTCAGCGAGAACCGACCAGTTTTCCGCTAAATAACTGGCTCGATCCTTCTCTGAAGGACTATTAGCCAATTTCCAGTTTTCGGATTGGATCCAATATTTTGCATTTGGAAAGACGGGAACCACTTTTCCATCTTCTATTTTGGTGTTTCCACCGACATGATCAAAATGTAGATGGGTACAAATAACATCTGTTATATCGTCCACACTGATCCCATGGGTAGCCAGGCTCTGTGGCAGGATATATGAATCCAGCTCAATCTTGAAGATTTCCTTGTGCCGTGGTTTCCACTTATCACCATTACCAGTATCAATGAGAATTTTTCTATCTTTGGACTCTAACAACAAGGTTCGGGTCACCATATCGATGCGATTCAAATCATCTACTTCAACCTGTTTTGACCACAAAGTTTTGGGGACAACACCGAACATGGCCCCTCCATCAAGTGCGAATGTGGATGTCACTAGGGATGTTAACTTATACCCACCTATCTGCATGGAATTCCTTTCAATATCAATCTAGTGCGTCTTAAACGAGGACTTGAAACGCAGCGAAACATTCACCAGAGCTATGAGAACAGGAACCTCAACCAGTGGTCCAATGACAGCGGCAAAGGCCTCCCCTGAGTTGATTCCAAATACCGCTACTGCGACGGCGATAGCCAATTCAAAATTATTGCTGGCTGCAGTAAAAGCCAGGGAGGTTACTTTCTCATATGAATTGCTAATTTTTCTACCCATGTAAAAGGATACAAAGAACATGATGAGAAAGTAAATGACTAGGGGTAGAGCAATTCGTAAAACATCAAGTGGGATTTCTACAATGAGTTCGCCTTTGAGAGAAAACATCACGAAAATTGTAAAAAGCAGGGCGACCAGAGTAAGAGGGCTGATGGTCTTGATAAATACTTTATTGTACCATTGCTCCCCCTTTATTCGCATGAGGACCAAACGCGAAATGAGGCCAGCTAAAAAGGGAATCCCCAGATAAATCCCCACACTTTTGGCAATTTCCACCATAGATATACTGGCAGCTTCCAGTTCAAATCCAAACCAACCCGGAAAAACAGTTAAATAGAGATACGCAAACAATGAGAAGAAAAGAATCTGAAAAATTGAATTAAGGGCAACCAGTCCCGCAGTATACTCTCTATCACCTCCTGCCAAATCACTCCAGACTATCACCATGGCAATACAACGTGCCAAACCAATCAAGATCAATCCCGTCATGTAGTGGGGATATCCCTGGAGGAATGTGATGGCCAAAACAAACATCAACAAGGGTCCAATAATCCAATTCAATAAGAGTGAGAAGCTTAATACCGGGACATCTTTGAATAAACTACCAAGACGCTCATAGCGAACCTTGGCCAGGGGTGGATACATCATGATGATGAGACCGATGGCAATGGGAATATTGGTAGTACCGGACTGCATACTATTCCAAAAATCACTCAAACCAGGCATGGCATATCCAGCAAGGACGCCGGCTGCCATAAACAGGAGTATCCAGAGTGTTAGATATCGATCGAGGAAACTGAGTTTTTTCCCGGTTTTTTCCATGTGCACAATCTCCTCTATTGTTGACTGACCCCCGTCGCTAGCATGTTAACCCATAATTACACCCACCAAAGTGAGATATTGGTAAGCTCAGCCTCTCTCCCTGCTCATTGGCATAGAAAATGCCCTTGCTTCAGGGAGGGACACGTGTAACATGCCCACAGTTTGAACGATTTCACAATGAGGAGCCACATATGTATCAACCAACTAATTTTATTCCCACAGACCTAACCATAAATTCCTGGGCAGATTTAAAGCCCTATTTTGATGCTCTCATCAGTAGCGAGGTCAATGACAGTGAAGCTTTAGGCCAACTGATCGTGCATTACAGCGAGACCTTGAGTGTTTTTCACGAGCAGAATGCCTGGTCATATATCAATATGTCCCGGGAAACCACAAACCAAGAATACCTGGACAGGCACGAACTGTTTGCGACAAAGATTTCTCCTGAATTGGAAAAAGCCGCCAATGTCGTGGAGAAGATGATCGTGAATCATCCATCATTCTCTGATTTACCTGACACACGTTTTGGTCAACTCAAGAAAAAGCTGAGACGTGAACTTGAACTGTTCCGTGAAGAAAATGTTGAGTTATCAGCGGAAATTTCAAAGCTGAGTACACAGTATGATCAGCTGACAGGTGGACTCACCGTCACATTAGATGGTGAAGAGATGCCCATGCCCAAAGCTTCAGTCAGATTACAATCTTCTGACCGAGATATTCGCAAGGAAGCCTGGCTGGCCATTAGCGAGAAACGATATTCCGTCAAAGAGGAAGCTGACCGGATTTATAATGACATGTTGAAGCTAAGAGTTCAATCTGCAAAAAATGCAGGATATGAAAATTATCGTGATTTCAGTCATGACCAGCACCAACGATTTGACTATACACCACAAGATGCCGTCGATTTCCAAAATGCCATTGAAGAACATATTGTTCCTCTTGCAAAAAAGATTGGGGAATCTCATCGCGATAAACTGGGGCTGGCGAAAGATGATTATCGTCCCTGGGATGGAGCAGGTGAGCCAGAAGGCCAGGAAGCATTAAAACCTTTCGAGACTGGGTCAGAGCTACTTGAACATGCCGTAAATATTTTTAGTGAAATTCATCCCCAATTTGGTGAAAATCTAAAAGCTATGAAGTCAGCAGAGCTGTTTGATCTTGAATCCCGCAAGGGCAAAGCTCCAGGTGGTTATAATTATGGCCTGGAAACCACAGGCATGCCCTTTATCTTTATGAATGCTGCAGGCACCCATCGTGATGTCGTTACCATGTGCCACGAAGGCGGGCATGCTATGCATACCTTCCTTACCAATGATGAGCCCATGATTCACTATCGCGATACCCCTTCTGAAATGGCCGAAACTGCATCCATGAGTATGGAGCTGCTGACTGCAGAATTATGGGACAAGTTTTATGACCAAAAGGATCATATCAGAGCTCGTCGCGAACACCTCGAAGGCATCATCTCATTTTTTCCCTGGTGTGCCACAGTGGATGCATTCCAGCACTGGGTGTATTTGAATCCTAACCATACATCTGAAGAACGCGATGCCTATTTTGATGAATTGAATGGTCGCTTCACTTCCGGGCTGGTTAAATGGGATGGCTATGACCATTTCAGACGCAATAGCTGGCAGCGTCAACTCCATATCTTTGGCATGCCTTTTTATTATGTAGAATATGGAATAGCCCAACTAGGAGCTCTCCAGGTTTATCGCCTTTATAAACAAGATCCAGAAGCTGCCTTGAAGGGCTACATCAAGGGCTTGAGTCTCGGAAGTTCCAAACCTTTACCTGAAGTCTGGGAGGCCATGGGTATCAAATTTGATTTCTCAGCGGATACCCTGAAAGAACTGGTAGAATTTGTACAACAAGAATTGAATGATCTACAGGACTAAGCTATGAAGAAGACACTGGACTTTTTGGGACAACATCATGACAGATATGAAGAGGAATTGATTGACATTCTAAAGATTCCCAGCATCAGTTCAAATCCTGATAATATTGCTGATATGCGCGATATGGCTGAGCTACTGAAAAAGGAAATGCGCAGCATCGGTATGGATGAGGTGACCATCTTTGAAACCGATGGACATCCTGTCGTTTACTCTGAATGGCTTGGGGCAGTTGGAGCACCCACACTGCTCATCTATGGGCATTACGATGTCCAACCTGTTGATCCCGTGGATTTATGGAGCTCACCGCCCTTCGAGCCTGTCATTAAAGATCGTAAAATATTCGCCCGTGGGTCTGCAGACGACAAAGGTCAGATATATATCCACCTCAAAGCTATTGAAGCATGGCTGGCAACCAAGGGCACGCTTCCCGTAAATGTAAAGTTGCTTTTCGAGGGTGAGGAGGAAGTTGGCTCCGCCCATCTGGAAGACTTTATCAGGGAACACGAGGAAATGTTGGCTGCTGATTATGTGGTCATCTCTGATACTCCGATGTTTAGAGAAGGGTATCCTGGAATCACCTATGGCCTCCGCGGTCTGGCATACCTTCAGGTCAACCTGCGCGGTACATCCACAGATCTTCATTCTGGTTCCTTTGGCGGTCTTGTTAAGAATCCAATCAATGCTCTGGTTGAAATTCTAGCCCAGATGAAAGACGAAGATGGACGTATCCTTATCCCGGGATTCTACGATGATGTCTTACCCATCACTGAGAATGAACATGACAAACTCAGCAATCTCCCTTTCAATGCAAAAGATTTTGCTAGCAGCATTGATGCTCCTGCTCTATTTGGCGAAGCAGGTTATGATGATTTAGAAAGGCTTTGGGCACGACCAACATTTGACATTAATGGTATCTGGGGTGGGTTCCAGGGTGAAGGAGCTAAAACCGTTATCCCAGCTGAGGCTCATGCAAAAGTATCCATGCGGCTGGTAGCGGATCAGGACCCTAACGATATTGCCGATAAATTCACTGCCTATGTCAAATCTCTTATCCCTGAAAGCATGGAAGCCGATATTGAAGCCATGCATGGTGGCTTTGGATATGTAACTGATCTGGACAATCCTGGACTTCAAGCCGGAGTACGAGCCTTGAAAAAAGCATTTGGGAAAGAAGTAGATTTTCTCCGTGAGGGTGGTTCAATACCCATAGTGAAAGTATTCGCAGATATCATCAAAGCGCCAGTACTCCTCATGGGGTATGGTCTTCCTGATCAAAATGCCCACGCACCAAATGAAAATTTCAGTCTCTACAATTTTCACAAAGGCATAGAAAGTATTGTTTATTTCTTCGAGGAAATTGGAAATCTAAAATGAGACGATCACGAGCAGACTACGAAGAGGTAGCCAACACCATAACTCATGGCATAGGTGTTGGCCTTAGCATCACTGGACTTGTCCTATTGGTCGTCAGAGCTGCTCTCTATGGAAATGCATGGCATGTGGTAAGTTTCAGTATTTATGGTACATCATTAATCCTGTTATATCTGGCATCCACTCTCTATCATGGTTTCCAATCACCCCGCATCAAAGAAATGTTACGCATATTTGATCACTCAGCGATTTATCTGCTGATTGCCGGTTCCTACACTCCCTTTTTGTTGGTCACCTTGAGAGGACCCTGGGGCTGGAGTCTATTCGGTACCATCTGGGGGTTAGCGATTCTGGGAATCACTTTTAAACTTATCTTTGGTCCAAAATACGACATTCTCAGTACGATATTCTATCTACTCATGGGGTGGGTGGTCATCATAGCCATCAAACCGCTTATAGCAGCCCTGCCAATGGGTGGTCTGATGTGGCTTATAGCCGGGGGTCTGGCTTATTCTCTAGGTGTGATTTTTTATGCCTGGGAAAAATTGCCTTACAACCATGCGATCTGGCATGGGTTTGTACTAGCTGGAAGCTTTTTTCACTTCTTTGCGGTCTTCTTCCATATTGCTCCAGTAGCTTAAGAGGGGCTTTTGAGAAACTTCGTTTTACTCAATACGACGGCCTGATCCATACTGTTCAAAACGTTCAATTCTTCAGCTCGCAAGATGTAGCTAGCTGCCTTTTCGTTTTCTCCAAGCGCATCGTAGGCCTGTCCAATTCGGAAGAGATTGTAGGGATTGAGCTGATTGGCCTCTTGAAATTCAGTGATGGCGGTTTGATAATTGCCCTCATGCATGGCGATGATCCCCTTCAACTGGGCGATCAGCTTGACCTGGATGGGGTTATTTCTGATCCCCACTTGCTCGGCAAATAGATCAGATGTCTCTTTCGCCTTTTCAATTTCGCCTTGCACAGCAAAAACTCGCGATAGATTAAACAGATGCGTGGTGTGGCCGTTGACTTTGACAGCTTGCGGAAGGTTTGACTTATCAATCACTTCAATGGATTGATTGAAGCTGGTCAGTGCCTTAGAGGGTTGGTTCAATTCTAGATACAGATTACCTAAAATAACCAAATCATTGGCCATATTGCCAACGTCCTGCTGCCCTTCAGCCAGTTTAAAATTTGACAATATGACCTGCACAGCCTGAGAGATATTCCCCTCACAGACATGAGTTAATGCTTCAGTAAAAATTGCTCGTCTTGTATCAATAACATTCCGGGCAATTTCCTTTAATAATTCTAATTGAATTCGGGCTCTACCAGGTTCACCTAAAAAGGCGTAATTACAGGCAATTCCAATATGACTCGCAACAAAATTTGGATCCTGTTCCAATGCTTTAGCATAAAATTCTATGGACTCATTAAAGCGACCCATCTCCATGAGCAGTTCAGCATATGAATCATAGGCGTTGGGATTTTCTGAGTTCAATTTGATATAGAATTTGAAAGCTTTTTCAGCCTCTCCATAATTCCCCAATGCCCTTTGTGAATAGCCCAATTGATTGTGAAGAATTGCCAGATTATTATTCACCAGGGTTGCCTGATGATAGGATTGAATGGCTTGACGATATTGCCTCAATCCAAAGTAATAGTTTCCCAGAAGTAGAAGAGCATTTTCATCACCAGGGAACAACTCAACCAATTTCTGCAAGGACTTCTCTTGCTTCGTATTGTTACCCTCAAAACCATATTTCGCAGCTAGGATGATGAGTTGTTCACCCTCACTGGCTTTGGAAGCATGAGCCTTGGCTGAATCTAAGTATGAAACAAATAGTGCTGTCCCAGGCGAAACATAAGCCAGATTGAGCCAGGCTGAGGCAAAGGTGGGATCAGCATCCAGGGCCAGACGAAAATGGGTTGCAGCCTCCACGGTTTGCAGGGTGTTTGCATAGGCCATCCCCCGTTGAAACTCCTCTGCAGCCAAACTAGAGTTGGTAGTAACTGGAATCTTAGCCAGAGACACCGTTGCCAGTTCCTCCTTGGCACAATGCGTGAGGGCTAAAAACATCCCAAATGCCAGAATTATGATACTTCGTCGTGATCGGTTCATGGCTAATCCCTCGATTCATTTCCAATTTTACTTTAACGGGCTAATATTTCTTAATCTACGCCCACATCTCAAGCTGGTTCCTGTAATAATTCTCAGGAAGACCCTTTCAAAAGAGCAAGAATCTGATCCACTTCATCTGATGTATTGTAGTAATGGGGTGCCAGACGCAAGCCACCACCACGTAAGGAGATATTTACACCAGATGCTGAAAGTGATTGAAAAATGGCTTCATTTCTGGATGCATCGTTGTGGGAAAACATGCAGATACTGCTCTGTTCATTCTCTTCAAATTGATACATGGTTTTAAAGGGGAGTTCATCCAGACCCCATTCAAATTGACCGATAAGTTTTCGAACATGGCGAAAAATGCTATCAATGCCACATTCCAAAAGCAATTCAGTTGCTTTTTCAGCCCCGACCATCCCTGAAGCATTAAAAGCACCCAGCTCGAAGCGTTGTGCATTAGGGCTGAGCTCCTGGTCAAAATTTCCAAAATCTATAGGATTTACGTGACCCATATAGCCACGATGGACTAATTTTAGTCGTGATTGAAGTTCTTCAGTGACATACAAGAATCCCGTTCCAAGAGGTGACATCATCCATTTGTGACCCCCAACTGCCATAAAATCAACACCGGAAGCGATGACATCGGTAGGGACAACGCCAACAGATTGAATGGCATCAACTGAGAAAATAATATTCCTGGAATGACATAATTCTGAGAGATTTTTTAAATCAGCTCGAAAGCCAGTTAAATATTGAACACTACTGATTGAAATCAACCTGGTCTGGGGTTTCAAGGCTGCTTCAAATAATTCGGGTGTTACTCTGCCATCTCCTGCGCTAATGAATTCAACCTCCACCCCTCTATCTTTCAAATTCAGAAAGGGCATCACATTTGATGGAAATTCATCCACATATAGCAGGATATGATCACCAGCTTTCCAATCCAACCCGTTGGCCAGCACATTGACACCTGAAACCGTATTCGCCATGTGAGCAATCCGCTCTGCAGGTGCTCCCACAAGCTTTCCATAGTTGGATCTGAGACCCTCCATATGATCTACTGCAATATTCCAGGCAAGGGGATTCCCCATTTGGCGATGCTCAAAAAATTCATTGATGGCATTCACAACGGGTCGGGAAATAGGGCTGTAGGCAGCATGGTTGAAAAAAAGACGTTTCCCGGCTACGTCAAAGTTGGATCTGAATTGCTCTTGAGTTATCATAAAATTCCTAATATCACTTAAGTGTCTGTTGGCTGAAGCAACATTGGGGGAGACGACCACGAGCTACAACATTGCCAGGTACATCATCAATGGTAAAACCATAGTCCCCAAGATGGGTTTGAATTTCAGCTGCGGAGACCTGATTTTCCCGATAGCGAATTTGTGCTTTGTGGGCTTGAATATTAGCAGAAACAGCCTTGATACCCTCTAGTTCAAGGATACGACCTTCAAATATTTTTTGACCATCCATACAAACCAGCTCAGCGATATCCAGTTCCAGCACAAGAATCTTTGCTTCCTTCTCACAGGAAATGAGGACTAGTGCAATTAAAATTGCAAATAATTGAATCCTATTTTTCAGATTCAACCTCCTGGAGACGTTTTTCCAGACCACCTAACTTCTCGGTGAGTTCATCGAGTTGCTTTTGTAGTTTCTTTGTCTCTGTTCCATCACTTGAGGCTTGTATGGCCTGAAGTTGACGTTTCACCAGTGGATGATCCTGCACAGCCAGGCGAGACTGAAGGGCCACCAGGAATGGAATTCCGGCGTTCTCTTTCACCGCACCCAGACCTCTGGCGGCAGTGATCTGAACAGGGTAGCTAGGATCTTCTGTGGCAGCACAAATTGCCTGTGTAATTTGCTTTTGAAGGTGTGGGGCCATCCATTCCTTCATCGATGATAGAGCCAAAACTCTGGCTAGTTTCTCATCATAAAAATGCACTGGTACTTCTATGCCATCCAGAAGTGCTTCGAGAGCTGCCTCACTTCGGTTGGCAGCCAAACCTAGAAAAGCACCTGCCCGCACCAAATTTCTCCAGCCATCTTTTTTAGTATAGGCTGTTAATAAAGGAGTGTCCTCTGCATTACGTTGCTTGCCGAGACTTTCTAAAAGAGCCATTTCTCCTCGATACGGTAGATCCTTTGCTTTCAATTTCGAGAGAATGGAATCCCTCATGGCATCATTTCTATGATTACCGCAGGCCCTGGCAGCTTCCTCAATCACCATTGGATCTGTTTCAGCAGACAGAAGTTCGGCGAGATGCGCATAGGCATATGCATTCCCTACGGAACCCAGAACGCGAAAAGCATGGATTCTGAGACCCCAGCGCTTTTCTTGCTTTAGATATTCCCTGATGGCCTGGAGATTTTTACGTTTACCGGTCTTGGCTAATTCACTCATGGCCTGCATCAGTCCGCGAACCGTCTTCCCATTTTCAAGGAGGTGGCGCAGCTTATCATCACCAGGGTTAAATTCTGCCTCAAAAAGCGCTTTCATATTCGGATCAAGCAGGATGTGAGCGGGTTCATCCATTTTGATATTTATAATCTGGGTTCCTTTGGTGAGGTGAACCGTATCAACATGGTCACCACCCCTGGTATCCTGCCAACCAATCTCAAGATCCATTTCAAACAGCTCGATACCCTTTTTTTTGTCTACTTGGGTCTGCTCAAAAGTAAATTTACCGAGTCCCTTTTTCTTATCATACTCAAAGCTGGCTTTGAGTATTGGATAACCCTTTGAACGGAACCACATATCAAAGAAACTATCCAGATTCAAACCGGAATGATTTTCTATACATCGCTGAAAATCAAGAGATTTGACAGTACGTGCAGCGTAGGTATTGACATATTCCTGAACACCCGTCCAAAACTTATCATCACCCACGAGCTGACGCAGCATATGCAATCGCCAGGCACCTCCGGGATAGAGGTGCATATCAAACATGTTCCAACTATGATCGTATTCTCTGGTAATAATGGGACGCACATATTTATTCTTGGCCTCACCAATATAGCTGCTGGCTTCTTCAGCGAGTTGCCAATGCATGGCATCGATTCCCTCAGAATCTTCTAGCCAGACTGATTCGATGTAGGTCGCCCAGCTCTCTTTAAGCCAGACATGGGCAAAATCATAGGAGACAACAGCATCACCGAAGTAAGAATGGGACATTTCATGGACATTGATCAGATCCATGATGTACTTCCATTCCTTCGCCATGGTCTCATCAAGCATGAATTTATCATCCCAGGATACGAGAGAAATATTTTCCATAGCGCCACCCACTTCTCTACCAGCAATCTGGAAATATTTGGGATATGGAAAGGCCATATCCAGTTTTTTCTCCATCCAAATCAGCATTTTGCGGGTGGGCTCAAAGGTGCGTTGAAGCTGCTCTGGTGTGTAGGACTTATCGGCAAAGTATGCGATGGGCATATCTCTCAACGGTTTGTCCTGGTAAACGGAAAATTCGCCGATGGCAAAACAGGCCAGATAGCTGGCACAAGGATAATCCAACTTCCAATGAGAGGTCTTCATTCCATCTTTGGTTTCCTCGGATACCAGGGCACCATTTGCCAGAATAGTTAATTTTTCGTCTGCAGTGAGGTGATAATCCATCTTTGATCGAACTGTGGGGAAATCCACACAGGGGAACCAATATCTCGCACGCTCCGTCTCATTGTCTGTTATGGCATAATAGGGAAAGTCAGGGCGCTTTTCATCTGGCGCTGAAAACTGGAGCCCCGAGATAGGATCCTGAATACGGTAATCCACCCTGATGACACATTCTTCATTTGCAGCAAAGGATTTATCAAAATTTAAATTAATAGTTAAATCATCATAAGTATAGTCCAGACCTATAGTGCTGAGATCCTGAACTTTTACTTCCTCAAAATCTACTGCATCCAGTTTAATTGAATGCTCCCCCGCCACATTGGCTCTTAGGGTGATCAATGCATACCCGACTGCTGATTTCTGTTTCAGGTCAACTGAAAGATGGACCTCAGTATGAACTGGTTCGAGCTGTAGATCAGGAGCATAATTTTTAATGGCTCCACTTAGTGCAAAATCACCAGATTTGTACTGTGAGCGATGAGACAAATGTTCGTATTTCATTTAGTATCCTTGAAAATTCTATTTACTAAAAGCCGAGAGTGGTATTTCAAACCATTCCCGTTGTTCGTTGGTTACAATAATAGTTTGGGGATCCTTAAAGCAAACTCCTTCAGCCTGGTCTGCCTTAACAAGGCTATAGGATCTGGGTGTTTGAGCTAAAAAATCATCACCCCGTTTGGGTTTAGGGAAATACCAGATGATAGTTGCCAGTGGGTTTTGGGCTATTAAAACCATGGCAGATTCATCCTGTGCCATACTGGCATCCGTTACCCAGCCACCCAGGTCATCTTTGCGGTTGATCAATTTTAGCACATTGACCTTATTGGTAAAACGTGTATCCATTCTATAAAGCTTGGTTCCTGAAGCGGGTTTTCTGATATGCCGATCCGCACGGTGCTTGGTAAGGAAATATATTTTCCCCTGAAAAGTGAAAATGGACTCACAATCAAATTCCCATTCATCAGCAGGATATTTGGATTGATCCTCATACCGGACAGGCAACCACAGTAGAGGTCGGGTTTCGTAGGTCGCACGAGGATTGGGCTCGGGAATGATATATACACCCATATCTCGTCTTGTATTGCCATTGTTGCCTACATCGGCAATTACCAGGGTATCCTTTAATACAGCGAGTGCTTCCCAGTCGATGAGGCTGGCGTTTTTAATTTTTATCCCTGGATAGTTATCAATCTTATCACCGAGATACCGTTTTTTCATAAAATCTGGTACAATCATTTCGCCTAGCTCAGTTACAGGAAACACAAATGGTTTATCACCTGAGTCATTACATAGCCAATAGACATTATCATAGGTTTGACTCTTAATGATAGCGCTCTGCTCATCAATATCTTTATGCTTTACATCAAGGATTTTGTCCTGACCACTCAGTTGCATAATCATGATAAAAACAAAAACTACTCGGTGTGTTAATGTCATGAAGCATTACTCCCGGTGCTTGTAAATTCCATCAATCTCCTCTTGAAAAAAAGTACTGATATGTAGTGATCAGGGTTAAATAGTAACATGAGTGCAAATTCAACAACTGATGCGGGAAATCAAGTAAAAATCTGGTTAAACAGACGTTACCATAACTATAATTATTACCTTCAAAATACCTATGGTGAAAAAATCCGTAAGGTTTCACTTCATGGAGGATTCACTTGCCCCAACCGTGATGGATCAAAAGGTCGCGGTGGTTGTGTATACTGCAACAATGATAGTTTTGTCCCTCACTACATCAATAAAGACATGTCCATTCCTTTGCAAATGGAAGCCTCCATCCCCTTCATGATCGATCGCTATGATGTCCAGAAGTACATCGCTTATTTCCAGGCTTATTCCAATACTTATGATGAGTTGGATAAGTTGAAACGTATGTATGAAGAGGCTGTTGGGTATCCCAATGTCATCGGGTTGGATATAGGAACTCGCAGTGACTGTGTTGATGAGCCCTTGCTTGAGTATCTCGCCAAATTGAATGAGCGGGTGAATGTTACCCTTGAGTACGGCATTGAATCCATCCACGACAAAACCCTGGATTGGATGAATCGTGGTCATGATTATGAGTCCGTGATCAAGGCAGTTGAATTAACCAAACAGTATGGAATAAAAGTCGCTGGACACATCATTTTAGGCTTTCCGGTTGAATCAAAGGAAATGATGCTTGAAACTGGGGTAGCCGCCAATGATCTTGGACTTGATTTCCTGAAAATTCATCAGCTGCACATTGTGAAGGGAACTGTTTTGGCCAAGCGTTACAATGATGAACCCTTTCCTCTTTTCCAGGCTGATGAGTATATCGAGCTGGTGGCAGATATTCTGGAAAGACTAGATTCCAGAATTGTTATACAGAGACTATTTGGGGATGCGCCTGATGATATCCTGATTGCCCCGCGCTGGGGGTATAATATTCCTAAACTGACGCATCTCATGGATCTGGAATTGAATCATCGAGATACCTGGCAGGGAAAGTTGTTTTAGCTACGAATTAAATATTGGGAATTACGAATGTTATGTAAGACTACTCTCGACGGCTCTGAGTTTTCCCCATCCGGGTCAATGAACATTCGAGTTTACTCATCTGATTCGAGCCGTTTACCAAAACTAATCACATCATCTATTTGATATCTTAATTTCTGATAGAATTTTATAGCCTCAGTATTTGAATCTCTTAATTGCAAATTGAGTTTTGGACAACCCACCTGTCTAAGTAATTGCTCAGCTTCAGCCATCATTTTCTGGCCAAACCCCAATTTTTGATGTTCAGGGGCTACCGCCAGGTAGTTTACCCATCCCCGATGACCATCATATCCAGCCATGACAGATGCCATGATTTCATCATCAATTGTTCCAACCAGAAACCACTCTCCCTGGACTTTTAGTTTTCGTTTGATATCCTTTTCCGGATCATTCCAGGAACGAATCAAATCACATTTATGCCACAGATCTATGACTGATGATTCATCCGATGGTCGATATGATCTAATTTGCATCAAATTGTCTGTGGTCGTGTTATTCGTAAGTGAGCTTTCATGTATCCCTTATAATTAAATGATTCAGATCATCCTAAGTTCGAATTGCTTCACCTTGATAATGGGAAGTTATCGTTTTAGTGCATGATGACAAAGAGTTATTGAGTTTGGATGTTTGAGAGTCTGAAGCATGACTCTAAAAGTAAGTGACTCCATGTATAGTTCCATCCATTCTTCATGTCTCCTATATGCTTCATAGTGTATCTATACGTAGCTATTTAGTTATTCTTACGGGTAGCTATGGAACCATTAAAGTCGCATCTATATTTTCAATTCTACAACGATATATAATTAATAATATTTTATTTAACTTTCTACTATATAGTTTTACTGTTAGAGGCTAGAGACTATCTACAGCATTTAGTTGATAACCTTTATGGATGTTCCCAAGGTACTGTTGGAGTGATGAATAATGGATATACTGCTTTACATGCCTGGATTCAAATCTATATTCTCCGCAAGTTAACGGGGGCTGATGAAAGGAATGATTATGCAGAAATGGGCCTTAATTTTAGGCGCTTCAAGTGGGTTTGGTGGAGCTATCTCCAGAAAACTGGCTGCCAATGGATATAATATTTTCGGGGTTCACCTCGATCGCAAAGCAACCATGCACAATGTTGAGGCTATTCAGGCTGACATTGAAGCCGCAGGTGCAAAATCTCTATTCTTCAATATTAATGCCGCTGATACTCGTGCTAGAAAAGAAGCCATCAGGGTTATGGAAGAAACTTTTTCCAATGAAGCAGGGACAGTCCAGGTACTGATTCACTCCCTTGCTTTTGGTACCCTCCTTCCTGTTGTTTTCAATCCGGGTCAAGGTGGTGTAGTTCACAAAAACCAAATGGATATGACCCTGGATGTCATGGGGCACTCACTGGTATACTGGACTCAGGATGTGGTTGGTCACAAACTGATGAAAGAGGGTGGTCACATTTTCTGTATGACCAGCTCAGGAGGACACACAGCATGGCCAAACTATGGAGCCGTTTCAGCTGCTAAAGCTGCCCTGGAAGCTCATACCCGTCAGATTGCATTTGAGCTTGCCCCCAAAAATATTGCAGCCAATGCGTTGAGAGCTGGTGTAACCGATACCCCTGCCTTGAGAAAAATTCCAGGCAACGAGCAAATGATTGCCAGGGCTTTACAGGTGAATCCAGGTGGTCGTCTGACTACTCCAGAAGATGTTGCTGAAGCCGTCCTTACCTTTTCAAGTATGAGTACCTGGATTACAGGCAATGTGATTGGAATTGATGGTGGTGAGGACAACGCGGGGTAAATCCAGGTCTCTTTTATTAGAGCCATAACCACTCCAGCGTTTCTTAGCTAATCCAAGCGGTTCTATTTTGATTGAGTATACCGATTTACTGATCTTTTCAGCGGGTTTTCTCATTGTATCCCTTGCTGCCAAGGAGATTGGTATTGTTTTCTCAAAAATCCATTTCCCCTTAATAAGCGGATTTCTTTTCACCGGAATCATAGTTGGACCTTACGTCCTAAACCTGGTTCCCATTGAAGCTATTCCTCATTTAAGCTTTATAGACAAAACAGCTCTGGCCTTTATAGCCTTCTCAGCTGGTGGTGAATTCTATATCAAGGATTTCCGTGATCGTGTAAAGAGCATGGTGTGGATCACTGCTGGACTTGTGAGCTTAACCTTTACTTTGGGCAGCTTAGCCTTCGCTCTCATGGGAGACTATATCCCCTTCATGGTGGATATGTCATTCACACAGCGAGTGGCTATCGGTATTCTAGCTGGCTCCATTCTCGTGGCTCGCTCTCCCTCATCTGCTATCGCAATCGTTAGAGAACTTCATGCGAGTGGTCCATTTACACGCACTGCTCTGGGAGTAACAGTTTTAATTGATGTAGCGGTTATTATCCTTTTTACCATCAACTCTGAGATGGCAAATGTCATGCTCACTGGCAGAGACATAAATCTACTTGTTCATATAAAACTTGTGGTAGAACTCGCCGCCGCTCTGGTAATTGGGTGGATTATCAGCTATATACTTTCAAAGCTGATTTCTACAAACTGGCCATTTCAAATCAAGATTGCCGGGATATTATTTATCGGCTTTCATATTTTCTATCTCTCAGAATTGCTGGTTGAGTATACTCACACCAGATATAATTTTGATTTCCACATTGAACCACTTCTGACTGCCATGGCCGCAAGTTTTTGGATTGTGAATAAGACCGTTCACCGACATGAATGGTTAAAGCTTATTCACATCATAGGTCCAGTCATATACATTGCTTTCTTCACTCTAACTGGAATCTCATTATCGCTTGATATTCTGTTAATGACCTGGCCCATTACCCTGATACTCTTTGGTGTGCGCCTCGGTGCTATTTTTCTAGGTTCATTTACAGGTGGAGTAATTGCGGGCGATTCCATGGAGCAAAACCGGATCCAGTGGATGGCTTACATTACTCAAGCCGGTGTTGGTCTGGGATTGGCAAAGAATGTGGCTGGTGCTTATCCCGATTTTGGGGCTTCCTTTGCGACGGTTATCATTTCAGTTATTGTTTTAAATCAGATTGTCGGACCTCCCTTTTTCAAATGGGCAATCAAGCATATGGGAGAAGCCCATGTGCGGGGTAAAACAGATCCCCTCATGGATCATAGCGCTCTTATTTTTGGTATTGATAACCAGGGTGTGGCTCTCGCAAAACAACTTGAGCAGCATGGGTGGAAAGTTCGTCTCATGTGTACCCAAAAAGAGCAACCGAAATCACTCCATACTGACCTTATGGATGTAGTTGTCACAGCGGCAAGCGATCTTGAGGGATTGGAAGAGGTGGGCGCTAAAAAGGCGGATGCTGTTATTCTTCTCCTATCAGATGAGGAGAATCTTGCCTTGTGTAGAACATTTTACGAAGTGTATGGAACTGAAACCATCGTTGTCCGGATGGCAGACCATGAATACTATGATTTATTTCACGAGTTAGGAGCGCTCATCGTCGAGCCCAGGACAGCTATTGTAAGTCTTTTAGATCAGTTTGTTCGTTCACCTTCTGCTGCGTCTTTACTCATGGGTGAAACAGACCAGGAAATTGTCGATGTTGAGGTGAGAAACCCCTATTTTCAAGGAATGGCAGTACGCGATCTTCCGTTACCAGAAGATGTTCTCATCTTATCCATGCACAGAGAAGGTCGTGATTTTATTTCCCATGGGTACAATCATTTACACAAGGGTGATAAGCTTACCATGATGGGGAGCAAAACGAGTCTAGAGGATATCATCCTAAATTTCGAAGAGAATTCAGCGGGATAATAGTCTTACTACTCAAGAAGTGGAGAAGACTACGCTGGGTAACCCCCACAATTAAAAATAATCGACACTAAAAAGCCCCGTCATTCAAAACTAATTGAAGACGGGGCTTTTTTTAATCCCATAGCATCCTTGCATGCAAAGATGCTACAAAAATTGAAACACTATTTTGTGACAGTAACTGTCCTTCGACTTACTGTTATCCAGCTTGCTGGAATCCCAACTACAAAATCCACAACAGTGGTCTGGGTTTGGATTTCATAATCCACTGCACCAGCGGCCATAGCCTGTGTATCAACGTTATTCAAAGGTACTAAACCAAAAAGAGCGTACCATTGAGTTGCAGTCTCAACTTGACCAGCTTGTGATCCAGCTCCCACGGTGTGGACATGGGTAGAACATCCGATCATGACCATGGAGGCAACAATCAAAATTAAAACGAGAACTTTCTTCATTTTTTCTCCTCTTTCTTTTTGTGGGAAATACTCCCTATTGATGATTCGATTTGTTCAAGCTTTTCAGAATACTGATGACTGGGAATGAAATAATCCACTTGAATAGTACTTGGTTCAAGTATCAAGAATAGTTTGATGTTGATATAATTTTCTGAGGTAACGATAAACTGAATTGTAGGGATCTTATTTATTGACACCTTATTGCGGATAATCGACTCAGTGTTAAAGGTAGTCTTAAGTTGCTCCAGATAGTTATCATTGAGAATTCTTGAAGCTGTCTCAGCACTATCAATAAGAGAAACCGTTACAACCATTCCAGCGGTTGATCGTTTCATATCTAAAAGTTCAATTTTGAAATATGCATTTGTATCCGCTTGGATTGATTCACGAAAATTCATTATGTCCACTGAATCAACAGCTTGTACATCCAGGGGATAATCTATGCTAAACGGTACTTGCGAAGAAATGTAGGATAAGCCTAATATTTGTTGATTTACAGTAAAATTTACTGGTAAATAGTCTGGTTCTGGTTCTGGTGAACAGGACAGAACAGAGAACAGAAGAACACCACATATTAGATTTATAAAGCCCAAGAATCCCCCGTTTGGATAATAAAATATCAATTGTGAAAACATTATTGAATAGCCTAATACTAAACTGAATTAGTGTGCTGCAAAATGATTTCTAAAAATATTGTTATACTTTGAACTTATCTGATAAACTGAATTGGATCCACTTGTGATGACCGATCCTACTCTCTGGTCAGGATCTGCTCCACATCAGCAAACAAGGTATCAAAACCGCGGGTGACAGATTCGGTATGGTGCATAGCCGTAGCAAGTGCATCCATGATGTACTTTTTAGCAATCAACATTTTCCGTGAATCTTCACCTGCTTCTTCGAGAATAAGATAACCCACATAGATTGAGCCATACATTTCTACCAACTCGGCAGAATGCAATTCCTGATAGGCTTTGTCTTCCTTTTCCAGGACATGAATTTTGCACTTTTCCAGGAGTGTGCGAATCTTTTTGAGTTTGTTGGCGAGTTGTCGCGCTTCATGACGATATTCGCGGATTTCGAAGGCATCAAATTGGTCATCACAGACACCCTTGATCACACCTCCAATGGCAGCGATGACCTGAAGTTGTGAGGTGCCTTCATAAATATTGGTAATACGTACATCACGATAGTGTCGTTCTACGTTGAATTCCTGCATGTACCCGGTACCACCATGAATCTGAATGGCATCATAGCAAATACGGTTGGCTTTTTCGGAGATAACAAATTTTGAGAGGGGTGTTAGAAAGTCAGCCATGGCTTTCCAGTGTTTGACTTGAGTCTTTAAATCGGTAAATGATTCACCGGCAGCCTTTAGCCTGCCCATTTCCATCTCACTTACTTTATGCATGTCCACTGCACGAGCTGTAGCATATATCAAGGTGCGAGAACTCTCAAGATCTACCTTCATTTTTATGAGCATATCAGCAACTGCAGGAAAATTCAGAATGGGTTTGCCGAACTGCTCACGTTCCTGAGCATAACGACGGGCCTCTACATAGGCTGCCTGAGCAATTCCCAGAGCCTGGGCAGCTACACCAAGACGAGCACCATTCATGAGTGCCATGACATACGATATGAGACCGCGTTTCCTTGATCCAATGAGCTGAGCGGGTGTATCATGGAACTGCATTTCACAGGTTGGAGATCCTTTGATGCCCAATTTGTGCTCAATACGTCTGATCTGAACAGTATCGTCACCATAACATACAAACAACGACAGACCACGTCCATCCCGGGATCCTTCTTCTGACCTGGCCAGCACCAGATTAACATCGGCATTGCCATTGGTGATGAAACGTTTGACTCCACTGAGAAACCAATTCCCATTTTCATCCTGGTAGGCACGGGTCTTGACTGCCTGTAAATCTGAACCAGCATCTGGTTCTGTGAGAACCATAGCACCTGTCACTTCACCACTGCTGAATTTTGGGAGGTATTCATCTTTTATTTCGTCAGAGGCATAGTTCTCAATGGTTTCAGAGATATCCTGAAGTCCAAAAAGATTCATGAGGGATGCATCGCCACGAGAAACCATCTCAATGGCAAAAATATATAGAGATATAGGTAGGTTTAATCCACCATATTTACGTTCCAGAATAAAACCCATAAGCCCAGCTTGATTCAAACGGGTCATGGCCTCTTCCAGACCTTTGGCGTAGGTTACCACACCATCTTCAAAAGTGGAGCCTAACTCATCAACCTCTCTGGCACGCTCTGCTACAAAATTGCCAGAGATATCTCCAACGACTTCCAGGATGCGCTTAAAATTGTCCTTGGCATCCTCATAGTCTCGAGGGGCAAAAGAATATTTTTCAGCCTGCGTATAGTCATCTTCCCGAATTCTGATGATCTCTTCGAGATCAATACGATTGAACTGAAATAGAATATCAGCGTTTTCAGTGAAAAAATTTGACATATCTCATCCTCGTTCAGTGTTGAGGTAAAATTTTAGTTCTGGTAACTGCAATTCTCAAAATCAAAGGGCTAATGCAGTTGACTTTTATAGGCAGCTATTAGCTTGGGTATCACATCTGTCAAGTCACCATGGATACCATAGTGTGCGACTTGAAAAATGGGGGCTTCTGCATCACTGTTGATGGCAATAATTTTTTGAGACTCTTGCATGCCAGCACGGTGTTGAATAGCTCCTGATATACCAATAGCAATGTACAATTTGGGTCTTACCGTAGTACCTGTTTGCCCCACCTGACGCTCTGAATTGATCAGACCTGCATCTACAGCAGCACGGGAACCAGCTACTTCAGCACCCAGCACTTTGGCCAGGTCCTTGATCAGTTGAAATTTTTCAGGTGTATCTGCTCCATAACCACCGGCCACAATAATTGGAGCTCCTTTGAGATTGACACTTGAAGCTTCCTGATGTTTCTCAATAATCTTTACGGCAACTTCAACAGAATCCAGCTCAACTTTGACTGGAATGATGGTCCCCTTTCGGGATGCATCAGGTTCACCCATTTCCATAACACCTTCACGGATAGTGGCCATTTGAATTTCCACATCAGGCGAAATAATGGTGGCGATGATATTTCCACCAAAGGCTGGTCGGATCTGTAATAATAAGTCTTCGTGCTCGACCTTCCTGATGGTCAAAGTTTCAATCTTCAATTCCGTACAATCTGCAGTGAGTCCAGAACGGGTATGTGAAGCAACTCGAGGCGCAATATCCCGACCGATATGCGTGGCGCCAAACAGCACGACCCGGGGTCTTTTCTCTTCAACCAGGTTGGTTATCAGGTTTGCATAGGGCATGCTGCGAAAATCTTTGAGTTCAACATCGTCCAGGAGATAGACATTGTCGGCACCATGGGCGAACAAGGTCTTAGATAACCCCTCAACCTTATCTCCAAGTAGAACAGCACTGACCTCTGAGTTCATTTTTCCTGCTAGCATTCTAGCCTTATGAAGTAATTCCAGACTGACATCAGCCATGACTCCATCAGTTTGCTCAGCAAATACCCACACCATATCTTTTAGTTTTGAATTCATATCATGTTATCCAAAAATGTGATCTTGCATCAGATCAGTAATCATATCATTCAGCCCGTCAGAAGTGGCTGGAACTTTTTTAAATTCTGCTCCACTGAGTATCACATTCTCAACCTTGTGCACCTTGGTAGGAGACCCTGCCAGTCCACACCATTGAACATCAGCATCAATATCTTCAATATTCCAGGTCTCAATAAGTAAATCGTCAGCCTTGATTTTTTCCATCAGTTCATCCATCCACACCAAATCATGACTGTCATCCACAGTGGCTTCAATTTCGAATCTGGACTGTGCCCGTTTGTAGGTACACAACCTTCTTACATCAAAAGGACGTGGTTCGGCTGCATCCTTTGTGACGGTGAGCAGGACAGGTAGTGGTGCTTCCAGAATCTCATACCCATTTTTGATGGCACGTTTGGCGCGAACCGTCTTCTTTTTCAAATCCAGGTTCTGAACTTCCAGAGTATAGGTGATCTGAGGAATGCCCAGTTTCTCAGCCGTTTGTGGACCCACCTGAGCCGTATCACCATCAATGGCCTGACGTCCACCAAAGATGAGATCATAATCACCAATCCGATGAACCGCTTTATGAAGGGCATAAGAGGTAGCCAGGGTATCAGCCGCAGCAAATCTACGATCGCTAACCAGAATAGCCCGATCGGCACCCATATATAAACATTCACGGAGCATATTGGCAGCATTGGGTGGCCCCATGGTCAAAGCAGTCACCTTGCCACCATGTTTATCTTTTAAGCGCAGGGCCAGCTCCAGAGCTTCTTGATCCTCAGGGTTAAAAATAGCAGGGAGCCTTGCTCTATTCACAGTTCCATCAGGACGCATGACATCACCAGAAATATTTGAAGTGTCTGGAACTTGTTTAACTAAAACTATTGTATGAAGTGACATTAGCCATGTCTCCTAAGCAGTAAATTTGGGGCAATATAGACGAATACCACACTTTTGAAAATGCTTACTTTGTCAAGTTTTTTTACTTGGTATGATTTTCCAATTCAGGGGATTCAAAAATGTTTTCAACCAGAGGATATTGATAACGGTTCTTTCCCTTGAAACCTGGAAGCTGATCCAGATTCCTACAACAGCCATAATCCCGTTGGGAGCCCACATGGCCAGGACAGGATCCATGAATCGGCGATCAGCCAGCTCCTCTCCGGCGATCAAAGCCGCCCAGTATATAAAGAACATACCAATGGCAACTCCAATGGTGCCGCTGGATTTGCGGGTCATGATACCCAGGGGTACACCCACCAATACAAACACGATGCAGGTTACCGCCATAGCATATTTCTTATGAATTTCCACGAGGTACTTATTCACCTGCTTCAAATAGCTGTTCAGGAGGCGCTCCTGGCTTTCTAGTTTATCAACAGTACGGTTCCAGACCCTGGTTCTGGCTTCGGTCGGTGTTTTTTCAGGGATGGGAATGCGTTTGATTGTATCCATCAAAGCCATCATATCCACCAGTGAATCGCCATTAAAAACCGGACTTTTGAGCCTGATGGAATTCATTCTATCAATAGTTCGATTAAATCTTTCTTTGTTCTCTTCTATCCTGACATACATCATGGCAGGCGTCATTTCACGGTCGCCCCTGACGGCCGATTCCCGACGCTTTAATTCAAGATTATTAACCTTCACCGTGAGTCGGGTAGAGTCAAAATACTCCCGCTGATAATCATCCAACTTATTAAGATCCAGGAGGTGCTTTTCACCATTGTAGAGGGTGAAAATGATTTGGCCGCCTTTGGTTTCAGTACGACCTGTCTCCGCAAAAATCGAGACCTGTTCTCTGAGGTCACTTTTTGAGAAAATAACCACACCACTGAGACCTTCTTCGGTAACTTCATTTACCCGAATATTATAGTCTGGCAAATCATCAATAAAGTACCCAGGGACTATGTCCATATCGGGTCGCTTTCGATAAATATCTGATCCTAGAAGGCGAGCACGGTGGTTGACATCTGGTAGAATGGTTGTATTGAAATAGAGGGTAAAACTGCCCACCAGGATTGCAAAGACCAGAGCTGGCGCCATAATGCGGGGGAGTGAAATTCCACCGGATCGCATAGCGGTTACCTCATGATCCGTTGCGAGACGTCCATACGCCAGCAGAACCGCGACCAAAACCGAGAGTGGAATTGCCAGAGCCAGGATCCAGGCCAGGTTGAGAATTATATACTCAAGGATGACCAGAAAGGAGAGCCCCTTGCCTAAAATTCGATCCATGGCCCGAATGATAAAATTCACCAGAAAGATCATTGTCAGGACCAACAATGAATACATAAAGGGGGTGAGTAATTCCCGAAAAACGTATTTATCTAAGGTTTTAAACATCGTTCAAGTATAGGAGGGATTGGGTTGGAGTCTAGGATAAAGATTTGGCTTCGTAATCCCGCGTTTCGATCAATTCATAATGGGGTATTTCTAGATCCCACCTTTTGAGCACCTTTTGAGCAACTTCCGGGACATAGGCCTCTTTATAATTTTCACCCAGAAATGCGATCACATTTTCAATTGAATCAAAGGTAATAATGGTTACAAACTCAACTTCATCCTCTCGTTCAAATCGCAGAATTTCGAATTTCCTGTATCCCGAAATACCTTTGGCCTCAATACCGGGAATTACCTCATTTTGCAATATTTGCTGATATTTATTTGCATTTTCCAGTGTGGTCCATCCGTGCCATACTCTCTTAATTGCCATTACAAATTTTTTCCAATCAATGTCTGCTCCAATTTGGTGAATCTAAGATGGCGTATTTGATTCCGCTTTGCCTGTGCGACCTGACACCGCCTGTTTCCCAAATGTGAGGCTTGCCACCCAGTCATAAAGAAAGTCTGGAGCAGCTTTAATTATGTGAAGAAGCACAGCCATTTGCCATGGAAATGTGAATCGTTTTCTCTTCCTGGAGATCGCTCGTCTAATTTTATAACTAGCCTTATCCACTTCCATAAGAAATGGCATTGGCACCACATTCCTGTCTGTCATGGGTGTTTTTACAAAACCTGGTCGGATATCCGTAACAAAAACACCAAAAGGACGTAACGAGAATCTTAGAGATTCAAGATAGGATATCAGAGCGGCCTTGGTAGCGCTGTATGCTGCCGCGCTGGGTGCACCTCTGAAACCAGCAATACTGGAGACACCCACGAGGTGACCATGTCTGGCGGTCACCATGAATTTAGCGAAAAACTCCAAAGTTTGAGTCGCTGCCCGAAAATTTAAATCAATCACCTGATTTAGAACGTCAATATTCTTTTCTCCGGGATACTGCATTCTACCGCCCCAACCTGCATTGGCAATCACCAGGTCAAAGCCACCAGACTCCTCTTGAGCAAGCCCCATCGCTTTAAGAAATGCTGGTTCATCTGTGGCATCGCAAATCAGGATATGAGCCTGACCGCCCGCTTTCTGGATGTCCCTTGCGAGAGTGGTTAATCTGCTTTCAGATCTTGCCAGGAGCCATAATTCAGCACCTGTCTTGCCATAGTCAAAAGCCAGTTGTCTCCCGATACCCGTGCTGGCACCTGTGATAAAGATTTTCTTGTACTTATTCCCCACGGTTCCCTCTATTATTTCAGTGTGATTTCAGGCATATCTGAAGCACCACAATTCTCTTTTACCTGAGCAGGTGTTTTGCCTCCAGGAATAGATACATGACAGGCAGGATGAGATATCCCAAAGCGCAAAGCAACTTGAGCTGGACTCCATTCGGCATAGCGCTGGTATAATTTGTCCATGGATTCCATTTTTGTGAGATAGCTATCGAGTTTTTCTGTATCCAGGTTAAATCGTCGATGATCATCGCCCTCAAAAATGCTTTCCCTATCAAATTTTCCACTGAGCAATCCGAATAACATGGGAATGCGCACAATGACACCTACTCCATATTTAAGTGCTTCAGGGAAGAGTAATTTTTCAGCTTTACGCTCAAGAAGATTGTAGCGAACCTGGATTACATCCAGCAGATCTTGATGACGCTCAAGCAGATAGGCCTGATCAGACTCTTTGAAGGATTGAATGGAAAGTCCCGCATGTTGAATCTTGCCCTGCTCCTTTAACCTGGTCATTGCCTCCCAGGGATCATCCCACTCCAGTTTTTCGATATCAGGACTGTGAAGTTGTAGAACATCCAGGGTTTCGACACCGAGCCGTTTGAGACTTTTCTCAGCTGCCTCAATGAGATACTCCTTCTTGTAATTCTGTTGTATGGCACCATAACCATCATCGGTTTCCTCACCGGCATAGTAAAAATCATTCCCTGCTTTGGTGGCGATAATGAGGTCACCTTTTCCCCGCTCTTTTAAGACTTGTGCAATAAGATCCTCTGAATGACCAAAGCCGTACACGTCAGCAGTATCAATAAAAGTGACACCCTCATCAAGAGCAGCGTGGATTGCCTTTAGCGAAACCTCATCGTCTGTGGGTCCCCAATTCATCCCACCTATGGCCCAGGCTCCAAATCCTACGGTTGAGATCTTTGGTCCACGTTTTCCCAGAGTTGTGTATTGCATTATTTGTCCCCATTTAAAAACTGCCCCGCTTTGAAACCAAAACGAGGCAGGTTATCGAGTGAAAGCTTATAGTGGTCTACTCAGTGACTGAACGCATCAAATCTTCAATATCGCCAGGTGTAGACATGATTTTGGAAAAAGTGCCCATGGTCAAATCTGGAAAAGCCAGTGCAATCCGATAGCGACCATGCATCATGACAGCAGTGTTGCCCATGAGCAGGATTTCATATGGCAAGAAGGCCGTGTGTTTGGGTGTGCTGATATCAATAATGGGTAGGAAATGTTCTTCACCTGATTCCCCACTCAAAGCAATACCATAAAGCTTTAAATCATGATCTGGAATTTCATAGGCATAGACAAGCTGTGTGTCTCCACCTTTGGCAATTTTTGATTCAATTATGCTCTTCCCTACCGAATAGCTGGAAAATTCAGTAAGCTCAACCACATCCTCAAAATACTCCATACCGAACATGTAGTGGTACTTGCCAATCGCTTTGGGTGTCATGCCCTCTTTGGCACCGAAAGCCCCATCCATGACGGTTCCCAAATCAGACATGGCCTTTTTTAGATTATCCTGAACCGTGAGGAATTTGTCTTCAACATCTGAAAAACGTTTCTGGAAATAAGCATTCCCCAGATAGATGGGATTTGTATATGAAATATTTACCGTATCATTTTCAACGGTGAGGCCTACCCGTAAGGCGGCAGCAAACCCTGTTAATTCACCATTTTCCTGAACAGCCTCAGTCATTTCAGTGGAATTAACAACATAAACCCATCTCGTTTCATCCATAGCGGGTTGATATTCACCCAGGATGGTAAAACCTGCAGCTACGAGTGCCTGACTGGTTTTTTCGCGAACCACATCCAACGCTTCGGAACTCTGCGCTCCCATGGTATATGGCTTTAACTCTTGTCCGATAAGTATACTACTCGCTAAAACCAACACCACTACCACTATAAACAAACGTTTCATCAAAATCACCTCTGATCTATATGGTTATTACACAATCTATCAATTAAATCTTGTATCTGCTGACCAGTTTCCAATAATCTCCTGAGCTTTGGGAATCAGGCTAATCTTAAACGATTTCTGCCTCGGATCAAATGATTCCCCATCAACGTGAGCTCTTATGGGATGATCACTTTCCACCGTCAACTCTTTGGTCTTGTGCATCTTCACTTCTGGTACCTGATCGGCAGTGCCATCATATAGCTTTGCAAAATCCTGGATAATGCGAAACCTGGTAATGTTCTCAACATAACAGACATCAAAAAATCCATCATCAATAATCGCTTTAGGGGTTAACTGCAAACCACCACCCACATTCCAGCCATTCCCAATACTCATGAGAAAGACTTTCTCATCCAATTCAAGATCATTGAATTTGACTCTGAGAGGCATTCGACGATATGTGAGGAAGGCACCACCAATGGCTAACAGATATTTGGGTGTACCTCTTAAAAAGGATAAAATGGCTCCATAATCATTGGCCAGTCCTTCAAAACCCATACCCAATACATTAACAAATCTTCGGCCATTGACTTCACCGATATCAATTTTTTTAACATCGTGGGCCAATAGTACATCCACTGCAGCATCTAGATCACCGATTTTAATGGAACAGGTTCTGGCAAAATCATTTCCCGTACCAATAGGTATAATCCCCATAGGTTTATTAAGATCAGGCATACCATTCACAATTTCATTGATAGTACCATCACCCCCCACCGATACAACCACATCAAAACCGGAGCCCACCTCTTTTACCAATTCTGTAGCGTGACCCTTTTCTTTGGTAAAGTGAAATTCATATTCAGCCTTACGGTCCAACAGGAGACGTTCAATCTCTGGCAGGGCTTTCATGGTTGAACGACTTCCTGCCTCCGGATTGACAATCAGTAAATAGCGATGCTTAGATGTGGATTCGGGCATAGTCACCTATAAGGTTAATGAAAATGATTTTAACAAAATCCCGGGACACACAATAGCACTGAGCTCTCGTCCATCATAGGTTCCCACATCGGGGTTGATTTGAAGTTTCTCAGTGACCACCTCAAGGTTTTCACCCAGGAAGCTGTATATGCTATCATCAAAACGCATATTCTCGATGGGCGCCACAATTTTGCCAGCTTCCACCCAGAAACAGGCATAGCGGGTCATACCAGTAATCCGACCACCAATCATATCGCTCCAATTCAAATAATGGAGGTTTGAGAGATACACACCGGTACCCAGAGTTGCCAGAATATCAGACTCCTTTAATGAACCTGCAGCCATGGAGGGAGCACGCATGCTCTCACCCTCTGATGCAAAATTCGATTCTACACCATATTCCTTGGCCGTTCTGGTGCTGATCAGAGTATTAGAGAGTTCACCCCCATCGATGAGGATTGTCTTTTCTGGAGCCACTTCCCCATTCCCATTAAACTGAGGAGCAAAACCAGAGCTGAAATCTTCTGAGAAGGAGAATAAGCTGCTCAATTTGACGTTTTCATTGCGCATTTTCCCCAAGCAGCTCTCACTCTGACGAATAGCAGCCTCCGAAACACCACCCCATGAGAACATGGATAGGATATCAGATACACCAGCTGATGCAATAAAGGTCCTGTAATCGCCAGGTTCGATCTTTTTGGGTTCCAGGGACATGAGTTCCAGCTTGGTAATCGAATCGGCTAGAAAAGCCTCATAGGCTACCTGATCCCATTCTGTACCCGCATAGGTTGCTTTAACCATTTTTTCAGAAGGTGTAATGAGTGAATAATCCAGTGAGAATGAATCAGAGGCAAACCAGTGATATCCACCTGATGAGTTGGCATTGCCTTGAAACACACGACCAGATGCCCAGATTCCAGTAAGATCCACGTCACCCATGGCAGGCAATAATATTTCAGGAATCGTTTCAGCATCAGGCAGATTACCATGCTTTTCGTTGTGACTGGTTTCTTTACTTTCTGGAAGCACAAGATAAGGATCTTCCGGAAGCTGAACGACTTCAGATCTTAATCGTTCAAGCTCTCCTCTGGCTCGGCTGAGATCTTCGTCCAGATCACCAGAAAGGGAAATACTGCCAGTGGTTCTTCGGCCATTAAATATGAGATTGAAACCGAGATCAGCTTCATCCACATTACCTATTTGTCTAACCTTGGCTGCATTGATACGAGTGAAGGTGGATTGCTCGCCTCCAAAACCTAAACCCAGAAATTCTCCATCGCGGAGTTCAGCCATAATTGTCTGGTTAATTTGTTTAAATAATTTTTCCATATGATACCTCAATAAATATTATCAGCTGTTAGAATTGCAGATGCATTTGGAGTGCATTTAAGCCCCGCCAAATATTTCCACACTATCAAACAGACATAATGGACTGGCGTGTCCAACACGAATGATCTGGTTGGGTTCACCTTTGCCACAGAATGGCGTTCCATACACTTCGAAGGTGTCTTTATTACCCAACATTTTCAGGCTGCGCCAGAATGGATTTGAAATAGCCCGATAATTTGGATTCTTCACCGTTTTAGTCAATTTCCCGTTTTCGATGAGCTTTCCGTATTCACAACCGAATTGAAATTTGTTTCTATAGTCGTCAATGGACCAGGATCGATTTGAGGTCATAAAGACACCCTTCTCGACTGAAGCAATCATTTCATCTTGTGTTGAATTGCCTGGTTCCAGATTGAGGTTGGCCATTCTATCAATGGGAGCACGGTTCCAGGAGCTGGCCCTGAAGTTTGCTACCCCATTAATACCTGAGCGCAATTGGCTCTCCATTCCACCCAGACCACGAATCAGGAGACCATCTTTGATAAGAAACTCCTTCTCAGCTTTCAAACCGCCATCATCATAGGCATAAGAGGCAAATTGATTCTCCACATAGGGATCAAAGGTAATGTTCATGAGTGGTGAGCCATACTGCAGCTTGCCAAAATCTTCCAATCGAACAAAACTCCATCCTGCGTAGTTACGCTCATCTCCGAGAATTCGATCAATCTCCAGGGCATGACCCACACTTTCATGAATCTGCAGCATCATCTGATCAGGAGCCAAGATGAGATCCATGGTGCCAGTAGGACATTCTTCAGCAGTAAGTAATTCCACGGCTTCTGCACCGATATTGCGACAGCGAGCCAGCACATCGGCTTCATTGAAGACTTCCATACCGGCCTGATAACTTTTGGCTAGTAGACCGCCATCGGTCCGTTTTTGTGTCACACTGCCTTCATGGGCGATGGCAGAATAATCCGCAGAGACCATGAGATAATTCTGTTCCACATCGCTTCCATTTGAAGCCACAAAATGAGATTCAGTTTCCACAGTTCGTGCCATGGCATTGGTGGTAACCACTTTATCTGAGACTTTTAATTCTGCAGTGGCTTTTATGAGCAACTCTGATAGTTCACCTGGAGAGAAGGCATCCGCTGCAGTTTGAAAGGGTGAGCTATAATTTCCCTTAGCCACAGGTCGTGCCTCAACACCAAAGGAGTGCAGACTATATTTGGAAGCTGCTGTTGCTAGCATAACCGCACGCTCGGCAGCAGCCTGTATACCAGGTTTATCAAGACGGCTGGTTCCATAGTAGGCAAACTGGCCATTTACCAGTACTTCTACCATAACACCTTGTTTTGATTCTCTTGTATTGGCCTCGGGTTTTCCATCCCTGACCAGTCGAAATCCTGTATTTTCCTTTACATAACGCAGACCAATCCAATCAGCTCTGACGTCAATACCAGAAAGTATTTGATGTAGATCCATTATGTTTCCTTCGTTTAAATCAAGCTTGCTTCATCAGAGTTGATGGAGCCATGAAAACTAAATGAAGAGCCTACTACAATCAAGTCTTGCATCAGATCATCTCGCTTAATTATCTGCAAAGATGAAACGTTTTTTCGACTATATTGATTCGACTATCTTGTAAAAAAATGAATGAACGGATCCGATGAAAAATCTCATTATTTATAATCCATGGGCTGCCCGCGGACGGGCAGGCAAACTTTTACCTCAAATTAAAGCATACCTCCAGGAAATTGATTTAGACTGTGATATTCTGATCACGGACCACCATGGTCATGGCCTGGAATTGGTTAAAGAAGCTGACTTTAGTCAATATAGCGCCGTTATTGCAGCAGGTGGAGATGGCACGCTGTTCGAAGTGATCAATGGCTACTTTAGAAATAATTCTTCGCCACGTATCCCCATTGGTGTTATTCCAGTAGGCACAAGCAATGCTTTTGTCAAAGATATGGAATTACATGACCATGATTGGAAACCAGCTTTAGACATTATTAAAGCAGCAAAGACTCAAAAATTTGATGTGGGACGGTTCGCCAATGAGGAACAGACCTGGTACTACCTGAATATCCTAGGTGTTGGTCTGGTTGCAGATATTGTTGCCACTGCAAATAAGCTGAAATTTCTGGGCAGTGTTTCATATACGCTGGGAAGTTTCTATCATATTCTGCGATTAAAAACTTTCCAGGTCAAACTGGATCTCGATGGTCAGCTTGTCGAAAGAGAAAACGTGTTTGTAGAAATCTCAAATTCCAGATATACTGGTAATTATCTCATGGCTCCTGCTGCCAAAACTGATGATGGTTTGTTGGATATTACCATTCTTGGTCCCAAGAGTAGAATCGGTCTGATGAGGAGTTTTCCCAAGATCATTACGGGTGAGCATATCCATATGGAAGAGGTGGATTGTTTCCAGGCCAGTCATATTAAGATTGAATCAAATATCCCTAAAGTTTTGACACCAGATGGTGAGCTGATGGGCACCACCCCTCTGGAGATCGATTGTTTGAAACAAGCAATCGATGTTTTCTGGAAATGAGATCACTACTATCCCTCTATTATTGGATAGTTGGCTGGGGTTATTACGCACCTGTCCTGCTGATTCTATTTGTTAGATCCTACTTCCAACCACCCCAAGCGTATGATGCCTGGATCAGACGTCGCACCAGAACCCTTTTTAAGATATTGAATTGTGATCTGCAGATTGAGTATGCAGAAGATCTGCCAACAGGAGAACCCCTTATATACATGGCTAACCATGGAAGTCTCATGGATCTCCCACTTCTAAAAACCATCGTTCCAGAATACTATGTCGGGATGTTGGCTGAAAACCATACAAATTATCCTGTATATGGTTCTCTGGTGAAACGGATGGGAAATATCCCAATTCGCAGAGAAAATATCCGCGCGTCGCTGAAAAGTTTTAATCTGGCCAAACAGAAACTCCAGGAAGGCTTCCCTATAGTGGTTCTCCCTGAAGGTGGCAGATCCAAGGGTGGTCAGCTTACTCCCTTTAAACGCCTCGTATTTCGTTTTGCCAAGGATAGTGGCGCCCATATCGTACCCATCTCCTTTTCAGGTGTATTCAACATCAAGAACAAGGAGTCATTGCATTTAAACCCCGGTCCTATCATCGTGCGTTTTCAACCAATTATCCGCGCCGAAGCCATTGCAGATATGGAACTGGATGAGGTTCTATCCGCTACATACAATGCCATTTATGCTGGTCTGGAACCCTTTGAAGCTGGAACACAACCAAATCAGAAGTAGGGGTATTCGTTGCTCTTACATTATTATCAGAATTTTTAAAATTTCGGGGATAAAGGTATGTCAGGAATAACAAGTTACATGAAGTTTGGACTCATAGTTCTGACTATGGGGGTAATTACTATGTGCAGTAGTAAAAATATGATTGAGGATTCAATAAATATGAAAAACCAGATAGGTCAAGCCATCAGGAATGGAGAATTTACAGTAGCTACTCAATTGATCACTCAATATCTGGAAGAAGCAGAGCTATCTGAACAGGATCGCAAGGTATATGCCTTTGAGATAGAGCGGTTGAACAGGGTAAGGGCTGATTTTACTGAGACTCCAGAAGAAGTTCTGAGCTATATCAATAAATATTATCCTGAGGTAACAGAGGCTGATATTGAACGCTGGGACAATGAGAAATCTCTGGAGTTTAAAATCATCGATGGGGAGAAGCGGTATTTCACCTGGGCAGGTCGCAATCTCTTTCGTATCAATGCTGAAATGAAGAAGATTTGGACAGCTCAACATCCTGAAGATGAGATCAGCTCAGGATCAGGAGCCAAGCTGGTCCTGGATGTTCACAATGCTCAGATTATCAAAGCAGCCAACAATTCACAAAAATTATTTGTAGAGCCACGTCGACTGCACATCAAGCAGAGTGTGGAGGTTATGGCAGACGAGGTTCCAGCTGGTGAGATGGTCAAATGCTGGATACCCTACCCCCGCTATATTGAGGATCGTCAAGTGAACATCGATATGATTCAAACTTTTCCAGTTGAACATCAGCTGGCAGATCCAGATGCTCTACAGCGAACCGTCTATATGGAGAAGCCAGCCATAGCAGGTGAAACCACAAAATTTTCAGTCGAATATGAGTTTACTTCACATGGTGTTTTCCAGGCCATTGAGGCAGATCAGGTCACCGAGTTGAAGAACAAAGAAAATTTAATTAAGTATCTTGAGGAAGACGCTCCCCATATCGTTTTTACTGATGATCTGAAAGCACTGGCAAGTGAGATTGTGGGAGATGAACAGAACCCCTATCTAAAGGCACAACTTCTCTTCGCCTGGGTTGATAACAATACACCCTGGGCCTCGGCCAGAGAGTATTCCAGTATTCCCTGTATTCCTGAATATGCAGTTCAGAATCATCATGGTGATTGTGGTATACAGACCCTGTTTTTCATCACCCTTTGCCGAATCAGCGGCATACCTGCCCGCTGGCAATCTGGCTGGGAATTGCAACCACCAGATGACAGTATGCATGATTGGGGTATGATCTATTTTGAACCCTATGGCTGGGTCCCCATGGATGTCACTTACGGCTTACGGAAAAGTAATGATCCCCAACTTCATTGGTTCTATCTCAGCGGTATGGATAGTTATCGGATTATTTTTAATGATGACATCAGTCAGCCCTTTACCCCCGCCAAACAACATTTTCGTTCAGAGACAGTAGATAGTCAAAGAGGTGAGGTTGAATGGTCAGGTGGTAACCTGTACTTCGATAAATGGGATTGGGATTTTGAGTGGAAAGTTCTCGACTAGAGAAATTCGAAATCTAAAATGATGGTGCTACAACTAGTCTGATGCCTCGATGAGATTTTGCTCAACCCTATTTCGACCATTGCCTTTAGCCTGATAAAGGGCTCTATCAGCTGCTTCCAATAAAACACTGGGATGGCTTCCAATATCTGGGATAAGTGTGGCAACTCCTAAACTGAGGGTAACCACTTCCGCCATGGGTGACGATTTATGCTCCATATGTAGCTCATATACATTTTTCCGGACCAACTCAGCAATCTGCAGGGCTCCCATACCGCTTGTCTCCGGCAACACGAGACAAAATTCCTCACCACCATAACGGGCAGTTAAATCACCAGGCCGGTTGACGGAATCTTTTATTGCGTTGGCAACACGAATGAGACATTCATCACCACCCCCGTGACCATAGGTATCATTGTAAAGCTTGAAATGGTCGATATCGCACAACACCACACTCAGTGGACGTTTTTCACGGAGCATTCGTTTCCATTCTCGATCTAATTCCTCATCGAGACGACGGCGGTTGGCTATTCCAGTTAATCCATCAACACGGGATAATTCTTCTAGACGTTTGTTGGCAATCTGCAATTCAGCTGTACGATCCTCCACCAATTCCTCAAGATTATCTTTATGCTGAAGCACTTCCTGCTCAGCTGATTTCCGACTTTCTATTTCAGCTTGATAGGCTGTGTTCGTGCGCTCAAGTTTGGTCCGTTGCAGCTCAATTGTGGTATAGGCTTTTGAAAAGCGGATCGAAATCAAAAAGGCCTGAGTTAAGATAAATATGAGGAGACCAAGTGAGATGAGGTGACCTGTATGCAGGACATTTGCCACATAAAGCATATCATTCATAAAAGTGATCACAATGGACAGGAATCCAACCAGGACCATGGTTGAGCCCTCTTCCCCTCTGATAAATGCCAGGACAAGACCATAGATGACATACAACATAATGAGTAGACTCAGGGGTTGGAAGTAGGTCAATGTTGCAGAAAAGGTATCCACTCGGGTAAACACAACCAATAGCACAAACAGGGCTGATATTCCAACAACAGCCTGAGTAACCCGTGCATTGAGTTCATCAGGGAACTGTAGACGCACAAACAGGAAAAATATGGGGATGCCTGTGTAAAATGTGAGATATTCAAGTTTGATCAGCATTTGCCATGAAAGGGTTGGCCAGATTTGGTGGATGAATATTTCACCCGTAGTCAGAGTTCTTAAACCGATTATTAAACAGAAAATGCCAAAATATAGGGCTGGTGTCCCGCGGGTGCTCAATGAGAACACACCGAGGTGATAAATACCCATAACAAAAATGGTTCCGAACATAAACAGTGCCATGGCGACCTGTTTTTCCCGATATTCGTAAATTTCCTCAGTTGTCCCAAAGGTGATGGACTCCCAGAGTCCACCCAATCGATGATCATAATTGGATACATCGAATCGCAAGGTCAATTGATTAGACAAGGGGCCAAGATTGAATATTTTTGGTTCATACAGCGGCCGAGACATACTTGAATCAATGGAATAGATACCTACACTTCCCATAAGATCGTCATTCACAAATAGATTGTAAGCCGTGCCAGCTGTTGAGATTTTTATAGCATACGAATCAGTTCGTTCCGGAATGAGAATAGTAAGGAAATAACTTCCGGCACCATGTCCTGGGAGCTTCACTCCATTGTAGCGATAACCCTTCCAGGAATCAGGGACTTCAATATTGATATGGTCATCAGAAGCGGAAATACCAGATAAGCTTGTGTCCCGCCAGACAAATCTCCATTCACCATCCAGTCGGAGGTGACTGATAAATTCATGATCCCGAAGATCAAGAATACCATTTCTGGCAATTGGATTCTCAGGAGATCCATCAGAACAACTGACAAATTGAAATGCCAGTAGAATTAGAATTAGCCCGGATTTAACAAATGGCCACAATCTCGCTTTAATTGTGTATTCCCTTCTGAGGTATTACAGATTTTCACGGTTTAGCTTGACGAAAATAGGTTCCATTAGCACAGGTATCAAGGTCTTATCTATGGAGTTCTAGCCATCCATGATAACATTTTTGTGGACATCCCTTATTTTGTTTTAAAATACAAATAGGTATTGGCTGCCAATCGTCCTGATAAAAATGCTGATGCTGCTGCCACAACACCCACTGCAGACAGATGAATAATGCTGATGTATAAAACACCAATAATAGTCAAAACTTCAATAATTGTGGCATTTGTTATGGGGCTGGTTTGCCCAGCTTTAACCAGGATAGCCCGCTGCATTGAAATCAATACTGTTGAAGCTGGAAAGAGCCCCATGATGAGGAGGGGTGTCAGAGCCAATCCAGTTAATTCTGGGCTAAGCCCACTCACACTTGAGAACCATAACTTTGACAAGGGCGTAATGGCTGTGATGATAAGTGCTGAGGCAAGAATAAGCGCTAACCCAGTTGCAAACTTATAGATTACCCTGTCATTCTCTTTAGTAGACCCCAACATGGTAATTGCGGCTTCCTGAAATGAGAGTCCTACCCCTCTGAATAGAAATACGAATGAGCTCACAACTGGTAGAACAGCCAGGGATTCTAGGGCCATGTGACTTTTGCCAATAAAAAAGGTAATCAGTGGATGAACACCCAGAGTGAGCATGGATGTCAGCGCTAAGGGGTAGTAAAACTTGTTTATAAATTTGAAGGTTAGTGGCACTGTTGGCTCTGCAGGTTCTTCTTTCACTTCCGGAACTGTTTTGATCCTACGTATAATTTTTCTGACCATGATGCGGGTACTCATCGCTTCCATGGTTACACCGGCAGACAACGCAGCTGTACCAATATATACGCCGGGGAGATCGGTGAAGATGTATAAGCCAAGTGCAGTTGATGTCATGGAGAAGAGACGAATGACGGTTCCATAAGCAACCCGCCGTGTGGCATGGTTCCGGATCAAGACGCCCTGATAGAATCGTCGAAAGCCAATGGCGCCAGGCCAGGGCAACAAGATGATGGTACCAACATGAGTCAATTGTGCCACTTTTTCAGGAAGACCAATTAAATCCAGGGTGATAAAAAAGAATATTTTTGGTATGATGAGAATGAGCATAACTACAGTGATGATGCCATTCAATATCCAGGTGTATTGGCGGAGCTTTCTAAGTGATTTGTAATCTTTGACCAGAGATGTAGAGGCCGTCATCATCATGATAACCGGTGCTTCTACAATGAGGGCAAATGAGAAGGCCACGCCGTAGGCAGCCAGATTAAATTTCGGGTCTACAAGACGGGCAATAATGGCTGCAATAAAGGGTCCCTCAAGGGACATCATGAGCCAGGTCCCGGCAAGGGGTAACCAAAATTTGAAAATCTTCCTGGCGGTCAGTTTATCCATATCACCATCAATCTAGACCAACTTGGTAGAATTTGTTCAAGATACTTTCATTTGGAGTGATGAATAAATCAGATTGAATTGATGAGGAAAATCTATTTATACTGAAATTCACCTACAAAAATGGATTGAGGCTCGATAGTCAGTGAGAATACATAGCTGTCATTGGCATTGTCAGATCGGAGTTTTAATTCCATTTCTTCTACCTCGACAATATCTTTTTTACCCTGCTCCGGTGGAAACAACTCAGTTGAGAACTGCATGGTGGCGCGCATTAGTTCCAGTTTGCGATCTGCCCCCCTCAAACTTACCTGGATTAGTTGAGGTTCCAGCCCCTCATTGAGGACTGTCACCAGAACTTCATCCTGATTTGTAAAGGAAAGTGCGTTTAAATCCGATGGGATATCCTGAACCATAGATACAATACTTGAACGCTTGGGAACCTGCTTCATGAGATTGGACAAAACTGTGAAAACAGGTTTCTCACCACCATTCAAATCTAACAAACCCCAGGATCTTTTTTTGTATTTCACATCAGCAGGAGCATCATACAATTGATAGAGGAACGGCACGACTTGTTTGTGTTTTAACAGATCCAAGGTATTAGAGTATACTCGCAAGGCGTAGGGTAAGGTGAAGGTTGCACTATAGTAATAGGTTTCAAATGTATTCAAATTTCCCAAAAGGTCGTACTGGTTGGGATCTGGATACTGGATATCGTTAAATTTTGTTTCTGAAGTAGCAAATGAATTTACCAGGAGCGGTTTCCTGGATTCAATCCTGTCCAGATATTCAAAGAAGTTTCCCAAGGCGGGACCGACCTGACCGCCTTCAAGCTTGTTTTCCCAGCTATGAACCGTCCAAAATGGCAATATATCAAATCCAGCTTGATCAAGATCCATATACCAGGTTTCCAGGTCTCCATCAAAAGCCGGGGACGAGAGTCCAGGTCCTACTATGTCGACATTCTGAAAGTCGCGCAAATCAAGTTCGGTACGTGTGGCATGAATCAATTGGTTAAACAAATCAGAGGTGAGGGCCAGGGAATCACCTCTCAGTATATCTGGAGTATCTAATAGTTCAATATAATCAGCCGGGACATCTTGATACAGTAGCTCATCCACTTCTTCGGCCCACCAGCCTGCAAAGCCTTTCACGTCAACCAGATTCCCATAGTCATCCAGGAATTCACCTGGGATGGCATCCAGACTGTAAATCCATTTGACTCCCAGGCGTGACGTTGAAGCTCGTAGAGCCAGAATGTCATCCCAGTTTTCATCTTCACGTTTGACACGGATATATTTGATACCAAGCTCATTGAAGGTCTGGAGCACTTTCATTCTACGACTGTAAAAACTGAGAGGAACATTGGCGCCTAGACCCTCGAAGGGTCCGACTTCTTGCTTGAGATTAAATTCCACAGGAATATAATGATCCTTTTTCCGGTCACCAAAAAAACTACATGACCACATCACGCTCAGAATGAGAAGGATGATCCATATCTTCATTGCGTATTTGAAGAAGGGTGTTTTTCGCATGGATTTAATTTCGACAGACCATTGACTGAGTCAACTAAAACCTGAATAAAAGTTGTGACTAATATTGCAGAGAGTTGGAGATTCTAATGTTTTTGTTTGGCCAGCTCCAATTGCAAGATGGTTTCTCGATACCCTTTTTGGATTGCGATTTCTGCTTCCAGGAAATTCCAGGCCGCTAAACCGGTACTCACATTGATAATCATATCAGGGTTAGCCAACTCTACTTGATTTGCTGCAATCAATGCCATGGATAGAATGACTGTTTCATGGGCAATCTCCACCATATTTGGTTTCCCTGCCTGGTACCAGGCTTCATCAGCTTTTGGGAAACGCCAGGTAGAGCGACTATTCTTCAACTCATTGGCATCCATATACTGGAAGGTTGGTTTATCCATATTGTCATCAGAAAAAGCCAGCACGTTTACCGCAATGATATAATCAGCCCCCATGGATCGAACCACATCGATGGGTACAGGATCAATCATGCCACCATCAACCAGTACCTGATCACCAATGGACAGGGGATTAAAGATGATAGGGATAGATGAGCTGGCTCGGGCGGCATTGGCCAGATTGCCCTCATTGAGGACAAACAGATCACCGTTAAGGATATCAACTGTAGTCGCAGCAAATGGAATAGCTAAATCTTCGATATTTTGATGACCATATAATTTATCGAGAAAAGCATGAATTTTCTGACCATCAATAAATCCTCTGGCTGGGAAAACGGGATCCAGAAGATTTAAGACATCAAACCAATCTGAATTTAAGGCCACATCGGATAAAGAATCAACGCTGAGTCCTGCCGCATAGCCACCACCAATAATGGCACCCATGCTACTGCCGGCGATCATATCAATCCGGATACCTGCTTTTTCCAGAGCATCGAGTACTCCAATATGCGCAAAGCCTTTGGCGGCACCGGCACCCAGGGCTAAACCTACTGTAAAATCCTGCTCAGTCTGGCCTTCTAGAACAAGCTTAAACTTTTGTTCCATCTCAGTTGGATTAGGTGATGCGCCAAATATCGTGCCCAACAAAAGACTTGTTGAGATGAAGATCCGGATTGGGTGACGCAGGTTTATCATTTACTTGAAAATATCATTCAGAATAGCTGCGAGATGGTAACCTGCATTTAACAGCTGATCTTCCATCAGTTCTCTATTTTTATACACATATTCGTATGAAAGTTTGCCTTCACCAATATCGTAGACCTGTTTATGAACTGAACGGGAGTGGTTGACAAAGCTTAATATGTTTGGATCGAGCATGGATTGTTTTTTTTCTTCTGATAAACCAAGCTGAATCTGCTGGGCATATTCTGTGTAGCTGTATTGCATACCATCAATCATTTGAGAATCCCAGACTCGATGCAGATTTGTTTCATCCCAAAACCAGGTCACCTTCACATCATTCCCACCCCGATCAGTTCCATTGCCTACATGGAGAGGTTGATGTAAATCTCCTACGATATGAACGATAAAACGGAAGACATCAAGTTGATCTTTTTTGCCTAGCGTACCCTTTTTAAGTAAAGCACTAAATTCAGTCACTTTCTTCACTGCGTAACCACCTGCTTCAGGACCTTCATATTCATGACCCTCAAGGATGGTACAATAATGCCAGTCATGTGAATGATCCCAGGCCGGATCAGATTTGATCTCATCTGCCCAATTTGCTATGCTGGCAAGATCGGTATGTCCCACTAATTCTGATATTTTCTCTTTTGCAGCTGGTGTAAGATTTTCTTCAGCAATTTTACCGATAACACGATGACCGGTTTTTCCCCAACCAAACAGAACGCTGGCAGTAACAAGAATGATGATAAACTGTCGCACGATGGACTCTCCTAACAAATTTTTGTCCAAGAATCTAAACTGAGATGGATTTAAACTCTCAAACAAAATGTGTGAATTTGGTAAAATCAGATGGATATGACAAATTTTTGCAGATAAAAGCCGTACTATGGGAGCTGTTTACATTTTCAACAGATTATTGTTCACATCTGTACAGAGTCATTATATTGTTTATTCTCATTTTATATCCATTTATTCCCCGATATACCTTCATAAAAACTCAACAATGGAATGATTTCATCTCAGAGGTGTTTAAAAATTCAATAATTCAAAAATCGGCTCATCAAATTTTGTGCTCTCGCCTTTTTATCACGGTATAATCTTTCCACTAAATCACACTAACATCAATATTTTCATGATGATATATTGATAATTTCCCATACTGAAATACTGTAAGGATTTTAAACAGCTGTTGCATTATTCAGCACTATCCAGGAATGGGTGTGAGACACGTTTTTGCCCATGCCTCACCGCATGTGATGAATATCTATACACTTTTATTTTTTGGTCCTTCAAAATATTATCGCATCTATCTATTTGTTAAATATATGCTTAAGTGCTGTAATTTTTTATGGCATCGCTCTTGAACTAGTAGGGGTGAACATAAAAGGAGGTTCATAATGGTCATCTTTCTCGTTTTTTTATTTGCCGCTATCGCAATATCAATTTCCTGGTACAGGGGAATGAAACGATATCAGGCTTTGAGTGATTCACCCATCGTCATGAAGAAGACGTATCAATTCAAACCAGATAGACTCACTTCACCAGCAGGGGTATACTTCAGTCCTACCCATAGCTGGGCACATATGCAATCGAACGGAGTCGCAAAGGTCGGTGTTGACGCTTTTCTAAATGGTTTAACCGGTGTTCTATCCGAAATCAAAATTCCTGAAATGGGACAAGAAGTTCGACAGGGAGAGCCCATGTTTCGAATTTCCCACGAAGGTAAGACGCTGGTGATCTCTGCTCCTGTCTCAGGAACCATCAAAAAGATCAATCATGTCGCCCTTCAAAATCTGGGTATTGTACACCGTGATCCCTATGCAGCTGGCTGGCTGGCAAAGCTTGAACCCTCAAACTGGGAGCATGAAACCCAGCGACTCTACCGGGGCTCACGTACTGCATCCTGGTTAAAAGCTGAAGTAACAAGAATCCGAGATTTTTTCGCTCATTCTTTTGCACCACCACATGCCGAACGCGGTCTTGCACTGCTTCAAGAAGGTGGTGATATCGCTGACGGCGCCCTCGCATTTGCAGGCAAGGGACTGTGGGGCTCATTTCAGAAACTCATCCTGGATCCATCCAATCAAGAATTAATACATGATTCTTGATGATCCCTCATACTTGTAACTGATTATAGTAATTGTAAGGACAATCCATTATGTCTATTGATAGACGCGAATTTCTTAAAACCCTGGGGGTTGCCGGCGCAAGTCTAAGCGGAGCCTCTGCACTTGGAAAATCTAAGCCTGAGCCAGATCAGGAAGAATTCTATGCCATCCTGCATGACATCACCCTCTGTGAAGGTTGTCAGGAATGCGAATTCGCCTGTGCTGCTGCCAACAACTTGCCAGAACCTACTGACTACCCTGATAGTGAAGTAAAACGAAAATTGAAACCAGATCAATACTCTGTGATCAACGCTGTAGAAACCAGTGTGGGTGAGGTGTACACAAAGCAACAATGTATGCATTGTGCCCAACCGGCCTGTGCTTCGGCCTGTCTCACTCAAGCCATGAAAAAACAGAAAGAAGGTCCCGTCACCTGGACTGAGGGTAAATGCATGGGATGTCGTTACTGCATGGTCTCCTGCCCCTTTGATGTCCCCCAATTTGAGTTTGATGACAACAATCCGAAAATTGGTAAGTGCCAGATGTGTTTTGACAAATTGAAGGAAGGTGAAGTTCCTGCCTGTGTTGGAAACTGTCCGGCTGAGGCACTCACTTTTGGAAAGCGCAGCGAAATTTTAGCTGAAGCCCACCGAAGAATTCTAGAAGATCCAGACTCATATGTTGATCATGTATATGGTGAATATGAAGCTGGTGGTACCTCATGGTTAAACATCTCCCCTGTTCCCTTTGAAGAACTGGGATTCAAAACAGATTTGGAAACCAAACCTTATCCTGAACTCACAAAGGGATTCTTATACAGTGTTCCCTCCGTCTTTGTTCTCTGGCCAGCCTTGCTTATGGGTTTGAGAGAAGCGACGAAAAAAGATGACAAGGAAGTTATGGAAGGAGCAGATCATGAGTGAGAGCGCAATGACTGATACTTATGAACGTCCTACCAGTACCTGGAAGTTTTTGCTTTCCGAGCTAAAACCCCGAGGTAATCCATGGACCATCTTCAACATGATTTCTGTGCCCACCGTTATTGTTGCCGTGGTTATTATCGTCATTCGTTTTATCTATGGACTCTCTGCGGTTTCAAATGTGACCCAAACGGTACCCTGGGGTTTATGGAAAGGTTTTAACGTGGTGACAGGCGTTGCATTCGCCGGGGGCGCTTACGTATTAACCTTTATGGTATATATCCTGGGTTTGGAAAAATATAAACCACTGGTTCGAGTCACCGTATTGAATGGGTTCCTGGCATATACATTCTATGCAATTGCCCTGATTCTTGATCTGGGAAAGCCCTGGAACATCATCAATCCCATCATAGGTAACTCTTTTGGGACCAGCAGTATTCTCTTTCTGGTGGCCTGGCACTTCATGCTCTATATCGTGGCTCAGCTGATCGAATTTTCTCCCACAGTGGCAGAATGGTTGGGTTCAGAACGCGCCAGACGAAACTTGAAACGTCTCACCATTGGTGCCGTGGTATTTGGTATTACCCTTTCCACTCTACACCAATCAGGTCTGGGTGCGCTGTTCCTCATGGCCAAGGGCAAGATCCATCCGCTCTGGTATTCAGATTTCATCCCCACCTTATTTTTCATCTCCAGTATTTTTGCTGGGCTGAGTATGGTGATTTTTCAAGGAAGTATCCTACAAAAGGTCTTTGCCTATCAATTGGATAAGAATAGCGATGCAAATCATAATATCATGATTCGTGGTCTCTCCCGAGTTTGTGCAATCGCCATGTTTGTCTATTTCTTTCTCAAAATCGTTGATTCAGTTCACAATCATACCCTGGGATATCTCATGACCCCTATGGGAGTCTGGTACATGATAGAAATGATCGGTTTTGTGCTCATACCCATGCTGCTCTTTGTTAGAGGAGTTAGATTAGGTACGCCATTCACCATTAAGTTGGCTTCAATTATGACTCTGATTGGGATTGTCCTCAATCGTATGAACGTGTCTGTAATTGCCTACCGTTGGGATGAGATTCCCCGCTATATACCCACCTGGATGGAAATAGTAGTCACCGTGTCCATCCTATTCATACAGATCTGGATCTTCCGCTGGGTTCTCCATCGTATGCCCGTATTGAGAACCATGGAATCCATGACAGCAACTTCACAAACACAATAAGGTAACAGAATCATGCCCAATCTTTTCTATAACGATATTTTTGCAACCAAGGGAATTGAGTATTTACTCATCATAAGCTTCTTCCTGGTTTTCATCCCCTTTTATTCCTTTCTCAAAGAGGTCGAAGGTCCGCTCTTCTCACTGGCCAAAGTGCGTCTACCGCGTGGTGTCTTTTTTGATAAAACCCACACCTGGGCTTATCTCAAATCCGCTGGTCAGGTTCAAGTTGGAGTGGATGATTTTCTGGCTGCCCTCACCGGTCCTGTTTCACTGCAACTTCACAAAATGGTTGGTGAAGAGGTTCAACGTGGGGATCACCTCGCCACCCTTAAGGGTGAAGGTAAAAGCCTCAAGGTTTACTCCCCTGTGAGTGGAACTATGAAATCCATTAATAAAAAGGCACTCCATAAATTCAGTAAACGTACCAGCAATGATTTTACTGAGAACTGGCTATTTGATATGGCCCCAAAGCGCTGGGATGTAGAGAAAGCCATGCTCATTATTGGTGAGAAGGCTCAGCAATGGGTCCAGCAGGAGCAGGCCAGGTTACGTGATGTTCTAGCCTTTGCCGAAAGAAAATACGATCTATCAGCTCAACCCATCCTACTCCAGGAAGGTGGTGAGATAGAAGATAAAGTACTTGAATCACTATCACCTGAAATCTGGGAAGAGTTCCAATCAGAGTTTATCGACGCAGCGAAGTGACAAGTAACAAACATATCGAATCTGTAGACGGGGGGTCCTGTATGACTCAGGATTCCCCGTCTGCCAAATCCAAAACATGTAGAATAAGACCTAAAATGGAATCACAAAAATGTATATGGATGGATGCCAAATCAGTTGAATATCAACTTTGTCCATTAAATCAAAACTGTGATTTATGTGATTTTCACAAGGAAATGATGCGCGGATGCCGTCCCGGGAAAACGGCTGAATCAACAACCATTGATATTCGAAGTCCTGAAGCATCGGTTATCCAGTTTACACCTGGTCTTCAGTTTTTAAATCGTCACTTTTGGATAAAAAGAACTGGTGAAGGGAAGGTGCATCTGGGTATAGATGCCTTTTTGCTGCAAATTTTATCATCGGTCCAGAAAATAATCACACCCAAAGTAACCACACCACTTCTGCAGAGACAGTGCTTTGCATGGCTACAACTCGAGGATGAAATAATCTATCTGCGTATGCCCATTCCAGGACGTATTATTCAATCCAACCCACTGTTCGATTCCCAGCAGATACAGGATAGGCATCTGTATCTGAGCCCCGAGGAGGACCTCTGGTTACTAGAACTGGAGCTGGATGATAATGTTTTGGAAATTGAATTTCTCTGCAAGGATGACTACTTAAACCAGGCCAAAGAAGATATTGATCGTTTTGAAAAACTTCTCGAGGCCAGAGAGGAAGCAACACCTCAATCTCTCGTTCGTAGATCTCAGTTAAACAAAAAAGTATTCTCAAAGTACCTCTTAGACGTTAGCGACAACCTGGTCTATGTATGCTAACTGGCATGTAATATGCTTAGTTAACTACTGCCTTTTATAACTCAACCAAAAAATTTCCCCGGGGGAGACATGGTTCAAGAGTCAGTGCAAAAAAAGGAGACCCGATCTCACTTGAAACTAGCATGGCGAGATCTCTTCCGTACCAAATCATTATACAGCCATCTCGTGGCAATGTTGCTCTCCATGTCCTTGCTGCTTTTCATTTTCCTGGCCTGGTTGATCTTTTCCATCTCTAACAACTATCTTGAAAATGTGTTAACGCGTTGTGGCAAAAGAATGTCTGCCATGGTCGACCTGAGCATCAGGTCAAGTATGATTCGCGAAGATCATGCTGAACTCACTATCGCTATTACCAAAGTTCAGGATGTCCCTGGCGTTGGGGCCATCCGCATATTTAATGATGAGGGTGAGATCAGACACTTCTCCCCAAGCGCCCTCAACTCTGGGATGGAGCATACACCAATGACTCCCTGTGCTCATTGTCATAGTGAAGTCAATCATGCACAATGGGGTATGCCTGGCACCTGTGTCTACAATCGAGAGGCTGATAGCAGTCGAGCCATGATTGTCCTGTCTCCCATTATGTCCACCCCAGAATGTCGATCCTCAGGTTGTCATCAGACCCATCTTGATTCAGAAGTGCTGGGATTTTTAGAAATTGAGTTACCTCTGAATGAATTGGATGCCACGTTGACCCAACTTTTGTATGAATACTTTGGTCTTATCTTACTATTTCTTGTGTTGGTTATGGGATCCTTACTCTTCTTCGTAAAGCGACGTATTCACAAGCCACTGAAACGGATTGTAGACGCCAGCCGTGCTGTCTCTACTGGAAATTTGTCAGTCCGCGTGAATGTTCAACCCAATGATTTGATAGACATTCACGAGGTGGGATTGGCATTAAACTCCATGCTGGAATCCATCAATGAGAGCAGCCGTGAGCTGCATCAATGGTCCAACGAACTGGAAAATAAGGTGCGAACCAAATCTGAAGATATTGCCAGAACTCAAAACGAGATATATCAAATTGAACGATTGGCTTCTCTTGGACGTCTTTCTTCTTCCGTCGCCCATGAAATCAATAATCCACTGGCTGGGGTGCTCACCTATGCAAAACTGGTCTCCAGAATTTTGCAAAACCCTGAACTGACTGAAGAGAAAAAGGAAGCCGTCCTAAAACATCTTGATATGATACAATCTGAGACGACGCGTTGTGGAAACATTGTCAAGGGGCTCCTTAATTTTTCACGGGAGGGCAGCCAAAAATTTGATGAGGTCAATCTAAATGAAGTTCTTGAAGAAACAGAACAACTCATCCAACATAGTTTCCAAATCTCTGATGTAACTCTGGCTACAGATTTCTCAGCCACGCAAGATCTCATAAGGGGCAATGGGAATCAAATCATCCAGGCCTGTCTGGCAGTGCTTACCAATGCTCTGGAAGCAGTAAGTCCTGGGCCAGACAGTCAGGTAACCTACCGCAGTTACAATTCAGATATGGAACATATCACCATAGAGATCAAAGATAATGGCATAGGTATTTCTGAAGCAGATCAGGAGCACATATTTGAACCATTCTTCTCCAGTAAGAAAGAAATGTCGGGAATTGGGTTGGGACTGGCAGTCACCTATGGAATTTTAGAACAACATAACGCAAAAGTTACTGTGGATTCTGCACCCGGTGCCGGTACTTCGATGAAATTCACTTTTGAATTAAGCTCTGGGAGGGCTGATGATGGACAATAATCTTTCGATACTAGTAGTTGATGACGAGCTCTCAGTACGTGATTCACTATCCAACTGGTTTATTGAAGATGGATATACAGTAGACACTGCTGAAGATGCCAAGGTTGCCTTGAAAAAGATTGAGGCCTATCACTTTCATATCATCCTGATCGACATAAAACTCCCTGGTATGGATGGTCTGGAGCTCAATCGACGGATAAAAACCATCAATGAAGATACCATTGTCATCATCATGACTGCCTTTGCCTCGGTTGATTCAGCTGTGGAAGCTTTGAAGGATGGAGCTTACGACTATGTATGCAAGCCCTTCGACCCAGATGCCGTCACCCATATCATTCGTAATGCCAGCAAATCCATTCAACTCAGTCAGGAAAATCTTTCCTTACAGGATCGGATCAAGAGTCTGGTAAATGTTGAGGATATCATTGGTGAGAGTGAAGGCATTCTCAATGTCCTGGAACAGGTCAGGGTTGTGGCTGAAACTGATTCCACCGTCATTATCAATGGTGATAGTGGTACGGGAAAGGAGCTCATTGCAAAGGCCATTCATATGAACTCATCCAGACGCTTCTTCCCCATGGTTACCGTTCATTGCGGAGCCATTGCTGAGAATCTTATGGAAAGCGAGCTCTTTGGTCATGAGAGAGGTGCTTTTACCGGTGCACAATACGCACGCAAGGGTAAATTTGAAATGGCCGATGGAGCCACCTTGTTTCTTGATGAGATTTCCACCATCTCCATGAAAATGCAGATCGAAATATTGAGAGTTCTGGAAACAAAGAAATTTACCAGAGTGGGTGGAAATCGTGAATTTTCATCTGACTTCCGCGTGATCTGTGCCACCAATCGTGATCTTGCAACCATGGTAAAAAATGGTGAGTTCAGAGAGGATCTCTTCTATCGGCTCAATGTATTTTCAATCGACATTCCACCCCTCCGCGAGCGCGTGGAAGACATCAAGTTGCTCTCAGAACATTTTGTAAAACTCTATGCTGATCAAATGAACAAGGGAACGCGTCACATTGGTAAACGGGCTGCCAAAGCCTTACAGAATTATGCATTCCCTGGCAATGTCCGCGAGTTGGAAAATCTTATCGAAAGAGCGATAGTCATTGGGACTGGTGATACGGTTCAATTAAAAGACCTGCCATTTCAGCAAAACATTGATAAGCCAACCTGGGAATCCATTCAGGATATGGAGCACCACCATATTGAAAGTATTCTAAAGAAATATGATTGGAATATCTCTCAGGCCGCCAAAGCGCTGGGAGTTGACCGCGTCACCCTGTACAGCAAGATAAAGAAATACAAAATCGAAAAGGGCAGCTAGATCAGGATTAGATAAGTGTCTCTGATCAAGATCATTCCCCTCCAGTTTTCTGCTGTGGAAGAGCTAGAAATAATGCTCTCCATCATCAGTAACCGTTTTAAAATTGAAACCCGCCTGAGTACGCGTCCATTCGATATGACCCCCTACTTCAATCCGGTTCGATCACAGTACAACGCCAATGAGATTATTCAACAGTTGGTCACATCAGCAGGTGATGATAATAAGATCGTAGGTATAACTGAGTTGGATCTCTTCATCCCCGTTTTGAAGTACATTTTTGGCCAGGCCTATCTGGGTGGTTCTGCTGCTCTGGTGTCCGGGCATCGCCTCCACAATAGCAGATATGGTCTGGCGGAGGATCCCAAACTGTACTCAGACCGTCTCCTAAAATGCCTAATCCACGAACTGGGTCATGCCTTCGGTCTCAAACACTGTCTGAAACCAGGATGTGTTATGGTTTCTACAACCTATGTGGAAGAAATGGATCAAAAGTCAGATATTTTTTGTCATACCTGCCAAGAGGAACTGGCTGAGCTGACCGCTTAACTGTTCCCACTATCGTGGGACATTCTCATAAACATCCTTGATTTCATCGATGGCCAGCTGGATTGCCAGGGTGATATAGTCATGTACCAGGAGCTTCATGTTGAGGAGGTTGGGATTATTATACAACCCATGTGTGATGACATCCCGGGTGATACATAGAGCCCCACATAACTCCTCCAGGCTGGCATGTTCCTGCATTCTTCGATGAGACAGATCGCGGGCGAAGGTGATCATGATGGATCTGTCGCCATGACGTACAGAGGTAAGCAGGTTGTTATAGACCACACTGATATACCATTTGAGATCGTCGGTTTCCATGGAATGGTAAAATTTGAGCAATTCCTGGTTTTCAGTCAGCATGATTTTTGAGTAAATCTTTTCAACCAGAGGCTCATGCATTTTAACCATCTCTTCGGCCAGTGTCAGGGAGGGACGACTTCTGGAAAATCTATGCAATCTGTCAATATTTTTTTGATGCCACTCCTCAGGTCGCGCTTTCAGATTCTCAATGAGGTGTAGCAAACGCCGTTTCAAGTGATGTCTGGGTTTGGGGTACCACTCCAGGGTTTCTCTTGTGTAGGAAGAATCTGTTGGAAATTGTCTATCAGTATAGTCCAGCATCCACAATCTTTCAAAAGGTGGATTCCCGATAATTTTTCCCCAGATGTTACGCCAGATGACACCGGCCCTGGCAAACTGGACAGGAATAAAGGTGGGTTGTATTTCTTTCCCAAAATACTGTTGGGTTGCTAGTTTGAATAACTCTAACAGCGAAACTGGACTGTCTGAACTGGCCAGATAAGTATCATAATTCTTCAACTCAGATGACTTTATCATGATTTTTTCAAAGATGGCTACCACACAACACACATGTATATAGGGAATGGCCATGCTCCCTTTTCCCGGTAGAATTCGAGCATCCCAGCGATCAGACAACCAAATCTTCAGGAAATGATAGAGGGGTTCGTATTCACACCAGTCGCTACACACAGCTGCAAGTCGAACTATTGTACAGGGGTAAAACTGAGAGAATTCCTCCACCAGTTTTTCCCCCTGACGCTTGGTAACTGCATAGGGGAAATTCGCATCAGGTACGCTTCTCTCATAAACGAGATCCCCGCTGACGGGGAATTTGCTGGCAACCAGAGAACTGGTGAAGACAAAACGTTGGACATTGATCGCTTTTGTCAACTCCAACAGGATACGAGTTGCCTCAACATTGGTTTTTTCATAGATCTGTGAATACACTTGATTCCCAAAATCATAGTAGGCGGCGAGATGAAAAATAAAATCAATTTTGTGTGTACTGGAAGCTTTTTGAAAGGCGTTTTTGAGTTGAACTGGATCCATGAGATCCACCAACATCCATTCCAGATTGGGATGAGGCTCCAGTCCCACCTCTTTCTGTGTCCTGCGCGCAAAGGCAATTACCCGATGATCAGGGCACAAGTATTTCACAAGATGGTGACCTATAAATCCGGAGGCACCTGTGATAAGGACGGTCTTGGTGGTTGCTTGATGTCCCATTTTATCTATCCAAATTTGATCCTCAGGATCAAAGGGTAGTAACTGGACTATCTGTTATGAAATCGAACGTAGGAGGCGGGAGCTTTGGCTATATCGTAGGCGTCTTCGATTTCATCTACTGCCATTTGAATGGTCAGGTCTATATCGTCACGGATGCGTTCTTCCAGATGCTTAACTGAATCATAATCAAGAAGTTGCTGAATAACTAATTCAGCCAATGTTTCATATACATCCACGACCTCGAGTAATTTAAATCCTTCATGGATACGAATACTAGCTATAAATCGTGCATAGTTAGACATGGATAATCGATCACCTGTTCGTACTGAAACCTTAAGAAGGTTGTATACAATTCCAAGGTACCAGGCAAGTTTTTCCGGATCCATCTTCTTATACGAAGAATATCGGTCGGGCTGTTCAACATCCATAATTCGGTCTTGTAAGGCAGTCAGAATGGGATCTTCCAGGCGCACCAATGCTTCAGATATAGCCAGGTTTGGTCGTTCAGGAGATTTGTAGAGTGCCAGGGCATTCTTTTGATGCCACTCAATGGGATAGGTCTTCATATGCTCAATGACATGTAGAATTCTTCGCTCGGGACGGTATCGTGGAATAACCTTCCAGCCCAACTCTTTTCTGGTATAGGCAGCATCCACATCCATGCGTTCGTCGATGTATTTCATCATCCAGGGACGTTCAAATGGACGGCGACCAATGAGTCGGCCTGCAAAATCTATGAGATAGACACCCAATCTGGCCAGAAAAACTGGCATATGAATCGCTCTGCGTTTTTCGCCAAAAACAAAGCGGGTACTTAAATCATATAGTTCCTGGTGGCTGGTGCTGTCATCCGGGCTGGCGATGAGCACATCAAAGGGTTTCAGCTTTTCGGTTTTGTCAAGTATGGTCTTCAACATTCTGACTAGGCACACAATGTGAATATAGGGAACCGCTGATTCTCCCTGACCTCCCAGTACCCTGGATTTCCACGAGCGAGAGGACCAGGTATCTAAAAATTTATATAACGGTCCATATTCACACCAATCACTGTATACAGCTGCGAATCGAACCACTGTGCAGGGGTAGGTTGTTGACCATTCCTTTGCCATGGCTTCACCTGCAATCTTGGTGACTGCATAGGGGAAGTCAGCATCCAGTGAACTTTCCTCTGTGAGTCTATCCCCATCTTGAGGAAATTCTGAGACAACCAGAGAGCTGGCGAAAATAAATCTTTTTAGTCCCAACTTTGACGCTGCTTCAAAGATGAGCTTTGAGCCGTGGACGTTGGTGCGTTCATATTCCTCATTGGGTTCATTGGAGAAATCAAAAAATGCTGCGAGGTGAATAAAATAATCAGCCCCACCACCAGCCTGTATTTCGTCCATGGCATCACGGACATTTTCAGGTTCAGCTACATCAACTAGAAACCAGGTAATATTTTTGTGTCGGGGGATCCCAACTTCTTGTTGACTCCGGCGGGCAATGGCGAAGATCTGATATTCATCCTGGTAAGTTTCTACAAAGTTTCTACCGATAAATCCAGATGCCCCAGTGATGACTATTCTGGGGAGGGCATTGTCAGTCACCCGTTTTCTCCTCAGTGAATAATTCAAGGAAAAACATCATGACCAGAAATCCCATCAAACCATCGCTAACGGCTGAAATGGCAATGACTGGAACCGTCTCTGAAAAAAGAAAGTAGAAACCCAGAAAAAAGAAGGCGATCCACTTGGCCAGGATGATAAAAATTATCAAGCTCTTTTCTGCCAGAGGATTCTTAGCCGCCAGTAAGTATCCAATACTCATAACGACGTGAAAAACGCCTCCCTGTGTAGAAAAGAAGCGGTAGGGATCCACTGTGAATCCAAACCAGGAGAGGACACCAAATGGAAGGACAATCAGGGCAATACCCACACAAAATGAATGCAGGGCCACGAGATATAGCAGTAATTGAAAAAGTGGAATATTTTTGAAAATTTTCATGCTTCTCAAGCGTTCAAATATCACGCCAAGGTATTTAACAGCAGACTCAAGAATATGGATTAGAGTTTATGGTTCTTTATTCCCCACTCCTCAAGAATAACAAGTGCATTTTCAATAACCTTGTCGAATACCCCTTTTATGGTTGGAGTCATTTCCAGATCCAGATTCTCCATGGACTTCGGTTGAATACCGAGAAGCGTCATTCGTTTGGCTTTTCTATCCGTGAGCTCAGCCACACTGATGAGATCCGATAAACCGAGGTGATGGAGGGAAACTTTTGGATCGAGCTGGGCAAGTATGGCATCGTCTTCAAGCTTGCCAACGGTACCCGGTTCCATTTCAAAATTAACAGCGTCAATGATGAGAACAGATTTTTCCGGTCCAAAAAAAGTCAGAAGATCGAGACCGCTGGTTCCCCCATCAACGATCTCGATTTCTGGTTTAAAGTGGTAGTGCTCCTGGAGATGGTTAGCGGCATGAACACCAATACCCTCATCTTCCATGAGGATGTTGCCCAGACCGAGGACGACCACCTCGGGGCTAGAGGACATGGACTTTCGAGATATCCTTACGCTTGTTGTCATGCAGGTGGATAGCACATGCCAGACATGGATCGAAGGAGTGAATTGTCCGTAATACCTCAAGTGGTTTTTCATCATCTGCAATGGGGTTGCCCATGAGTGAAGCTTCATAGGGACCTACTGCATCATCATCATTCCGGGGTGCTGCATTCCAGGTTGAGGGAACCACTGCTTGATAATTCTCGATTTTACCATTCTTGATAACAATCCAATGGGAAAGAACACCACGAGGTGCTTCATGAAAACCAAAACCCTGTTGCTCACCCTTGGGAAAGACTGGTGGGTTAAAAGTAGTCATATCGCCACCGGCGATGTTGTTAATCAGGAGATTGTAGTTTTTCTCGAGCTCTTCAAACAATACAGCGGTTCTGATCGCACGGGCAGCATGACGACCCAGTGTGGAATGCAGAACGCTGATTGGTATATCAGATTTGGATTTGGTGATGGCCTTGATCTTGGCAAAAGCAACTCCAGCAACTTTCTGGGTTGTTTCATGACCCTGGGCATACATGTTCAGCACGTTTGCCAGAGGACCCACCTGAGCTGGTTTTCCCAGAAAGGTTGGCGCTTTAACCCAGCTGTATTTTCCATCATCTTCAAAATCAGTATAATGAGGTTCAGTTTCACCCTGATACGGATGGAGATTGCTATCGCCTTCATACCAGGAGTGTTTCACACTTTCCTTGACACCATCGCGGAAATATTTGTCCTGGAAAGAGGTGATGGGTTTGAGCTTACTAATATCGCCACCAGGTATGTACCCACCTGGGGTTCCAAATTGGGTTCCCTTGGTATCAGTTGGGAAATCAGGTACGGATAGATAATCCACGACACCAGAACCATATCCCAGCCAGTCCTGATAAAATGAAGCAACCACAGCCACATCCACGATATAGGCATTGTAGATAAAGGATTTTAACTGATCCATGAGGCTCTTGACCATCTGGAGTCGTTCCATATTGAGAGCAGCTTGACTATCTGGATTGATGGGATTGGAAACACCACCCACAGCCATATTCTGGACGTGAGGTGTTTTTGAACCAAGGATGGTGGTGATCTGGTTAGCTTTTCTCTGGATCTCAAAAGCTTCCAGATAATGAGCTGCTGCGATGAGATTGACTTCTGGTGGTAATTTCATGGCGGGATGACCCCAGTAACCATTGGCGAAAATTCCCAATTGTCCTGAGCCTACAAATGTTTTCAGCTTATCCTGAACAGCCTTGTATTCCTGCCAGCCATTATTGGGATGATCTGAGAGACTTTGAGCCAATTTTGAGGCTGCCTTGGGATCAGCAGAAAGGGCGGATACCACATCTACCCAATCCAGTGCAGAGAGATGATAGAAATGCACGATATGATCATGAATTCCGTGAGCTGCGATAATCATATTTCGGATAAATTGGGCATTTACGGGAATTTCCATCTCAAGTGCGTTTTCTACAGTTCGCACAGATGCAATGGCGTGAACCGTGGTACAAACACCACAGATTCTCTGGGTGAAGACCCAGGCGTCCCGGGGATCACGACCCTTTAAGATGGTTTCAATACCGCGCCACATCTGGCCTGATGACCAGGCTTTCGCGACCTTGCCATCCTTGATATCACAATCAATTCTTAAATGTCCCTCTATTCGAGTGACCGGATCAACTACGATTCTTTTACTCATTTATATAATCCTCATATCTTCAGTTTATGAATGTTTGATTGCCGGCAAGACCGGGAGTTTTTTGACAAATATCAGATAAGCCATGATCTCAATAGAGATGATACCTACCGTGATTAATATTTCTGATGCCGATGGAAAATAGTGATATCCAACACCTGGGTTGAAAGCCACCAGAAAGGTGTCAAAACGATAGAGAGCTCCTGCCAGGATCATTGATCCAGCGGACCAGAACAAGGTGGTTGCCTTCATACGATTTTTAGCCGAGGCCAGCATGATGATAGGAATCAGGAATAAAACATTCTCAACTACAAAGAATGCTCCCAGCATGCCATCATTAAAGATATTGCCTAATTGACCACGCCAGATGAGATCGCCAAAGCGTAGCAGGAGAAACAGAACCAACAGGGGAATCATCATCACACTTAGTTTCCCGAGAATGGGTGTTTCATCCAAAGGTCGTTTCAAGGCAACGGCTGAGAAGAGTGATTCGAAGATCACCACAGCATAACCCATGGTGATGGCAGTCAACAAGAACAGCAGAGGTAACCACCCAGTTTGCCACATTGGTGAAAGTTTTTCACCGGCGATGATCATAAGTGATCCCAGACTGGATTGATGCATGGTGGGAAGTAATACTCCCAATGCAATAAAGAAGAAGAGGAACTTGTTGAGCTTCTTTTTTGTTTCCAATGATTTCCGGTGTTCCAGAAAGGTTGGTGAAAACTCAATCCAGAGTACAAATACATAGGCACCAATACAGGCAGCTACTTCAAACATGATTGAGTTCACATTGATGTGCCAGGGTAGAAACACATTGTACATCTGCCAGTAGCGACCGATATCTATAAAGATGGACACACCAGCCAGTGTGTATCCAAAGGCACTGGTCATCAGTGCGGATCTCACCAGCGGATGATATTCACCCTTGTTAAAGATGTACACCAGGAGTGCGATGGAATAACCACCACAACCCAGAGCCGTTCCCACCAGAACATCATATACAATCCAGATACCCCAAGGGTAACCATCTGAAAGATTGGTGACAGCACCAATTCCAAATAGAAACCGTTTGATCAAGAGTAATCCGGCTATCATAGCCAAAGTCAGCAGAACCCAGAATGGTTTGGTGAGCAGTCTGCCACCGAGAGCTTGTTTTTCGTGCATAGTGAGCTCCTATCCTTCTGAATTCTTGGTTGTCTGGTAAGCACCATAGAGCAATCCACCCAGGAGAGCTATCGGTGCGATCATACCTTTATAAATACCGTGCTGAATACCTTCTGATTTGGATGCAGAAGAGGTAGCAGAAAGTTCAGGTAGACCCAGTTTGGTAAAAGGAATAGCGGAGAGTAAAAGATACTGAGTACCGCCACCCTCTTTTTCACCATATATGTAATTTATGTAGGGTGCCACTGTCTTGGGAGACACATCACCTTCATCAAGACTGCGCATGGGATACTCATAGGTACTCCCTGCAACCAGTTTGATGCGTTTACGGGCTTCTTCCAAAAGATCAGTAACCTTACCGAATAGTGAAGCACCTGTGGGACAGAACTCACAACAAGCTGGTATACCACCTTCTGCTTGTCGATGGTTACATAGCTCACATTTCACTATCTCAGGAATGGCTTGAGCATATTCAAATTTCGGTACATTGTATGGACAGGCTACCATGCAGTAGCGACATCCAATACAGGCATCTTTATCGTACTCTACAATACCTGTTGCATCGTTTTTGACCAGGGCTGTAACAGGACAGGCCGACACACAATCAGGATCAACGCAATGCATACAGGCTTTTTTTACAAATGCAAAGCCGTTCTCTTCACTATTATGTGTCGAGGCATCACCATGTTCATAGAGTTTGATTTTATTCAGGGTTTTTTCAGATAGATCATAAGATTCATCCCAGATTCCATCTACACCCGTAGCTTTCTCTAAATTTGCACTTTCAGGTGGCATATCATTATACTGCTTACAAGCTGCCTCACAGGCCTTGCAACCGATGCATATGGTTCCATCATACAGGATACCAACAGCATCTGCCGACAAAGTCTTTCTGATACCGGCAAAAACACTTGTGACATTACCCGCAGTCAACGCGCCAGCTGAAAGAACCTTTAAAAAATCTCTTCGTTCAAGGTTCATCATACACTCCTTATGCGTCTGATTCCGGAGCAGTTTCTTCTGCCTTCATCTTTTTGGCAGCCATAGCACTGGCACCAACAATGACACCACCCACGGCTCCTGCAACGGCAGCGCCACCGATAGTGATACCACCAGCTTTATCACCAGAAATTTGCGCGTATGAAGCAGGTGGAGTATCAGTAAATACTGCGGATTGTTCATGGATGTATTTTGTAAAACCCACACCTTCTTCAGAGCAACCAAAACAGGGATGACCTGTACCAACTGGCCAGGCACCTGATCCAACATCACCAAATAGGATGGAGGAGCAGTTGTTATAAGTTTCTGGACCCTTGCAGCCCAGTTTGTAAAGACAGTAACCTTCACGATGACCATCATCTCCAAATTCCAGAGCAAAACGACCAGCATCAAAATGAGGTCGACGTTCGCAATGTTCGTGGATGAGACGACCATATGCAAATTTTGGTCTAGCCTTACTATCTAACTGAGGCAGCTTGCCAAGTGTCAGATAGTAGAGAATTGTGGAGAGTAGATTGTATGGACTGGCAGGACAACCAGGAAGATTAATAACTGGTTTATCCTTTATAATTTCATGTACACCGGTGGCTCCCGTTGGATTGGGACTGGATGATTGGACACCACCCCAGGAAGCGCAGGATCCGATGGCTACGATAGCGGCAGCTCTTGAACCGTAATCATTCAAGATATCCAGAGCAGTTCTATCAGCAATCTTGCAATAAATACCATCTTGTTTTACAGGAATGGAACCCTCAACAACCAGGATGTATTTACCTTCATTCAGCTTGGCTGAGTCAATAAGAGATTTTTCGACCTGATGACCCGCTGCGGCGCAAAGTGTTTCGGAATAGTCGAGAGAGATCATATCCAGAACCAGTTCTTCAACAGTGGGATGTGTGGTTCTCAGGAGTGATTCGGTACAACCGGTACATTCCTGGAAGTGTAGCCAGATGACAGGCGTTCGAGTCGGGCTAGTAATGGTATCTGCAACCCTGGCCACCATGGTGGCAGGTAGACCCATTGCTGCTGTGATGGCAGTACAGAACTTAAGGAAGCTCCGACGGCTTACTCCTTGTGCCTCCAACTCATTTGAGAAGGACATCTCTAAGGATTCAGTGGATGTTAATAGTTTTCCCATTCATTTACCCTTTCCCGCTATTGTTAACGCCTATGGCTTTTTCATCAGAATGATGGCAATAAATCAGATTAAATCTGAAATTGAGAAGAATTCAAATAAGAACGCTGTATAGAATACACAGCGGAAATTCATGATAGAATTTGTCTTTAATGATTCATATTTCTCAGTAATTGCGTGAGGAATATAATGTGAAGATCGGTAGTTACAAATACTGTATTTCTCCAATATAACTTTTTTCATAAAGCGCTTATTATCATTGATTTATCATGATATTTTTTGTCACCATTAGTTCCATATCACATGGCCTGAAATATTGATTTTCTGGATTTGGGATTTTAATTTTACGCATTATCATGTCACGAATAAGATTTTTAACACAATTACCTTAAGGGGGTAAACACATGAAAAAAACACTCGTATTAGGTCTCATTCTATTGGTAGCAATCACATCTCTATATGCTACGGATAAGCGCGTCCAGGCCCTGGGAAATAATGCCTATATGCTACCTGGTGATGATGCCTCGATTCAGCTGTTTCCACAGAGAATCAATGATATGAACTTGATCTATTTTGAAGATATCCACCTAGGAAGCCCCAACTATTTACTGGTTGTAGGTGACTCTGCAAAATCCTGGGGTTTCTATGGAGGAAGCGTTCAGCAAGATGATTATTTCAACATCATTAGATCTCTTGGGGGACGATCAGCAGTACGCATGGGTGTCCGTTTAGGAATAACCAGCCAGACGGAAATTGATGATGATAAAGAAACAACACCTACTGTCAGCGAGGAGAAACTGAGCCAGACCAACATTATGCTTGACCTGGAATATGGTCTTGATACGGAAGAGATGGAACTCTCAACCTCCATCGCCTTCGGTATGACCCCTGGCACCATTAATAGCTTATTGGGTTTTGCCCCAACACCACATGGAAGCTTTACAGGTGATTATGAATCCGGTGGTTCAAGTACTAGTGCCGAGGGAAAAGCAAGCAGACTTAGTTTTGCCCTGCAGGTAAAAGCCCGTTCAAACTCAGGTCTCCTTTTCTTTGATAACAGCTATGCCGTTTTTGGCTTAGCCTATCAGGGTGGGTCAAGTGAATACACCAGTGCCAACACAAAGATGGAAGATCAATCAGGCAGTCAATTTGCCATCAACTCAACTTACAGAGTCTTTAATAACCAGAATCTCGCAAACGATAAAATATTTCTGGTCTATGGACTTGGGGGTGGATTGTTCTTCACTCGCACTGCAGATGAGGGAAAATTGAGTGGCGCTGAAACGACAGACACAGATATGAGTTTTGGTCTCGTTGCACCAATTATGAATATTGGTTTAGAAGCAAAGCTAAAATACACCACCCTGAGATTTGGAATGGAGAGACAGATCACAACCCTGGGATTCACCAGTTCAAAGAATGTCTATGTCTCAGGTAGTACTGATGATGAAGATACCTACTCCACCTTCTCCCTGGGTGGCAACGGTGTCTACAATTACAACGCTGGGATGGGTTTCAACTATGGAGATCTTCAGCTAGATATCCTGGTTAACAATACATTTTGGATTACTGGTCCTCAAATGATCTTTAATGACTTGTATGGTACACTTGGTGTCTGTGCAGATTTAGTATATACTTTTTAACTACTACAAGTCATACTATCAAAAAAAGCCACCTCTCATGGTGGCTTTTTTTGATCAATTCAATTTGTGCAATAAATTAACAAACCTCTATAACGGTTATTTTACCAGGTTATATTCTCAGCATCAGTGAAGAAAAGAGGAGGAAGCATGAATGTGAAATCATTTTATCAGGGTCCCATCCCCACCCTCGAGAAACTTGAAAAAGCTATCTATATCATTGCAGGAGGGTTATTGGTTGTGGCAGCATTTGCCATGCTTGGTAAAGCCGTACTCTCTTTTTTTACGGCCTTTAGTGAATCTACTCCCCGTGAAACAGCTCTCAGATTACTAGACGATCTGCTCCTGGTTCTCATGCTGGTTGAAATCCTGCATACCATTCTGGTCAGCCTCAAAACCCATGTAATCAAAACAGAGCCCTTCCTGGCAGTGGGACTCATCGCTGCCGTAAGACGCATACTGATTATCACGGTGGAAGCCGCCCATATTGCCGACCTTTCCGATGTTGTTTTCCAAAGGACCATGATTGAAATCAGCATACTGACCATCTCAATCCTGATTCTGGTATTTTCAATCTATCTGGTGCGTAAGAAAGCGCCTGAAACTGTGGAAACAGTCTCAAGTTTTCAATAGTCCCAGAACCCTGATTTATAACATGTTTAGATTTCTCGGAGATCCTCCCGTGCGAAAAACTTCCCTTTGGTTCATACTCATTGCACTGTCCTCTATCTCACTGATCGCTCAAAGCCTCATCAGTCGACCCGTTGGTCCAGGCATTCACCATCATCATGCCTATCTGCCTGGTGGACCCTGGCATATTCAAATCCTGGAGATTGATCTCAGCGATACCATGAACACAATTGAAACAGTGAAGGCGTTTAATGCAATAGAAGGCTATGAGCGAACCTCATCCATGGCGAATCGATCAAATCGTGGGGGTCATACGGTGATTGGAGCCATCAATGGGGATTTTTATGCCAGCGGTGGTATAACTATTGGTGCTCAGATTATCAATGGAACCCTTTTAAAGCGACCCTATCCCCGCTCCGTTTTTGCCCTGACGGCTGCGAAACAGCCCTTTATCAACATTTTAGATTATTATGGCCAGGTTGTTAAGAACGATAGTATGATTTTCTCAATTGGTGGTATCAATGAGGTGAGACAGGAGAATCAGCTCATTCTCTACAACCACTATTTTGGTGCATCCACTGAAACCAATCAATGGGGCACAGAAATTAGTCTTCAGTATCTGCATCCGCCTCCAGGTATCAATGCCCCACAATATGCTGTGGTAACCAACAAAGACAGCCTCATGGGAGCTGAATCTGGGAATATGCAGATTCCAGCAAATATGGGGGCTATTCTTTCCGGCCATGGTCATGCACGGGATTTTCTGAATGACTCTGTTTTTGTAGGTGATACACTGGCTATTCAGCTACAGCTTCACCCTGCTGATAATCATATTCTTAAAGAGCTCATTGGTGGAACTCCTCGCATCATCAGGGATGGTGTTAGCAGCGTTGAATGGGAAGCTGAATCCGTAGGCTCCAGCTTTGCCCATGATCGTCATCCAAGGACGGCTGTTGGCTTTAACGCCGATAGTACAGTGGTGTATTTCTTTACCGTAGATGGCCGACAAGGTGGCTATAGTGTAGGTATGAGCCTCTTCGAGCTGGCAGACTACATGCTGGAATGGGGCATCTATCAGGGAATAAACCTCGATGGAGGCGGATCAACCACCATGGTGGTACGGGGAGATGTCGTCAGCAGCCCATCTGATGCAGGGGGCGAACGATCGGTAGCCAATGCCCTGATGGCTATTTCAAAAGCACCTCTGGGACCCCTGACCTATCTCAACCTACCCTGGGATGAGACCTTTGCCCTGGTAGAGAGTCAGATTCAATTCAACGCCACTGGAACTGACAGCTACTATAATCCAGTTCCAGTAAATGGTGATTCAATTCTCTGGTCCTGTGACGAGATTATTGGTTCAATTTCAGCAACGGGTCTGTTCTCAGCTTCCGCAACTGAATCCAGCGGGTTGGTTATTGCACAACACGGAACGATCCATGATACCATGCTGGTGCATGTCACAGATATCGACATGCTCATACTCACCCCAAATCCTGTCATACTGGAAATTGGTAATCTCCAACTCATGAGTGCTGAAGCCCGAGATAGTTTTGGGAACCTGATTCAAGTTGACTATGAATCGTATGAATGGTGGGTAACACCTGATATCGCAACAATATTTTCAGATGGGGCAGTCCATGCTTTACATGCTGGTTCTGGTTCCATTGAAGCCTCCTACCATGGTGTAAGTGCTTCCGTTCCCCTACTGGTTGGCAGTTCCACTTCTGTCATCTTGGACAATTTTAACACAACAAGCAATTTTACGCTGAGTGGTGCAGTGATCAACCTGTCAGCCTGTAGTCTTGTTTCAGATACAGAACAGTTTGTATCTCCACCCTCCTCTGGAAAACTAAACTATAGTTTGGCCACAGGTGGTACCAGTGTGCTCTACATGAATTGCAATATTCCCATATCCGGTACACCTGAATCAGTATCAATCCAGGTTTATGGGGACAATTCTGCCCATTGGATTCGTGGGGAATTCAAAAATTCCAACGATGAGAAATTTATTCTGAATTTTACTGAAGCATCTCCTGGGATAAACTGGGATGACGAGTGGCGAGAAATTACTGTTATGCTCACCGAAGCAGCTCCACACTGGGGCAATGCCAGCGCAATACTGAGCTTCCCAATTACCTGGACAAAAATTTATCTGGCTGAAACTGATGATAACAACAAAGACTCAGGAAGCATATATTTTGATGATTTCAGAGTAAATTTTATTTCCAGCGAGATCAAAGACACTCAACGAGTTAGTCCCAAAATGTTTCATCTAGAAGATCATTTCCCCAATCCCTTTAACTCCAGCACGAGCTTCCGCTTTAGTATCCAGGAACCTGGTATTCTTGAGTTACGACTCTATGGGCTGGATGGCCGAGAGGTTGATAGTCTTAAACAAGATGCCAGACCTGGCAGTCTGATTCTTAATTGGGAAGCCGGTAATCTTCCCAGTGGGATTTATGTGTTTAGGGCGACGTTGGGTTCCCAGGAACTTTCTGGAAAATGCCTTCTGGTGAAATAACACATGCAGTTGGGAGCTAAAACGGAGGGTTAAATCTACTACTCGGGGTGAGGTCTAAAGGTTTTACTCATCTTATAATGTGGGAGACCAACTTCCTGGAATTCATTGCCCACAATCATATATCCCATATTCAAATAGAAACCATGGGCACTCATACGTGCGTGGAGAACGAAAACCTGAAATCCCAGATTTAATAGATATGCTTCAAAAGCCATGAAAAGTCTTTTTCCTACACCTTGGTTCTGGTGATCCTCAGCAACAACCATCTGCTTGAGACGTACTTCATGTGTGGCAGTTGGAATCCCGATGATGCTGGAGATCAAATCGCCACTTTCGTCAAATGCTCCGAAATGATAGTAACGAGACTCCTGGCTCAAGTCATCATAAGAGCCGTCAAAGAGATCCATCCCAATAGGTTGTCTTAGGATTTGATGCCTCAGCTTGAGAGATGCTTCATAGGCATCTGTACCATGTTGAATTAAACTATATTCCAAGTTCAGCCTTCTAAAAAATTTTCGGGCAAGTTAGCACAAGACTGAAAGGCTTCAAAATACTGTCCCAGGTGAAACCCATCCATGAGAGCGTGGTGTGCTTCTATTGAAATGGGCATGGTTGTCGTCCCATTTGTACTGGTATATTTTCCAAAGACAATCTTGGGGATGCTGTCTCCATTTCCATAGTTCCTGGGGTGACTCAACCCTCGAAAATGGACCCAGGGTATCACCGAATAGTGTACCTGCCCCAGGTTGTGATCCTGGTCGTCCAGACGACTTTCAGGCTGACGACAGTTCTCTACTTGCTCTAAAACATGGGCTTCAAATTTTTTAAATGAATCCATATAATCGAAGTAACAAAATGTGAAGACTTCGTTCGCCTTTAGCACCGTGGACCCAGCAGAAATTTTGGCATAATCCAAAACTTGACCATCAACTATCCGGTAGCGAAATTCTTTAATTTTATTTACCTGAAGTTGGGAAATGTACAAATAGGCTGCAAAAAATGAGTAACCGCGGATGCGGGTATACTCCAGGAGTTTGCTGACCTCGATATCAGCCGTTAAACCAAAGAAGGGGTTGTCATACCCCTTAAAAAATTCGAACTGTTCCTTCCGTTTCCATTGCTCAACATCAATGATCCGGAAGTCTGACATCATCTGCTCAGATGATTATTTCTTTGGTGCGAATAGATCGGTAATGCTGCCAGCTACGATCTCAGCTGCATTCCCAACAGATTCTGATAGACTTGGGTGAGGATGGATGATAAGGGCGATATCTTCCGCATCAGCTCCCATCTCCATTGCCAGAACCGCTTCGGCGATAAGATCACCAGCATTGGTTCCCACAATACTCATTCCAATCAATTTCCCACTCTCTTTATCAAACAGAGCCTTGGAGAATCCTTCAGTACGACCCAGCGCTAAAGCACGACCACTGGCAGACCAGGGAAAAACACCCTTGTCATAGGCTATCCCTTGCTCTTTGGCTTGAGTTTCTGTCAAACCAGCCCAGGCAATCTCAGGGTCAGTAAAAATTACAGCGGGGATAATGGAGACATCAAATGCTGCGGGTTGCCCACAGATAACCTCAGCGGCGACCTTGCCTTCATGGGTTGCCTTGTGAGCTAACATCGGATCACCGGTGATATCACCAATGGCATAAACATGAGGAACATTGGTCTGGCGTTTCTCATCAACTTTGATAAATCCACGTTCATCAATATCCAGACCGATATTTTCGAAGCCACTCCCAAAGGTGTTGGGACGACGACCGACTGCCACCAGGACCTTATCAACCCTCATGGTTTCAGGACCTGATTTGCCCTCAATCTTCACTTCCAGATAATCTTTTTGTGGATCAATCCCGAAAACCTTGGTTCCAGTTTGGATTGAAGCAAAATCTTTCATCAATCGTTTTTGCAGAGGCTTTACTACATCAGGATCAGCACCAGGCAGCAGATTGGGCATAAACTCAACCACGGTAACCTTGGATCCCAGGGCGGAATAGATGGTTCCCATCTCGAGACCGATATAACCACCACCAATAATCAGCAGGTTTTCAGGAATACCATCAAGATCCAAAGCTGAGGTAGAATCCATAATGCGGGGATCTTCTGGAAAACCAGGAATTTTTGTGGGATGGGAGCCCACGGCAATAATTACGTCTTCAAAAGTGACTTCGGTAACACCATCAGCCTGAGTTACTTCAATACTGGTGGGTGAAGTGAAGACACCAGAACCAGTTACAATTTGAACTTTACGCGCTTTTGCCAGGGCTGCTATACCATTGGTTAAACGACCAACGACTCTCTCATTTTTCCATTGTTTTACGGCTTCCAAATCCCATTCCGGTTCTGGAAAGGTGAGGCCAAAGCTTTTTACCTCAGCGCTCTCGGATTTCACACGAGCAAGATGTAGCAGAGCCTTGGAAGGGATACAGCCTCGATTTAAACAGACGCCACCCAGAGTTTCATCCTTATCGATAAGGATGACTGATTTTCCAAGATCGGCTGCACGAAATGCGGCAGCATATCCTCCGGGACCAGCACCGAGGACAACAACATCGGCATGAAAGGAATTAGACATTTATACTCCTGAAACTAAAATAAATTTTTGATCGCCTTTAATTCTTCAGCGATGAACTTTGTCAATCTGGCTGCAGCTGCACCGTCGATGACCCGATGATCATATGAGAGTGAAAAAGGCAGCATCAGTCTTGGCTGAAACTCTGAGCCATCAAATTCAGCCTGCATTTTTGACCGGGAAACACCTAGAATTGCAACCTGGGGTGGATTGACAATGGGTGAAAATCCTGTACCGCTAATACCACCTAGACTTGAGATAGAAAAGGTAGCACCCACCAGTTCTGCAGGTTTGATTTTGCGATCGCGGGTTCGCGTACTCACATCCACCAACTCCACTGAGAGTTGACTCAAACTTTTCTGGTCCACATCTCGAATGACTGGAACAACCAGACCATTTGGTGTATCCACAGCAATCCCCAGATGGATATATTTTTTATGGATCAGATTTTCCCCATGGGCATCCAGTGAACTATTAAAGTCGGGAAATTCCTTCAAAGCATTGGCCACAGCCTTCATGATAAAGGGTAAAATAGAAAGCTTTCCACCATCTTTAGCAACAGCATGTTTGTAGGTTTGTCTGAATGCTTCCAGGTCAGTAATATCTGTCTCATCATATTGGGTGACATGAGGGACGGTTTGCCAGGCACGCTGCAAGTTTACTGCGGTTGCCCTGCGAATCTTGCTGAGATGGACTTTCTCTATCTCCCCCCATTGGCTGAAATCAATTTCAGGTTGAGGAGGTCCGCTCATTCCAACTGAAGGTGCATCGCTGAGACGTCCCTTCACATAATTCTGAACATCTTCCTTGAGCACACGGCCTTTGGGACCCGTTCCACTGACCTGACTCAGATCGGCACCCAATTCACGGGCAAACCTGCGTACTGATGGGCTGGCAGGTATGACACGACGCTTAGTTACGGGGACTTCGATGGGCTCTTTTGGCATTTCCTCTTCTACATGAGGTACTGGTGCTGTCTTTTTAGCAGGTTTCTTTTCAACTTTGGCTTCGGGCTCAGGAGCAGCCTCTTCTTCAGCCTCATCGGCTTCTATAGTCGCCAGGATGGTATTGGTACTGACTTCGGAGCCAGTTGTGATCCGAACATCCTTAATAGTGCCAGCAATCTCGGCTTCAATTTCCATGGAAGCCTTATCGCTCTCTAGTAGTACTAGAATATCACCTACATCTACATGGTCACCCGGTTTGACATTAATCTCGCCGACTTCAACACTATCAATGCCTTCCCCAAGATCCGGTATGATTATTTCTTTTAGCATAATGTACTCTTTCTAATACCTAATTGAATTCTGTTGCGACGTCATCCCTAGCCGTCACACTGAGCGGAGTCGAAGTGTGAGGGATAGTATGCAAAGCTTAACTGCGGTCTTAGATGGTTCAATTTTCCACCCCTCGACTCCGCTCGGGGTGACGATACAAGATAAAATTCACAGTTCGATAAATGATCATTTTGCATCAACGCTTGACTGGATTATCTGATTCAGTTTGGATTTTATATTTCTTGATGGCCTTGGCTACAACATCACCCTTTATAACATCCAGTTTTTGCAGCTGAAAAAGTGCTGAAACAACAATTGAATAGCGATCAACCTCAAAGAACTTCCTTAACTCTTCCCTGGATTCACTTCTTCCGAATCCATCGGTACCCAATGCGATAAAAGGCTTATCAATAAATATGGAAATCTGCTCAGCCACCAGTTTGATGTAATCTGATGCAGCAATCACAGGTCCCACCTTATCATGCATGAGTTCGCAGGCATAAGCTTTACGTCTTTCCTCAGTGGGATGGAGACGATTCCAGCGTTGGGCATCCTGAGCATCTAATCTTAATTCTGAATAACTCGTGACACTCCAGATGTCTGAGGTGACTTTCCATTCCTTCTTGAGAATGTCTGCTGCGGCTTGAACTTCACCAAGGATTGCTCCAGAACCCATCAATTGGACATGCATATCCGCTTTGGCCTTGCCAGTACTTGATAACTGGTACATACCTTTGATAATGCCTTCTTCGGCTTTTTTGGGCATGGCAGGATGGACATATGGTTCATTCTCCAAAGTGATATAATAGAATTCATCAATCTGGTCTTGCATCATGCGTTTCATTCCATGCTGAATAATGACTGCAATCTCGTAGGAATAGGCGGGATCATAGGCACGACAATTGGGTATGGTAGCAGCAGCCAGTAGACTGTGGCCATCCTGATGTTGAAGACCTTCGCCATTTAATGTGGTTCGTCCTGCCGTGGCTCCCAGGAGGAAACCTCTGGCGCGGATATCACCAGCCAACCAGAACATATCTCCCACTCTCTGGAATCCAAACATGGAGTAGTAAATGTAAAATGGCATCATGTTGACACCGTGGGTACTGTAGGAGGTTGCTGCTGAAACCCATGAGCTCGAAGAGCCTGCTTCAGTGATACCTTCTTCTAAAATTTGACCCTTGATATCTTCGCGATAATAAAGGTATTGATCTGAATCCACAGGATCATAGAGCTGTCCAACGCTGGAGTAGATACCCAAACTTCTAAATAGAGATTCCATTCCAAAGGTACGGGCTTCATCTGGAACGATAGGTACAACTCGTTTGCCCATGGTTTTGTCTTTGGTCAGCATCGACAAGATGCGTACAAAGGCCATGGTTGTGGATTGTGCTCGATCTCCCGTTCCCTCCAGAGCAGCTTTAAAGGCTGATAATGCAGGGGTTTTGGTAGGTTCGGCCGAGCTGCGACGGGCAGGAAAATGTCCACCCAGTGCTTCACGACGTGCTTTTAAATATTTTACTTCCTCTGAATTTTCATCGGGACGATAAAAGGGAGCCTTGGTGACCTCATCATCAGAAATGGGAATACCAAAACGGCTGCGGAAGGCTTTTAACTCATTTTCATTCAGTTTCTTCTGGCCGTGGGTAATGTTTTTACCTTCACCAGCTTCACCCATTCCATAACCCTTCACCGTACTGGTTAGAATGACTGTAGGTTGATCCACATGAGCCAGTGCTTCTGAATAAGCTGCATAGACTTTGGCAGGATCATGACCACCCCGTTTTAATTTTTCCAGATCTTCATCACTGAGGTGATTTACCATCTCCAGCAGCTCTGGGTATGCCCCAAAGAAATGCTCACGGATATAGGCGCCACCTTCAACGATGTACTTGAGGATATCCCCATCCACGACTTCTTCCATGCGCTTGGCCAGGATACCATCTTTGTCTTTTGCCAGAAGTTCATCCCATTCTGAACCCCAGATGACTTTGATAACATTCCAACCGGCACCACGAAAGGCACCTTCCAGTTCCTGGACGACCTTGCCATTGCCACGAACGGGACCATCCAGACGCTGCATATTGCAATTCACCACAAAGATGAGGTTATCTAGCTTTTCTCGAGAGGCCAGGGTAATAGCTCCCAGGGATTCAGGTTCATCCATCTCACCATCACCCAGGAAAGCCCAGACTTTGCGATCACTCCTGGGAATCAGTTCACGATTTTCCATATACCGCATGAAACGAGCTTGATAAATGGCCTGGAGAGGTCCAAGACCCATGGATACGGTCGGAAACTGCCAGAAATTGGGCATTAACCAGGGGTGTGGATATGAAGATAGACCACCAGTTGGGGCTAACTCACGACGAAAGTTTACCAGATCCTGTTCACTGAGGCGACCTTCTAAAAAGGCGCGGGCATAAATTCCCGGTGAACCATGACCCTGAAAATACACGAGATCTCCACCAAACTCGTCGGTGGCTGATCGGAAAAAATGATTAAAACCTATCTCAAGTAGAGTTGCTGATGAAGCATAAGTCGAGATATGGCCACCAATACCATCGCTGGCTTTATTGGCTCGAACCACCATGGCCATGGCGTTCCAGCGTACGATGGATTTGATGCGACGTTCAATATCTCGATCGCCTGGGAATTGGGATTGTTGGGAAACCGGAATTGTATTCAGATATGATGTGTTGGGACTGTAGGGAAGTCGCACACCATGTCGACTTGCATAATCGATAAGTTCATTTACCAGGAAATGGGCTCGATTTACACCCTCTTCTTCAAAGACAGCAGCAAGGGAGTCCAACCACTCGCTAGTTTCCTGGGGATCAGTATCTTTATGAATATTTACACTAGCCACGGCATACCTCAATCAATATTTGTAATGTTTTGTAATGGAATTTGGGAGAATAATTTGGAGTAACTCATACTAACGTGACTATAATAGTCATAAATCGTCCTACTGCAATAGCAATCGCAGGCTCTACACCGATTTATCTCTATTTTTTGTCTGATCTCTGATATCCCCACGATCACATCTAGGCTTTTTCCAACAACTGACAATCTAACCTGAAATTGATCATCTCCGATTTAAACTAGCACTGGATCGAAACCCGGTGATAGTGGAACCTATTTCTTGGATTTACGGGCTCGACGCTGGGTGAAATACTTCAGAGGGTTCAACCCAATGGCAATACTTCTTTTGACGGACTGAGTATCTTCCTCATCTGATTGAGGTGTGAATTTATCCAAAGCCTTTTCAATTACCGTTCGGGTGGGATTGATGGCATAGCGTGAGAAATCAATCGCTTTCTGTTTGGCTATATCGTTGAGTTGCTTCTTGATATGACGGATAGGTTCTTCCACGATAGCCTTGGTTGAGCTAAGGATCTCACCAGGGTCAGGTGAAAGGTCACGAGTTGACTCAATATAAGTCATTCTACAGTAGTTCTCTGTAATAAGCGAAATTCTCGACAAAAGCACAGCATTGGTAAAACCACCGGCAATGGATATCATAACCTTATCAAAGAAGGGGATACTTTTCAGGGTTTCTGAGCCCAGTTTAGAAATAAGTTCCTCTACGGCGAATTCTACACCCTCCGAGCCACCTATTGCTACTGAGTAATAGATCTGTTTCGCTATTTGCCAGAGATCTCGACCGGTTGCCCGACCGGTATAGAGTGTAAAAATTTCCTTAACCATATTCACATTGGCTGAGAATATGAGTATAGCATCTATAAATCCATATTGAGAGACGGCACTACTATAGAATAAGTGTACCACATATTTGCGTCTGATCTCATCACATGCCCTGGACAGTTCTATTGAAGAGGACTCATAACGTTCAGCAATAGACCCGGTATGAGGAATCTCAAACTCGATTCCCTTGAGGTATTTATTTGAACTTCTTCGTTGGAGACGCATCTCCATGAGTTCCAACTCTTTGCGCCTCTTGCGAACAGGACCCGGGTCCCCACTGAGCCGACTAATCCTATAGAGTGGGACGATGACAAAGTAGGCCAGGATGGCTATAAGCAGGACCAACACCAAATAACCAAGATATGGATTGGCAGTGTAGGCCAGGACATAGAAGTTGAGCATTTCCCGCAATATGAGATATGCGAAAAGGGCAATGACAAACAGGACAAGTCTTTTAAGCATCTTCATCGTGAAATCTAATTAAAGGTAGTGCGTGAATGTTAGTTAATCAGAGTATCTACTGAGGAAGGGACCATATAGTTGATCCAGACCCAAAGTATGATCCATGAGCCAACTAGCCAAAAATTCAAGGACTTCTTCCAGGGTCACGCCATCATTATTGGCAATTCTTTCCTGGTAACTAATGACATGGGCGAGTAAAGCTTCATGTTCCTCGATATGCTCATCCAACCCATCAAAGCCAAAATGTTTCATCATGGCTTCTTCTGCTACAAAATGGAAGAGGGTATAGCTACGGAGTTGCTCCATGGTGTTCTTAATGACATTGGGGTCACTCTTGTCCTCCTGGGCAAAGATGAGCGAGTTAATCATTTCGAACAGAATCTTATGGTGCTGATCAAATTGTCGGATACCAACGCTGAAACGATCTTCCCAGACTAGAACCTGCATGTGTAGTTCTCCTCGATGATTTTGATTAAGATATATATTAACTTGTCCATCTGCAATGTGTGCAACAACAATTATTCTTAAAGCCATTCATGATTGATTCAAATTTCGAGAAGTTTTTATTCCAATTGGATTAAGTATAAATAGTAATAATTGTTTTGCTTTTAGAGGTCTCCACAGTGTAAACTTATCCACGACTTACACCGGTATGTGCGTAAATGTCTGGGGGTACAAAATTATGAATATGCGACAATTATTATTATGCATTTTAATGTTTCCGATGCTCCTATCGGCCCAAATTCCTGATGTAAAAATCCCGTCAACCATAGAAAAATATTTCCACATGAACCGCAAAGGTCCGGAACTCGTTTCAGCCGAGGTATTCAACCACCATCAGTCTGGACGCACCATAAAATTAAAGATTATTGCAAGCCGCAGTAATAGCGGCAAGGATCTGGCCTTTGCCTTTGCAGCCGCTGCTGCTATTGCAAACATGGCTGACCGTCCCATAGAGTTGTTATGGGTAGTGATGGATGTAAATTTCAAAGGGTCGGAAACCACAGTGGCTTTGGCTCCTGCCAATTGCACCATTGATGCCATCATTTTAAAAAATACTGAAACTGAAAAATGGTGGAAGGATTGCCTGCAATTCCCTTAGTTCAGAATTTTCACTGAACCACTTTATTCAATTTTAAAATATCAGCTCTTATCACCTGATGAGTGGTAGGTTTGGACCTGGTTTCTACCCATTTCCTTGGCTTGATAGAGAGCTTGATCAGCATACTTTACAATAACCGTTTCATCTTCGCAGTTTGATAGTGCTTCCCAATCAAGTCCGCAAACTCCCAGACTGATCGCTACCTGTAGATTCTGGTTGTCATCCGTGGTGATAACTTCAGCTTCTACGGCTCTTCGCATTTTCTCAGCAAATATTTCTGCACCTGATTCATCCGTCTCTGGCAAGAGGACGACAAATTCCTCACCCCCATAGCGAGCAAGGGTATCAGTGGCGCGAGCTTTTTCCTGTAAAACCTGGGCGACCCGTTTCAGGACCAAATCTCCAACCTGATGACCATATGTATCATTGAATTTTTTAAAGAAATCTATATCCATCATAATGCAGGCCATATTTCTCTTGTGTCGGATGGATCTTGAATACTCCTGCGATAGCTTTTCAAAGAAAAATCGCCTGTTATGGAGCTGGGTTAACTCATCGGTTACAGCCAAGGCCTTTATCGCACTTTGATTCTGGGCGATTTTATGCATGAGTTGTCGAATAAACAGATAGGTAATTACCAGCAAAACAGTGAGAGAAAGTGTGCTCAGCATAAAAATGAGGATATTGTTCCAGCGTTGGGCACTTTCTATATCGGTGATATCAATATTGACACTAATTCCACCACGAATATCACCTACCTGATAACCCTGCTCAGCATGGCATGTCAAGCAGCTTGCTTCAACTACAAGTGGTGCCATGTAACGGTATATTGTTTTTCCATCCTTTATGAATTTTTGAAATGCCTCAACTTCACCTTGTTCAAAAGACTTCAAGGCGTTGGTTTCGAAATCATCTGCCAGGTTGTCTGGATTTATTGGATTCAAACTGGTGATATGAAAAGAGTACAAACTATCCGTGATAGCAAGTTCAGAAATTTCACGGGTCATTAAAGCGGGGTTTTTTTGGGTATATACGGTACCATCGGAGCTTACAATGTCTGGATTATTTAAATACGGATTTGATAAGACCCCCTCTGTTTTTTCTACATAGAGGCCGTGATAATTGGCATTCCATCTTCTCGTGAGCAGGATATTGTCAAAATGAGATTTCGCCCTTGATTCAACCTCTCTGCTAAGTAGCTGGTTATTTTTTATGAATAGGCCAAGAATCATCCCAATTGTAAAAAGGGAGATGATCACAGTTATCCGACGGATAAATTGTTTCCAGAGTGATTTTAATTCCATAATTCCCCCGAATCAGAGATTTATTGTGGTGATAATTAATTATATCATTTCACGATAATATTACAACTGATAATCACGGATTCAGGATAAGATCAAAATAATGTGATCAGGGATATTGTGCACAATTTCATCATATCTCGATAGATGACCACTAGACTTACTCATAAACCATTCATCGAATCCCCTCTTCCCCATCACTGGAAGCACCTATATTTGATTTAATATTCAGTACTGAGGGGACTATGAATCATAAACCATCTTACACCATTGCATTACTATCATTTTCACTATTATCGCTTGAATTAATCTGGACCCGCATTCTAGCAGCGGAGTTCTTCTACACCTTCGCTTTTCTGGTACTGTCCCTGGCCATTCTCGGTCTGGGGTTAGGGGCCTTGACCCTACGCTTGATCCCCAGGGTGGATACCATGAGCAGTATGCGAAATAGCCTGCTACTGGGTGGGACAATGATCCTGATTGGTCCTCCCCTGGTCTATCGTCTGGGGATGAGCTTCTCAGCGCTCACAGGCAGTCTGGCCATGTTGGGGAAACTCATACTGGTTATTCTCATTCTCAGCTCCAGTTTTTATTTCTGCGGCATCGCTCTGGCTATTCTTTTTAAACGCTTTCATGTCAATATCTCCAATTTGTATATGGCTGACCTGCTAGGTGCTGGACTCGGGGTGGTCGGGGCCATCATATCAATGAATGTTTTCAGTACGCCAATGGCTGCTTTTCTGATCAGTATTCCCATTTTTGTCGCAGCCCTGCTCAATAGCGACAGGATGTTTAAGCTCATTCCCGCTGTACTGATCCTACTGGCCATGGTTGCCAGTTACAATGGTCACTCCTTGCTAAAATCAGCAAAACCTGAACGGCTCCCCAGCATCTACCAACACTGGGATGCCATGGCACAGATTAAGATGTTCGCCTATCCCGGTGATGAAGCCAGAGGGATGGTAATTGACAATGCTGCTAATACACCTGTTTACGGATTTGACGGAGACTTCAGCTTGCCAGATAGCGGATCCGAAGATCTATGGGGTATTCCGGCAGGTGATTTAATTCGTCAATTTGAATCCTGTAGATTTCTATCTCTGGGATCAGGAGGCGGTGCTGATGTCATTCAGGCACTGGTTGAGGGAGCTGCTGAAGTTCATGCTGTGGAGGTCAACCCATGGTTTAACAAAATGCTTACCGAAGGGGATCCAGCGGGTTATCTGAGTTCTTATACTGACACCCTTTCATCTGACCTGATTACACTGCCTGAGTACACAAGTCAATTTTATAAAGATCCAAGAGTTACAGTGGTTTCGGAAGATGCGCGGGCATTTATTCGTCGTCACACCTCGCGTTTTGATGTGATCTATTCGTTGAGCTCCAATACCTTTTCTGCTCTGGCATCGGGATCATTTGCTCTGGCTGAAAATTACCTGTTTACCACCGAAGCATTCCAGGACTATTGGACCGCTCTATCTGATTCAGGATATCTCATGATGGAGCATCAATTTTATATGCCTAGACTGGTGAGCGAAGCGCTTCTGGCTCTGGACAAATTGGGGGTTGAACAGCCTAAAACCCATATTGCAGTATACAATTTGCCCAACATGCGCCGGAAAGTTCTCCTGATGTCTAAAAGACCATTGGAGACTGATTTTATGCAGATTGCCCTTAGAGATATCACCAGTAAGAACTACGACGATGTTCATCTACTCTTTCCAGCCGTGGATTCACTCCAGGATAATATTTACCAGAGAATTGTGGAACAGGGTTGGCAAGAGGTGGCAGATTCACTGGCTATTGATATTTCTCCCAATAATGATAATCGACCTTTTGCTGCTCAAATGGGATTGTGGAAGAATCTGAGTTTTGACAAAGATGCAAGATTGCTACCTTATGAATTCAGAGGCTTCCCGCTAACCAAAATGATTGTTGTGATTATCATCCTGGTAGTCCTGGTTCTCATCTTCCCCATCACACTCATCCCATATTTAAAAAAGGGACCTGGTTTGTCCCTCAACCACTACGCCTATTTTGCCATCATTGGATTTGCCTATATGTCAGTAGAGCTGATTCTTATGCAGCAATTTACCCTATTGGTCGGCCCGTCAACCTACAGTGTGGCTGCAATTCTCATGACGTTGTTGATCACATCTGGCATCGGAAGTCGCTACTCCTCAACTTTTGAGTCAAAAATGGTTTTCCTGGCTATCATATCATGGCTTTTCCTCGATATAGCACTATTCAAGTACTTTGTTTTACTCTTTGGAGATTTTGAACAAAGTGTGCGAATCGCTGCAACTATTATCCTGGTCAGTCCCTTAGGCTTCTTTATGGGGATGCCCTTTCCCAAGGGCGTTCGACATGTTGGACCTCTCGTGGATTGGAGTTTTGCTGTGAATGGTGCGGCTTCCGTCCTGGGTTCAACAATGACTATTCTCATGGTTATTAGTTGGGGATTTTCCTTTGGTTTGACAATTGGTCTATTGAGCTATGCTACCGCTGGATTATTGATGTGGAAGAACTCGCCTGATTAGGGTTAATTTTTCGATCAGGTTGATTTCTAGAAACATTAAAATCTTTTAATCTTTACGGGAGCACCCCTTACCTGCCAATTGGCTCACCTGCCAAAACCAACTCTTGCGAAGAGCAATCAACATCATTTTTCCAGTGACTATTGATTTTATTAACATTGGCTTATCCTAAGCTATCTTATTATTATTTTTGTTGTTACATCACATCAGGCATGTCTGATGTTTTGGATATTCCCGGACTATAGTCCCTTCATCAGTAGAGTGTGAAAAGCCTGCCCGTGACAATGCAAATCAATAGATTTCATCTATTTAGGGCTAACAACCATTTCGATTCATACAGTAGTTTGGTATAAGATTTGTAAATATTATTCAGCATCATATGATACTGAATTTTAATCATAGCAACCATGACATGACACTGAACGAATTGAGGTATAAACTCTCCAATTCACAGCTTCAGTCCATGTTTTCCCACTCAACAAAACTGGAGCGTAAAGCATGAAGAAACTATTAATCCTTGGAGCTGGAACCGCCGGCACGATGATGCTTAATAAAATGGAATCCGTTCTGGACAAAGAAGAATGGGATATCACCATTGTTGATCAATATGAAACCCATTATTACCAACCAGGATTTTTATTTATTCCCTTCGGTATTTATAACCGTCGTGATGTCATCAAACCCAAGCGAGATTTCTTCCCTCCAGGTGTCAATGTCATTTTTTCCAAAATTGATCTTATCGAAGCTGACAAAAACCAGGTGATTCTGGATGGTGGTAAAGTGCTTCCTTATGACATTCTGCTGGTAGCTACTGGTACGAAGATCAACCCTGGTGAGACTGATGGTATGATGGAGGGTGGTTGGCACAAAAATATCTTTGATTTTTATACTGTAGAAGGAGCCGTCGCTCTGCAGCAGTTTCTGAAATACTGGGAAGGTGGAAAAATGGTTCTCAACATCGTTGAGATGCCCATCAAATGCCCCGTTGCTCCCCTTGAATTTGTATTCCTGGCAGACTGGTGGTTTACTGAGCAGGGTATCCGCGATAAAGTGGAAATCGAGTTTGTAACTCCCCTCCCAGGTGCTTTTACAAAACCCAAGGCTTCCAAAGTATTTGGAGAATTTTTAAACAAGAAAGGTGTCAGTCTCACCCCGGAATTCAGTGCAGGTCGAGTGGATTGGGAAAATAATAAACTGGTCTCCTGGGATGAAACCTCCATTGACTATGATCTGCTGGTAACCATCCCCACAAATATGGGTGATGATCTTATTGCCAGATCAGGCTTGGGTGATGAGCTAAACTTCATACCCACAGATAAATTCACACTTCAATCACAGGCCAACGACAACATTTTTGTCATCGGTGATGCCACCAATCTACCTAGCTCCAAAGCGGGTTCCGTTGCTCACTTTCAGGCAGATATTCTTCAGGACAATCTCCTGAGCTATATCGATGGTAAACCACTCAAGGGTAAGTTTGACGGTCATGCCAATTGCTATATTGAATCAGGTTTTGGTAAGGGAATTCTCATCGATTTCAACTACGATACTGAGCCACTACCTGGCAAATTTCCCCTCCCTGGTGTCGGTCCCTTCTCCCTGTTAGAAGAAACCCGCATGAATCATTATGGTAAAATGATGTTCCGCTGGATGTACTGGAATTTGCTGTTAAAAGGGGCTGAATTGCCCATAGAATCCCATATGCTTATGGCTGGAAAGCGAGCCTGACATGAGTGGCAGTGACATTTCAGGTCAGCTGGCTGAAATCCAGACAACCCTGGATGGAATTACAGCTGAGCTGGCGCTGGTCAGACAGCAGCGACGGGAGATGGAAGATCTCAAAGAAGATCTAACGCGGGTAGCCAAAGATCTTTTTGCAGGAGCCATCGAAGAATTTGAGGACATTGCTCCTTTCGTTCGGACTGGTGACTTCCTCCACCTTGTCAAACTCATCCTGAGAAACACCAACAACATCACCGAGGTCATAGGCAAGCTTGAAAGCGCACTGGATTTCTTTGAAGATTTCAAACCAATCGGTAAGGAACTCTTTGGAGACACACTGGATAGCCTGGATAAACTGGATCGGGCGAAATACTTCGAATTCGCAAGTGAGGCCATACATATCAGTGATAATGTGGTTGAGCATTTTTCGGGCGATGACGTCAAACGGCTTGCCGATAATATTGTACCTATCCTGGAAACCCTGAAATCCATTACACAACCACAAATGATGGGAGCCATCAAGAATGGCATCACCGTATTTGATAAAATGAATGTGGATGATATTCAGGAAGTTTCCATCTGGAAAGCCATGAGAGAGCTCAACACCCCTGAAATGAAACGGGGGCTGGGTTTCATCATCGCATTTCTAAAGAATATCTCAAATCAAGAATCAGAAATTAAATAAAGGAGAAAAATAAAATGACTACAAAAGAACTTGCTGGAATCTCTGTAGATGTCGATGCAGAGGGATTCCTGACAGACCACAAAGTATGGAACCTAGACCTGGCGGCTGCCATTGCCAAGGAAGAGGGTATAGATCCCTTAACTGATCGTCATGTAGACGTACTCAACTTCATGCGCAAAGAATTTGAAGAAAATGGCACAGCCCCTTCAATTCGCAAAATGAATAAGCTAAATGTCGTTCCCACCAAAGAGCTCTATGCTCTTTTCCCTGGTGGTCCAGCCAAGAAGGCTGCAAAAATCGCAGGTCTGGGAAAACCCCAGGGCTGTATCTAAAGGAGAGATCTGATGAGTGAACAACCTGAACCAATCAAAAAAGTTTCGCTAATCGTCTCCAAAGGTTCTCTGGTAGACGTTTATCCTGCTCTCGTGATGGGCAATGGTGCCCGGATGGAAGGCATGGAAGCCTCTATCTTTTTTACCTTCTTTGGACTGGGTGCATTGATCAAAAAGACCCAGAACTCTTTGAAGGTTGCTACCGTTGGTAATCCTGCCATGAATATGGCCATGCCCATGTTGAAAATGCCTATTACCATGCCATTTCCCACATTATTGGGTGCCATCCCTGGTGTCTCCAATTTTGCTACCTGGATGATGAAGAATGAAATGGAAAATCTGGATATACCTACCATTCCTGAATTTCTGGAGATGTTTACAGACGCCGGTGGAGAGGTCTTCGCCTGTAAACTGGCCATGGATATGTTTAAATTGACCAAGGATGATCTCTGTGATCAGGTCTCCTCTGTGTTGACTGTAGGTGAGTTTTACGAGCGCTCAGCTGGAGCCTCCATCATTTTCACCTAAACTCAGTTCACATGATTTATCTAAAGCAGTTGGTTTCGATCAACTGCTTTTTTTTGTCTTGAACCCACACCGACGGCTGAGTTTATTGAAGCCTTCCTCATTTGCTCGTAGGAGTTTGGACACTTCGACACCGACGACTGAGCTTGTCGAAGTCATTCGCACTATGATAGTTGAGGACACTTCGAGAGCCTCAGTGTCCCAGTTTAGTGCCGGCGGCTGAGCTCGTCGAAGCCAGGGGTGTTCTGAGGGGATGGAGACTTTTAATAGCCCAGCGTCCAATTGATATTCTGAATGGTTCATCAGGGACAAAAAAAAGAGGCCACCCATTGGGTGGCCTCTTTTGTGAATCTATTTTAACTAAGGCTTACAGACCCAGAAGGGCTTCAGCTTGAGTTAAAAGGGTGTTGAAGTAACCAGGATTGTGTACACCGTGGCTATGATCTTCATAAACAACCATATAGTTCCAGAATGCTTTAAACTGAGCTTCAGTGACAACACCTACATGTGGATGATATCCATCTGTAGCATCACCAGCTAATGCACCAGCAGTAACAAGTTCTGCAGCAATAGCATCCAAACGGACACTAACTGCATCTTGTGCATCTGTAGTAAATGTAGCCATATCAGTTACTGAGCCGTGACATGCGACAGTACAGTTTTCCAGATTTGGAACAAAGGAGTGTCCACCCTCTGTTGATGTAGCATCACCCATGTGACAACCAACACAACCAGCGCTCAGGTGAGCACCTGTTGAGCTTGTGCCATATCCACCCAAACCACTCAGTGTGTTTGCCTGTGGACCATGGTGAGGACCAGCATGTGAGCTGTTGATATAAACAGATCCATCAGCAACAACGAAATCAAGTGAATCGTTGCCGTTTACATCATCCGTCCATACAGAATCGATGGCTTCATAGTAAGCATAGCCTCTACGTGACTGGTGACAATTTGCACATAGGTTTGAAGGACCATCAAAGTCAATAACAGTCATTCCATCTTCAATAATTGTTACAGCAGCTGTTGTCTGTAATGGGGCACTGATACCTTCTTCAAGACTGCTGTGGCTACCGTGACAGGTTCCACAGGACCAGGCTGAAGGATAAGGAATATCTTCGCCATCATAACCAGCGATGAAATCCATAAAACCTTCACTTGAATGACAACGTGAACAACTTCCACGACTACCAGCATAACCAACATAGTTACCGGCAGAGTGACCTGATAAGGCAAATAGTCCATCAATGGCAGCCATGCCATCTGTACTGTGACAAGTTAGACAAGAGACATTACCATCGGCTCCATCAACACCATCGGTACCATCAGCACCATCGGCACCAGCAACACCATCAGCGCCTGCAGGGCCTTCACAACTAACTGTAAACATCACCATCAGGGCCAAAACCAGGATAGCGAACAGGTTAATTTTCTTACTCATTTCTTTCCTCCATGTTAACTTCTATTGTTAATTTCATTCATTCTTATGTTTGAGAAACTACTCTTTAGCATTCCTATATATTGGAATGACTTGATGATAATAATAGTCACTATCGGCAAGTAATTCTTCTAAAAAAAACCCATCAACTCATTAGCGGTCACAGACTTAGCCTAATTTTAGTTGCGGGTTACATGCTCTAGCTTGAGAAAAAACTATCAAAATCAATTTCAGGACGGTGAGACGTGCAGTACAATCTCGCAAAAAGAATGCCACCACTACGGCCAAAACACAATATGTGCCTTAGTAAAACACTTCCTGATTTAGAAAAATACTTTTTGAACAATGAAATATATAGAGACGGTTTCTAATTGCAACATGGTAGTATTTAATAACGTTTCTTTACGATTTGAGTGCTCTAAATGGCACTCCCTCATTACTACTCAATAATCAATACTTTAGCAAATCATGATCGAAATGGTAGCATACCATCTCAACATTAAAAAACTTTCATATAAGGATTTTGCCTGCTTACATCAGATCAGAATGAGATGTGCTAGCGATTTACTCTCCTGGATAGCTAAGCTTGATGTTCCTACGAATCTCATCCATGGTTTCCATAATTTCAATGGTTTCATCCAAAGGCATAAGAGGATGTTCGGTCTCCCCTAGCTCGAGCATTTCCATAACTGCCTGGGCTTCATATTGGTAAGCATTAGAAATGTATGGTGTATCAATCTCAATAACCTTCTGACCCTGCTCATGAATGGTAATTTTTTCCGGTCGGATGATCATTCCGTGTATTTCTATAAACCCTCTAGAGCCATGCAGAGTTGCATTGTTTTTAGATAAGTATCGACTTGAGCAACCCAGTTCAGCAGTAGCTCCTGATGGGTAACCAAATAACATGGAAACCTGATCGTCAACTCCAGTAGGATAGAAGTGAGCCATACTTTTTATCTCATTGGGTTTTCCCAGAAAAGCGGAAGCTAGAGCAAGGGGGTAGACTCCAAGGTCTAGTAGGGCACCCCCTCCCAGATCTCGATTATAGATGCGGTGTTCAGGTCCCACATCAAAATGAAACGATAGATCCGCCTTAAAATGCAACAACTCTCCCAAGCGTCCTTCCCTGAGTAGATCTTTCACAACCTGAAACCAGGGCTGAAAACGATTCCACATTGCATCCATGAGAAACAATTTTTTTCGACGCGCCAGCTCAATGAGCTCACGAGCTTCCCTGGCATTGATGGTGAAGGGTTTTTCGCAGAGGACATGCTTACCCGCATTCAAGGCATCTCGGACATTTTGAAAATGGAAATTATGGGGAGTACCTATATATACAACATCCACCTCAGGATCAGCAAATAGGGCTTCATAGGAGTCATAAGCCCTGGAAACCGGCCATTTCTCGGCGAAAAGATCAGCAGTGGTTTGATTTCGTGAACCTACAGCATAGATCATTGCCTGGTCAAGCGTGGTCAAGCCCTCAGCGAATAAATTGGAGATTCCACCTGTTCCAATAAGACCCCAGTTGTACTTTTTCAATTTTCACCCCTATTTTTTATAATAGGATAAAACTAAACCATCATACTCTTGGGGGAAGGTAAAAAGTAAGAGGCCAGCAAAGCTGGCCCCTCTATCGTATTCCTAAAGGTCTGTGAGAGTAGAATCCTACCCAAACCAATAAGAGAGTTTTAAAGCGAAAACATCATCAGCTTCAGATTTAAGCAAGCGCTTCAAGTCTTTGGCAAAATCATATCTACCATGGTTTTGGAAGTCGGATCCATTGTGGGTCCAGACTAAGAACATGGTTGATCCAGGAGAGAATTCCCATCGCAACACAAGGGTTCCTACGAGAGCCTTGTAATTGAAATCAGGATTATATAGAGTGAAGGCATCTTCTGAGCTACCACCAGTAGGATCTATCACATAATTATCATCGATGGTCGATCCTTCTTCGCCATACACCAGAAACTCATCCGATTTGGGACGCTTATACTCTTTAAAACCAGAGTAATCACCTACAGCTATAAAGGGCTGAAAGTATCCCTCGAGTGAAAAACGGGGTGTAATTGGATAATCAACTCGGATATCCGCTGAGGTCACCGTCTGATCCAACTGGGAGAAAACGTAGCGCTTTCCATACATCTGAGTATTGGCCGGATCATCTACCGCAGTAATGTATTGAGTCATATCTGTTTCCCAAAAAATGGATGGTCCAATGGATAGATTGAGCTGTTCACCCAATTTCATGTTAAGATGCATGGATAGACCCAATTCATTGCCGCCATCATTTTCAGCGCCCCAATCCAGGGAAAATGAATAAGAAATATTCTTCCTATAGTCTGAGTTAAGACCTGCACCAAAAAATGTTTCGGGAGCCTCAAGAACCCGTGGGCCTCCCCGTAATGCAGTATTACTTAAATTCTCAAACGCATAACCCCCATTCATATTCAAGCTCCAAAAATTAACAAAGCGAATGGATGCCATGCTAAAAATGACATCTGCAGTATTCACTCCTTCAAAATCATGATTGTTTGCGTAAAGAACGCTGGCACTGGCTGAGCGAATGTAGGTGCCCCTGTCTAACCATCTATAACCCAAGTTGATATGCTTGTTTATTACATCAGTGCCAAAAGTCAGACCCAGATCATTGGTCTCAAACCCTGGTGATATCCATCCCAATGCAGCATTAAATTGTACTCTACCGGCCTCTTTGTTAAGTCTAATGCGACCTGCATGACCAGCCATGGTTGTCAATGAGGTATCAACATCAACATGATTGGCATCAGGACGTTGAAAATAGTGGCTGGGACTATGCTGCAAGCTTAACATTCTGGTTTTTGAACCCTTTACCTGAGAAACCCCTCCCCAGGCACCAATGGCCCAGCCTCTATCTTCACCTAGAAAGGCCCAACCATCAACACCGAGACCGGTTCCCCGGGTGGAGAGCAGGTCAGCTGAGGGGCGTTCAGCACGCTTCTTTCCAAGTATACTAATTCCATCTATATAGCGCTGCGTCAATGTTCCCATTAAGCCCAGACCATAGCGTCCATTGTCCATTTCTTTCAGGGTTCGAATAAGATTGTAGCTGGTATATGGCTCAACCTGTTGTTCTCGTACTGCTCCATCTTGATAGTAGCTGGCGTGTTCACGACTGGTAAGGGCCGAAAGACCTCCAACGGACCAATTATCACCAATTTTTCCACTGATCTTGGCAGCTCCCAGAATTCTGGTTTCTGAGGGATGATCAAGAGAGTCAGATGCCACGGAGGCTACATATCCCTGCGGTGGACGACCAATGCGACGGCTATAGAAGAAATCTGGTTCACTCGAATTGATGCTGATATTATTGGTGGGACCACCGTCACCAAACCGGAAGATGTTGCGGCCCTCAAGAAAAAAGGGTCTCTTTTCATCATAATATGTTTCATGATCAGACAGGTTAATTGAGGAAGGATCAGCCTCAACCTGCCCAAAATCTGGATTGATGGTGGCATCTACAGTCAAATTTGCACCCAGCCCCAGTTTGATATCTGCTCCCACCCCAAAATCGCTATCTTTCCCCTGGATGAAGGCATTGTCTTTTCGAGTTGGTAAGTTGCTGGCACTGGCGGTAAAATATGGAAGATACTCTCTGCGTTTAGGAGGATGAATATCTCGAATTCCTGTAAGATCAGCGGTACGACTCATAGCTCCACTCTCGTTTAATGGATGGTAGACGTAGTAATCCCATTCCCCTGTTCTTTGGATATAGCGGGTAGGCAGAATTCCCCAGACATACGCTTCCTTTTCACTAAACCTCAACTGGGAGAGAGGTATTCTCATTTCTGCTGTCCACCCTTTATCATCAATTGTGGTCTTGCCTTCCCATATTCCATCCCAGGAATCATCAGTCCAGGAATCGTTGAAATAGACTTCATCCCTCATGGAACCGGCTGGATTTATCTGAAAAGAGAATCCATTCCTTTTATCATGATATGAATCAATAATTATTTCAAAAATATCTGCATTGAGATAGGCATCTCGCCGTCCAATCCTACCAACAATGGAATCAGGACTAGTATCCCACATGCGTGCTCCCACATAAATAGCGGCATCATCGTAGGCTATCCACATATCTGTTTTCTGTGATGCTTTAGCCCCATTGAAGGGTTCGTATTGAATAAAGTCTGAATAGCTGGTACCTAGATAAAGACTCTCGTCCAGGCGACCGTCAATCCTCAATGGTTCTGAAATCCGCACCGCTTTTATCTCACGCTGTCTATAGTTATTTGGATCGTAAGGTTCTTCATAGGCCATCAAGCCTGCAATAATGCTAAAAAAGATGATAGTATGTTTCATAATAGCCCCAAATTGTGTTTTCAGTGTCATTGGCTTATTGGGATCAATATTTCATGGGACCCACAGGTGTCAGGTGTGTGAGATCGTCCGGATCCAAACAAGTATTAATGAATACATAGTCAGTTCTGTCTATGAGAATCATGAGCCATATAATGTCAATCCATATGCCAGTCACATTCAACAAGACTTATATGCAATATATACAATTAGATACACTCATTGTATAATTTCTTCAGTGACACAAAAGGGCATCAATTTGATTCATATCTATATGGAATTGATATATCCCCAACTGGACCAAAATTGCTGGTTGGGAGTATTAAGAAATTTTTTAGAGCGCTTAAAGGTAGAAGATGGCACCTTGAGGTGCCATTTCCATATTCAACTCATCTTTCAATGAGATTGATTAGAATTTACTATTCAGGGATTTTTTGAAAGGATGCTCTTTGCATAGCTGCGGCCATAGATGGAAAACTCTGTCAAGATATCATTGAGCTCCAGCTCAAGATTCTGGAGTGCTCCGGGATTGCCCGAATTATTAAGTACATCCAATAATTCATTTTTCTGTGCAAAATCCCCCAATTGATAATTGGGATCAGACACCAACTGTTTCGGGAAATTATTTGCTATAATTTTGTCCAGTTTCTTAGCCCGGGAAGATGATTTTTTTGTAATGATTTCACGGGGGATCAGATCCATATAATGAGGGATTGTTCCTTTTGAGGACAGGGTTTGGAAATGCAAATATTCCATATCATTCTCCAGATAAGCCTTTTCCAGGAGCTGCCTCTCTAAAAGCTCGATGGCCATGTGTCTGTTAGAGACCAATTGAATGGCCTCATCCTTCATCCGACTACGGCCCATCATATCCATGACATTCATAAAAATCATTTTAAAGGTCCCCACACCAGGGAGTGCCTGGGCATGGTAGGGTTGTGTCAGATCGGCAATATAGTGCAATCCCCAGCCCATAAAGCGCCAGCCCCAGTAATCATGACCCAGACTGAAGGCCAGCTCAGAAAGTGTCTTGTATAGGTGGATTCTATATTCTGGATAACATTTTTGAATAAAAGGTGCAATCATATTGATCACTGCAGCTTCATGATAGAGTCCCATATGAATAGGGGCTTGAGAACTGTATTCAAGTTTAGCATCTCCAAACGGCTGCGTTCCAATTCCGTATCTCTGACCCCATTCCGTATCATTGTTTTCATAAAGTCCGATGTCCAAAGCCAGGTCAGGTTCATGGTTGGCAGAAACCAGAACGCTGAGGGGATCAATTTTTTCACCAGGTGTTAATTCAACAAACACGACATTAAAAAAACCGTCGTTCTCCTTCAAAGGAGTTACATCCTCAGGAACCAGTAACGGATAAGAACCAGCTTCTTCGCCAGGCAGCAACTGTAGATATGAGATTAATTTCGATTCAGGATTGATTCGAATGGCCTGAGTGAATCTTTGACGGACAGTTTCCTCATCATCATTGGCCTGAAATGAAAGTGAGTCTGGTAATGGAGCATAAAAATCTAAATTTTCTATGGCCCAGACCTCCTCTTCTCGAAGTGTCTCTTCAAGATGCAGCTCCGCTAATATGAGAAATTCCTCCAGGCTCGTCACAACGACATCCTCTGCGGACATGACTTCCTCCATGGAAGAAAACACAGGCTGAGCGATGAGGGTGTGTAGTTCCCAGCCATAGGTAGGTAAGGAGAATAGATAAAGAAGAATAATTATATGTGTACGGTACAAGAAGGTCATTGTATAAGTTTCCTAGCTAGTATGAATCTTGATTAATTTTGGCATCACAAAGTAGTGTGAAATGTTTGTTGTGGTAATTAATTCTACTGTACTAGTAAGGGTTCGAAATGCTTCAAAAACAAGCAATCCCCCCAATTGTTACATTCTGATTATTTGAGTTAATGGTTGAGTCGGCTTACTTCATCCATGAGGATGGTTGATATCAAAGGACGGTAATATTTCCAGAAAAATTGCCGACGATCCTCCACATCATTTTTATTGTAGAAAAACTTATGGAAACGCTCGATTCCCTTAAATTTTGCCGTTGAAGTGTTAACTGGATTATCCGCAAAATCACCTGCAAAGTAGTAAAAGGGAAATTCACCACTACTTTCTTTCAGCACGGCTGGAAACAGGTTGGGAATATTGTGGGCGCTGAGGAGGGAATCACCCCGCTCGTTCACCTCAAGATGATAAACAGAGACAATTTGATTGTCTCTGTCTGGAGATGATACAATATCAAACCAGAAGGGATATTGAATAGAAGGTGGGAGATCATAATGATTCGCATCTACTACTTGTGTTCTGATAATCGGTGCTTCTTCAAGTAAATGCGTACCATATTCTAGAATCACGATATCATCCCACCGGACCAGGACTATACCTGAATCGGTAAATGGCCAATGAGGTCCATATTTTTTATGGTAAAGGTTGATCACCCATGGTGGCAGTTCATCATGTGCCGTGGAATCAAGTGATAAAAAATAGCGTCCTGTCCAATCAGACCACTCCACACCCAGAATACTCTGGAGCGAGTCCCGCATGCTGCGCATGGTGGGTGGTGTAAAAAGTGAAAACTCACTCAATATGAGTTTCTTCTGAGCGCGAAATTCCTTCAGAACATGAAGATCGCTTCGATTGAAGCCACCGTATAAAAGACGATTGGGCTTGTCCAGGTCTGAACCATAATCATGTGTGTAAACACCATAAGAGTCGGTGAGATAAAGCATGTCAGAATTTTTGACCAGATCATTTATTGCCAGCGAATCGTATGACCGAAAATCACGAACAGTAAAATCACCACCCAACCTCGGGTAGAATCCATAGTAATCAGAATCAGGGCGATAAAAATCCTGGGAATGATTCACTATTCGTTCATGCTTGAGAATCCAGTTTAATGAATGTTGCTCCATATTTGAATCGTCTGTTACTGACTTATTCACCAAGACAATTTCAAGCTCATGCTTTGGAGAGAAGAACCACATCAGATACATGGCTAGAGGAGCGGCGAACATAAAAATAAAGATATAGCGTAAAATCACGACCTCGAGGGGTCTTGTGATAAAGCGCAGAATTCTATCAGTATTTATCTTTATCATTTTGAACTTTCTTCAGGCGCAGTGGCAAATCCTTTGCGTTCCATTTTGCCCCACCCTTCAACCTTTCGAAGCGCAGATATAAAACCGTGAATACGCCAGTAGATGGTAAGTTGACGATAACCAAAATTTTCAATGATCGCTAAAAAGAAGAGTTGGAATAGATCCCTCGTCCTAGGATATCGACGAAATGTTAATTCCTCCAATGCTACTGAGAACAGGGAAAGTGTTACGCCAAAGACAAAGGCGACGACAAAAAATGCCGCCATATAGGTGTATGAAATAGATCCCCAGATGACAGCGATGAGAAAAGTGATATAGCCAGGCATCTCGATAGCAGGTCCTAACATTTCTAGAAAATAGAAATATGGAAAGGCAAACATTCCTATGCGTCCATATTTTGGATTGAGCAGCATGACTCGATGGCGAGAGAGCACTTCAAACAGCCCTCTTTGCCAGCGGTCACGTTGACGTCCTAAAATTTTCGTTGATTCAGGACATTCTGTCCAGGCAACAGGATCGGGGACAAATGAAATGGTATAGGGCAGTTTCCGCTCGAGATGATAACGGTGAAGTTTGACAACGAGTTCCATGTCCTCGCCAACGGTATCATGGGCATAGCCCCCAACTGCAACCACAGCTGAGCGTTTAAACATCCCAAAGGCACCAGAAATGATCAAAGTCGATTTCAGGGCGCTCCATCCCATACGACCGGAGAGAAATGCTCGTAAATATTCCAGGACTTGAAACTTGGCCCAAATATTTTTTGGTAATCTGATCTTTGTGAGGGTACCCCGCTGGAGTGTACAGTCATTTACGATTCTAATGATTCCACCGGCAGCAACGGTATGGGCGTCTTCGAGGAAGGGTCTCACGATGCGAATGAGTGCGTCTCGCTCTAGAATACTATCGGCGTCCATTGCACAAAAGAGTGGGGTACGACAATAGTTTATTCCCACATTCAACGCATCCGCCTTGCCTCCGTTTTCTTTGTCAATGACCCACAAATTGGGTTGATACTCACTGCGGTAAATACCTCTGACAGCAGCTGCATCAATTTCTGCTACCTTGTATCTCGCAGCTGGTTTTAGTTCGAAGGCATTAATGAGCTGTTCCATGGTGGAATCCTTGGAACCATCATTAATGACCAATACTTCATATTCAGGATAGTTTAAGGCTAAAAGAGCGCGGATAGATTCTACACAGGTAGCCTCCTCATTGTAAGCAGGTGCAAAAAGGGTTACAGGAGGGACTCCGGCTTTTGCCATCAACGATTGCAGGTCCACCGCTTCCATTCGACGCGCATATGACCTCAAAGAGAAAAAAGCGAAAATTGTCGTCAACAGGTAAAAGAAATTCAGTAGAAGGAAGTAGGCCAGCACCACATAGTTGAAACTCTCTAATAAGATCTCCAACAATCGAACAAAGATGGTCATAGGCCATTGACCTCTGTGAGAATTTGCTGGGCGATTGAAGCCCTGAAATGATCTGAAGCTGCTAATTCTTCAAGCAATTGGGTGCTTTTAATCTGATGTAAGGCTCTTGCGGCTTGTAGTGCTACCCAACTTGAGGGATCGTCGAGCCCTTTAAGCATGATGGTGGCATCAGATTCCAAGCCAACAGAGCCAAGAGCTGAAAGGGCATGAATGCGAATAATCTCCTCAGGTGACCCGACCAGGTCGAGCAAGAGGGGTCGATGCCTGGGGGTACCCATATCTCTCAAAATTTTTAAACAGGTTGCGCTTAGCTCTGGGTCATCTCCAGTTTCTAGAACAGTTACTGCCGCATCTGGAGCTGCCAGGTCACCGATTTGTCTTAAAGCTTCAGCAGCAGCGATTCGTACACGAACTGAGGCTTCATGGTTAAGAAGCTCCTCTCGCAAACGAGGAGCAATTGAAGGACCCATTTCAGACAGCATAGAGGATAGGAAGTTCATGCTCCACTCATCAAAATGTGAAAGTTCTGGAAGAATGAGGTCAATATGGTGAGGATAATCTTTGTGGGCTAAAATTCTAGCTGCGGCCATTTTTACAATGGGGGCGTCCTCTTTCAAGGCATCAATGATGGGAACGATGAATTCTGGAAATCCAAGGGTAGCAAGAATATTGATATTTCTGGCTCGTAGTTCGGGATATCCGCGCTTTAATTTTTTTGCGAGAATAGCTAGGTAGGGTTGAGCTAGGTCTTTGATGATTTGAAGTTCCTGCCCCCTTAATCTTGAAGCAAATCGATAAAGATATTGAACAAAAAAGTCTCTGTCTCTCCGTGAGATCTCCATGTCTGGGAAATCTTCATCTTCATCCCTGGAAAGGGCTTCCATGATTTGTCCTTCCCAACTCTTCTCCAGACGGGAATATTTCTTTGAAATTAGATTGTTCTTCATCCGTAGCAGAACAACACCTACTGCGATGATGATGGTAAGGACAAATAGAAACACCACGGTAAGGATGAGAATTTGCATGGCCATTTCGAGACGAGGGAGTTTCTCAAAATTGGAAAAGAATTCGTCGCCCAACCCCTTTATGAACGCAATGACCTGTTTCAAGTATTTGACAAATTGTTCAGAATTCAAGATGAACCTTGAGTTGAGCAAGGAGCTCAAAAGGATTAAATGGTTTTTTCAACACAGCCTTGGCCCCCATATGAAGCCATTTCTCTGTGAGATCCTGATCATCTCTGGCAGAAAGCATAACAACCTCAGGGTCTCTCGGTGAGGATGAATCTTTAAATATAACAAGTAGTTCTTCACCACTTATATCGGGCAATTGGTGATCTAAAATGATGCCATCAATCTTATGATTCTGTATGAGCTCCTGGGCTGTGGCCCCATCTGCTGCTTCAAAAAGGGTCAGACTATCAATTGAAGCTAGCACAGAGCAGAGAATGAGTCGGATATCCTCGTCATCATCTATGATTAAGAGTGAATAGCTCATTTCAATAAGCGTCGGATTCTGGCGAGTAACTCCATGGGGCTAAATGGTTTCAAAACGTAGTCGTTTGCTCCCAATTTGAGACCTCGGGATATATCTTGCTCACTGCCCATGGAAGTCAACATAATCACAGGCGTTTTTTGGTTCATGGAGTCTGTCCGGGTTCTCTGGAGAAGTTCAAATCCTTCCATTCCTGGCATCTTTACATCAAAAATGGCTAAATCATACTTTGATTTCTTGGCAGCTTCAAGCGCAGCATCGCCACGATCAAAGTGATCAATTTCAAAACCATCCTTGCGCAATCGATGGAGAATAAATTCTGCGGTGAGATCATCGTCTTCGGCCATGAGAATTTGCGTGGGTCGAATTTCTACTTCATCTCCAAAACCCATGATGCAGTTTCTGCCACCTGCTTTGGCCCGGTATAGCACTGCATCTGCCTGTGAAAGAGATTGTTCCATTTCATCACCTGGTTCTACTTGATACACACCACCAGAAAAGGATATGGGAATTGAAGCTCCGTTTTTTGTAACAAGCGGGAATTGGTTTAGATGGGAAAGCGCTTTAGTCAATGCGGCTTTTCCTTCATTTTCAGTTGTAGATGGAAATAGCACGGCAAACTCTTCGCCACCCCAACGAGCCACATAGTCCGACTGACGCAATTTTTCTCTAATTTGTGTCGCGACATACCGCAACGCTTCATCACCAACCATATGTCCATGTTCATCGTTTATTTTTTTGAACTCGTCTATGTCGAGCATGGCTAGACAAAGTGGGGAATCTTCACGGAAAGAAAGTTTACTTTGAGATTCATAGTTCTCTGAAAAAGCTGCACGGTTTGGAAGATTGGTAAGGTGATCATAGCGAGTTTGTTTTTCAAGCGTACGACTGCGTTGAAGTGTTACAGCCACCCGTGTAGTCAACAAAGCTGGATCCAGAGGTTTTTCAAAATAGTCATCAGCCCCCAGAGCAAAACATTCTGCCTTAATTTGAGGACTACTTTTGGCCGAAAGAACGAGGACAGGTAAATTGGCTGTGCGATGATCCTCTCTCAACTTGATAAGAAAATTTCGTCCATCTATGTCAGGTAGGACCAAATCTAATATCATTATATCAAATGACTCTTTTGCCAGGATGTCAATACCTTCCTGGGCAGTTTCGACCGTGGTCACATCATAGCCCTGCTTTTGCAAGATGACCCCTAACATCAACCTTATCTCGTCTGAATCATCCACAACCAAGATTCTTTCACGGTCTGTTCGGGTTGTATCGTATAGTTCCTGGAGGTGATCAACCAGATGTGCTAGAGATTCTGCAAGCATATCGTCAGATGAATCTTCTACTGCTGCTGAGAGTTCGCTAATTTTTGGGAATCCATATGTCGCCCCAGATCCTCGAAGGGAGTGCGCTAGCCTTCTAATTGAAACAGCTGATTCATCGAAATTGAGGGTGAGCCCTTTACCTGCAGCACGTAAAGCTTCAATTCTTGAGCTCATCTTTTGCAGATATACTTTCTGAAATTCTTCCATGCTTTATTTTTCTAAAAATATTGTTAGCATATGGTGTCTCAGTTCTTTTTCAAAATCTTGATCTTTTCTAATAATAACAATACCATCATTTTTTATCAAGAGTTCTTCCTGAGAGCTCAAATTCTTGCCGGTAATAATCATCACTCTGGGCATAGTGTGACTGGTTCTATTTTCTAAAACTTCAAGAAATTTCATCCCATCCATTTCTGGCATTTTTAGATCCAGGAGTATCAAATTTGGAACGAAGTCTTCGAGAATATCAAGTGCCTCTTGTCCATTTCCTGCAGTTCTAAGTTCAAGCTGTAGATCTGAAAGATATTCAGAGATAAGATTCCTCATGTCTGGATCATCTTCCACAAGCAGCACACAACATGGAGCATTTTGAATATTTCTACGAATTGCCCATATCAGGTCGTGTTGATTAACTGGTTTTTGCACGAAATCTGTGGCACCTGGCAATTTTCCACGATTTTCACGGGCCACGATACTCACCACTACTACTGGAATGTCAGCAAATTTTTTATTTTCTCTTAGGGCTGACAGAAATACATCACCAGCCTCATCTGGCATCCTAAGATCCAGTGTAATAAGATCAGGTTTTTGACGTTTCACCGCCTTCATGGCAGCTGAAGTAGAAACTGCTGTTTCAAGCACACATTCCGTATCCTTGAGGTAATGTGAAAGAAGTGTCAGCGAGTCTGGATCATCATCAACCAGCAGGATGCGTTTCCCTTTGAAGCTCCCGTCGTTGATTGAGCCTGATACTCGATCTGATGTACGTGTACTTTGTCTGACCGATTCTTCAATTTGTGTAAGAGGATCGTCCAGGGGTATCGATATTCTGAATGTCGACCCTTTGTCAATCTCACTATCTACATCAAGACTATATCCCATGAGTTCGCAAAGTGCACGGCTAATGGCCAAACCCAATCCTGTGCCGCCGTATTTGCGTTGAGTACTGGAATCCACCTGTTCAAATTCATCAAAAATGTGACCAATGCGATCTTCGGGAATGCCAATCCCTGAGTCGATCACGCTAATAGAGATCGGGCGATTTGAATCGGGATCGGTCTCTACCTTGACAGCAACTTCACCTTCATCAGTAAATTTTATCGCGTTTGAAACCAGATTGAGTAATATTTGTTTTAACTTGCCAGGGTCCGTCTGGACTTCAACAATCTTTTCAGGAAGGACCTTTACAAGATCCACAGATTTTTGAGCAACTTGACTTTCCACCTGCCCAATGAGATCTTGGATTAAGTCCCCTACATTGAGACTTACTATTTCCAGATCCATACTGCCGGCTTCAACTTTAGAAAGGTCCAGGATATCATTGATCAACTCGAGAAGGTGTTTTCCATTGGCCTGAATTCTCTCCAGGTAGGTAATTTCCTTCGCATCCAACTTTGACTCAGTATTTCTCAAAATGATGTTTGAAAACCCAATTACGGAGTTCAATGGGGTTCTTAGCTCGTGGCTCATATTTGTCAAGAATTCACTCTTGGTCTGATTGGCTTCTTCGGCCACAGATTTAGCGAGCCGCAGGGCTTCTTCTCCACGTTTCCGTTGAGTAATATCAAGGGTAATCCCCAGAAAACCTGTGATTTCTCCAGAGGTATCCCGAGTGGCAGTGACTGCTGAATCCACCTTTAATTGGCTACCATCTTTACGTACATAGGTCCATTCCATCTCGGCATAGCCACCCAGTTTGGCTAAGGCCACATAGGTGTCAAAACCATTAACAGGGTGACCTAGCTCTCGGCTTAACTCATCTGCCCTTTGTTTCACTTCAGATTCTAGATGAAAAACATCAGATTCCTGTCCGATGATCTCATCACTACTGTATCCCAGCATCCGTTCTGCCCCTGGGTTGAAAATAGTAATTTTACCTTCCAGGTCGGTTGCAATAATTCCTACCTGCGTCGCTGAATTAAAGACGCTCTTTAGTTGTAGATGAGCATTCGCTAAATCATCAGCTGCCTTTTTCATCTCAGTAATATCACGAAAAGTGCCTGTGAGAAAGTGGCTTCCTTCTGTCCGGACCTCATTAATCCCAAGATCTAGATATACTTTTTTCCCATCTTTACGTCTTCCAACAACTTCAACCGATTCACCAATTCTGCCGTGACCTTTGCCTTCACGATATCGCTTTAGAAATCCATCATGGTCATTCGATTCAGGTGATCCCATTAATAGAGACACATTTTTACCAATAACTTCTTTTTGCGTATATCCAAAGATCTGCTGTGCAGAATCATTAAAACTTTCCACGGTACCAAAAGCATCCATTGTGATAACACCTACGACGGCAGAACGCACCAGTGCCCTGAATCGCTCCTCACTCTGAACCAATTTTTTGGTGGCGTTATCTTGCTCCAGAACCCGACTTACCCATTGTCCCATGAGGCGAACAAAATCGTGATCAGCGTCGGTAAAGGGACTCTGACGAGCCTCAGAACGTGAGAAATTTAGGGTTCCGAAGGACTCTCCATTTACTCTTATGGGGACTCCGATATAGGATTCAAGATTGAAAGCAGCGTAACAGGGGTGTGAGGAATATTTAGACGCTTTCATCTCATCGATGGCAATAATATCCTCAGCCACCAGGGCGATGCTGCAATAAGTATCTCCCAGGTCAAATATCATCCCCTGTTTCAGACCTGAGGATTCAGGAACAAAGTGTAGCACTTTGTATTCTTCTTCCCGAATCTGACTAATAATACCAAGATCCATACCCAGATTATCTATCCCTGCCTTCAGAGTGGCTGCTAACTGTTCATCAGTTGAAAGATTGGAGCTGGCTGATAACTCGTACAGCAGTCGCACCCGTCTTTGTTGTTCATCAAGCGAGATATTCAGATTTTGAAGGTTTTCCTCAAATTTTATCCGTTCGGAGATATCTCTACTAATTGACAATATGCGAGGTTCTTCATCTTTCGAGGGAGTGTAAATGCGTGTTGATGATTCCAGCCAGATATAATAGCCATCTTTATGTTTAAACTGATATGTAACAGGTACGGGTTCATCAGATTTAAGAATTCGGCTATGTTCCTGTTGGATAAATTCTAATTGCTCGGGGTCTACAAAATCATAGATGGAATGTCCAATGAGTTCATCAGGCTCGTACCCAACAATTGAAACGGATGCAGGGGTGTGTGGAGTCAGACCAATTCGGTTCATTTGATCTAAATAAATAAGAGATACTTTGGGCGGCTAACAACCCGAAAAAGGAGCCAATAATGAGCCCAAAGTCAGAAGTAGAGAGACGAGTAAAAGCGATCAAAAGAAAC
>JABHBL010000059.1 GCA_018673925.1 Fidelibacterota bacterium
ACAATGGTCTCAGACATTTATTACTATTACATCATGACGGTTTATGGGCGAATGGTCTGGCTGCTATGGTTCAGGATCGGTTTGAAGCCCTGGGAGGTCAGGTTTTAGAAACAGCTTCCTACACAGGATATCGCAATTCGCTTTACGAGGAAGCCTTTGATACCCTCAGAACAGCCCTGACTGCCATGTTGGAAAATTATGATGCCTCCAGTATTGGTGTTCAAATCTCAACTTATGATGAAGCGATAGATATTTTAAGTCTTGCGAATGGGGATTCCCTACTCTCCCTAGTCGACTGGTTCGGCAGTGATGGTATTGCAACCAATAGTTTTCTGTTAACAGATTCTGGGGCTGTCGACTTTGCCCGAACATCCCATTTTGCCGCTCCCATATTTGGTCTGGAAACAAATGAGAAATTAACGGCCCTCACTCAGCGGCTAAACTCTCTGCTTGAAAATCCTTCCGGAAACTATGGGTACCTGGCATATGATGGACTTCGTATTGCTGCAGATGTTTATGCCACAGCAGAAACTGACATCAGCGTTGATGGACTAAAAGCCCTGCTAATGACTACCATGGAAGGTTATGAAGGTGTCTCTGGAACTGCAACTTTTAATGAAAACGGAGATCGAGCAAACGGGGTGTATCATTTCTGGTCAGTGAATTCTGATTATCCATCATGGGAGTTAATATACACCAGTACAGATGGATCCATTGAGGGTGGATAAACTCGGACTGCACCAAAGAATTATGCCAGCAACTATGAAATATTTTTAGGCCTGGAGAGGGAATGAGAGTAAGAAAAAGGGGAATACTATGAAATCATGGACAAATTATTTTATGGTCGGATTGAGTTTGATCGTACTAACTACTTGTTCTAACTCGGATGAGCAAATCAATCAAATTGTTTCTCCAGATGGAGTACTGGAAGGAACCAGTATGACCCAAGCCGAAGTGAAACAAATGTTTCTGGAAAGAATGGCTGATCTGGGTCCTTACGATGTGATCGTCACCGACGCAGATGGCTGGGATATGATGTTTTATCAGATTCGAGATCGGGCAAACAGGAATGTGGTTTCCTATAGAGGTCTATTGGGGTATTACAGCGGTGCCAATTATTATGAGGGGACTGCTGGTGCGGTTTGGGATTATGAAAACAATATTTTCAGCAGTACCTGCCTTGATTCATCGTGGAATGGTGGTCATATCAACTATGTCATGCCCTTACAGGGCTATACTAGTGAGGGAATAGTTACCCTTAAGGGACCTTATTACTATCTGGAGAATCCGAACCGCTTGAACAGAATTTATGCCTGGGTATTTGATGGTGCCTTTCCCTACATAAATCCGGATCCAACCAGCTTAAATGGGAAAATTCCACCCCTGAAAACGAATGAAGAGATAGCGGAATATTTATCCCGCAACCGCGAGATTGGCCATAAAATGTTGGGAGATGAACAGTAAGGTTGTCTCTGAGCTAAATCGTTTACCACGGGACTAGAAACTGGAGTGAGTATCAGAGAGAGGCTCGATCCCGATGATTATAGATTGGATCGATTAGGAAAATTTTAGTCTTAATTTGAATCTCGTTGAAGAAGCCCCCGACAAGAATTATAAAAGACTCTGGTCCCATTAAATTGCAACTGCACAAGTTGCAGAAATTATTTTTTCTTAAACAATTACCTGTAAATATACGGGTAACGATCAACTTCGTAAGCTGGACCTGAGCAAGAAACATCCTGGGCACACCAGACCACACCCCTGACAAATCAATACTTCATTGTGGACCTAAGCCTCCTTATAGGTGGAAACACCTATGGCTTTCATGATGGGACACACTTTGGTTAAACCTGTCTTTAAAAAGAAGGGGACCAAAATGATGACGACCACCAATAGGTATATGGGGAATAAACCATCACCGACAAAATGATAGACTACGGAACCCAGGGCGAGGGCACCCAGGATGATTCTGATGATACTATCTAGTTGTCCTACATTTCTTTGTTCTTCTGCCATAACAACCTCAATTCAGGTATTATTAATCGACCACTACAGGCCGATGACAAGAGCATACTTTAACGCCAAAGTCCAACAATAAGCCCGGTAACTCCCAGCCCAACCAACCAGTAACCACCATTGATCCAAACATAGGACCAGGGTCGTTTCTCAAAAGCTGGAGCGGTGATGAGATATGAGAATATGTAGCCTATCCATACAAAAAATGCAGTCGTTAGACCTACTTTTACCGTACCTGAATCTGGAAATACATAAACCATATAGTCTATCAAGTATGCAGTGGCTACAGCCACGAGGAGGGTGGAAAGAAACATGAGACCAAAAGACATAGCCATATTCTCATCGGCTTTCTGAGCCTCCAGATCAGCTTCACTCAATCCCATTGATTTTATCCAGGCTTTTCCAAACAAGACTGTATACCATGGCATTCCAATGCCAAAAAAGACCAAGGCAGAAACCAGAACTGCCCAATAATTCACCATAGATTCGTACATATCGACTCCTTTTTGATTCTATTAGATACAAAAAAAACAGGGGCGAAGTGTCAGCCCCCTGAAATGTATTCAATTCCTGTTATTCGTATTATTGCAGGAAGTTATCTGGTCACTGATGAGTGGGCAAGCACATTGTGCCCTCGCTCATTGGGGCAAAAAAGCATCGATTATCCACTCAATGTTACAGGTTAACATTTTTATTAAAGTTTCTTTAAAATTGATTCTTAATACTTGCAGCACTGGCATGGAAAATGCATATGTCATGCCTGGAAATGAATGATGACAATATTAGGAATATATAAAAAATGACCGAACAAAAGAAACATTCTAAAACGCTTCAAATAATTATACGTACAGCGGTTTTTCTGCTTCTCAATGGTTTATTGGTAATAAGCTTTTTGAAGTAAAACCGTCCTCCTTAAAAAGGCCTCCAGATGGAGGCCTTTTTGCTTTATATGCGTTACTGATTCGTACTCCCCACAGCAATCCCCACCCTTGACTTCATACTGTATACATGATAAAATGTATCACTAAAACTTAAACAGATGGGATTTTAGATGAGCATTAACATTCGCAGGACATATAACCATACTGATTCACAAGACGTGCTCATTGAGAAATTGAAAAGGAAACAAGGTGGACACGAGAATCCATTTACCCTTCAAATAGCCAGCCATTTGATCTCTGTGAGCATCAAAGCGGATGAGCTCCACTGGTGGTCTCCAGAAATGGCACTCAGACTTGAAACGGAAGAGAACAAGACCATAGTATTTGAAACCATAGGACCAAATCCTTCCATGTTTACATTCTCAATGTTTTTTGTGATCCTGGGCTCAGTCGGATTTCTGGCCTCACTTATGTGGGCCCTTTCATTAATGGCTGTAGGGGAATCATCCATTATTGCCTGGATATTGAATTTTGTATCGGGGTCACTCATCGTATCCATCTTTGGGATACTGGCTCTTGGAAGAATAAAGGCTGCCGATCAGGTAGCGAATCTTAGACAATTCATGTCAGAAATGATCGGGACTTAAGTCATCTATTTTAAGCCTGATACCAAAACACATTAAATTGGGCTCCCATGTTATCTAAAAATGCTCTGAAAACTAAAAATGGTCGACTCCTGGCATTTTCTCTCCTCTATCTATCTGAGGGTATACCCTTTGGATTTAGTGCCATAGCTCTGGCTACCCACCTTCGCATGAGCGGGGTTGGGCTCACAGAAATAGGGCTATTTACAGCTTCCCTATACGCTCCCTGGGGGTTCAAATGGGCCTGGGCTCCTCTGGTTGATCTAATAAAATTCAAACGTTTTGGAGCTAAAAGAACCTGGATCGCTACTGCGCAGGCGGCCATGATTGGAACTCTGGGTATCGTAGTTTTCTTCGACTATTCTACAAATATCCAGCTTCTCACTACACTCATCATTATCCACAATATTTTTGCTGCCACCCAGGATGTGGCCATTGATGCTCTCGCCATCAAAGTGCTACCTGAAAATGAGCGTGGGATTGCCAATGGCTTCATGTTTGGTTCTTCTTATCTGGGACAGGCCATTGGAGGGAGTGGTGCCTTGTTGATTGCCGGCAAGTTTGGCTTTGAGTTTTCCTTTCCCTTTGTGCTTCTAGCCCTCACACTCATTTTAGTATTCGTTACATTGAGACTTCAAGAGCCAGCAGAGCCCATCACAGAAAAAATCCAATCTGGTGTCAGCGTCTTTCAAGAGATACTCAGGCAAATGAAACTGTTTTTGAAGGAACTATATCTGGGCTTCTTTAAATCAGGAACTGGTCCATTGGTTGGTGTTGCTTTCTCATTACTCCCCTTTGGTGCGCTGGCCCTGGGACTGGTTCTGGGAAGTGCCATTCAAGTTGATCTTGGAATGGATGAAAACCAGATCGCCAAGCTGACCATGTTCGGGACCGTTTTTGCAGCTGCAGGTTGCATTATTGGTGGCTGGATCTCAGACAGGGTTGGGCATCGAAAAGCCCTGGGAGTCTGGTATGTTTTGACGACGATCCCGACCTTTTTTCTTGCTCGTCAGTTTATTGGAGTCGAGGGAACAGCCGGTGTGACTATCGATCTGTTCTTCTATGTTTCTATTGCCTACAGCTTTGCCAGTGGGTTACAGCAAGGGACCAGTACAGCTGTATTTATGGGTCTGACAAGTCCGGCAGTGGCCGCCACCCAATTTACTGGCTACATGGCTCTCCATAATTTTGTCTATTCTTATTCCAGCCTCTGGCAGGGTAAATACGCAGACATTCATGGCTATGCAAAGGTGTTGTTTATGGATGGCTGGATTGCCTTTATACCACTTATACTATTACCCTTCCTGAAACCGAGAAAACAGGCAGTGGAATTGACAAACAATGGACCCCAATAGAACAAAATGGATTCATAAACCCTACCCCAGAATCTCGCATCTAAGGGAACAGCTTCTGATATCCCTTTCATTTGGATTGTTCATCTTTTTGTTCCTGCTCTTCTTCCAACCCTTTGGTCTCGGCAATATGGATAGCAATAAAGCTGTGTATGTCTTAGGGTTTGGCTTGATCACAACCTTCATTATGCTGGTTAATTACACATTGAGCCCGCGAATTGCCCCAGGCTACTTTGATGCCGATAACTGGACAGTAGGGAAGGATATCCTATATGGTCTCGGGAACATCATCTCCATTGCATTGGTAAATTATGTGTACCATGTAAAGGTTGGTGGTCAAAGTATTGATCCTGGTGCCATACTATCATTCATCATTATCACTGCTTCAGTAGGTGCTTTCCCCCTGACCATCATGGTCTTTATAAATGAATTGTACCTCAATGACAGGCATCAGAAAAATGCCTTAAGGATCAGCCAGCAAATTGAATCTGGTGTCATTGCGAATCAATTTGCAGCCAAGCAAAAAAATCTGATCATTGGGGACTCCGAGAGTGACTCCATCGAACTAGATGCGGATGATTTAATATTTGTACAATCAAGCGATAATTATTGCGACATTTATTTCCTCGAAAAAGACAAAGTATCGACCCGCCTCATTCGCACAACTTTGAAAAACATTGAATCTCAATTATCTGTCTTTCCCGATATGAAGAGATGTCATCGGTCGTATCTGGTAAACAGACAAAAAATTTCTAAAATCACCGGTAATGCCAGAGCATATACCATCCACTTTTCAGTGAGCGATATTGAGATTCCAGTATCCCGAGGCATCAAGAAGGATAGCTTTTTCGCCTGATCATTGTTTGATTCCGTCCCATTTATCCCAAATAATTCCCATTCACCACAGAGCAGTATTCTCTGATATTCCTTTATCTATCTTTGATTCATAACCGAAATCATCGAGAAGGAGATGAATATGAAAAACGCTGTAATTATACTTTTGCTAATGCTCTTTGGAATAACCCTTAGCGCTCAAAGTGGTGAGGTAGAGGTAGAGATCACTGAAGTTGTGGCAGAGTGGGGCGGATCAGTCATCATTGGATTGTTTGAGAAAAAGGGCTTTCCCAAGGCAGGTCAAGCCGTATTCAGCGATACTATTCCCGTACGAGATATTAAGGCTACCTATAAGTTTGAGGCTATTCCTGTTGGAAAATATGCCATCGCTATCTACCAGGATGTAAATGGTGATGACAAGCTAAATCGAGATGGTTATGGCCGACCAACAGAACCCTATGCATTTTCAAACAATGTATTTGGACGGTTTGGTCCACCTAAATTTGCAAAGGCTTCCTTTTTAGTTACGAGCGATGCCGAATCGAGATTGGTTATTCATCTAAAAGAGTATTCCAACATACGTGGAGATAGGTAACTCCCCCAGCGAGTTTCATTATGATACTGCCGGGGGGTGGAAAGTGATGTTTGCTAGTGAAGCTACATTACTTCACTGATTTGAATGGTGGGCTCAATATTTGTGAAATTGGGTAAATCGCCCATGATTTCGTCAACATTTGGACCAAAAGAGTTTTCAAATGCAGCTACGGTATCAAAATATAGATTGCTCATGGTGGTAAATGGTGCTGCGGATCCAGGAACGGCACCACCCAAACCTTTTTCAATTGATGCACCTTTAACTGCGGTTCCCAGCAGACCGCCGACCATGGGGATGTGCTTGTTGAGGTAGTAATCCATATCAAAGGTTTTACCCTCTCCATTTGCATAGAGCACACTTACTTTTATCATACCTTTTTCCATATTAATCCTTTCGATTCGGCTGTAATAAATGTGAGAGCCTAACCGCCGTGTACTAGACCTCAACTATGAGTGATTTTAGACTCAAAAAATATTTCCAATTGTACGAGGGATATGTTTTGAATCCCTGAATCTACTGGGAAATGAGGGCACGACAAAGGTTAAACATGACAAAAAGAATCACATTGCAAGACGCTATCATCGCGAATACTTTGATTATGGTATTTAAGGTCAGATGAAGACCTACTGGAAATAAAAGATAGTGGAGTAATTGTTTTGTATAGAGAAATCAGCCTGGATCAGTTTATTGAGATATATGAGCAAGGGGATATCCGCATTCTGGATGTTCGTGAACTTTGGGAAACTCCCTTCATCAGGGGTGAAAATGTGATCAATATTCCCATGAACCAACTCCCTCAGGCCATAGATAAGCTTCCCAGAGCTGAAGACCTCGTCGTCATCTGTCAACATGCCGTCAGATCGAAGAGGGTCATTGAGTATCTACAGCATCAACATGGCTTTGACAATCTGATCAATCTGCAAGGTGGAGTTTCCACCTACATCACAGCCCCCGTTTAATTCTCTAACGATATTTCTCCATGCTGAGGTGTGTTTTACTTGCACGTCGAGTATGGAATAGAAGTAATCGTATCCCTACTGGAGGTATTTATGCTTCCGGCGTTCCAGAATGTAAAATGGTAAATATGCCAGCAAGAGGAAGATGATGGCCAGCATCTCAAGTGGAATCAAGTAGAAAGGCCAGGGACCCAAATAATCAATGAGGGTCGGTTAGTCAGGAACTCGATTGAGATTATTGTAATTACCGCCTGTAAGCCAATTCATCAACATGACAGGGGGTAGGCTAAGGTTGACGATGAGGAAGGTTCGCTTTACGGATATAAAAGTCGGCTTGTAATTGTGGACAAAAACAAAATAGAGACTGGCAAAAATTATCCCTCCATGGGCGAAGAAAAACTGGAAAAATCTAAAGTGGGGCAGTCCTTGCCTCAGCGCTGGTGTCAGGATAGCCTGTAAGGTTCCAGCGAGACCCAGAAGGTACACCACATCGAACACCGTCTTGTTTATGGTGATCATGAGGTAAATACTTGCCAGCACTAACATGTTGCAGAAATGGAGCGGCAAAGCATGATCCAGGGTCCACAAATCGTACTGGAAACGATAGATGTTCAGCGCAATCTCCTGGATCATAAGGAGAGAGGCAAAAGACCAGCGAAATACCTTATCAGTTTTTTCAGACCTCAGTGATTTTCTGAAAATAAAGAGCATGATATAGGTGCATAACAGCAACAGGATGACACCCACATGTTGGGTGCCAAATAGTTCAAAAGGATAAATGCCAGGTTCAAAGGTCATGTTTTCTTCAAGATTTTACAACATCCATGCAGTTCTTACGGTTCAAGTAGTAAGCGACCAATTATTTGTTGTTTGATTTAGAGCGGATGCGAGAAACTAAATACCAACCTGCACCAAATAGTATCATCAGGATTGGTATACCACCGGGTTCATCCTCGAAAATGATCATATATATCATGAGTGAAATACCAAGGACAACGAATATCCCAGGGACAAGCTTGTGAAGCATAATGTTTAATCTCCGATTTCAGCAAATATAAAATCGTGAAGGATACAAGCCATCAATTCAGATACGAATAGCCTGGTTTTGTTTGCTATTAAGCTTTGGATAGCGCTTCAGCCTTGAACTCCAAAAAGAGGGTATAAAAAAGAGCCCCTCGATAACTCGAAGGGCTCTTCTAATCCTCATTTGACTCAGATTAGCTTGATGCTGATCCTGCCGCACTGAGCAATTCATTTCCCCGTAAGGCAAACAAGGCACCTAGCAATAATACCAGGAGCTGGAACTCCATACCACCCATAGCTTTGGCTTCAGATGCCACAAAGCTCCACTGTGGCCAGTGAACCATGGCGATGGCGCTAAACATGACGACGGCTGTAATAGCACCAGATATCCGTGTAATCAGTGAACCCAGGAACGGTCCGGCCAGGAAGCCCAAACCTGCCAGAACCTCGATTACTGCAAGCATGTAAACACCAACTATGGGCATTCCCATACCTTGAGACATCATTTCTGCCATGGGGATTTTAATTACTCCGTGAAATATAAAAATAGTTGCCAGCTGCAATCGGATGATCCAGTGGCCATGTTCTTCTGCAATTCTTGTTAATGCGCTCATATTTTTCCTCTCATTCTTTATTGTGGTCGGTTATCCTGCCAAATCAATATTATTGCATACGCAGGATACCTTCTGTTTTCGAAAGTCAATATAGGATTTGGAGAAAAGGGGTATTGTCGCTGGGTTGACAGATCAGGGCTTTCAGCGAAAGTGAAGGGTGGGCAGTTTCAAAATGTAGAAAATTTGTGTGTTGATCAGCGGTGTATCTACCTAAAAACAACTTTAGGCTTGGACGTAACCAATCTTGGGGTCTCTAATATCAGGTGAGTGGGTGCACCCTCATCGACTATAAAAAACCCCTTATATTTCCAGATGTGATTTCCCAGATATTTCACATGGAAATCCACTATATACTTACCAGGTTCTAAAGCAATTGAAGTATTGGTATGCCATTTTACCTCATGCTCATAAACGATCTCTCTGGTTAGAAACTCGCGAATAGTGACTTGAGGACCGTGCCATATCAACTTCCCACCTGGTTTGCTTGTTTTAAAAATTAAACCAGTCTCAAAATCTGGATCCCATACTGTATCGGGTGGCGTATTGTCCAGAATGAAGGATGTTGAAAGGAGGCATGCGTTCAGGCTTACAATGACGACTAGCTGTAAAAGAAGTATACTTTTTCTAATCATTATATCCTTAATAGTGGTGCCAGAGCTGCAAGTGTTGGACTAAATCGTCACCATCCAAGCCAGGCTAAAATGTTATCTATCCAACTACCACCTGTCCTGGTAGTTTCACCGAAAATTCCATCCTGGTTCAGGGTACGGTCATGATCAAGCATGGTTCCACCGGCACACCTGATCATATAATAATCACCACTAATTAATGAATAGGTATATGAATCGTCTGAGAAATACGTGCCAGTTAGCTCTCCCGATCTAAAATACCCCCAATCTGCTTCAATCACAGAAACACCAAGTCCATCTGGATAAGTACCAAATTCAGCATGATAGATTCGTAGTTGGCTCCTAATACTTCCAAGCGCCACATCTGCCTCAGCCTGTCTGGCTTTTTGGACGCTATTGCCGTATATGGGTATGGCAATAGCCACAAGTACAGCAATGATCACAATAACCACCATTAATTCTAATAGTGAGAATCCACGGTTATTATTGATATGGCTTGATTCCGTCATAAGTTTTTTTATCTCAATAAAAAATAAATTGTTAAAGAGTTAAAACAAGTCAGAACAAGCTTGACACTTTGACAAAAGGAAGTTTCTAGATAGCTAAACCCCCAGGGATGGTTGTGGTCTCCCCGGCAATTAAAACCTTATTTTCAAGCCACCATTAATGACAAACCCATCTACAGGTGCGTATATATCTTTAAACTGTGGATTAGATAGTGACCCGGTGTAGACAGCTTCAAACTTTGTTTGACGGGTATCCAGAAAATTTTCAAAATTCAAAAACAGAGAGAAATCATCCCACATTTTCTCTGTCATCAAGCCAAGAATCCAATACTCTTCACTGGTAGAACCATCACTTAAATTTTGGGGGCTGAAGTAGTAGGCTTCAAGACCTATCCTTACATCATCATGCTTTTCATACATCAATACATTATTTAGTCGATGCCGGGATACCAGAGGAAAGGTCGTGGTGGTTTCGCTATAGTGTTGCTGTACATCAGCGAGGGTATACCCAATAAATAATTTAAAATGATCATAGGAGAGCTTAATGTTTGTCTCGATTCCCCTGGTATCGATAACTCCATCTGGCTGGCTAAATTCATATTGTCCCAAGCCATTCGAACCAAGCAGGATGGGATCATCAATACGAGTGTAAAAAAGGAGTGAATTGATACTCAATGAAATCTCATCAGTCAGTGGTGTGCGATAGTTTATGTCAAAATTTGTCCCTAGAGACTTCTCAGCGTTTGTATTATCGACATCAATGGGTAGCACATCTCTGAACTGCAATCGCTCTGCATCCTCACTAAATACACTGGGAGTCTTGTAACCCAACCCACCTCCTGCGCGCAGGACCAACTTTTGGTTCACTTTCCAGAGCAGAGCAAGACGAGGGAGTAAAAAATTACCGTAGTCATTCTGACTATCAAATCTCAAACCCGTTTCAAGGTTCACTTGCTCAGAAGCATTCCACGTACTCTGGACAAATGCTCCCATTGTGAGGTGGTCATAATCCACCCCAGTGATAGTGTCCGGTTGATTTTGTACGAATTGATCGGTCCAGATATTCAGGCCAGCAACCCACTCTAAGCTATTGCTTTGATGGCTGTAATTGACTTCGCTAAAAGATGAATTCTGGATACCTGCAAAGGTGTGCCCCGGAGCTGCCAGGGTTCGGTCATAATAACTATAACTGTTCTTCAGGGAAAACTTGGAGGCATCAGATTGATGGTGAACCAATCCGATCTGTGTGCTAAACCGGGTTGTTTCATTTTTCTCAAAATAGGAATGTGTACTATCCTGGTTTCCTTCGATATAAATGAGATCGCCACCTATGCGTTCTTCAAGCGTGGTATTAAATCCAACATCGAGGGTAGTCTTGTCTGAGAAAAAGACAAAAAGTTTTGGATTGATTGTATAGCGTTTGAATTCTGGAATAGCGGTTAATCCAATATCGGCCGGGTCGTATGCTGTACCCAAATTGTAGGATACAAAGACAGTTGTCCCAAGTTTCTCAGTTTTTTGGGAGTAAAAAGCGCTGGCATCTAGACCCAATGCAGATGTGGCATTTAGCAGGACACTCAACTCTCTTTTTTCTGAAGGTGTCTTTGAAACCAGGTTGACCAAACCTGCGATTGCACCACCACCATGGAGGGTTGATGAAGCTCCTTTGATCACTTCAACCTGGGATAAATCAAGGGGGACAATTTGTAAAAGACTCAGTCCTCCAGAGAATCCTGAATACAGCGGAAATCCATCCTTTAAAATCTGGGTATACTTACCATCAAGACCCTGGATACGAATACTTGAATTGTATGAAGTTGCTGAAGTCTGTTGGGTTTGAATTCCGGTACTTTCATTGAGGAGCATGCGGATATCCCCAGGCTTCATATTTCCCTTCTCATTGAGCTCCTCACCAGAGATTGCTTCGATACGAGTCGGTATATCAGCTATGGTTCGGCTTGATCGTGTGGCTGAAATATGGACTTCCTCAGTGTGTCCCTCATCATGGTGTAGGAACACTTCATGGGGTTCATTTTGTGATAGGGGAAAAGTAAAAATCGAGGAGCTTTCTTCATATCCGATATAACTGAAAACGATGACATGACGGCCATCGGGAATATTCTGTATCTCTACATATCCATCGATATCAGAGCTACCACCCAGGGAAGTACCTTTCACGATGGCGTTGGCTCCAACCAGGGCTTCCTTGTGTTCCTCGTCATGGATGGTTGCGGTAAATGAGGTTTGACCTAAAACTGAAGAATATATAATGAGCACCAATAGTGCTGAAATGGATTTAATCATGTGATTTGTCTTTCTTAAAAGATGGTGGATGTTAATCTGAGATTATTGAGGAATCCATCATGTACGACATCAGGATCATCTCTATGTTGATCCCTGACGTCAATGGACAGTATTATATAAAGTAATTTCATAGTATTTGCTGCTGCAACATAGTTGGCCCGCATCACTTGTCAATAGCAATTGTGTAGTCGGAATTGCTGAACCAACAACTTTAATCCAGATCTTGGTATAGAGTGGGATAAATATTTCACGATTCTAACTATGTCGGTTTAAGTTAATGACTGTCAATTCAATCGCTGGACTAAACAATGAGAAATTTGATGAAAACGAATATCTTGCAGAGGATCAGTCTGGTCTACCTCATCCTGGTATTTTCTAGCCTTTCCTGTTTGGCTGTAGGTGTTACACTCACTTCGGAAGAAAGACAATACATCCTGGACCATCCCATTCTCAATGTTGCCAATGAGAAAGATTGGCCACCATTTGATTTTATGGAAAACGGTCAACCCCAGGGATATTCAATTGATGTCATCCACCTGGTAGCTGAAAAAATTGGGGTCGAACTCAAATTTGTCAATGATCTGACCTGGGGGGAATTGTTGCAAGAATTCCGCAATGGAAACATTGACGTTATGCCTGCTCTTTATAAGAACCCCGAGCGTGAATCCTACATGAGCTTCACACAACCATATTACGCTCACCCATCGGTTATCGTCGTAAAAGATGATAATACCCGAATTGATTCATTTAATGACCTCAAAGGTAAGCGCGTTGCAGTGATTCCTGATTTTATGATCACAAGCACCCTCGCTGAGCATCACCCATCCATCAACCGCATTGAAGTGAGCGGGGTTCTGGAAGGATTAAAGGCTGTTGCGATTGGGGAGGCCGACGCTTTTATCGAGAGTTTCGGAGTGATCTCGTGGATCATGAAAAATAATTACATTCCCAATCTTCGCTTCATCGCTAACGTGGACATCGAGGGGCTAAAGTCACCCGCCCTGCATATGTCGGTAGCCAGGGACCAAACCCTCTTACGCGATATCCTTCAGAAGGGTTTGGATGCAATCTCTGAAGAGGAACTGAGTGAGTTTCGTCATGGTTGGATAGGTCTTGAAATGGGATCCGCGCAGACAGAGGATGTCTGGGCTACGGCCTGGCAGGTGATCTGGGTTGGTTTTTTCATCTTTCTGGGGCTCATGGCGATGCTACACATCATCAATAAGTTACTCAGAGAAGATCGAATGGTCTTACCCTTCGGATCTCTACGGTTTAGACGGCTTATGATCATTGTCCTCAGCTTTTTTATTGCCCTGATCACTTTGCTTGGGTGGCTTTCTATGAAACATAACAAGGATAAGACCCTGGCTGAACTGCAGTCTACTCTTGAAATGATTAATAGAACTGCTGCTGAGCATATCGAGTTATGGGTCTCTCAACGATTATCGTCCATCAGTATTCAATCAAAAGATGATCATCTCCTTCGCATAAGTGAGGACTTGAAGCGTAGTTCAGGGCCAAACTTGATTGACGCCCTTCATTACCAACGTCTTGATGATTTCTTGAGAATACGCTGGGGTGAGGAGGGGTTGGAAGATTTCTTCATACTAGATACCTCGGGTACCTATTTATACTCATTTACGACTAGCCTTGTCGGCAAGCAGATTGACCAGAATGAACCGGTATGGTCAAACTTTGCTGATTCTAGAGAAGGTGTTTCAATTTATGTCCCGCCGATCCAGGTTGATACTGAAGGGATGCTTGGTTCAGGAATATCCTTTCTTGCTCCCCTCGTGAATTCACAAGATCAAGTCGTTGCAATTCTTGGGAATCGCGTCGATCTGAAACAGAGTTTTTCACAACTGCTTAAACTGACTCGAACACGAGGAACGGATGAGACCTATGCTTTTGATAAAAATGCATATTTCCTATCTGAGAGCAGGTTCCCGGAGGCTTTGTATCGCGCTGGACTGGTCGATTCTCTTCAGTCCAGTATCTACAATGTCGTCTTACATGATCCAGGGAAGTCGTTGTTAAACAAAACTAGTCTTACGCAGGAAATAAAGCACCTCCCACTTACGAAAATGGCTACGCTCGCCCTTAAGGGTGTCAGCAACTATGAAAACATCATTTATCGTAATTATCTGGGGACGGAAGTTCTAGGTGCCTGGATCTGGTTGGATCACCTCGGTCTTGGGCTTGCGACCGAGATAGAACTTGAAGAGGCGTTGGACACATATTTTACCATGCGGAATACTGTCCAGGGTGTGCTTGCCATAACTGTCTTTCTCTCGGTTCTTTCTACACTTTTTGTGCTTGGCCTTGGTGAACGCAGCAACTTGGTGTTGTCCAAGGCAAAGGATACACTTGAGATTCGGGTGAAAGAAAGAACCGCAGAGCTGAACACCAAAAAGCGTGATCTGGAGAAAGCATACGCCATAATCAAGGATCAGAAAGATCGGATGGAAGGGGAGTTGAATGTAGCCCATGATATCCAGATGAGTATGCTTCCACTTATTTTTCCGCCCTTTCCTGAGCGGGTAGAACTAGATATCCATGCTGTTCTGAAACCAGCCCGGGAGGTTGGGGGTGATTTTTATGACTTCTATTTTATCGACAAAGACACGTTCTGCTTCTGCATTGGAGATGTCTCAGGAAAAGGGGTACCGGCCGCTCTATTTATGGCAGTGACCAAAACCTTGATCAAATCAGGAGCATCTGCTACTCAGACAACAGCAGGTATTTTAAATCATGTTAATGCGGAATTGAGTCGCGACAATAGTAGCAGCATGTTTGTAACCCTGTTCATCGGAATCTTAAATGTACAGACCGGTGAAATGAATTATACAAATGCCGGTCACAACCCTCCATTTATTAAGAAGGGGACGGATGGTTCGCTACGACGAGTGGATGAACGTCACGGTCCTATTCTTGGAGCCGTCGAAGGTTTGGAGTATGGGGAAGATACATGTACGCTTGACCCGGGTGACCTGGTTATCCTGTATACGGATGGAGTAACCGAAGCCATGGATCCTAACCAAAAGCTCTATTCTGAGGAGAAACTGGTAGCAGATTTGGAAGCGCAATCCTTTCAAACAGCCTCGCACCTTGTTGATTCAATTTCCCATGCAGTGGATGACTTCGCTGGAACTGCAGAACAAGCTGATGATATCACAATCCTATCCTTTGTTTATAGTGGAGATGAAAGTTCACACTCTCAAAACCCTCAAATCATTAAGATTCAGAACAATTTGGATGAGATTTTGAAAGTTCAGGATGGAATTTCCAGTTTGCTTCAAAGCAGGAAAATACCCAAGAAAACTTTCCAGAATATCAAGATTGTGGTGGATGAATTAATCAGTAATATTATCAAATACGCCTATACGGATGAAGATGAACACGAGATTGAGATCTTAATCTCTCTGGGAGATAATAGCCTTCAACTTGAAATCAGTGATGATGGCATTCCCTTCGATCAGGTCCAGGCTGCGCCAAAGATAGATAAGGATCAATCAATAGATGAGCGCCAGATCGGGGGCCTTGGAATTCATCTGGTTAAAAAACTTGTGGATGAAATGGAATACCAACGAACTGCGGGAAAAAACATTATCCGCATCCTGAAAAAAATATAAGAAGGAGCAAGACGATAATGGAAATGAACATTAGAAAAGTAGGTGCTGTCGATATCGTTGATGTTCATGGGAATCTCGATACTAGCACAGCTCTGGAAGCAGAAAATTTCTTCACATCAATGATCGAAGAAGGTGCTCGCAAAATCGTGGTAAACGGAATCGCGCTGGATTACATAAGTAGCGCTGGACTAAGAGTATTACTGGTGTCAGGCAAAAAATTAAAAGAACTGGATGGCGAATTACGATTGGCTGGATTGAATGAGTCAGTCACTTGTGTGGAGTCAGACCAATTCGGTTCATTTGATCTAAATAAATAAGAGATACTTTGGGCGGCTAACAACCCGAAAAAGGAGCCAATAATGAGCCCAAAGTCAGAAGTAGAGAGACGAGTAAAAGCGATCAAAAGAAACA
>JABHBL010000060.1 GCA_018673925.1 Fidelibacterota bacterium
CTGCTTTGCATCAAATATCTCATCGTCATTAACAATTGCCGTTACCATTAACCGATGAAGATCAATGAAATACCAGACAGGTATGTATTTCCTTAAATCGTTGTCAATTCTAAATGTTTTGAGCGTTACCAAAAATTTCGTACCAGGGTTTTTCTCAAAATTATTCCTCTCAGCGAAGTGTGGGCAAAGTGTTTCTAAAGACTTCAGACTTTGCTTGCTTAAGCTTGAAATCCCTTTGCGCTCTTGATCATCGAGCAACCGTTCAATCCTTTTTTCAGATGTAATAAGTTTAGCTTTCGATAGATACTTATGAATTGTCGATATCGCAACCTTGGAGCCTTCACCAGAAAGAATATCCCTCAACGAACGGATATTTTTACTTGGGTAATCCAGAGCTCTTTGAATAATTCTTTCAACGTCTTGATCTCCCAATGCTTTAGAACTGTTATGCGGCCGAGTACTTTTATGACCTAGTCCATAAATGCCATCAGTTTCATAAGCTTTTAGCCAGCTATAGATGCTTCCTCTTGAGACATTTAATGACCTTCCAACCTTAGCAAGAGGCTCTCCTGCTAATACCCTTTGTACTGCATCATCTCGCTTCTCAAACTCAATCATATCGTGATCCTTTGTGTTGGTGCAATATATGACTGTTCGCATACATAATGAACACTTATTGTGGTTTTTTAGTCTTCCCTTATCGCCAAAAGAATACTACTTATACTTTATTTTAAATTATTGCGAACAGGCTATATCCGTTGATGGGTAATGGTTTCACTGTGTTGTTTGCCATTAAAATGTACACTTATCACAACCAGTAATTTTTTTCTCCAAAGTTCTAACAACGAAAAAGTACCTATATTATTAAATACTTTATCTAGTTTATATAACTATAAGTATAGAGTAATATGAATATAATAATATCGGATAATTTTAACTTTCCACAGAGTTTGGAGAAAGATTGTTGATCGCTGTGGTTTTTGGTATCGCCGGAAGAAGAGATGGACGAAGTCCATTGATAAGGGGTCTTCGCGCGCCATCACATTTGGTCGTGTCATTTATCCGTTAGAACCGCATTCAGTTATTGTCCCATATTTTTGAGGGCAAAATAGGTCCATTTTTACCGATATGTAATGTGGTAGGGAATGGTCATATCTCTGCTGCAACTGCTCCAGTATGGACGGTTGCAACCCTGACCACACAGGAGATTGTTTATGAAACCACAATCAATCCTTCAGCAAGAGAGGTCTAATGTTGATGTCTCGGAGGTAAGCGATACAGATATCATGGCTGAATGGGTAAAACGGTTCACAATAAACGCAGGAGAATCAATCCGATCTGCAAAAGAAGCTGCTGATCACCTCAGAAGTTATTTTTCGGACGCCAGCAAGAAAGAGCGCTTCGTTGTCATTTTCTTAAACGGCCAGCACCAGTTGCTAACTACGGAGGTCCTGTTCGAAGGCTCATTAACGAATTCAGCAGTTTATCCAAGAGAGGTCATAACCCGAGTTATCGAATTGGGATCCGCAGCCGTGATACTCGCTCATAATCATCCAAGCAGCTGTACAACCCCGTCCTCAAGTGATCGTGCTGTGACGAAGAAGCTGCAAACGGCACTAGAAGCGATCGATGTCGCTGTGCTTGATCATTTGGTTATCGGTGGCAGTGAGCATTACAGCTTCGCAGATAATCGATTACTCTAAAACCCCAACCATCTCACCTCAATAAGGCAGCTCACCAGAACTTCTATTCCGAAGATGCTGTCATTTGAAATACAAGCTCTAACAAGAAAAAAATCAGACAATTTAGCGATATGAAACATGGGAGAGATAATCCGCTCCCAGAACCGCATATTCAAAAAAAACAGGAGAATTATCATGACTTTGATGCTTCATCAAGGCGGAGAAGAATGTTCATTGGAAGACCTGAAGAACATTCCACTGCCAATCGAAACCAGGAGCTACAAGCCGGTTTCACATTACGATCTCTCGGTGAACATCGCCAGAGTAGCCAGCGAGCTGCTGAGAGAGTTTACGCTTCAAAAGAGCCAATACGGTATTGCGCGAAATGGGAATCAGTTATTCGCAGTACATACTTTTCAGAACTCAGGGACGGATCTGGGTCTATCCATAGCCTTCAGGAACTCGCTGGATAAGTCACTTTCCGTCGGCCTTGCTTTTGGATCCTCTGTGTTTATATGTGACAATTTATGTCTCGTAGGAGAAATCGTCAAGATCCGCAAGCACACAACCAACGTCTGGACGGATCTGGAGGAGATGATCCTTACGGGTGTGTACCGAGCAAGAACATCCTTCATTCACGCTGTTGATGACGCTCACAGGATGCAGGAGATCGATATCAGTACGGATGGAGCCTATCGAGCACTGGGTCATTTATTTGGTCACCAGGTCTTGTCACCAAGACAGATGCCCGTAGCCTTGAAGGAATGGCAAAAACCCTCACACGAGGCGTTTGAACCTAGAACTCTCTGGTCGCTCTACAATGCTGTGACAGAGGCTCTAAAGTCATCTCCCCCTCAAAGCATCATGGAAAAGCACATTGGTCTGCATCAGCACTTGCTCCCGAATCAAGTGAGTTGGCAGTCATGAACGGGAAATTGATCAAAGCGCTCATCGTCATGGGTCTGCAGCTATTGGCCGTTTTCGCTGAAAATGCATTTAGTAAACCACCGGAAAATGAAAGAGAGGAAACTCCCGATGACTAAACAAGAGATATTGGATACCA
>JABHBL010000016.1 GCA_018673925.1 Fidelibacterota bacterium
AACCAATGTGGATGTTTCTCGTTGGAACGTATCTTCAATCCCATTTGGTCAGCAAACCATTTGATGCTGAATGCATTAGCGACCACAAAGCTATAAGATAACGCCCATCGGCCTTTATTGGAATAGACGAGTGCTGCTGCTTTCTTTGAAGCACCCCGTCTTACGAGTTTATTGAACAAATGGCGTCGCCTTTTCTGCTGGCCTACCAGACGCGACCGGAGTCGTCGCCTGATATGAGCTTCAAGTGTCTTAAATTGAGCAGGATATTGTGTCATCCGATGATAGCTTGACCACCCAACATACCACTTATTTATCTCCTCGATTGCCCTTTCCAACTTTAAATGCGTTCCCCTGGGAGTAAGTTCCTTGATCTTCTCCATGGCACGATTCATTGATTTTCCCGATATTACTATCCGGCCATCAATAATCGTCATACCAAGGAATTTCACATCGTGGATATGAGCAACTTTACTCTTTTCCCGGTTTACTACCAGCTTTAGTTTGTTCTCTATAAACCTGCTTATATTGCCCATCACCCGTTCTGCGCTTTTCAGCGATTTTACGAATATTTGGCAGTCATCAGCAAATCTACCAAACTCCAGTCCCCGGCGTTCCAGCTCTTTGTCCAGCTCATCAAGTACAACATTACTCAATAATGGACTCAGTGGGCTGCCTTGAACTGTTCCTTCCAATGTAACCTCAACATGTCCGTCGATCAGTACGCCGCTTCGAAGAATGGTCCCAATAATACGTAATATCCGATTATCGGAAATATCTTTCTTCAGGCGATTGATCAGACGATCATGATTGACCCGATCAAAAAACTTTGACAGGTCAATATCCACAACATATTCCTTGCCCGATTGTACAATCCGTTGAATGGATTCTACCGCTTGTCGCTGGTTGCGACCGGGGCGAAAACCATAACTACGGTCCGAAAATGTCGGATCAAGAATAGGTTCTAGGAGAATTTTAAGAGTGGCTTGGACTACCCTGTCACGTGTACATGGCACTCCAAGCAAACGAACTCCTGCATTCTTACCAGGTTTCGGGATCTCTACCCGGCGCACTGGCATTGGTTTGTATGTCCAACTTTCCAGTTCTAGTGAAAGTTTGGACAACTCCACGTCCAAGCAGCATTCGAATTGATCAATGGCGACTCCATCCATTCCCGGAGCACCTTTGTTCCTCTTAACTGCTTTGAAGCCTTGTTCTAACGTATTCTTACAGCAGAGCCGCTCGTACAGACTTCGTTGATCAGTAGTCAGTCTTTCATATATCATGTCACTTTCATTTGTAGTGTTGTTTCGACGATCTGCACTTTCTGCGTCCACCACCTAAGATTACGTCTCGGTCTACAGATAGCTCCGTTCTGGCTGATCTCACAACATCAGTTGTTTTGAAATATGTAAACTCGGTATCATGTTCCCCCCTTCGCCTCCTGCGTCCATGCAACTGACTACTAGTTTTATCCTCAGATACGTCACCGTAACCTCATCGGCTAATAGTTTTACGACTACTATGGGTTCATCTGCTGACCCTCTGCCCATAACTCCGCATCTCTGCTTCACTTAGGAACTCTCGTTGTCGTAGTTACAACGGTTCCGGTACAGACGGCCACTTCACCGGGTAAGATCATTAACTGTTTTCTCGCCCACCTATCTCCCATACCCATAAGAGTTACGAAAAGGATATCGGGCTTCGATAAATGCGGGTATCTCGCCCTCTCTTATAAGCCTTCCAGAGATTCACACCGAGTTTAGGTGGCGATTTTGGCTACAGCTTCCTTCAGATCCCTCATTGGCATTATTCCGCTAGTTAACTCCCATTCATTTTGGGTAGCAAAATAAAGTTTCTTCGGGCACCCTTGCTTTCGCCTACACATTCCCTCCTTTCTGGGTTATGGTTGGATTTTCACCAACTAGTTAATGACCATGCCGGTCGCACCGCTCCGGGTCTGGCGGGTGATGTCAACGTTAGAGGGTGCCACAAATAGAATAATTTGGAATTATGATCAATAAAGAAGAATGGATTGAAGATTGGAAAATCAATGATGATTGCTATCAAACCTCAAAAAGTCTTGTCGAAACATTTGAAAGCTTTCTTTCTTATTTGAAAATTGAAAAAAAGCTAGCAAAACGGACAATACAATACAAAGACATGAAACTTCATGTCATGCTCTTGGTGGGTATATCGTCAACGATCTATACAATAAATATTCACCTTCTGGCGATATTTCGAAATTTGGTAAAGAGCTATTATTGGGATATGACATTCAATACGAAGCCCCATTAATTCATCATGACAATGAGAGCTGGCAAAATGAAATTGATGCTTCATGTAGACAATTGTATAAATACTTAAACCTCTAACAAACGGCTGCAACCGATGGCCCCCGCATTTTTGCGGCATGCTGTCACTCAATGTAAAACCACAAATTACCTATTATCCCAATAAATCGTTATGTCCGATGTACGTAAGCCTGACAGAATGAATTCTCTGGATGATAAAGTATACTATTTCAAAAAAATGG
>JABHBL010000061.1 GCA_018673925.1 Fidelibacterota bacterium
CTTGCGGTTAAGAAAGCCGCCATATCCAGCAACCATGCGTATCATCTCATCAATTGATGGAGGTGTATCGGGCGGCGACTCTTTTTTGGTTACGATGTAGACTGCCTGCCACTCTTCATCTTCAAACACCAGATTGCAGGGTAGTTCCGGACATTCTCTGCCTAGCATCGTGAGATAGAGTACCCGCCATGCGATAATCTGATAGAAAGCCAGCGCATTCTCTATCCGCTCCACATGCTCCAGCTGCAGCTCTTCGACCTTGCAGCCTGACTTGAGGATCTTGAAGAATATCTCGATCTGCCAACGGGCCAGGTACCAATCCAGCTTCTCTTTGGCCTGTTCTAGTGTGGTCACTTCAAGACTGGTCAGCAGGATCCAGCAGATTGGCTTTTCTCCTTTTGGTGGATGCTCCTCTTCTGCCTGGATGACGGTCACTGTAATGACAGTGCCTTGCGCTTTTTTCGGCTTGAGCTGTATCGGTACGGCGCGTAGAGTCTGTGTGACCTGTCGTGCTTTGCGGTTGTCACGCCCTTTTGGGAGTGCAAATTCAATCTCCCCCAAACGAGGTGCTTTGGCAAGCTGTTGACTGATCTTTGAGGCTACATCTCCGTCCTCTGTATTGCTATCAATGGTTTTGCGGTCATGTTTTGAGCGGATCAGCCAGTGTGCAGCATCTTTCCCTTGCTCCATTCGTGCAGCTCTGCGGGCAAAGATCTCGTAGAGATCCCCCTCTCGATCAGCCATATAGACCAGCTGGGTAGACGCTTCTCCCTCTTCTGTTGTCTCTTCGTTGAGGGTCTGCTGAGCATCACAGACATTTTCATATCCCTCCTCCCAGCGAATCGACTCCTTGTCGGCATCCTTAAAAGGTCGGGTCCAGCTCCATGCACTGAGCTGCCCGAGTGAGAGTCGTTCTGGGGTGATTGCCAGAGCTGAGTGGAGATAGAGACCGGAGCGTGTCTCGTAGTTGAGGGTGCCCATCCCCTCAATATCGCTTTTTCCGCTGTAGTCCAGCTCAGTGGTATCCTCAGCCACCAGTACGACTGGGTACTGTTTGGCGCGGTTCAGTGTAGCGCGGTAGTGGGGTTCCAGAATCTTCTGTTGGGTAACTTGTGGATGCTGCAGCAGGTTGTAGGCTGATTTGGTCTCACTCCAGCCGTTGATTGCCGAGGGGATACTGTTGCGGGGCTGTTTGCCAAGCTGCTCAACCACCTTGCAAGCACGCCGGTTGCGGCGGATGTCACCCAAATCAATCCCATCCAGCTCCGCAGAGAGGCCCATCTTCAGTTCACTCATACGGCTACCTCCAGTGGATTTCCTTGTGAAATCTTCTGCTGATGTTGTGGCTCTATTACTGCGGTGAGTCGCTGCCGCACCTTACGGTGCAGTGGGTAGAGCCAGATCTGTTTGATCGGCAGGGGTGGGCCATTACGTATGCGTTCACGCTGTCTGGTTCGGTCGTTGCGACCTCTACCGCTGGTTACACCGACATCAATCCAGTTGGCTGCACGATAGCAGCCTCCGTTGAAGCGTTCACAATCAACGAAGGTCTCCAACAGCAGGGGGCGATATCCGTAGCGTGCCTCAAAATCGTGCTGTACCTTTCGGGATGCCAAGGAGAGGATGTGGCTGGCCAGATTGGGTACCCGTATCCAGGGCAGGATCAGAAAACGACGATTATTGAGGATCAGTTCACGTCGTCGATTGCACTGTTCTCGACCCCAACCAATCCACTGGTCACGAGCCTTGAGTGAGAAGGCGGCAGCCCCAAATCCGATGGCACCTACCAGTCCTATCTTTTCAGAATAAATGAGATAGCGGATCTGTGCGCCAGATAGCGGAGTGTGGCCCAGGTAGTGGTAGCGATCGACCATCCCATCCCATAGCAGAGACTCTTCTCTGGTTACCACCACCTGTAGCTGTACCTTTCCCAGCGCTTGAAGAGAGCAGTGGATCTCTGTAGCCGGTGGCAGGGGAATAGGGGCGTTCTCCAGACGGTTTGTATCCCTACCGTTACTGTTGCTATGAGTTGGAGCTGGAAGCTTGACCCACCCTCCTCTGTGCAGCTTCAGTAGTGCAACCCGTGCTCCCATCTCCTTGAGGCCGCCTTGCATATTACGCCAATCCAGTGCTTTACAGACTCGACGAGCAATCTCACTTCGAGTTATTGATAGAGAATCGGCCTCATCAATGATCTGGCGTATAACCGATAACTGATCCTCCCCAAAGGGACGGCTACAGATTTGGCGGGGTAGTTTTCGTGTAGGCATGTCGCTCTCCAGTGAAATTTGGAGAGCATTGAATCAGGTCAGGCAGTTTGTGTCCAGTACTTTATGCTGGGCGGGAGAATTGGGTAACGATATGATCTATACTCTCACTAAATGCTTTGCTGATAACCTATATGATGTAGGAATAGACAAATATTGGGCTGTATTATTTGACCACCTTAAAGATGAATACCCTCCCAACAGGCGATGCCCAATCCAACGGGAATCAACAATTTCATTGCTGTTTTTTAGATTAATCAACAGTAATCTACCCATAAAATTTATCCACTCACTCGGCCTCAATAGACGATCAGAATAGGCATGATAAGATCGACCACTATCGAAGAACACTATATTTTCCAGAACCTTCTTCGGAAGAAAGTTATTCATCCTCTGAAAAATATTACCATCAATACCCTCTTCAATAGAAAAGTCAATCATAGGAATATGCATTACTCTTCCCTTGATTTTTACCGTCGAATGAATAGCCAACTCCTGCTCTTCATTCAAAGATCTGAATTGGTCTAACACCCAATCTACAGATATTTCATGAGATGGTACCTTGATAATCTGTCGTTCATCAGACAATGCATCTGGAATATATATATACTTGCTAAAATAAAAGATTGCTTCCTCCTTGGAAAACAACTCAACCAAATACATAAAAGGGTGTCTTGCCAGCTCCTCTTCCCCCATATCAGTTCACCCTAATCCCTTCCAGCATCTGGAATGTTTCTAAAGCATAGTTATCTGTCATCCCAGCAATAAAATCTACAATCAAATGGTGCCTTCTAATGGATTCATGACCTCGCTTATTCATTTTGTAATGATCACAGTAACTCTTTGGCAACAACCCTAGCAACCGTACCTCAAAATCAAAATTCTCTGCCTCTTGATGAACCCTACCCATATCTCTTTCAATTAGTGCCTCAAACAGTTCCGCAGAAATTTTTTGGCTATCCAGCAACCGTTCAAAGTGCTTCAAAAGGCCTTTAATAACGCTCCTTCCAGCCAACTCTATATGTTCAGCTGATGAATCAGAGTAGATATATTTTCGAGCATAACGTTTAATTTTCTTGACGACTCCTCCCATTTTATTTTCATCAGAGATCAGATCACCGCCTCCTCCTGCAAGCACTTCTTTAAGGTTATCAACAAAGATGCCTGCCGCCTCATCTACCGATTCACGAATAATTTCAGTCTTAAAGGTAATGAAACGTTCCTTTGAAGATATACCTCTCTCTTCAGCTTCATCCTTGGATGGGACAAACTCTTTAAAATGCTCAGCTAAATCATCAATCGATATAATCCCTTTTTCAATTCCATCCTCCAGATCACTCATTGAGTATGCTATATCATCCGCAGCTTCCATTAATCTTGTAACAGGAAAGACTTTTCCCTTACTCCACCCAACCGCCTTGCAACACCTTTTATAATTTTTGTAGTCTTGGGTATAAATCCCAATTTTCTTCCTCTGCTTATCAATTGGCTGCGTTTCCACAGACCATGGATACTTGATAGTTGAAAGCAATAAAGCATCTGTCAGATTCAGACCAAATTCATCATAACCAGCAAGAAAGCTCATTAAACGAAGCCCTTGTGGATTACCATCAAAACTCTCAAAATCTCCCAATAAATTTAAACTATTCTTGGATGATGCCCACTCTTTTATGGCCGACTCTCCAAGATGTCCAAATGGTGGGTTCCCAATATCATGAAGTAGACAAGCCGTTTCAACAACATTTGCAAACGCTGCCAACTGCTTATAGCTGACCTTTTCCACCCCGCATTTTTCTATCACCTTTTGCGCCAAAAATCTTCCAATCTGGGAAACTTCAATGGAATGAGTCAATCTAGTACGTACAGCCGCATTTGGATCTAAAGGAAACACCTGTGCCTTATGCTGTAATCGCCTAAATGATGCAGAATTGACCACCCTTCCCTTATCACTTTCAGTGGCACCCAACAAATCACCTGCATTTCGCTTTACAGATGATTTTCTAAGCCGCTCATCGGTGATCAACTTCAACAATTTTTTGAACTGATTCTGTCTATTTGGCACAACAACTCCTTTTATACCTCTTGTTTATTCCGCTCATTTATCCACATCTACCCAAACCATTACCTCCGGTATCTTACAATCTGTTGGATAGTTGATCTGGGCACTCACCTCAGCTCTCTCCCCCTCTCATCAACGCCTCTCGAACCCCCCCCATATCCTGCGACAACAATCGTGCAATCGAAGCATCAAACGCCTGCTTGAACTCAGGGTCTTGTGCATAGCTCTTGTATAGATCAAGCTCCCTGCGGCGCTCCTTACTCACTGCATTCTGAATCAGATTTTCCAGTGCCAAACGGCTGTTCTGCTTGTCCGGATTGTTGACGACTTGGGATTCATAATTGGGATCATCCATCACATGACGGGCGACATTAATGAACTTCACCCGCTGCTCTTCCGGGGTTGCCTCCCACCCCTGGAACCAGCGCTCATTGAACGTCTTGATAATTTCATCCAATGGGTCTTTATCTGGCTCATCGGATGGCACTCCGCGTGGATTCGGGTTTTGTGGGTCAACCTCGCTTTCCGAGTCATCCAGTCCAACTTTCTCTTTTAGTCGGGTGCGCTCCAGCCCATAGGTAGAGAGATCAACGCTCTCCAACAGCTCATCCAGCGCATCTTTATCCCTGTCTTCGATCTTCAATTTCGGAATGAGGAATTTGAGAAACCAGTGCAGCTTCTCCCAATCCACATTGTCGAATGGCAAGATACAGGCAACCTGCGCATAAATTTTGATGAACTGCTTGGCCTTAATCTTAAAATCCACCTTAGCATCATCATCCAGTTCCAGCTCATGGATAAAACGGTCTGCACAGAGATCAATCGTCGGACTCAGTTGTTCGGCAGGGGCACTCTTGAAGAACAGCTCATTGAACTGCTCAACCTCATTCCATTCATATACGCCCACCTCATCCAGTGCCTCTTTCAGCTCATGCAGCACATTGACATCCGTAGGGGACGACAGGCTTGTAGCTGTGTAGAAAGGGTCAAACGCCTTCTTGATCTCACTGCTCGCATTGAAGAAGTCCAGTACAAAAATATCTTCCGTGCGCTTACCCAGCGCATGATTGCTGCGATTCAGGCGAGACAGCGCCTGCACTGCCAAAACCCCTTGCAGTTTTTTGTCCACATACATGGTGGAAAGTTTTGGCTGATCAAAACCAGTTAGGTATTTGTTAGCAACAACCAACAAACGACACTCATCACTATCAAACTGATCCTCGATGTCCTTACTGGGAAAGCCATTGATACTCTCTTCGGTATATTCAATTCCCTCAACCGTCTTCTTTCCAGAGAAGGCAATCACCGCCTTGAATCCCGCCTTGCGCTCATTCAAGAGTTCACGCACCTTTTGAAAATAGTGGATAGCCGTTTGGATGTTTCGCGTCACCACCATCCCCTTCGCCTTGCCTTTAAGCTTCTTGGCAGCAACCACCTGATCCAGAAAATGGCTGACCATAATCTCCGCCTTAACGTCAATCGTCTCCCTGTTCCCCTCCACATAGGCACGTAGCTTCTTCTGCGCCTTAGCACTATCAAATAGCGGGTTATCCCGGACTGACTTCTCAATCTCGTAATAGCTCTGATAAGTGGTGTAGTTAGCAACCACATCCAGAATGAACCCCTCCTCAATCGCCTGCTTCATCGAGTAGAGATGAAATGGCTTGAAGGTACCATCCGGTTGCTGCTCGCCAAAGCGTTCCAGCGTTGCGTTCTTCGGGGTTGCAGTAAAGGCAAAGTATGAGGCATTACCCCGCATCTTGCGGCGACGCATCGTCTCCAGAATCTGATCCTGCACCTCATCTTCACCATCATCGTATAGACTGCCCTCTCCTAAAGACTTGTTCAGGTTGTCTGCTGCAGAACCAGACTGCGAGCTGTGGGCCTCATCAATGATGACGGCAAACTGTTTATCCGACAGGTCTTCAATACCGTCCACAATAAAGGGGAACTTCTGGATGGTGGTGATGATGATTTTCTTTCCACCCTGCAACGCATCCTTGAGCCCTTGTGAACTCTCCGCATGGGCAACAATATTCTTCACCTCAGAGAAGAGCTTGATATTATTCTTCAGCTGCTTATCCAGCACACGGCGGTCGGTGACCACTACCACTGAGTCGAAGATCGGGCGCTCACCTCCCGACTTGTACTACTCTATCAACTGGTAGGCGGCCCAAGTGATCGAGTTCGACTTGCCCGACCCTGCCGAGTGATGAATCAGATAGGTGTGCCCCACCCCCTGCGTTCTGGCGTGTGCCAGCAGTTTCCGCACCACCTCCAACTGGTGGTAACGAGGGAAGTAGAGGGTACGCCGATTCAGTGGGTCGTTACCCTTCTCTCCAACCAGCTTGGCAAAGTGTTCAATGATGTTGGTCAGACTCTGGCGAGTCAGCACCTCCTGCCACAGATAGGCGGTGCGGTGCCCACCAGTAGAGACATCACCGGGTGGGTTGCCCTTGCCATAGCTGTGCCCCTTGTTGAACGGCAGAAAAACTGTTTTTTTACCCGCCAGACGGGTGGTCATGTAGACCTCATCAGTATCCACAGCAAAGTGGACCAGACAGCGCCCAAACTGCAACAGCGGCTCGCTTGGATCACGATCCTCGCGATACTGTTTGATCGCATGGTAGGTGGTCTGCCCGGTCCAGGCATTCTTCAGCTCCAGCGTGGCAATCGCCAAACCGTTGATGAACAGCCCCATATCAATGGAGAGATTGGGGTTGGTCTGTGAGTAGTAAAGCTGGCGCGTCACCGAAAAAACATTACGCTCGAAATTCTCTGCAACCTCTGGGTTAATCTCATTGTATGGCGCACTGTAGAGCAGCGTAAGATGGGCATCATTGATCGACAGGCCATTCTTCAACACTTTGAGAAGGCCATGCTTCTTGATGCGCTTATTCAGGTGCTCCAGTATCAACCGCTCCCAGTTTGGCTGATCTTTCAGCTTGGCCAACTCATCCGCCTGCGTGCTGTTCAGAAAGCCCCAGAACTTAGCGGTATCGATAGAAAATTCACGATCATAGTCAGAGGTCCAACCCAACTGGTAGCCGTGGCCGATCTCGGTGCGATACTGGTCACTCTGCTGTAGCGCCACCGCATCACTACCCCCCTCCTCCTTCAACACTTCACGACTGATGCCACAAAGTACTTGTTCGATCAGGGCTTCGAGCGCCTGTTCATTAGTCTGACTTACCATTCATACTCCCTAATCAACAAACCATCAACCAAATTATTACTTTTAACACAATAACTTAACAATAAACAACCACTACTATCCATGCTGGCAATCAACAAACCATCAACCAAATCAATCTGTCCAGTAAGGCACATAACGTCGGCCACGCGCCCCTACTGAAGGGTCATAGAGTTTGATCACTCCAGCCTGAACAGCCTCTTTAAGCACCACTGAAACGGCTGACTTATTGTGTTCTGCAATACCAAATCGCTCTCTCAAGGTCGAATTATTCATCACCTCACGATTCAAATACTTCAGCACCGCATGCTGATAACAGGCACGAATCCGCTCCTCCCTATCCATATCCTTAAATGCACGATGGGCAAAGAGCGTGACCTTGGTGTGATACTCAAAGGTCTCAAACAGTGGTGCAGGAAGCTGAAACAGCTCAGTTTGAGTGACTACCTTGTCAATGCCACTACCCCGCTCTTCACAGATGTTGATTCTACGCAGAAAGGAGGCAAGCACCTCATTTCTGCTTTTTGGCGGGGAGTCGATAAACCGAGCCGTATCCACCAAGGGCGTGCCCGGATTAGTAATCTCCAGTCGAGTATCAAACAGCTCAATCATGGTGCCGGTACCCGTCAAACTGAAATCTTGATGGATCATCGCATTGGCCACCAGCTCCCGCAGTGCCACTTCAGGGTACATCGGCAACTCTTGACGAAATGCCTGTCCGATCACCTCATTGGATGGCAACCAGGTTTTCAGGTGTTCAATCAGCTCTTCATAACCCACCGCATAGCCCCTGTTGCTGGATAACTCTCGAATGGTTTCAACACGGCTGTTGCCACGGTAGAGAATCAATCGAACTGCTTTACGTGCCAAGTGCCGAAAATCTTCCAGCTTTTTGGCAAACAGTACGGCCCCCAGATTGGTAATATGCCACTGGCCGCTATCACTGAGCTGGATCAAGTGATCCGACTGTAACGCCTGCAGAATGCCGTTACGCCCCTCCGGCAGAGGTAGATCCAGTTGATCGAAATAGGCTGGGTAGTCGAGCAGCTTCAACACCTGCTCTGCCGGGACATTCTCTGCCGCCAGTTGCCGTTCAAAAGATACCTGATCAAATACCCGCCAGAGTGCCCGCTCCTTCTCGGCAAACTCACGCAATCTCTTTTTGTAGGAGCCAACCCGTATGTACTCGATGCCATCAAACTGTACCGGAGTGTGGCTGGCAGCCTGTATCTCTAGAATTACCACTGGCAACGCTTGTGCGCTATCAAATTCGTAGAAGTGGAAGTCAATTTTCGGTGCTGTTTTCTGCAACAGCCAGCTCTCCAGTTCCTGCTGCTTATGGCGCGCAGAGGAGGGGTTGAAGGTTGTACCGACCACCTCGTGCTGCTCATCTTCTATGCCCCAGACCAGATAGGCCGACTGCTTGCCCAGTAGCGCCGCTGAGTTGGCCAGTCCCGAGATATACTCTCCGATCTGTTTGGGATCATCGTTGTTGTGCTTGAACTCGACCCACTCTGTTTCGCTGGGCAGGGAGACCAGCTCTCGCAGCAGGGATAGCAGATAGTCGTGGGAGCGTTCCAGCGTCATAGCTTTATTTTTCC
>JABHBL010000062.1 GCA_018673925.1 Fidelibacterota bacterium
CAGAAGATCAAAACGTGGATGTTGAGGAAGAAACTGAACTGCTAAATACCCGTGAGAGCTCTCTGGCCATCAAGTTAGCAAAGCTTAAGACACCCTTTATCACGAGAAATAAGCCCCTGTTAAATTCGCTTGTGACACTACAACCAATAATTGACTCGAAAATGAAGATTCTTATTACTGGAGAAACGGGTACCGGTAAAGATGTATTGGCGAATGCTATTCATGAAATGTCAAAACGAAAGGGCATCTTTATCGCCATTAACTGTGCAGGTATCACTGGGTCCTTATTTGAGTCAGAGATCTTTGGTCATGTCAAGGGAGCTTTTACAGGTGCAATTGCTGATAAAAAGGGAGCTTTTGAATTAGCAGATGGTGGGACTTTATTTCTTGATGAAATTGGAGATTTACCATTAGGACAACAAGCCAAGCTATTAAGGGCAGTTGAATCCAATACATTTACTCGTGTTGGAGGTCAGAAAGAAGTTAAGGTCGATGTCAGAGTAATATCAGCTACCCATATTGATCTTGAAAGACAGATACAGAATAAATTATTCCGAGAAGATCTATATAGTCGAATTAAGGGGATCACAGTTGACCTGATCCCACTTGATGACCGTAAAGAGGATGTGCCTCTCATAGGTGAGGTACTATTCAATAAGTACGCGAAAATTGAAAGCGTAAAAACGCCCAAAGAAATATCAGCAGATACCTTCCTTCCGTTATCCGGAAAATCCTGGCCCAGAAATGTGCGCCAACTGGATAATCACATCCATCGCATCGTTGCAATTTTCAAGCAGAGCAATCAATCTTTAAACGATTTGAAGTCGATTGTTAATGATGAAGTCATCGAAATAGCCATTGAAACTGACTTTGTTTTCTCAGGACCAACTGACCAACAGTGTTTCGATGCATATATCCAGATGGGGTGTAGCATCAATAAAACCTGGAAGAAATTGAGTTCGAGTAAAGACACCATGACCAAGATAATTTATGGAATTTTTGTACGATTGTTGGCTCACACTGGTGATGTGAATGCTTCTATTTCATTCCTGATTGATCACTCAGTGTTACACAAGGCAGATACACAGGTATTTGAAGACGCGTTCAAATCAGTAGTAGATTCATTAAAATTAAAGATTTCTAAAAATAAATCACTTGAGAGACAGCTTTATACCGTCGATGAACAGATAATACGGGAATTTCTGAAAAAAGTTTAAAGCCCAGCATACACAACCCGCTTCAAGTCAATAATATCCTCATTTAAGAGGATCCCATAAAGCTTCAACCACACTCAAACTACACAAGCCCTGTGTAGTTTTTTTACGTTTATTTTTTCAGCATACACAACATAACTCGTTGTTATAACACAATATACGGTTTGGCATGTTTCTGTCATTGAGGCAGGTCATGATGACAAACAATACATACAACGTGTCAATAACCGGGGAAGCCTCCTCACAAAAAAATGAGATCATCATGAATGATTTACAAGACAGAAACTCTAGTGGTGATGATGCTGCTAGCAACAATGACGCAAGTCATAAAGGAGTCAATATCAAAACAACTGTTGATCAAACGGTTAATGACGCCAGTCGCGATGAAGTCGCTGGAACTAAGGTCGAAACACTTACATATGAGAAGCTGATGCGTAAGTCAGCTGGCATAGGTAGGACAAAGAATGCTCGCAAGCTTCAGTCCTTGCGAGACGACATACGCACCGTTCAGTCTGATTTGCATGCGCAGGTTGCTGAGCTGGAAGCTTCTGTCGGTGGTATCGAAGACGATTTAGATCGTCTTGCCTGCAAGGAGAAGATAGACACACTCCAGGAGCAGGCCGAGAAGCTGGACAAAGTGCTTGGCAAGGTGCAAGCTCAGGTATCTGAGCTATTGTCAGCTTAGTAGCCTTGGTCAGGGGCATCTCTTCGGAGGTGCCCCTTTTTCTAAAAAAATCAATAGAGGTAACAATGAGCTGCAAACATAAAACAAAACAATTAACAGTCGGATCTCGAGAGGGTGAAGTTGACCTAGGTAATTATGATCTCATAAAAGAGTTGTGGAATGCAGATCTATCTACAACTCATGATTGTGAATCAGAGCCCACCCAGGGGAAAACATCAATTGTCTTTCGAAGTTCTAATGATGCTGAACTATTTCTTACGATTGTTAACTCAGGTGATGATGATAACCACCGAACGCTAACTGAGCGAGCAACTCGCTCAGGGATGGATAACAAAGAACCTTGGGCTTTAAACTTAGGTGTTTTTCCTTCAGATCAAAATAGTCGCTCTGAAGTGGACATCAATCTCTGTGTCCAAATCTTAATCCCAAAGTCAGACTACGATGATGTCCTAAATCTTATGCGGGACTTTAATAGTTAACCAATAATGGCACCTGCTACAGACCAGTGTCGTGGGTGCCCTAATAATTTAATGAGGTAATAAAATGAGTTCATCAACCCTGCCAGAATATGGCACCCCCGAATACACGAAATTCCAAAATGAGTATGATGGGAGTAAACCCGCTAGAGTCAATACACACAACATCTCATGTGAGACGGAAATGGAAGACTGTATGGAACGTCTATTTCTGAGACAAGATTTTCATCGAGCTCAGCTAGCGGATTTAATCAAAATTATCGAATCCCCAAATCCACCTAAGCACATGCAACCGATACTCAATAAGCTCATGATGTTAAATGACAGGCTCAAATACACTCTCCAACAAGCGTGTTCAGTTATTAAACAAAATAAAAAGTTAATTACCTCATCAGCCAGAGTAAAACATTTTGAGGATCTTGATACATTTCTCAAAGACAAGCTGGAGCAGATGGTTTAGCCTACCATTCTCACTAGAGGGGCATTCCTACCATTTGCGCCAATTCCTGGAATAAGAAAACTATGGAGCCAATCATGATCACGAAAGGAGTAAACATGAATTATTTAGAGATAGCTGGCGAGAAATATGGTAGTGATGAACTCACTAGTCATATCGCAAACAGGCTAGCTGAAATTGGTGTAAATAG
>JABHBL010000063.1 GCA_018673925.1 Fidelibacterota bacterium
ATGTCCCAACAGCTTTGAGACGACATATGTTTACCGACTAACATTAAGGATGAAATATTTTTAGCAATCAGTAATATTGATATTAGTCTGGCGCAATAATTGCAATAAAAACTAAGTTCAGATTCAACTAACTATAGAAGGGGAAAATGATGAGCTTTAAAAGCTTAAAGTTATTTTTGTGGGTGGGGATCCTGATGTGTATGATACTTTCATCGGGATGCTCGTTGTTAGACAATGTATCTGCTAAACCGGAAAACCCAATCGATACGCTCTTGCTGGATAAAGTACAGAGGTATATGGATGTGAGTCAACTTGGGTATTCCGTTATTGGATCACAGGAGTACACAGCTCTCCTTGAAAAGATCCCAGCAAAATACAATAGCAATCGCCTATTCTTAGCCCGGGTGGATCAATTTGCTCTTGGGCAAGCTTATGGTGATATCGACCAGTGGGATTTGGCTTTAGAAAATGGGCTGATAAAAGGATTATTGTCAAGTGGGTATAAGGTTTCAGAGAAACTGGATTTTGTAGCCCGCAGAAACTCAAATGAGATTGTTGGAACTTCTCCCAATGATGCCTTCTATATGCACGGTATTGATCTAGAGGACCACTCGGTGATAACGGATGACTACCACGCTCCTTTACTGCTGGAATATCAGGTGATAGAATTTTCTGAGACTCTTAACTCTGTCGTCATGTATTTCAGGATGGTTGACCTGAATTCAATGAAAATCCTTGCATCAACAATCGTGAAGACCGGTCAGAGTTTTGAGCAGTTGAGTAGCACCCCCACAAGTGAATACGATAGAGCATATACTGCAATAGCAGGGTATAATTTTCCGGAATCATTGTTCCATTCGCTATCAAAAACTGCGGTTTTGGATATTGATATTCTAAATATTACAGGGGTCTATAAAACGGAGCCTTCAAAATTGATGATGGCTGTAGAAAACGGCTTAATATCAGGGTTAATCGACAATAATATATATAATTCTGAAAATGCATTCCTTGTTGAGAAGTCAAAAGGATTCAAGCTGAAATATCCAGCTATTTATAATAGCATTGTGTTTAATACGAGCCCAATCCTTTACGAGGAGTGGAGTGAATTCATTGAAGCTACTAGCTGTTCAGAACTTATCATGTACAGATATATTAAGGACGAAGGATTGTTTGTCAAGGTTGTTGACGCCAGGCAAAATGGTAGGGTATTATTTTCAGACGTTATCCCTTTTAATGATAGCCAAGACAAAGGTGTGTTTCTAAACCACAAAACAGTTGCTGATAAATTTGCAGCTTCTTTCGATTATAACTTAGTCAATAGCAAAAAGTTGATGTTGATTGATGGTGATAAACAATCAATCCCAGAAAACAACTATACTGAAAATCGTATGAAGTACAACGAAATGCATCTTGCGATTGAAGAAGGTATAATCTCTGCCCTGGTAAATGGATCTATTGACAATGATTACGAAGTTTATGAGAAGCTAAAAACATTATACCTCAAGCGGTCGTGGATGTATGAAGATAAAGTATTTAATCTCAACCCTTTATATTTAGATGATTGGAAACAATTGAGAGAGTTCGGTGTGGATGTCCTTATTTTGTACAATAATCTAATTCCATATGAAAATTTACAGAGCACCTTTCCTGCATATAAAAAGGTAGCGGTTGGATATAGGGTAATTGATCTCAAATCGGGTGATGTTATCTCTGTTGGAGAGCTGACCAATCTTGAAGGGGATGAAAAATGAAATCAAAATTATTAATGATCTTGCTAGCAACGAGATTGCTTTTGGGAGCATCTTCTTTTACGACAGCGGATCCTCCAATGATGTATATATATCATTTTGTGGCATATGACTCAAGTACCACTATTATGCATAATGATTACCCCAACATCACAGATACACAGGGGTTGGACGATAGTAATAATTCAATAGATAAAACTGCTAGTCTGGAAATGGTCGAGCCTAAAATTATTTCCGCAATGGTGACCTCAGCTGTAGCCAAGTACAAGCAAATGAAAATTGCTGGAGAATCTATTCAGAGTAGGATTGCCAATGAAGATGTCATGCAAATGGTAAAATCATACGCATATCCCAAGGAGACCGACTACATCATGTTGGGTGAGATAAACGTGATCGGTGCAGGCATGCGACGTGATGGAAAACCACTTGAACCACTTTTTGGGGGTGGTATCCAATACGAAATCGATCTGAAAGTGATTGATGTATCCTCCCAAGACATCATTAGTGCAAAATCAATCTCTGTAAAGATCTCAGATTTAAATTCCATAAGGGAATCGATCAATACCGTCATAGATGATTTGATGGTTGATATATTAAGTCCTTTTCTCTCCAACATTATTCTTTACGCCGACACGACCAGTGCTGGCAAGATCCTTTGGAATACTTTAGTTATTCGACCCGTTCAAACAATGGTCAGTGGGAAAACTGCGCAAACCACAGATAAGGATCTTGAAATGGCAGTGACCACTTCCTTTCAAGAAATGAATGCCATGATGCCTGAACTATTATTGGCGGATTCTGTGCAAAGCGATGAGTATATGCTTATATCAACTTCATTCGACAGAAAATTAAGGAGTTGGTTCCTGCAAGGTGAGTATTATTTCAAAGTTTATCTCAAAGACTATGCAGAAGCAGAGTATTATGAGGAAACAATTACAGTTGAAGCATTACGGGGAAAGGCTTTTTCTGTCAAATTGTTACCACCACCACCGCCACCACCACCGCCACCACCACCGCCACCAGCCTATGGTGACCTGCAGATAAGCAACATTCAAAACAATATTGGCTTTGAAGTCTACCAGATGGATGGAGCAGGCGAGTTGACGCGTATTGTGCGAGGGTACAACAAAAACAACAGCATTCAACATTCAATATCCACATTTGCTAAGGGCAATATTTCTAACAAGAATCAAAGTGTTTTCTACGAGGATTTGCCACTAGGAACATATGTTGTTACAGGGTATGGCAGAGCGGAAGAGTCCTTCCCAGGTAAACATTTTGTAAAATTGTACGAATCCGTAGCTGATACTGTGATCATCTCTAGGGGGGGGGAGAAAGTCACTTCAATTATGACAGATGTTGAGAATAGGTCAGGAAGGGATGTGGTTATCTATTTTGACCCCTTCCCCATGTCAGAAAATGAAGAGTACAGACTTTATATGGATGACTCGAAAAATCCATTCACAATAGTATCTGTTGTTGGCGAACTTCATATTGAAGGTATCCCCACAGATTTCTCGGGGACAATGACGGCTATGAGGGATGGTTTTTCTCCCGCAGTGATACCAATTGTTGAGGGAAATGAAAAGGCGTACTTGTTGGCTAGTATGACTATTCCAGCGAAATCTGATCAAAAGAAAGAGAAAATGACCATAGGCTCATTTTTGAAATAAGTAAGAGTAAGCAATGTTTGATATAAAAAAGGGGTTCCAGGGAACCCCTTTTTTATTGGGTAAATGTTTCTCGGTTGACTGAAAATGTCACTAGATTAGCAATGAATACTGTTCAAGTGTGATCGATTCTCAATAATATCATTTCCGTCTAATTTAAGAGCCAGGAAACCAGACTCCCATCCCTGTGGCCAGTAACAAATTGATGATCGTTAAGGAATTCAAGCGCTGTCACCGGAGCTCGCTTCTGTATATTCTTGGCAAGGATTCTCCAGTCAATGGCATCTACTACAAGAATACCGCCATTTACCAAACCGATCACGAGGATGTCTTCAGTAGGCGAATATGAGATTGCAGATACTTCCCCCTCTTGTATCGTAACTGTTTTCCGCAAGGCAATACCTGGTTTTAACCATTGGTTCCCAATAAATCTCGTTTCAGAGTAGGGTGATCGATCCCATACTAGCAATTCACCCGTCCTATTGACGGAGACTAAACTATTTCCCTCATGTGCACTAATTAGGTCAAGCCCACCGCTCTGCCGGGTATTCTCGGAAAATATCTTTGCCTCTGAGTCAAAATGGTATAGGTCGAGGTTGCCAACATTATCAAAGGAAATGAGAGCTTTATCATCGCTATTTACTGATAATGAAATGACTCTTGCGGAAAAGAGGGGGGCTGTAGATAAGTGTTGCTGAGTTTCAATATCCCAAACATCCAATTGACCTTTCATGTTTGAAGTATAAAGTTTTGTATCATCGTTTGAAATCGTGATTGCGGTTATTCTGTGGCTAGAGGCTTTCAACTGAAATGGGTTACCCCATCTTGAAGTATCCCACAAGTAAATAACACCATCGGCTCCTGTGACGAAAAGGTATTTTCCCGATTCTGTGAGTGAACTGTGGACAAAATTCCAATAAGGATATTCAAAAATGGATCGATGACTATAATTATTTAAAAATTCCCATTCATAGATTTCGCCCTTTTCACCAACAGAGTAGAATATTTGATCGTTGGATATAATGGCAGTTACCGGTCCCCTATGTACTTGGAAAGTTGACAGGGGTGAAATACTTAAGGTATTTGCACCTAGCCGTATGGCCCTAACTGGGATCTCACGAATTTCAGCAGTTGGGGAGCTGGCATCCACTAGTGCTGCAATGGCAGATGGGATGTGATTAAAGATGCTAGTTATGGAGGGAGGAATTTGAAGATTAACAGCTTTTTCTATGCTCCCAGAAGAATTATTGATGAGCTTAAAGTCTAAGGTATAAAAACCGTCTAAATTATTTACTTTCCCAAAAATTGAGAATTGAGCTCCGATAAGCTCACCAGGGTTGATGGTTGACGAATTTTTCACGAGCCCAGATAGCGATAGTTTATGTTCTTTTAAGATTAGATCTAATTCGCTTCTTTCAATAACATTGTAGCGGTTTGACTCCCTTACAGCATAGATAACTCTGGCTTCAATTGGAGCTAAGATATCATTTTCAAATCCTTCGGTAGAAATAGAAACCATCACAACCTGTTTATTGTTTTCGGAAAGGCCGAGGCACAGTTGGATAAATACCAGAAATAACAACCCAATACGTTTATATATATAATTCATGGTTAATGCTCTTTGTTAGTAGTCATCTGCTTGAAAAACGGTAATATTTAGTTTAAACAAATGTGGTGAAGAAAACTAAACTTAATATCACGACTAGGCAATATCATACTTATTGGTACATCGCATACCTAACCTCTAGCCAAACCCGACCTACGAAGTGATATGGGCTATTCTGTTGATGCATAGTTTAGACTAATGTATCCAGTCCCTAAAAAATGGCTGATTGGATAGAAAACCTTAGCGGATATAGGTTTCATGAAATGTGGCCAGGTATAGGACTGTGAGACAGGATGCAGGACAAAAAAAAGCCCAGCGAATGCCGGGCTTCTCAGTATGGATCAAGCTTAAAGGCTACCATAAGCCATCCAATACCCCGACTTCATCTTTAAGGTTCGAATCAAGAAGATGTATGTAGGCTTGTTCTGTCACCTTCACTGATGAGTGTCCCAAAAGTTTTGATACAACATATATATCAACTCCTGATTGTACAAGTTTGCTTCCGAACGTTCTGCGAAGTCCATGAAGTGTACCATCGAGAATTCCTGCATTAGTGATGTACTTCTTTATTTTCTTGTACATGTAATCATAGTCGAAGTTGAAAGGATGTTCGAGCTTCTGTTGGAATTTCCGCTTCTTCAGAATGTCAAACGCCTTGTTGTCCAAAGGCACTAGCCGTTCCTTGTCGAACTTTCCACGCAGTCGAATCATTCTACCTTTAAAATCAACATTCTCCCAAGTGAAATTAGGCAGCAAAAGCTCAGCCCGTCTTGCACCAGTGTGTAAATACATCTGGATAAGATCCATATAATTTGAATCATCCACCTCGTTAAGTATCTTTTCTATCTCATCGTCAGAAAATGTTTGAGGTTCTTTATTCTCAGCGGGCAACAATTTTACACTCATGATCGGATTGATCTGGACGTAATCATGAGCGATTAGGATATTGAAGAATGATTGTAAAGTTCTGAGCTCAGCATTTACAGTTGCAGGGCTTACTTTGCATTCATCTATCCGATAGTGAACATATTGTCGGATGGTTGAGGCAGAAGTAAGAATCATCTGCAAACCGTTATATACAAGCCCCTGCCCTAAAAACCAGGGGCTATTTATACACATTGTTTCCTATCCAACTCCCGCAACACGCAAAACACGCAGCTTTAGAGTCCAACGGTATGTTACCAGTATGTTGTGTCTGTAAGTATAATAGAAACAATGCGAGGCAAATGATTAGAAATCGTTTGTCGTATCCAATTCTGATTTGCGGTGTTGTTGTGTGTAGATTGGGTGGAATGAGTAGAGGCTGGAGTCAGCATTAAGGATCCGAATTGCTTTGATGATTTACAAGCAACTTGACATAGGTCACGATCAATCATGATAGTAAATGTCACGAACTTGTCTCTTGTAGAAAGACAGTTAAGTTTGTGCCTATTTATAAAACAAAAAGACTAAGATTGATCGGGAGAAGATCCGAGAGCAGTATTAGTGGTATTCAATTTGAGGTGTAAAAAATGAAAAAGTTATTGTCAATTTGGTTAAAAATAACTCTAGTGATATTTATTTTCAATTGTGGTGGTTCTCCCGAATTATTGAATCAGAATATACTGGTTGAAAAATTCCTTAATAGCAATCAGCTTGAAAATAGGAATGGTGTTAGCTTCTTGAGAGGATCCAACGAGCCATTCTCAGGTGGGATTAAGGATTCTTCTGGTACAATACTTAAGCATGAAGGTCACTATAGGGATGGACTAAAAGATGGAATTTGGGTCTATTACTATGATAATGGTAAAGTCAGGCAGGAAGGGGTATTCCAAAACAACACGAAAAATGGAAGCTGGATTACTTACGATGGAAACTCAACTAAAACCAGCCTGGAACAATATAGGAACGATATCCTCGATGGCCTTTCTGAGGAATATAAGCTCATAATCAAAAGAAGAGTTTCCTATAAGATGGGAAAAAAACAGGGCTCCTATTCTGAACTCAACCAAGAGAACCAGTTGTCAAGTGAAGGTACATACAAGGATGACAAGAAAGATGGTATCTGGAATGAGATAGTCGAGGATGGGTATAGAGATTATACAACCTATTCAAATGGTATCAAGCAGGGGTTATACACCCGCGTATTCCCTTCTGGCCGTACTCAGGTATCTGGAAACTTCAAGGGTGGTAAAAAAGATGGTGACTGGACACACAAGACTGAGGCAGGACAAATCCTGCAACAAAGATCATATACAAATGATTTGTTAGATTACGAAGAGTTATATCGAGTTGATGGAACGAGGATTCTCGTAAAATCAATGAAATCGAACAAGCTGCACGGCAAGTACGAGGAATATTTTAGCAATGATCAGTTAAAGATTAAGGGCGAATATGCTCTAGGGAAAAAGGATGGAGCATGGTTGAGCTGGGCAGATAACGGTATCTTACTCAAAGAAGAAAATTATAAAGTCGATATTCGTAATGGGGAACAGAAATATTTCTTTTCTAATGGAAAATTGGAAAAACGTCAGAACTTCTTGATGGGACTATTACACGGCGAGTCTAAAGAGTGGAACGACAAGGGTGTTTTAACGTCACAAGGATATTACTCCCTGGGGGAAATGGTGGGTGTTAAGAAAACCTGGTATAAAAATGGTAATCTTGAGGCTGAAGTTTCATATCGCAAGGGAATTGAGGAGGGTCATATATTGAAGTGGTGGGAAAATGGAAACCTGAAGGAAGCCGGGGCGAAAAAAAGTGGTGATAATATTGGGATTTGGTCGAATTTCAACTCATCAGGTGTGCTTGAAACCAAAATTGATTATAGCTCTTTCGGGTCCTAATCGTAAAGATTTATTTTCTTAATCACGTCTGTTAATGGTGAACTGTCTAAAAGTTTGGCTCAACAGTCTCTGACCGAAAATCGGGGCTGTTCACCTCGAGATCAAAACTTTTTCAAAATGGAGACTTTTTGGTGACGGACACCCTCTAAACCCTTATATAGCTTAAAAGGCAACGGATTTCTAAGCCGTGGGTCACAGGTTCGAATCCTGTCCGGAGTACAAATGAAAGTGCCTCTTCTGAGGCATTTTTCATTTGTTTGGCAGCAGATGAGAACCTGTTTGTTCGAAACGGAGTCTCATCCTGTGGATGAGCGCAGTAAGCTGGAGCGGAGCGAACAGCAATCCTGCCTGCCTTGTCGTAGCTCGAAGAGCGAAGACAGGTCCAGAGTACATAAAAACAGATCTGCATTACCGGCCTTATTTATTGCCTCTATAAATACTACTGAGTTCAGGTAGTTTTGCCTTACTCGACATATAGTAGGTTATCAGAACCACTTCACCGCTTGATTAATTAGCCCAATAGGCTATATTCGAGTAGCATTTCAACTTCGTGGGGGCGATATGAACAAAGCAATACAGCTCATCATTTTATGTGGACTAATCCTTCTCTTGGTTGGATTGTATAGTTGTGATGATCCAGTCCCAGATGAAGTAGAAGATTTATATCCCCAAGAGCAAATCCCATGGCCATCTCTAGCCGATACGCCTTGGCCCATGGTTCGTCATGATCCTCAAGGTACAAACAGGAGTGGTGAGGAAGGGTTAAACACCGTGAATGGTGTCTCTTTAGTAGCGACAGATGCTTACTATGAATCACCGGCTGTGTTGGATTCCGACAATGGCTTACTGCGACTAGGGACAGATGAACACTGGACCATTTTGGAACATTTTAATGTAACCTATTCATACCTCGATTGGCGGCTACCAATTGATTATGATCCAGAGATAGTATTTGCCCCAACGCTCGCTTCCAACAACAGAATTTATATCCCGGGACAAAGATCTATCTGGGCGCTGGATATGCAAACCCGAGAAGTAATTTGGGAATATCAAAATGTTGATTATACCGCAAGTAATATCACAATTGGTCTTTCAGGAGAACTGTATTATTTCGCAAGCGATCCTCTTGAGTTAATTTGCTTAAATAGTGATGGATCATTGAGGTGGAGTCATGAAAACCCAGTTCATACTAACTTAGGACCAACTCCAATTGTCATGTCCCCCGGGGGCGAATATATCTATTTTAGTTCTGGAGAGGATATCACCTGTCTTTCAACGGAAGGGGAGCTTATCTGGCAATTTCCTACGGAAGAAAGTTGGGTAGGCTTCCTGATGATAGACAATGCTGGTAACATATATTTCTTTGCAAACCAATTATCATCTATCCTTTGCGTCACTCCACTCGGTCAGGTTCGATGGCAAACTACTATAAATAGTCTAGGCATAACGAGGATACACACTACTACCGCACCTACAATCGATTTTGGTGGTAACCTATATTATTCCGCTAAAGATACTTCAGGATTAGTTGGAGTGATTTCGCTGGATAATGAGGGTTTTGGCAGATGGTTCAGACCAGTGGTTACTGTTGCCGATTTAGTGTCTGACAGAAACAATCATATTTATTATGGTCACACAAGTTATCCAAATCACTTTATGGGTGCTATATCTGAAGATGGTGATATCGTCTGGGAGTTTGAACTATCAAACATCCATGGCAGATTGGCGAATGCACCGGTTATCACCGCTTCAGGCGAGGTTGTATACACTCTCTATGGTTTTAATCTCCATGCAATAAAACTTCATTAAAGGGGGATGTTATGAGAGGTTTAAATAAGATGGTTTTATGGGTCTTGTTGTCCATGGGCGCAATGGTAGCCAATGGACAGCTCAGAACTACTGGGTATGAAATTTGGCTGTATAATTATTCAAATTCTGATCTTGTATTTGTTGATACTACCTATGAGGATGTTTGGGATGGTCAATTTTACCATCTCACCACAAATGACTTCAGAGGCGGCCGGTTTACCGTTATTGCTAACTACACCCAGTCAACTGAAAATGATTCTTTTGGTTATGTGTTTGATCACCTTGGCTATGGTGGAAACTTGCCCGTAGTGGAACCTTGGGATACTTTGTCTTTCGGTGTATACAAGATATCAACCGTATTTCAAAGCACGGAGCGGAAGTTTTATCTCGATTTACGGGATGACATGGGAACTCCTGTTGATTTTTATTTGAGATTCGGAAAGGAAGATACTCAGAATGATACAAATTGGTCCTGGAAAGGGGCTGAAGAGTGTATTCCATACTACTCAAATAATTGGACCGATATTCCAAATAATGATACACTTGCAATATGGGCTCTTTGGGATAGCTGTGAGGCAGATTGGGTAGATGGATCACCCGACTTAACAGAATTTCAACCAGCTAATCCTAGCAATCTGGCATATACAAAGGTATCTGGATCCCCTAGGTTATCCTGGGATGGTACTGAAGAGCTATATGACATCGAAACTTATGACGTTTATCGGGGGTATCAGGGTGGTTGGGACTGTATTGCCCACAACCTCACCGTCAGATATTATTTAGATGATGATGTAACATTCCTTCCAAAAAACTACCTATTCCAATACAAAATTCGTAGCGTCGCAGGTAACGGTGATACCTTGTCAAATGGATACTCAAATGTCATTTCAATTATGGGCGATGGACCCATCTCAAAAGATATCGCCCATGGAGGTTCTGGATTATTGCCATCGGAGTTTGAGGTGAACTTATATCCGAACCCTTTCAATCCAACAACCACCATTGAATACGAGCTGCCAAGTGAAAGCGATATAATTATCAGAATCTTCGATGTGGGAGGTCGTACAGTTTACAACACCTTAGATGAGGCTAAACAAGCTGGTTATTATCAGATGAAGTGGAACGGCACCGATTCTGATGGTAATCAAGTCAAATCGGGAATGTATTTTACCGAAATTCAAGCCGGTGAATACAGAAAAGTTGTGAAGATGCTCTACTTGAAATAGTCTGAAAGAATACCTGAAAACACAAAGCCCCTGACCAAAATCAGGGGCTTTTTACATCGAAATTTCAAAACTTTTTCAAAATAGTCACTTTTTAGTCACTGACTCCCTGCAAACCCTTATATAGCTTAAAAGGCAACGGATTTCTAAGGCGTGGGTCACAGGTTCGAATCCTGTCCGGAGTACAAATGAAAATGCCTCTTCTGAGGCATTTTTCATTTGTTTGGCAGCAGATGAGAACCTGTTTGTTCGAAACGAGGTGTTGCCGGTGGCAAGACCGAGTAAGACGAGAAGAACTCAAAACGAAGTGATAGAGTTCTGGAGTCAATCCTGTCCGGAGTACATATAAAGGTCAGCATCGCTGGCCTTTTTTGTTGCCCCTATAAATACTACTGAGTTCAGGTAGTTTGGTCCACCTCGACATATAGTAGGTTATACTACCCTTGATTAATTAGCTCTATAGGCTACATTCGAGTAGCATTTCAACTTCGTGGGGGCGATATGAACAAAGCAATACAGCTCATCATTTTATGTGGACTAATCCTTCTCTTGGTTGGATTGTATAGTTGTGATGATCCAATCCCAGATGAAGTAGAAGATTTATATCCCCAAGAACAAATCCCTTGGCCAACTCTAGCTGACACACCTTATCCAATGGTTCGACATGATCCCCAAGGCACAAACAGGAGTAGCGAAGCAGGTGTTACATCTATTCAGGGAGCCACTCTGATACCAACGGAAAACTATTATGAATCGCCAATGGCCCTTGATAATGAAAATGGTATATATCGACTAGGCACGAAGAGTGGAACGACTGTATTGGAGTATTTTAATTCTCAGGATAGTCTAGATTGGGATTTATCAATAGAACATAGTCCAGAAGTGGGCAACGTCCCCTCAATGGTGGCGAATGATCAATATCTGATCCCCAATAAACGATCTATATGGAAAATGGAAGGGCAATCATATGAAGCTCTGTGGGAAAATCAAGTCATTGATCACCTGACAAATGTAACAATCGGTTTATCTGGAGAATTATATTTTATCACTGGAGATCCCAAAAGAGTTGTTTCGTTGGATAACAATGGTGCAGAGAGATGGACATTTACCTTTCCAGTTCATTCATCACTTGGATATTTGCCGATAGTCATCTCTCCAGATGGTGAACAAATATACTTTGCAGATGGTGCTCATATCTTTGCATTCTCCACTGACGGTGAGATGCTCTGGCAATATCCTGCACTTGAGAGCTGGATTTTTCATATGATGATTGACAATGCTGGTAACATCTACTACGTCTCAGATAGTGAAAGATCAATTGTGTGTCTAACTCAAGGAGGAGATTTAAGATGGCAAACGAGCATTGACAGTCTTGGCCTTAAAAAAATACAAACATATGCTGGTCCAACAATTGACTATCTGGGCAACCTATATTATACATGCAAAGATACGAACAATGTTCAGGGTGTCATATCATTGGATAACGAGGGATACGAAAGGTGGTTTAGACCATATACTACAGTAATAGATCTATTATGTGATAAAAATAATCGAATCTATTTGGGTTATAGTTGGAACAGAGATCATTATATGGGAGCAATTTCTAAAGATGGAGATTGTGTGGAGTCAGACCAATTCGGTTCATTTGATCTAAATAAATAAGAGATACTTTGGGCGGCTAACAACCCGAAAAAGGAGCCAATAATGAGCCCAAAGTCAGAAGTAGAGAGACGAGTAAAAGCGATCAAAAGAAACAC
>JABHBL010000064.1 GCA_018673925.1 Fidelibacterota bacterium
TAATATTGCTATATATTTATTGATTTTTTTTGTGATCAAGTATAGAGGGATCATCGCCATGGCACCTAGTATTGCCCCAGGCACCTGTGCAGCCCAAATTTCCATACCAAATAATTTAAAGGAGAGTGCCACAGGCAAAGTGACAGTGAAAAAACTTCGTTGATAAACAGCCTCTCTCGAAACGCCCTGTAATAGGCTCTTCGCCGCATTTAGGTGAAAATATTCATCCACATACGGGGGTAAAATTCCCAAATTATATAGACGAAGAAATAACGCAAAAGAGAATATAGTGATCAAGATGAGAGATTCAATTATATTCTTTCTTCTCTTCTCCGCATCACCAGAGAGCTTAGGGCCAACAGGATGAGATTTTTTAGGCTCTATAGGCATTATCGTTTTCTCTAATCCAGGTTGGTGACCCAGATGCAGATATAAAAGATATGCTCCTATGCCTATAATAAGAAAATTTTGTATCTTCTCAATAAATAGGGGTAAGCAAAAAGGAGGGGAGGCCTTTTAATTTTTGTAATAAGCAAGTAAACTAAGAACATGATGATGTTAGATGACCTTGAACTGAACGCCATCCAAGACGAAAACGCCCGCGAATTGATCAGGCGGCTGATGAATATTGTTGAAAAACAAGCGGCAGAGCTGCGAGAAGTGAAAGCGGAAAATCAGCTCTTGCGGGATGAAGTCAGTCGATTAAAAGGGGAGCAAGGCAAGCCCAAGGCCAAAGGGAATACACCTAGGCGACCAACAAGCGATCATTCATCAGAGGAAGAACGCAAAAAACCACGCCAACGACATAAACGGAGCAAGAAAAAGGAAATCCAGATTGATCGGGAAGAAGTGGTAAAAGTAGACCCGGGCAGGCTGCCTGAAGATGCGAAATTCAAAGGGTATGTGGAAGTGGTGGTGCAAGATATCATCGTGAAGACAGACAATGTACTCTTTCGTAAAGAGAAATACCATTCAGCTTTGAACCACAAGATGTATGTGGCAGAATTACCGGATGGGTATGAAGGGCAATTTGGACCCGGGATTCAAACAATGGCACTGGTGTTGTATTTTGGGATAGGAACCAGTGAACCGAAAATATTGGAATTCTTTGAAAACGTGGGTATCCACATCTCAGCGGGGGAAATATCGAACTTGCTGATCAAAAAGCAGGCGATCTTTCATGCGGAAAGTGATGCGGTGTACGAAGCGGGATTGCAAAGCAGCCCCTGGCAACAAACCGATGATACACTGACTCGGGTAGATGGACAAAATCAACATTGTCATGTGGTGTGCAATCCGGTTTATACCAGCTACCATACCAGAGCGAGAAAAGAGCGTCTGGTCGTGTTGGATGTCCTGCGTAATGGGCGCAAACGCTTCTTTCGGTTGAATGAGGAGGCGATCGGATACCTGGGAGGCATCAAATGGTCAAAAACAGCCTGGCACACAGTCCAAAGTTGGAAAAGTGAACAGGATTGGGAAGAGGCGGTATTTCTGGAGCGGTTGGAGAAAGGGTTACCGAAATTGAGTAAGCAGCAACACAAAACATTGGTGGATGCGACAGCGGTCGCAGCCTACCATGTCCGAAGGGATGAACCAGTGGTGCAGGCTCTGGTTTGTGATGATGCGCCTCAATTCAACTGGCTGGGAAAAGAGAAAATGTTGTGCTGGATTCACGAAGGCAGACACTACAAGAAATTGACGCCTGTGATGCGATTACATCGCGACCTGTTGGATGATTTCCGGAAACGTTTCTGGGAGTATTATGACCAATTATTGGACTACTGCCAACAACCCTCAGTGGAAGAGCACCAGCGGTTGGAGAGAGTATTCGACGATCTATTCTCAAGCCACACTGGCTATGATGTGTTGGATCAAAGGCTTGCCAAAACCAAAATCAAAAAAGACAGCCTGTTATTGGTGTTGAAACACCCTGAACTGCCGCTGCATAACAATGCGTCAGAACTGGGTGTGCGGCAGCGAGTGCGGAAACGGGATGTCAGTTTTGGGCCACGTACCGAGGATGGGGTCAGGGCATGGGACACTTTCGCGACCCTGGCGGAGACAGCAAAAAAACTGAACGTGAGTTTTTACCATTATTTACAAGACCGCATTTCAAAGCTGCACCAGATTCCACCCTTGGCGGATTTGGTCAAAGCACGCGCCAAAGAACTCAATTTGGGTTGGTCTTTTTCATCTACCCCAAATTATTGAGATGATACCTTTTTTTTGTCTTTTAATTTGATAAAAAGATTTCTGCCATACATAATAGACCCAAAACATAGATGAAATCCACAAGGCAATTGACATATAAGCAAGATAATCTAATGTCGTCTCTATCATTGTTTTTCCTTTTCTTATGACCAGAATACAATGATACCTTTTCCAAAGGTACTATCAAGGCTTGTAGATCAGGGCGATTGCATCTAAATACCAACGGCTAATATCTTGCAGAGGTAGTCATTATTCCAAGCGGCTTGCAGTTGCTTGGCATGAA
>JABHBL010000065.1 GCA_018673925.1 Fidelibacterota bacterium
TGCGGAGAGGGAGGGATTCGAACCCCCGGTACCCTAAGGTACGCTGCATTTCGAGTGCAGTGCATTCAGCCGGACTCTGCCACCTCTCCATTTATCAAATCTTTCGTATCAATATAAATCTACGGTTTATGGCAACAACGCCTTAAGAATGATTACTTACGGGTCGCGCTAAAAAAGCTATCCAGGATGCCCTTGCACTTGTGCTCTAGAATCCCACCGATAATTTCGACCTTGTGATTCAGGAATTTTCCTGAACAAAGTTGAACTGCTCCACCACAACCTCCATGCTCATGGTCATCAGCACCGAAAACCACCTTGGGAATCCTGGCATTTAGAATAGCACCAGCGCACATGGGGCAGGGTTCAAGCGTCACATAGATGGTTGCATCCTTCAAACGCCAATCCTCAATGTGATTAGCAGCTGCTGTGATAGCCAGAATTTCTGCGTGGGCCGTAGGATCATGCAATGATTCGCGCTGATTGTAACCTTTACCAATAATCTGATTATTCAGAACCACGATGGCTCCAACTGGTACTTCTTTGCGCGCAAAGGCTTTTTCTGCTTCTCTGAAAGCCTGTTCCATCCAATGTGCATGAGAGTCAGTGTTTAACAGGGAAATACCTTGAGATTCCATATCCATATCAATTCTTGTTCAGAGCTGGATTGAAGGGGTGAGCTTTGATCTGTCCATGTGAAAGTTCATGTAGATCCCATGAGAAAGCATCTGACTTATCTTTCTTTATTCTCAATCGAATTTTTACACTTTCACCATAATCCTGATCAAGCAGGCGAGCCTCGTAGGTTTCTATCAGTCGATACACCAGATTGGCATGTTCAAAATCACATTCACACTCCAATGAAACCCTGGGAACAAAGGTCCGTTTTTTTAAAAGTGGGAGGGCTTCATGAACCACGCCGCTATAGGCACGCATCAAACCGCCTTTGCCCAGCTTGGTGCCACCAAAATATCGGGTTACAACTGCCAGCACGTTGGTTAGGTTTGCACCAACTAAGGTTTGATAAATAGGCTTCCCAGCCGTTCCAGCTGGTTCACCATCATCGCTGACACGCCAGACTTCTTCGTCACCAACGCCAATACGCCAGGCAAAACAATGATGATTGGCTGTATACTCCCTTTTCTTAACCTCAGTGAGTAATAGGGAAACTTCCTCTTCAGTTTTCAGCGGGAAAATGTCGGCTATAAATCTGGAGGCCTTAATTTTATTCTGGTGCTGGCAAGTTTCAATGGGTTGGACATAACTTATATCGCTCATTTCAATACCGTAAATTTCCTTGTCATCACAGTCTCAGCTGTCTCGATCTGAACAAAATAGAGTCCAGCGGGGCTAGAGACCGGGACTTGTAGGTCGACCACCTTCACACCCTCAGAACGCATCTGACGCTCACTATAAACAAGTTGTCCAAGGAGATTGAATATATTGATGTTAACTGTACCAGGCTGAGCCAACATGAAACTCACTTGGGGATGATCTAACCTGGGAATGCAGGGATTCGGCCAGATTGTTTGAATAACATTTTCAAGGGGTAGGGCATTGCCCTCAAAGGTGAGCTTATATAGAAAATCTGATTCACGATCACCATTGACCATAGGGAATATGAGGTAATCCAGACTACTTACGTTTTCACAAAGTGTCCAGTAATCACCCACTGCCGATTTGAGAGAAGAGCCATCTTCAAAGCTATGTTTGGTGAGGAAGACACGCTGATCCTCATTTAGGGCATCTCCTCGAACATAAAAATCACTAAAACTGGGGATGGTGAACTTGCGAAATGATATTTCAAAAGGATCCATGAAGAAATCGAATTCTGCAGGATAAGTGATGGGTAATGCATATTCGTGAAGCCCAACTTCACTCAGATCTGCTGCATCTGGATAGTACATATTGCTGACAGCCCTGGAACCTGTAAAGACGTTATAGAGCGCGTATTTTCCTAAGGCATCAGATAAACTAGAACTCCAGGAAGATGAACTGAGCACAATATCCAGATTGTCAGTAGCCTCACGTCCAGACAATGCTTCCCAGATATCTAGCATGATGTGTTTTCCACCTGAAGTACCATATTCTATGTCCAGGATTTGACCGAATAGACCATGACCATAGGAGAATGCGAATCCATATCGATCATCATTGAGGCTTGGGAAGTTAGTTTGTCTAAAATTGTCATCAACGTAGGCATGGTAATCATCGATCTCGGGATAGCACTTCTCTTCCATCCATGTACTGGAAATTTCGTACCAGTAGGCATTGGAGGAAACTGGTTCAAAGGGATAGGCATATCTCAACTGCACCATATGGAAGAATTCATGGGCGATGGTAACCCGCAGTGCGGCAAGTCCACTGGTAGCATAACTGCTCTCTGTGTAATCATTGTCAATCACAAGATAGGTCATTGATGGGGCTGAGTTCCCAAAATAGGTCATTCCATAAAAAGACCCATTCCAATCTCTGATATATACATCTAACTCATCTCCATCTATGCCGTTGTCAGGTAGGGGTGGCAGGAAGCCAAGATCATTCACAAGCACAGCATAGGCTGAATCTGCTGCCAGAGCAGCTTCCAGGACATAATTAGGTGTACTGGAATCTCCGGCATTTGCTACAGCATGTTCTCCAGTCCTGGTAAAATGAACTCTGAAGTGACCTTTTGGGCTGACCATGGATTCATCAAGCAGGGATTCATCAAATTGTGGGATATCTCGGTCACCGCTTCGTGTCACATGTGTTTCAGCATGAGGCATGGTGGCGAATCCGCATTTATGTGCAAGATTGCTCTGCCCCAGGGCACTAGCGAGCAAAAGGATGATTGAGAGGAGATAACGCATGAACTACTTTTTCCGGAATGCGATCCGGATAGGGACACCTTCAAACCCAAACTGCTCACGGAAGCGATTTTCGATATAGCGTTTGTAGGCAGTTTTGATCAGATCAGGATGATTTGTAAAAATAACTATCACAGGTGGTTCAACGGCTACCTGGGAGCAATAGTTCAATTTTATTTCTTTACCGTGAGGAGACGCCGGTTGTAGTCTGGCCACTGCATCTTCAAGGAACAGGTTCAACTGCCTGGTTTGAATGCGTTTTTGTTGCTCCTCGTGAATATTTTTGACGAGATCGACCAATTTGAAAATCCGTTTTCTTTCCAGGGTGGAAATAAACTGGATGGGATAGTGCCTTAATTCAAACATATCATCAATAAGACCCTGCTTGACATCCCGCATGGTATTGGTCTCTTTTTTAATAAGATCCCACTTGTTGACACCTACGATCAGACCTTTTCCCGCAGCAAGTACTTCTTCCATGACCCTGGCGTCATGGGATACAAAACCTTTCTCAGCGTCAATTAAAACAATTACGACATGCGCGCTTTTGATGGCTTGCTGAGTCCTGATAGTACTGTAGTATTCGATTGAATCAGTGACCTTGGCTTTTCGTCGCAAGCCTGCTGTGTCAATCATCTCATAGGATTGTCCAAAGTAATTGAAGGTGGTATTGATGGAGTCTCTTGTCGTACCGGGGATATCTGTGACGATCTGTCTATCGATGCCCAGTAGCGCATTTGTAAGGCTGGATTTTCCAGCATTGGGCATTCCCACGATGGCAAAACGTATCACATTTTCATCAACGGTTTCTTCAATTTGAATTTCACCAAAGGTGGACACGACTTTATCCAAAGCATCACCGATACTGCGACCATTGAGAGCACTTACTGGAAATACTTCTCCAATGCCTAACTGATAAAAAACATGAGCCTGGTTTTCAACAGTAGCATTATCTGCCTTATTGGCCAGGAGAACCAAAGGTTTCTTGGATCTTTTGGCTTTTTTAACAATTTCTTCATCTTCCCAGGTGATCCCCACAACGCTATCAACCATGAGCATGATGACATCCGCCTCATCTATGGCGGTGAGGGCCTGTTTCCTGACCTCTTTATCAATAACATCTTGGCTACTGGGAATGTATCCGCCAGTATCTACAAGAAAGAATGAGTGTCCCGCCCAATCAGTTTCCATGGCAACGCGATCACGGGTGACCCCTTCCTGCTCATGTACGATTGAGAGACGCTTCCCTACAATTCGATTAAAAAGTGTCGATTTGCCCACATTGGGTCGTCCGACTATGGCTACAATGGGTAATCTTAGCTCCATGGGCTTAGTATCTCCAACATATCTTCATGGTGGATATACACAGGTACACCCAGTTTCTTTTCAATTTCATCACGTGTATGATCATCCAGTGTAATCCCATCTTCGCTAAACATGCGATAGGAGAGATACACAGCATCCACATTCGTTTTTCCCATCAATTGTGTGACCAGATCGCGAGCTGGTACCAATCCCGTAACTGTGACAGTGTCAGCACCTAACCATTCATTCAGAATAGGGACTATTTCATATTCTAGATTCTCGATTCCATCAAGCGTCGAAGCTATGGTATCTTTGAGGAAGGGATAGCCGAGTATTCCGGTGGCAAAAACCAAACGGGTCGGTTTTTTCAAAGTTGAAGGCAACATGGGAATGCTGGCATTAAAACGGTTCGCAAAATCTCGGCATTGCCCAACACCATTCTCAACCATGGAAAAATCACCATAGTAATTGTCATCAGGAATTGGCAGGTCAGCCAGGATAAAAAATTCATCACTGAGTAGTACAAAATTCTCGAATCCAGGGACCTTGAATTTCTGCTGCTCAATTTCAAACCATTGTATGAATGCTTTAGCAGTCTCTGGTGTATAGGAAGTCAAATCAGGCTCATTGTCTCGATACTTTGTTAAACCCACTGGAACAATTGATATGGATTGAACTCCTGGAGCCATTTTGATAAGATCATTTATGGTCTGGAGGAGTATGTCGCCGTCATTCCAGCCCGGGCACAATACAATTTGAGTATGTAACTGAATTCGGTTAGCAGTCAAATATTCAAGTTTTTCTGCCAGTTTGTCATCCTTACCGTAAAGCAGCATTTTACGTCGTGTCTCAGGATCGGTGACATGCACACTTATATACAGTGGACTGAGTTGTTGCTCAATCACACGTTCCAATTGACTGGGACCCATATTCGTCATGGTGATATAATGACCGTGTAAAAAACTGAACCGGAAATCACCATCCTTGAAATTGAGGGCTTCTCTCACGCCTGGGGGATTTTGGTGAGCAAAACAGAATACACAATTGTTGGCGCAGGATCTGATCTTCATCGGTTCAACTACTATACCGAGTTCCTCATCCAGGCTTTTCGTGATATTTATTTCTCGAGAAATTCCAGCTCTCAGGATATTTAATTTGAGATCTTCGTCGGCTGAATAAAACGCGTAATCTATCTCATCAGATATCTTGCGATCATTTATGGATAACAAATTATCACCCACCTGAATACCCATGGCTTCAGCAGGTGTTTTTGGAGTAATGGCTACAATATTCATCGCGTGAATATATTCAGTACCCTATGGCGATGAAACGTTTTGATCATCCATCCCGAGCTTATTAGTACTCTGTTTGAAGCTAATAATTTCAGGCTTTTTTTCCCCTTCAACTAAATATTTGAATAATCATTGAATCCCTCATTGTGAACTGGCAGGGAGCGTCTAAATTTTCCGCCATGTTGTCGGTATTTATCTATTAGAGGTGATAATATGTCAATCCTTCCCTTTTGCGGGACGATTTATAACCCTGAAAAATTTCCGAATCTATCCGATGTAATAGCCCCTCCCTATGATGTAATCACTCCTGAAGAAAGACGGTTTTTTCTGTCTCGGTCACGTTTTAATAGTGCTCGTCTCATTTTGGGTGATGAAAAGAGTGGTGACTATTTCGAAGATGAATTCTATGAAGGAACTCGGGATCTGATGAAGAAGTGGCATGAAGATGAATCTTTATGCAAACGTGAACAACCCGGACTATTCTTTCTGCACCAATTTTTTACTGGACCTGATGGAGAACAGCATATCCGTAAAGGCTTTATTGCGCTAATGCCGCTGGCTCCTTATGGAGCGGATACTGTGCGGGCTCATGAGAAAACCCATGCTGGAGCCATAAAAGACAGACTTCGATTAACCACAGTGACCAAAACAAACTTTTCTCAAATCTTCTTCACATATCAAGACACAGATAATAAAATCATCAACTTGCTCGATGAATCCCTGTCGAAAGCCGTACTTAAAATGGATGGCAGGAACGAAGACACTGGTGTAGAAAATATCTGTTATTTGATTGAAGATGAGGATGTGATTGCCGAAGTCCAGGACCTGATGGATGATAAGCCCGTCTTTATCGCCGATGGACATCACCGCTATGAAACTCATAGCCAGTATCAGCGACAACGCCTGGATGAAACTGGTTTTTCAGAGATTGATGCAAACTACATCATGGGCTATTTCTCATGTTCACAGGATAAGGGATTAAAAGTTTATCCGACTCACAGAACGCTGAGAGGCTTGCCCGAATTCTCATATCAAATCCTTATGGACAAACTATTCGAATATTTTGATATCCTCAAAATGGATATTGAAGATGTGGAATTAGGACATGACCATCGCACACTTATCATGGCTAACTCTGAAGGAGAACCTATTGCGCTAAGACTCAAAGATGAGGCTTTCAATGATCTTCGTCATCGTCTGGTGGACCCCATTTTAGCCGAGATGGATACGGTTATCCTGGAGGAAATCGTATTAAAGGGCATCCTCAAATTGACGGATGATGATTTTGATCATCATCGTTATATAGAGTATCACAGGGATATCGATGGCTACTGGGAAGCTTTGCGCTCAGGGAGTCAGGTTGGATGGATCATGAATTATCCTGACAATAACATTTTATTCGAGATAGGGGGACGAGGTCTTCGACTTCCACAGAAAAGCACCTATTTCTTTCCAAAGCTTCCTACAGGTATTGTTTTTAGAGAACTGGAGGATTAGTCAGGCATGAAACCAAAATTATTTATTCCGGGACCAACCCATGTGGAGCAGGATGTCTTGGATGCACTGGCCCAATATCCCATCGGCCACCGGACATCTGACTATCGCGAGTTACAGTCCAAGGTCGTGTCAGGAATCAAGGAGTGTTTGTATACAAATCAATCCGTTTTGGTTTCTACCAGCTCAGCGACAGGTCTTATGGAAGCGGGTGTCCGGAATCTAAGCAAGCGCAAAGTCGCTAACTTTGTTTGTGGCGCATTTTCAAAGAAACAGGCAGCGATCACCAAAGCCTGTGGTCTGAATCAGAATGTGTTTGAGGTTGAGTGGGGACAGGCGATTACCGCAGATTTTGTGGATGGTGTTCTCGCCAGAGGGAACTATGATCTAGTTACTGTGGTTTTCAATGAGACCTCCACCGGTGTCATGAATCCCCTGGAGGAAATTGGGGCAGTTGTCAAAAAATATCCCGATGTGCTACTCATGGTTGATGCTGTGAGCGGTATGATGGGGGCTCCCATAAAGGTCGACGAGTGGGGTGTTGATATGGCACTGGCAAGTGTGCAAAAAGCTTGGGCATTGCCACCTGGTTTTGCCGTTACATCGCTATCTGATCGTGCGCTGGAGCGTAGCCGTTCAATTCCTGACTCTCAGAAGGGCTTTTATTTCGATTTTGTGAGGATGCATAAAGCCGGTGAAAAGTCTGAGACCCCAGTTACACCTAGTATTCCACATTTGTATGGCCTTTCTAAACAATTAGACAGAATAAAGGCTGAAGGGCTGGAAAACAGGTTTGCCAGACATAAAGAGATGGCAAATAGAGTCCGCGAATGGGGGAAAGATAGATTTGGACTTTTTGCCCAGTCTGGTTATGAATCTGACACTCTGACCTGTTTTGGTAATAAAGCTGGCATTGATCTGATAGCACTCGCCTCAGAGATGAAATCAAAGAATTATCTTATCTCAGGTGGGTATGGTGATTTGAAAGGGAAAACCTTCAGACTTGCCCATATGGGAGATTTGCAGATGGAAGATATTAATGATGTACTTGCTGTTTTAGACGAGGTCATTGAATCCTTATGACAAAGAAAATTCTGATTACTGATCCGCTTTCACCTGCTGGCAAAGAAGTACTGGAAAATGCTGGTCTTGAAGTAATAGAAATTCTGGACCAGGATGTTGAAAAAATGGATTCAGCTTTACCTGAAGTCGAAGGCTGGATCATCCGTAGTGGCACCACAATTGGAGCCGAAGAGATTGGCAAAGCTTGCTGCCTAAAGGCTATTGGTCGAGCTGGTGTTGGGGTTGACAATATTGATATAGAAGCCGCTACTTCTCATGGGGTAGTTGTCATGAATACACCAGGGGGCAATACGATCTCGGCTGCAGAACATACGGTCGCTCTGATGATGTCACTTGCCAGAAACATTCCATCAGGTGATAGCTCAATGAAAGCTGGTAAATGGGACCGCAAGGCACTGGTGGGAACCGAGCTTAATGGCAAGACGCTAGGACTGGTTGGTCTTGGACGAATCGGCCAGGAAGTTGCTCGACGCGCCCTGGGTTTGCAGATGAAGGTGATCGGATATGATCCCTATGTCGCTCAAGATCAGTTGGTTGTCAAGGATATTGAAGTACAGACTCTTGAAGAAGTCCTTCTGGCTTCAGATGTGGTTTCACTCCATCTACCTCGTACTGAAGATACCCTCAATTTGATTAGCACGCCTGAATTGAAAAAAATGAAATCAACGGCAACGCTTATCAACTGTGCTCGAGGTGGCCTGGTGAATGAGTCTGACCTGGCAATGGCACTAAATGATGATGTCATCGCTGGTGCAGCCGTCGATGTTTACACAAGCGAGCCTGCTGTAGATAATCCACTGGTGGGAGCAAAAAATATAGTTCTAACACCTCATTTGGGTGCGAGTACCCGTGAAGCAGGTGAGAATGTTGCGGTTCAGGTAGCTACCCAACTCAAAGAATACCTCATTGATGATCATTTGAGTAATACCATTAATTTGCCCATATCCGATATGAGCATTTTGAAAACCATTGGCGGCTCATTGGACTTGGCTAATAAGTTGGGCAATTTGCAGCACGCTTTACACCAGGCTGGGATCAAATCCATCCGACTCAGTTATAATGGTGACTCAGAGCATATCAAACCTTTGCTATACACTGCTTTTGAAGGAGTTATGCACGACCGTTTCGATGGGACAATCAATCTCATCAATGCCAAATCCATTGCGAAATCTCGTGGAATTGCCCTGAGCACCCTTTCTGATCCACATGTTAGCCAGGTTCAGAATGTTGTGGCTGTCAAGGTGGAATCAGCAGATGGGGCTGTTTGGGAAATGTTAGGATATGTGGACCAACATGGTGGTAAGCGATTGATTCGAGTAAATGATTATCATATCGATGTGCTATTAGATGGTCCCTTGCTCATGATCCTGAATGATGATGTACCTGGCGTTGTCGGGGAGGTCGGAACTCTGCTTGGTAACAATGCGGTGAATATAGCTGAATATTCATTAAGTCGTCTGGAGGGTGATACTGCACTTTCATTGATCAAGTGTGATTCAGCTCCCTCTGAAGGAATCATTGAGAAATTAAAGAGTATTTCTTCCATCAAGACGTGCTATTTTCTTGGGTGACAGTTTTAAATATTTTTTGCATTCAGGGGATGGAGAAACTGTCTACCTGTCCCATGAAAAAACTATAGAGGTATCGAGATGACTGAAGAAGAGAAACAACCAGAGCAAGAAGAAGAACAAGTTAAGTCAGATCGTGGATCAAAATTGATGGGCGATATGATGAAGGGTTTACGTGATTTTGGCTCGGCCGCCCTGGACAAAGCTGAAGAGTATGGAAAAATTGCCAGCGAAAAAGCGGAAGAGCTCACGAAACTGGGTAAAATCAAGTTGGATATACATCAGCTGAATCGGAGTCGCACTAAAAACCTATCTGAATTAGGTGAATTGGTATTCAATTTAGGTGAAGATAAAAAGCTGAAAGATTTAGCTAAGCACGAAAACTATGTGGCTCTGGTTAAATCGATAAAAGACCTTGATGTTGAGATCAAAGAGAAAGAAGCACAAGCTGAGACTGTAGAGATTGAAGAGGCTAGTGAGGATAAAGAGTAAAGAGGATATATTTTAGATTGAAAACCTTGACTAAAATACCTCCTGAATTCAACCAGTAAGTGCAATTTCTTGTTTCCCAAAGAATACATCATTGGGTGTTTTAAATCCAAGACGTTTCCTTGGCCTATTATTTAATCTGTCCATAACAAACATCTCATCCGACGCACTGATACTTGTGAA
>JABHBL010000066.1 GCA_018673925.1 Fidelibacterota bacterium
CGATTATAGTCTTCAGAATTTGGATCAGAGCTATCGCCCTCACCTATAAGGTAGATTTGGTGATCAGCGGTATTGTCTGGGGAACCGCTTGTGGGTAGTTGGGTTTGGGTGTTATAGGGAATGGTGCCTGGTGACCATTCGGTAATATATTCTGATGCAGCACTGCGTATTTCACCATCCATTTGACCTATAACCCAAATACCGGATGCGAACACAGTTCGTTTCCCAGAGCCGGTAGGCCACGAACCACCTGCATCACCAGTTGGGATATGACTGGATAAGTGGCCCTGATTTCCTATCCAATTACTGATATTATTACTAGAAAATAACTCAAACTCAACCGTGGCAGGCTTTGCCAAGGAGGAAGGATTGTCGTTTTTAGCGAGACCTGTTGAGTATAGACAACCTGTGATAAGAAGATATCTGGTAATGGTTGGAATGAATTTACGCATACTTTCCCCACCCCTCATTCGCTAGTGAAGGGTAAAGATATGATTTGTGTGGGCTTAGACTAGAATATTTTTGGTCATTTAATGTGTCAAGTTCACCTTATTCATACACTTCTGGCATAAAAAAAGGCCTCGCCAATGGCGAGGCCTTTTAGTAAAACTATGAAACTAGGATTATTTGAGCAACATCATTTTCTGAGTTGCGGTAAATCCTTCTGTCTGCATGGTGTAGAAATACAGACCTGATGGTACTGAATGACCAACAGCGTCCATACCATTCCAAGAAACAGTATAGCTACCTGCGTTCTGGAAACCAGCAACGAGGTTAGTAACTTCTTGTCCTAGCATGTTGTAAACAGTGATGTTTACATCAGCAGCATTAGATAGTTGATATTCAATGCTTGTTGTAGGATTGAAGGGGTTTGGATAAGCTGCGCTCAAGGATGAATTCTCAGGAACAGTAACATCATCAATTGACACGGCCCATAGGTCAAAATAGGTCAATGAAGTTGTCAGAGGTGAATAGAATCCATAGCCATACCATGTGTATGGGTTTGCATTGATACTGATAGGATCAAATCCAAACAGTACAATCTTATCATCTCCGGCCATTCTGTTCAGACCGATTGGCATTGCGTCAGCATATGTAACCATATTTGCTGAACCAGCATCAACCAGATCAAATCCGTCCAACCAGTTCAAGCCACCTACTTCATATACAGGATCATACATGAGAGTATCGCCAGCGGCCATATGAACAATGTACAAGCTATCGCTCAGTACGTTGCCAGAAACAGCTTCGATGGCAGTTACAGCATCACTTGTTCCACTGATATCGTTATGAATGTGGGAAACACCCAATACATCATATTCGAAATCACCAGCAACATAATCCTGATCGACCCAACCTGTCCAGGCACCAAAGAATTCGTCACCAGCCATACAGTAGTTCTTTTCGCCAGTTTCTAACCAGGCTGCAATTACTTCTCTATTGTCAAAAGCAGGACCATTGCCATAATGGGCAATTTCATAGATAGTAGTATAAGCTGCGGCTAATTCGGCAAGAATTACACCATTCCATACATCATGTGCGAAAACTCCTGGTCCAAAATAGTACTGGTATGGGTAACCTGAAGTGGCTCCACCATTAAATACTACCAGAGTTGGAGCAGATGGTACAAATACGCTATATGATTGTACTAATGTGCTATTTGTATTTCCTTCAACGTCAGTTGCAGTAAAATAGTACGTGATATCGCCACCGGCTACGCCAGGGATATCTGCACTAAATGTGTCAACTTCAGCTGTCATTGCAACAGACATATATTCGCCACCATCGACTGAATACATGAGCTCAGCACTGGCTACACCAGCAGCACCACCAGATGGGTTATCATCAGTGATGATACAAGTGGCAGTACGTGCATCTTGACTTAAAGTAACATCAAGTGAATTCCAACCTGTGAGAACAGGAGCACGGTCACTTGTTAGAGTAACGTTTACACCCCAATCCCAAACGTAGGAACGGATATACCAACCGAAATCATCGATACCGGTACGACCATTTGCACCTGAGATGATACCATAGAATTTCAATGAAGGTTGTGGATCTACATGGAGAGTTGCTGATAAGAAACCAGCCTGATAATCACCATCATCACCCTGTTCTTCAAAACCATTGAAGCGGATAACAACAACAAATTCGTCTCCAGCCAAGAAGGGGTGGTTTGTACCCATTGCTTGAACAAGATCAAAGTTTACAACGCCACCATCATCGGCATTTGGCTCTAATGAAATAGAACCTGAACCAAAAGCAGGCCAGACCTGTGCACCAAGTGGATCATAATCCATGTCAAGGGCACCATCAAGATCATTCACGCCACCACGAATCCAATTGGATCCAGTAGTCTCAAAACCTGATGCTTCATCATAATAACCAAGCCAAGCATCTCCCTGGGCATCAGCGATTCCTTCAGAATCGATTTCGTCCCATGGATAAGCTGCTTCATAAATCCAGATTGACATTCCACCACCTGAGAATTCAAACAGGTTTGAGAAATTGAAATCAATTGAATTGATGTAACCATCAGCAGGAGCAACATAATATTCCATGAAATAGTCATTTGTTGATCCAACGAAGTTAGTGTTAGGTGTGATTCCATCCAGCCACGTCAGTGTAGCGTCTGTATCACGGGTATCCGTGTCCCGGGTATCCAGGGGTTGAACATTCCCATAATAGGGAAGGGCGTCCGACTTGCCATCACCTTCAATAATAGCAAATAGACTTGTTGACAACACCAATATAGTTGCCATTACTAGTAGCGTTTTTACGCGGTACATACACGTCCTCCTTTTGGTTGTGTTTGTGTATTTTTAAACATTTTAGAAACCTACTCTAAAGCTTAGCCATGAGTTGGTTGAGAATAAGTAACTTGGTCGCATAGCATAATCAATTTTAATATTGGTAGAGCCCATATTCAGCTTCATACCTACACCAAATCCGCTGCTCCACAGAAACTCTTCATTGCCTGAATAGAATTCGTGAGTCTCTGGATCTTCAGCCAGTGCATAGGAGCCGCGTAAATAAACCATATTGATGAGTTCAATTTCAGCGCCAACTGTGTACTGGTCAAGTGAAAAGTTATCATTTAGAAATGAGCCACCAACTGTCACTTTAGTCCCACCATTGTTATACAATCCATACGCAATAGCAATTTCTAACTGTGTGGGTAACTCAAATGAAGACAGTGGAATACGCCAGGGTTCATCACGCGTACCAGGCTCAACACCTGGGGCTGAAATAACTTGTTCCAGATCTGCTCCTGTGAAAAGCATGTCTGTTCCAAGGTTTCTTAGAGCTACACCCATCATGAAGCCATCTTCAGCAGTACGATACTGTACACCAGCATTCAATGCAATACCTGAGGCATTTACACGCATGATCTGTTCAGATATAAAATTGAATTTTACTCCAAAGTTGATACGGTCAGTCATAACCTTGGAATAAAGCAGACCGATCGTCATGTATCTTGGTGAATAATACTCACCAGTGCCATCAGGATCGTCTGTGGTTGTAACGGGAATCTCACCAAAATCAATGGTTTTCAGGGTTGCACCCAGAACGCCTATTGACCCCATACGGCTGGCGATTCCAGCGTACTCGACATTGATATCAGCAATATAATCCATATGAGAAAAAATAGCTTCACCATTTCCATCCATCCTGGCCACACCAGCTGGATTCCAGTAAGCTGCTTCGATACCAGAAATTACGGCACCATATGATCCACCCATGGCGGTACCAACGGCACCAACGGGGATTAATAATTCCTGTGCGCCAGCTGTACCACGGCGTTTATCACTTCCTGCAAATGCAATGCTCATCATGATTGTAGCAATCAGAAGGAACATAAGTACTTTTGATAATCTTGTTCTACTATTCATAGTATTCTTCCTCTGCTCTAATCTTAATAAACGTCAAGACGTTCTTCAGGTTGGAAAATTGCTAATTTTAGAAATTTATCTCCAACCCCATCAACCTCTATATGTGCGATATACATCCCACTTGCAACTGGGATACCAGCATTATTGGTTAAATCCCACTGTTCAAAGGAAGACCCGGAAAATCCGGTACTTCCATCGTTGTGTTGGATGGATCTCACAAAATGACCACCTAAAGAATAAATTCGGATAGTCGCCTCGATGGATTCATCATCTGGTAAATGAGTAAAAGTAACAAATCTATCCAGAGGTTGTCTTTCTTCTACATTGAAAGCAAAGTATGGATTTGGGAAGACGTTTAAGTCTTCCAGTTGTTCCTTTTGTTGATCAGCTGTAGCATCGCTGAGAACCGATGGCTTTATTAGCCATCTATCACCAGCCACTGCAGGGACGTACAACTCCCCATCAGGATCAATCACATAACCAGGATTAACTGGATTGAGGAAAGTTATCTGTATTTCATCTCCCACAGTAAATTTGGAAGCTGAGTTAAATTGCCAGCACCATCCTGAATTGGGATTGTTAAAGAGAACATCGGTTGAGTCTCCAAATTCAGCATAATCCTGGTAGAAAACAACAACCCAGTCCAGATCAAGCGTGTATTCCCAGTTTTCGAATGTCGTGTCCTGGTTTCCACCACTCCTGTTGTTGTCATTTATACCAATACAGAGCTGCATGTTGCGTTCAATATCCCAAACTTCATATGGAATATCAATGAGAGTGGGAACATAACCAGCAGCGGCTGAGTAGAGAGAAGCTTTTTGACCTTCTTCAGTAAATCTCAATTCAAGATCAGACTGAAGGGTAACAATATCTTCATTTCCACCACCAATACCGGGAATATCAGCTAAACGATCACCACCTTGACCTCCAAAGTTGGATGCGAAGGACTGGATGAGAATATCATGCTGATTAGCCCTGATCAGATCAAAATAGGTTAATAGAACATCATCCCTAACTTCAAAATAATCATAGTAGGCACCTTCTCCATAAAGGGTATCGAGGTGGACTGTGTCCGTCATAGTTTCATCTGTCCAGGCCAGTGAATCAACACCACCAGGTGAGATTGCCAGCAAGGATAAAGTCTCAATTTGGGTTCCTACCTGGTTAACGGTTTGCATCCATGCTGTCGCAAACTTAGGGGCTTCAAAAGAAACATCTGCAACGCTAAGAACAAACCCATCAATGAGATCTGATTCATATGAACCCAGCTCAGAAGAAAAGATCAAGGGTTCGTCATAGTCAAGGAGCACATCATTGGCATCTGTTTTACCAAACATCCAATAACCAGTTTCAGTAGTGGAATCCATGAGGAAATCCACGGCGTAAGTTTCACCAGTTAATTGCAACGGATCAAATACCTCGGCACTTATACCTGCCTCAGCGATACCGATGTGATTGTATGCGACACTATCTCCAGTAGCAGCTTCCAAAACCAATCCTAAAGCCGGTGCATGTGGCCTCACTGTAATAGGTCTTTTTGAACTTTCAACTGTTTTTGGTGCCTTGGATGCGCTGTATGCGTAAGAGGAAACTGCGTAGTAGTATTTACGCCCGTTGACCAAATCAACGTTTCCACGAACAACATCGCGTTGTAAATCTATAAGGGTTTCAATACCGGTATCCTGACCAAACTGAACAGGACCTTCCAGAATGAGACCACTTTCAACATCAAATTCGTTATCAAGAATGATGGTTACTGCATTAACAACATCATATGTCGCAACAAGTTCCCAGGGTCCATTATCTGATTCGCCCTGATACACATTGTAACCTTCAAATTCATATTCTAATTCGGAGAAGGATTCAACCTCTTCACGATTCTCATTCCATGATAGAATGATTTGTTCATCTAATTCGCTAACCATAACGGTAGGGGCTGTTGGGCTGGGCAGCACAAACTGTGCATCGTAAGCACCCTGCGCGAATTGGTCAAAAAATTTCATAGCATCAATAGCATTGGTATTATTTGTACCTGCAGCAATGATTATAGCAGAGACGATTTCCTGAACACCAGGTTCACCAACCTGGGGAAATCCATCACCATCAGTATCAATCCAGGTCGCCATATCAAAAGGACCTGAACTCATCAGCATGCGTCGATCGCCCACTGGGCTATCATCATATTCTGTCCAACCACCACGTGTATTGGGATCTCCAGGATACAGAAATTTTGTTACTGGTTGAGTTTCATCCAGTAGCTCATTCCAATCCTCACCCTGTGCAGTTAGGCCATTCATATAATTATAGGCTTCTTCAGCATTTTCAGGATCACCGAATTGATTATCTGAATTTGTATATTTAACAAATGAGGTCATTGGTAGATTCCTGAAATCTGGAATCTGAGTACCGGAGACCAAAGCTGTATCTCCTGCGGAAGGTACAATCGGTCCCTGGAAGAAATCATAACCTACTGCTGGAGGTGCTGAACCATAATTCTGATCCGTTTGGTTTCCATTATAGAAATAACCAACAGAGAGTACAGTATCACAACCAACATAATCATCATTGGCATCACCGAGATCAGCATCTGACCAAACGGAGAGAAACATATCATCGATAGATCCACCGCTTTTGTTGATTACCAACCACTTGACAAACATGACGTTTCCAAGGGGGTCAGCACGATCAAATCCAAATGCAGTAGTCTGTACTTCAATACCCAATGGGGCTGTTGACCAAAGATTACTATGAGTATTTGGTTCAGCATCATTGATTACAAACCAATGCATCTGATCACCAATCATCATTGGAGGATCCTCGCCACTTACCATAACTCCATCAGGACCGTCGTAAAGTCCATCTTCATCAAAATCTAGATATTCTTCTCCGACATCCCAAACGCCATTATCGTTAGCATCTGTGAAATACTCACCATCGTGCGCTGGAGCACCATCGGCCGATGGCCAGGTGGCAAACTCACGGTTAAAGTTTTCAGAGGTTACATCCGCATTATCAGTCTTATTGATTGAACTCACCTGAAAACGTGCATCGTTGGGAGAATCAGGTCCTGAAGAAACACCATTTACAGCATCATAAATGATAATTCCAGGTTGAAACTCAGATGTAAACTCAGCAGCGGCTGATCTAATATCTCCATCAACCATACCTGCCACCCAGAGTCCAGAGGCAAATACTGCTGTATTTCCAGATCCAGTTGGCCATTCTAAACCAGCATCACCAGTTGGAATATGGCTAACAATATGACCATTGTTTCCAATATAGGATCGGATTTGGTTTGCATCATACAAGATGAATTCAAGTGTGCTCGTCTTCGCCAGTCCTGAACTATTTCCTAATCTTCTCACATCAGCATGCAAGGAGGTGGCTAGAAAAAGGACTGTCAGCGTTAATGCTATGTATTTTTTCATATATCTACTTTCAGGTATCATATTTTCCCCTTTTACCTATTTGCCCATGAAGAAGCGGACACCCAACAGAACTGTCCTTGGGTTTTCATAGTTAAATGGATGATCCATTCTCATATAGTACAAATCCTCAGAATTTGAATCATCTTCTAACCAGGCTTTACCTTCATCAGTGGCTAACCAACCATCGTTCCCTGCCTCACCCGTGCCATCAAAGACGTCACGGACATTTGAACGATCCAGGAGGTTTTTCACCCAGAGGTAAGTATTAACCTTAAATATTCCCAGATGGAAATTCTTATCGAGTTTCGTATCCAGTGAATAGAACCATGGCATTACACCTGAGTTAAGACCAGCAATTGGTCGATCTGAAGTTGCCGGGAATACACCACTATTTACTTCAGTTGGTGTATAGCGACGGCCGCTACCAAATGTAAAGAGGAAGTTAAGTCCTGCTTCAGGAATCCTATCGTCAGATCTCGTCCTGAAATCAACATTGACAGAACCAGTATGGCGCTGATCAAAATCCAAAGGACTAACAAATGAGGGATAGTTTCCTGACTGCCAGGCAATCTTGTACTGTCCGGCCCCGGTTGATCCGGTACCACCAGCATATTGCAGTGTATAGTTCACCATGGCCTGAACATATCCAGTACGCCTCAGATTGAAGGAGGCGGATAGTCCCTTAATACTTCCATAGTCACCATTCACATAACGAGCATAAACAACAGGGGAAGCATCCTGAACATTTCTAATCTGGACATATCCTGTCATTTGCTTATAGAAAACGGTCATATCGATACTGGCGGCCTCACCAAGTGCTTGTTGAAAACCAATTTCGTATGATGTTGTTTTAACTGGATCCAGTTCTGGATTTCCAGAAGTAGTATAATTTCCTTGGCCTAGGTTAGAGGCGAATCGAGTATAGCTGAGAAACAAACGATTCAACTGTGGCTGTTGAACATATTTTCCATACTGAGCATGGAATACGGTTCTATCAGTCACAGGAAAAGCCAATCCAAGTCGGGGGCTGATCAAGTGAACAGCATCCCTCAGGTTTAACTGTTTCACACCCTCATCATCGACAATATTTCCGTCAAGATCACGGGTGGTTTCATAGCTGCTATAGTTACCAGCATCGTCCATAAATACTTGCTCGGCAATCGCACCTTCACCATCAAGAACGATATTTGCAGGATCCCTGAACTCAAAGTTATTGGCAGCGATGTAATCATAACGCAGACCAAGGTTCATGACGAGATCGTTCATCTCAACCTTATCCTGGAGATAGACACCACCAATAGTGGGACGACGAGGTCCATCGCGATCATCACTTAATTGGCTATCTACCAATTCCGATCCATCAATGGTGTAACCCATATTTTCGGCGAAACCATTTTTATAGGCCTGGAACCAATAGTTATCGATATAGGCTTGGTAGTCAGTATAACCGCCTAGAGAGAGATCTCCGGCTGCGGCAAGTGTATCAAATGAAACCTGGTTGTGAGGTGTGTTGTTAAAATACGTTGATGTTAGTCGCTCTGGAGATCCCAGACGATAGTAGCGAATGAGATATTGTCTCAGCTCACCACCCAATTTTAACTCGTGTACACCACGTTGCATTTTAAGGTTAGTATTCATCCCCCAGTACCCAGTCTGGTTCTTTGCGTAGGCACCAAAGATGGTTCCAGGAGCACTAAAGTCAGCATAATTCCCCTGGGTTGTGGGATCTGTCCCATTCTGACGAAGTTCAGGCTGGAAAACAAGATTCCCATCAACTTCTTCATAGTCGGATCTATTGTCGATTACATGCTGGATGGCATCGTATTCATGCGCTAGCATTTGTCGTCGATCCGCCTCACTCATGGCTTCAAGAGCCTCGAGTTCTGCAATGGGGAACTCTTTTAATCCATAATGGAAATAGTCATCCCACAATTGTTTATTAGCTGTTACATAGCCATCATTAAAAGTGGAAATCTGAAAATCCCATAAGGTTTTCGAATTTATAGTCCAAGTGCCTCGTGCATAGCCAGCCTTGGTGAGACTCTCCCAATAAGGGATAGCTTCTGGTGCAAAGGCCGCTTTATCAAATGAAGCAATGGTTGTTGCATACGAGTACCAGTTGGTTTTGGAGATATTCCCACCAACTTTGATTCTGAAATTTCTTAATGCGTAAAGAAGATTTCCTGTGGCAAGGAGTTTTTCCTCTGAATTGTATGGTAGTGGGCCATACTTGGCAAAGACTTCATAGTCTTCATATTCCCTGACACCATTCGTATCCTGGTCTGCAAGATAGGTAGCTTCAGGGTGTGACCCGGAGGTGGGTCTTCTATCTTCATTATACTGGTATTCCACATTTGCATAGAAGGTTAAATCCTTCAAAACGGGACCGTTAATGGATAGGTTGTAAATATTTTGACCGTAGGAGTAGGTATTAAAAAGACCATCATCAGATTTGTCTAAGAATACGCCGCCATCGGAATCAGGTAAGAATTCATCGGTAACGATCTCACCAGCGATATTAAATTTCCTACCACCTGTTTTGGTGGACATACTGATCAAACCAGCTGTGGCAGAACCATATTCTGCATCAAATCCACCAGCCTGGAAAGATAACTCTTCCAATGCCTGACTTGATACTTCAGCAGCGTTTGGTCGAGCAATTCTGCTGTAGTCATTTACTTGGTAAACACCATCTACATAATAGGCGACTTCTTCAAGACGTCCACCACGGATATGAAGGTTGTTTCCAACTTTGACAGCACCAGTTTGGAGTGCAACAATTTCGTCAGCATCACGTACAGGCAGATTATCAATATCTTCACTACGGATGGTCCGACGTTCGTTTGTTGATTTCTGATCAACTAAGGGTCGTGTTTCAACAACAACAATACTCTGTCCCTGCAAGGCTTCGACCTGCATGGCAATATTCGTAGTAGTTGTCATATCAACAACAACGCGAACTTCCTGTATTGTCATTCTGGCGTAACCAATAAATGAAGCATCTACGGATACGATACCAGGTGGAACGTTCAGGATATAATATGCACCTGAAAGATCAGTAGCAGTTCCATAATTGGTACCCTGAATGATGACATTTACACCGGGAAGAGGTTCGCCGGTAGCAGCATCAGTTACAACACCGGAGACTTTACCAGTGGTTCCAGCAAAAACGAGCTGCATTGCCATTATGAATATGACCAGCCCAGTCAACAAGTGACGATATTTCATTCTAATTTCCTCCACTAACGTTTCTTTAACGCATCGACACGAAGAATAGTCTAAAATAAATGGCCTTGCAAGTTTTTTGTGGCCCTCCTGAAAGCCTTATTTATCAACGGTCTTTGTTAATATTTACTATTAACAGTAAATTCAAAATCGCTGTAAACCCAAGCATAGTGGGAAATTGCCCCAACATGATGATTTTATAGACCTGAATTCAACCAGTAAGTGCAATTTCTTGTTTCCCAAAGAATACATCATTGGGTGTTTTAAATCCAAGACGTTTCCTTGGCCTATTATTTAATCTGTCCATAACAAACATCTCATCCGACGCACTGATACTTGTGAAG
>JABHBL010000067.1 GCA_018673925.1 Fidelibacterota bacterium
ACCTGAATTCAACCAGTAAGTGCAATTTCTTGTTTCCCAAAGAATACATCATTGGGTGTTTTAAATCCAAGACGTTTCCTTGGCCTATTATTTAATCTGTCCATAACAAACATCTCATCCGACGCACTGATACTTGTGAAGTCCATTCCTTTCGGGAAATATTGACGGATCAGCCCATTCATGTTTTCATTGCATCCTCGTTCCCAAGGAGAATAGGGATGAGCAAAGTAGAAGTCTGCATCCAAATTGTTAGCCATAGTCTTGTGTTCAGCAAATTCTTTCCCGTTATCAGCTGTCATTGTGTGAACCCACTTCTCATGTGGTTTTAGCATGCTGATGATAGCCTTCGAAACCTGGTTTGCAGTACTTCGTTTAACCCTTTTGATGAGAGCAAGACCAGATCTACGCTCTGTCAATGTAACGATTGCCTGTTTATGATTTTTACCAACAATAGTATCTAGCTCCCAATCGCCTAAGCGACTGCGTTTCTCTACGATATCTGGACGTTGCTCTATGCTAACCCTGTCAACAAGCTTACCACGGCGTTCATGGCTACCGTAACGCTTTTTACGCTGCTTCTTGCAACGAAGGTATTGGTAGAGGTCACCCCCTCGCTTCTTGTCTGAGAGAATATATTGGTAGATGTGTTCATGGCTGACTGAATAGGACATATTCTCTGCTACCCATCCGCTGACCTGCTCAGGACTCCATTCATTTCGTATCAAAGACTCAATAAATGACCAGGTACCAGAATCAATACTGACCCTGGACTTATCTTGACGACGTTCCAGGGCAAACTGATGAGCTTGCTTATGGCGATAGCCTCTATCTCCACGATTTCTTCTCAGTTCTCGACTGATAGTTGAGGGATGAACTTCTATGAATCTTGATATCATTTTCTGATTATGTCCTGCTTGGTTCATCACTTTTATTACGTATCTTTGCTCCTGGGTAAGCTGCTTGTAGCTTTGCATTTGTGCTCCTCATATGATTTTGCGGTCTAGAGGATAGACTATGACAGCTTATCCCTTTTGCAATATCTTTTGAGTTGCACTTACGAGTTGAATTCAAGAAGTATTTTACTCATCCTCTTACTGAGTATGGGTTTTGCTGACTTTGATGCCGATGGTGTCGATCTAGTGGGTCGCTACACTTATGGCTATTGTCCTAATGTTCAAGCCAGGGGTGAATACGTATACTCGTCCAATGGTACTGTCTTCCAGGTTCTGGATATTCATACCTTAGATGCTCTGGGGGAAGTCATTACCGAAAGTATAGTGAGCGGCATCGCTATCTCTGGAAATTATGCCTACATCGCTAATTGGAGTGATGGCTTCAAGGTCATTGATATCACAGATCCTGCTGTACCCGTGCTGGTAGCACAGATAGATTTTCCGGGACAATGTTGGGATATCTCAGTCAGCGGAGACTATGCCTATCTTGGGAATGATGTTGAGGGTTTGCGTATCATTGATATTTCCAATCCATTAGCACCAACCCATATAAGTACCTTTGTTCCTGTTGAAACTGCAGCCTTCGAGTATACACAAGTGATTGATACCATCGCATATGCAGCTTCTAAATCGGGTTTATACATCCTCAATGTGAGTGATCCCAGCACCCCCGTTCAATTGGGGTATTCTCCAGCCGAGAATGGTTCCTGGAGTGTGGCTGTTGTTGATACAATTGCTTTTTTACCTGAATTCGGATCAGGAATCCGTCTGGTCAATGTTGCTGATCCAACCAATCCCATAGAATTGGGATATTTCCCCACACCTGATCAAGCATATTGGGTAGAAGTTGTGGACACGCTTGCCTATGTGGCTGAGAGGTGGTCAGGTATTCAGATCTTGGATATATCAGATCTGACAGCCCCAGATTCGGTGGGCATGTTTCCAGTTGAATATGCCGATGGTATGCACATCCAGGGGGATAGTCTTTATCTGGCATCTTCAAGTTGGGGGCTCAAGCAAATAGATATCAGCGATGGATTAAACCCGGTCCTGCTGAATGAAAATCCTGGTGGTGGTTATGCGCGGGATATCTACACAACCAGCACGCACACTTATGTCACTTTGAGGGGTCTCGGTGTGGGGGTATTTATTCAGGGTGAAGATGTGGAACCTGAGATGATTGCACTCCTGGAAATGGACAATCCTAATAGCTTGAACGGAAGTGGGGATTATCTGTATGTCATAGAAGATCCAGACATACATATCATTGATGTTAGTGACCCACTCAACCCTCAGATCGTATCAACCTGGTATGAAGGAGCTGCACTGACTTCTTATGTAGTTGGTCATCTACTTTTTGTCGGTGGTAACCCTGATATTCAAATCCTGGATATCAGTGATGCCTCAAATCCTGTATTGGTTGGAGTCCTGGATGGCTTGCCCTGGGTACCATTCGATATCAAGATTCAAGGACGCTTTGCCTATGTGGTAAATCGCGGAGGTGGCTTCTGGATCATCGATATCGCCGATCCCACCTCACCGGAAACTGTTTCAGGGTTAGAAACATTCGATTATGCATGGCGTCTTGATGTATCTGGTCAATATGCATACATCGCGGACCGCTATTCGGGTTCCGTCAGAATAATTGATATTAGTGATCCCACCAACCCTTTTGAAATATCAGATATTGGTGTTGGTTGGCTCATACAGGATGTTGTCAGTTCGGGACGATATGTCTATGGACTGAGTGCCTGGGATGGTGTCCGCATCATCGATTGTGCTGATGCCTATAATCCAGTTGAAGTGGGTTATTTTAACACGGGTGGCTATGCCCAGCGTCTCCACGCTGCAGATGGGATCATAAATGTTGCTGACGGTGGCGGTGGTTTTTATAAGCTGGAGACGGCTTTCAAACAGCAGATATTTACTGTCAATTCGACTGGTGATGACATGGATGCCAATCCTGGTGATGGTATTTGTGATGATGGCACAGGAGATTGCACGCTACGAGCGGCAATAAATGAAGCCAATGCTACGCCTGGCTACAATGAAATTGCATTTAACATGGAGGGAGAGGGACCACATTCTTTTGTGCCCAATCTGGCCTTGCCATGGATCACTGAATCAGTTTTGCTGGATGGTAGCAGTCAACCCGGATATGCCGGAACCCCCCTGATCGCAATAAATGGATCGGTAGCCGGTACCAGCAACGGCCTCGTAATCTCGACCTCCCATTCCACAGTGAAGGGCTTGGCTGTCGGGCACTGTGGTTTAGAAGTTGGTGAAGAGTGGGGTAGTGGTATTCTCATTCGAAACGGAGCAGGAAACGTTGTGCAGGGCTGTTTTGTCGGTTTGAACACAACGGGCAGTACTGCAATGGGTAATACAATTGGTGTTTATTTGGAGAATGCTAAGTATAACCTGATAGGGGGATTGACTCCTGAGTCTCGAAATGTGATTTCTGCAAATTACTGGGCGGGTATCGACATTTCGGCACCCTCCGAAGGTGGTAAGAATCATGTCCTAGGTAATTATATCGGACTTGACCATACTGGTACCACTGCCATTGGTAATGGTGGTGGCATAAACTTGTACACGGGTGGAAATTTAATTGGTGGTCCGTATCCTGGTGCAGGGAACGTAATCTCGGGGAACTATGATAATGGCCTCGGACTGTCTCTAGATGGAGATGAGGGGGAACCCAATGTAATAAGCGGGAACTTCATTGGAACTGACCACACTGGAACGTTGGCAGTTGGCAATGGAAATGCGGGCGTGATGGTAGGTAGCCCGGGCAATATTATCGGTGGGTCTGAAGCGACTGCCCGAAATATTATATCGGGGAATTTAGAAGGTGTCACATTCGCTGGTGAAGAAGCCATCAATAATAGCGTTCAGGGTAATTATATCGGTACTGATGTGTCCGGGAATAGTGCCCTAGGGAATACCAGCACAGGAATTCTAATATTGTCACCCAATAATCATATTGGTGGGACTCCGCCAGGAGCTGGAAACCTCATTTCAGGAAATCAATGGGGTGGTATCAGTATTGGATATTCTGGGGCACCCTTGGTAGCGAATGGCAATACAGTTCAAGGGAACCTCATAGGGACAGATCAAAGCGGCACGTTAGCAATACCTAACTATTTTGGTGTTATCATCGACGAATCAGCCTCCAATAATATTGGGGGTAATGTGGCTGGTTCAGCCAACATTATTTCTGGGAACACCCTTGGAGTGGTTATCAGAGGGTCTGCTGCAACCGATAATACTGTTTCAGGTAATCTCGTAGGAACCAATCTCGAGGGCACGGAAGCGTTGGGGAATGATCGCTGGGGAATCCAAATGAGATCAGGTGCTTCGAATAACCTCATCGGCGGGACCAGTGAAGCAGCCGCTAATGTGATTGGAGGAAACGGGTATGGTGGTGTAGGCATAGGCTGGGATGGTGTGAGTACTGGCAATGTAGTTCAAGGGAATATTATTGGCTCAGATAGATCGAGAACCCTTAACCTTGCGAACTCTAGATCGGGTATTTCCATTTATGGCGCAGCAACGGATAACCTTATTGGTGGTGATTCGGATGGTGCTGGTAATCTCATCGTCAATAGCGAGCTTGCTGGAATAAACATCAATAGTACCAATAACGAAGTAAATAATAGATTTTCCCGGAATATGATGCATTCCAATGGGGAGATAGGTATTGATCTAAGCCTGAGTTCGTCATATCCATACACTGATGGGGTCACTGAAAATGACGAGGGTGATGGAGATGATGGCCCCAACCATCTTCAAAACTTCCCTGCATCACTCAATGTGGGAGTTGATGATGGGGGTGACCTACTAATACAATATTTGGTCGATTCTGATATTGAAAATTCAGAATATCCCATCGAAGTGGAATTCTTTCTATCAGATGAAGATGGAGAGGGTCAATTATTTCTGTATTCCAATTTTTACACCACAGCTAATCATGAGCTAGGATTAAAGACTATTGTCTTGGGTCCTGTAGGGAACTATGGTCTGGAAATGGGTGACTACCTGGTTGCCACTGCAACTGATGCAGCAGGAAACACTTCTGAATTTTCCCACACGACTCAGGTCACATCTTATGTGGGAGTGGCTGGTCTTGAGGCACTACCCACTGAATTCACTCTGGAACAGAACTATCCTAATCCATTTAACCCCTCCACAACAATAAGATATGGGTTGCCAGAGACCTCTGATTTACGTCTGACGATCTATGATCTGCATGGGAGGGTTGTACAGAGCTTATCGGAGAGTAATCGACCAGCTGGATGGGTCAATTATGAGTGGTCCGGTACCAACATGAGTGGCGAACCAGTAAGTACAGGTGTTTATCTCTGTCGACTAGAAGCCAGAAATTATACCAAGACTATTAAGATGGTATTCTTGAAGTAAAAATTTATCCATCGCGCGCCAGGGCGAAGTCCAGAATGGACGACGACTGGTAGCCTTGGCGTAGATGGATGGTTAACTGAAGTAAGGAATAGGATTTATTACCAGTTAAGTCAAATTAATAGATAATCATCAATAAGGGGACATCATGAATGCAAGATGCAAGTATCGTATCAGATCAAGCCTGAGTATTGTCCTATGGCTGTGGTTCACAACCGGTTTGTCATTCGGGCAAAATATTGATGAGATCAACATCCTTCTAGATGACCCTGAATTAATCCAAAAAACTTTGAATAACACAAACTTCTCACAGCCACAGGCCGGGCTGAGGGATCTGGATTTTTCCTTTCAGATGATTGCTTATGCTGAATATGATCCCTATGACTATTCAGCGGTCTGGTACCCCACTGAGGGCAGCCGTGGTCTCTGTGCTGGATCAGATCTTGATGGGGATGGACATCAGGAAATTTTTGCTGTTCATTATGGAAATGGAAGTGGTGTGGTAGGCTTTGAAATGGATCCCGGCGGTGATACGTTGAGGATGATATGGAATTCTGCGCTGACTCCCACGAGCTATAACTTAGGTACACGCTTTGTTCAGACTGGAGATCTTGATGGGGATGGATATGGAGAAATCGTCTTTTTCCGGGGCAGATATTCAGACGATCCAAATCGTGGACTTTACATATACGAATGGAATGGTGCCAATGATGGCTATGACCTCGCCTATCACAATACCCTATTATCGTTAAGCGGTGATTTGGTTTCTGATATGGTTATTGAACACTTCCTGATTGAGGATGTGGACGATGACGGAACTCAGGAGCTGATTTTCGCCAATAATGGTTTAACCATGGGGTTTGATCGTTCTGAGGATTTTTTCTCAATCCTGAGCATCACAGGAGACATTGGCTCTGGATCTGAAGTCTTGACCGAAGAATTCTGGATCAGTCCCAGGGATGTAGACCGTGATGGATTCATTGATGACGGTCTCGGAGGTGGAAGTGGTCTGAATGTCCAAGTCTGTGACACTGACGGTGATGGTCTCAAAGAAGTCTTCTGCCACCCATACAATTATTTTAATATGTTCTTTTTCGAAGCCACCGGACCAGATAGCTATAGTCTGGGTGATACAACCAATATTCAATTCACTTTTCCCGACGATAATGCTCAGCTCATGAATGCAGCCGTATCAGATATGGACGGTGATGGAGCTGATGAGATTTATATAGGGAATTGGATGACCGGTGATGTTTACATGATCCAGGATACTGATGGAGATGCGACCTCTCTACTCCTCAGTGAAATAGTCGTTCTCGGTGAAAATATCGGCGCGCAATTTGGAGCATTGGCCTTCGATTTTGATTCAAGCGGAACCGATGAGATTTACTTTGGTGGTTCTGCCGTTTTTGGTGCTGATATCCGTGTCTGGGATGGTGAGGAGTTCAGTAGCTATCAGTCCGATCCAGAATCGGATGGATTCCTGCCCAAAATGGATGTAGCTGATATGAATGGTAATGGAATTCCAGAACTAATTACAGCACATCAGATGGTTTCAAACTATCCACAGAAAATTATTCGGGTTTTAGAGTACCTTCCTGATGATCCATCAAATTCAAGATGGTCATTCACACCAGTTTACAATGTTGGTTATACGGATGATTGGGGCAACAGCTATGCGCCAATTTTAGGTGATTACAATGATGATGGATATTTAGATGTTTTTATCACTCAGGGTGGGGATCAGCTCAATTATCTATACCACAATACTGGATTGGGATATTTCCAACGTGTCTGGGAAGGTGATATCTACTCAGATAGAAACTGGTCAAATACAGCCACCTGGGGTGATTATGACAATGATGGTGCCCTTGATCTTTTTGTCGCAAATGGTGGTGGAGGAGAACTCAATGCACTTTACCATAACCTAAGGGATGGAAGCTTTGAGAGGATATACTCTGGTAGTATAGCCAACGAAACTGATAATTCCCACGGTGCCAGCTGGGGCGATTATGATAATGATGGCTACCTAGATATCTATATCGCGAACTCTCAGGGCAGCGCAGACTCGCGCAATTCTCTTTATCACAACAATGGAGATGGAAGTTTTAGCCAGATAAATGCTGGTTGGATTGTTCAGGATGCCGACGATTCGAACTGTGCTACCTGGTGTGATTATGACAATGACGGTGACTTGGACATGTATGTTGCCAATTGTGGAGCAAATTCACTCTATCGCAACGAAGGCGACGGGTCGTTCATCAAAATACTTACGGGAGTACTGGTAGAAAATGATGAGTGCTCTCAGGGTGCCAGTTGGGCTGATTATGATAATGATGGAGATTTTGACGTATTTGTGACAAATAGTCTTGATCTCTCGAGCCAGTTTTATCAAAACCAGGGTTCAGGCGAATTTATTGAGATCGTCGTTGGTGACATTGTTACAGATAATGCCCAATCCTGGGGGAGTGCCTGGGGAGATCTGGACAATGATGGAGATCTGGATCTTTTTGTGGCCAATAGTAATGAACCTTATGAGCAAAACAATTTTCTATACTTGAATCAAGGTGATGGAACTTTCACTGGAGTGTACGATAATTTGCTTAATTACAATAATTTACTAGCCATCGGTAGTGCCTGGGGTGACTATAACAATGATGGTGCACTCGATCTTTTTGTCGGAATAGATGGTGGTCGGAACCTGCTTTATGCCAATCAGGGAAATTCGAATTCATGGGTGAATATCAAATGTATTGGTACCTTATCCAACAGATCTGCCATTGGTGCTAAAGTTCGTGTCAAAGCCCTTATCTATGGCATGGATTCTTGGCAGGTGAATGAAATCAGTGGACAAACCGGAGCTTTCGGTCAAAACAGTCTCAATGCTGAATTTGGTCTTGGTGATGCTGACCTCATCGATTCTCTCCGTATCGAGTGGCCCTCTGGTATGATTAATGAGTATACAGATATTCAAGTCGATGAATTTTATATCATTCAGGAGGGATCCGCTTTACAGGTTTCAGCTGACACATTGGCCTGGGGGGAGGTATTTGTGGGTAGTGCAACCACACTAACCCTGGAATTATCAAATCTGGGACCAGAATCCATTCAACTTGACAATATTAGTATAGATAATTCAGTGTTTACTACTGATCTCACATCGCATCAGATTCAACCTGGAGTTTCATCTGCATTATCCGTCACTTTTGAGCCTACCTTGACAGGATATTTTGAGGGATTTCTCACTTTCACATCAAGTGATCCTCTAGCGCCGAGCGATAGCATTTTTCTCTCAGGTCAGGCCATATTGGCTCCTGATATTGCGGTATCTCCTGATAGTGTGATAGTTACTCTATTGCCAGGAGCAACTTATACTCAAATCATAACTATCGATAATATCGCTGGTGAAAGCGAACTCTACTGGACAGCCCACCTGGAAACAGGTGATGTGGTCGGCACGGTCACCTTTACAAAGGATGATTATGCATTATGGAATGAGCCAGAAAGCCAGGATCGGATAACCGACAACGTTTGGATAACCCGAGCAAATAGCCAGGGTATTTTTAATGCTGCCGTAGAATCTAATTACGCTTTTGAGGCATCTCCCTGGGATACAGAATGGGCTTATGGATATTCAGATGATTTAGAACCTGAGGATTATGAGGTGTGGCGTGACGCCATCAATGGTGAGCCGCCAGGTATGATTGATCAGCCGCTCTCTCTCCATTTGATATCAGAGGATATTTATCTTGATGTTTTATTCCATATTTGGACCCCTGGGGGTAATGGGGGAGGATTTTCATATACCAGAACGGCTACCTCACCAGAATGGATAAATCTATCCGCTGATTTGGGCTCTCTAGGCACTGGGGAAAGTGTTTCCTTAGAGTTGTTGCTGGACGCCCTTGAAATGCAGGCAGGTACTCATCTTGCAGAAGTGGTGATCAATAGCAATGATCCTGATGAGTCAGAAATAATCATTCCAGTTGAGTTGGAAGTAAGTATTGCACCAGACATTTATCTCGAAATTGATACCCTCGAATTTGGCAATGTCTTCAATGGATATTCTGATACACTTGTTATTCCCATCGAGAATTGGGGTTCGGCAAATCTGGTCGTGTCAGATGCATCAGCTGATCTGGCCGATTATGCGGTGGGCACTCAGTCTTTTGAAGTGTTACCTGATGAGGTGTATATGCTGGATGTTTTCCTGTCTCCATCAGCACCAGGTGACTATACAGGAGAGTTGACGCTGACAACTTCCGATCCAGATGAGGAACTCTTCACAATCACATTGATGGGGAGCAGTATAGATCCACCCATCGTAGGTGTAGAACCTGATTCACTATATGCTGACTTGCTAACTGATGAGACCCTGGTTCAAAATATGACCATATCAAATACTGGATTGAGCGAACTCATCTATGAGATCCGTTCAGTTTCAGTGGAAAACCTACCGGGGACAAGTACGGTTCCTGATGCAAGTCTGTTGGCAGGACCCCGCTATGGTTGGGAGGAATGCTTTGGTGAGAATTTAGATGAACTTATCCAGGACAATTGGGGCAGGTCGGGTAAGCCTGGACCCCGAGCAAATGTTCAGAACACAGTAAACGAGACCAATCTCAGGGATCTCAGAGAAACCTGGCAGTTGCTTTACACAGATCCACAGGAATTCGGAACGGTTGATGTTCAACATGTTTATGGTAGCACAACCGTAGATGAATTGCTTGTCAAAATCGAAGGTTATACTGAGTTCGATGACATGGTATATGTGATTTATATCGATATAGACCAGAATATAGATACCGGACTGGATACTGAAGAAGATGGGCTGGGCTGGTATCTGGGTGTTGAATATGCAATGATAAGCACAGGTCAGGGATTCGATGGATTTTTTCTCATCGATGAAGAGTCTCAAGATTTTGTACTTTTGGATACACTGACTACAAATATTGTTGAGACAAACTCGATTGAGAGAACCATGGGTGCTCATATCAGCCATTTCGAAGGTACATCGGCCTTCAATTTTGCGATTTGGTGTGATAGTGGACTTGAGGATCAGATTCCGGATTTTGGGTCTGGACATATCACTTTTCCACTCTCTACCACCTGGTTGGATTTTGAACCAGAAAGTGGCACTATTGCAGCAGGTGAGCAGCAAGACGTCAACGTAACCTTTGATGCAGCTGACATGTATGGAGGTGAATATTATTCACAGATCACAGTCAAAAGTAATGATCCTGGATCACCTGAAGTTAGCACTCACGCCCACTTATCTGTAACTGGGGTGCCAGACATCCAAATTGCAGAAGAAGCGCTCTCTTTTGGAAACATATTTGTGAATTATGAATCAATCCTAGAATTCGAGGTGCGAAATACAGGGACGGACTCTCTCCACATCAATAGCATAACCGTTGACAATCCAGTATTCACAATCTCACCTACAGCATTAAATATTCAACACAGTGAATCTGCCTTTATATCAGTGAATATATCACCTGAAATAGTTGGTGAATATGATGGCATCATAAGTCTTCTCTCTGATGATCCTGATAATGGAAACCTATCGTTACAGGTGCATGCCACAGCCTGGATGGCGCCAGAAATCGGAATAGACCAGAATTCACTGGTGCATAATGTTTTTGGAAGTGTCGAGGTGAGAGATACCCTTATCATTTCCAATAACGGTGGGAGTGATCTGAACTATTTCATTCACATTGAGGAGCTTGGAGAGACCAGAGACGCCGGTGGTCCAGACGCATTTGGTTACTCCTGGATGGATTCCAATGAGCCTGGTGGTCCTGAATATGAGTGGATCGATGCCTCAGGAGGTGTCCAATACTATTTGTATGATGATGATTTTGTAACTGAGATACCCCTGGGATTCGAGTTTGAATACTATGGCACTCCCTACAACAATATCAATATCATGTCCAATGGTTGGGTGAGCTTTCATACGACAAGTACCTGGTATCCCTATGTAGTGCCACACGAGTACGATTATGAATACAATGGAGCCATAGCTCCCTTCGCTGGTGATCTATATCCTCCTGAAGGTCAAATATACGTATTGGAGATGGGATCAGCCCCTGACAGACGGACAATCATTGAGTACAACCATGTCTCATGGTGTTGCTCAGGTCCTCCTTTTATGACGTTTCAGGTGATCTTTTATGAGAGAACCAACCGTATCCGATTTCAATATCAGGATTTAAACGGAAATTACCCACAATCTCTGGGCATCTCAAATGAAGACAATAGCATTGGCATGGGAAATGGTGGATTTGATGATACTTATATCAATCCTGATATCGTTTCAGACAACTATGCCATTGAATTCGCAAGTCAGATAGATTGGGTTAATGTTGAACCACTTACAGGTACAATACCTGCGGGTATGAGTGAAACCCTGGCCATCCTCATCGATGCTACCACTCTTGAGAATGGTAGCTATGAGGCTCAGCTCACAATTGATAGTAATGATCCTGAGTTGCCCCGCACAGCCGTTCCTGTCCTCGTATATCTGCAGGGAGTTTCAGTTGATGGGGAGGGGTTGCTTCCTGTTTCCTACAGTCTTGAACAGAACTATCCAAACCCTTTTAACCCCACCACAACTATCCGTTATGGTCTACCTGAGAATTCCGATGTGAGATTGATTATTTATGATATTAAGGGTCGAGTCGTACAACAATATATAGCAGAGGATCAAGCCGCGGGCTGGGTCGATATGGAATGGAATGGCACCAATTCTAAGGGTGAACTAATGAGTACAGGGGTTTATCTCTGTCGCTTAGAGGCGGGTTCTTTTGGCAAAACTATTAAGATGGTGTTTATGAAATAATTGTTGATCAATGCTCGGGACAACAGCACAGGGATTAGGATAAACCCCTAATCCCTGTACTTATAAAGATGGGGGTATCATGGGAAACAGTCTTTTTAACAGGGGTTTAGGGTTTCTTCTCCTGATTGCATGTTTTAGTCGCACGCTCGCCGCGCCAATACCGTACGACCCAATCCCAAATACAGTGAATCCAGTTGTACTGAATGAAGTTAGAGACCTCAAGATCTTTCTGGCTGTCATCAATGACAATAATACGGGGAATGTGGAACGTGGAAAAAAAGGCCTTTATATAGGACCTGATGACTTTTTAACAGTATCTGTGTTCTTTCGTTTACACCTTGATACCTGGCGTTTCGCTCTGACTTATAACAATGTGACCTCTCGTAAAGAGGAATATCGATATGATCTGATTTTTGGTGGTCTCTCAAAACGCTATGAAAAGAATGGGATTGAGGTGAAACCAGAGCTTGGCTTAGTGTGGAAAGGCGATTGCGGCGGAGATGAAATCCAGAATGGCTTCCACCGGATGAAGGATCTTCCAGAGTTGTTTGTGCCATATTGCGATGGGGGACTGGCTGCCTTTGCAGCGGCCATGGTTTCCAAACCAATTCAACTTTCTCGTCCTTTCACAGGGGTACTCTCATCATCAATGGAAATCAGACTTATTTCAGATCTGGTACCTTCTAGGTTTAGTCCCATGCTGGGATATCAAGCAGAGGTGTGGCCTGGCCGGTTACAGATAGAAATGCTGGCCGGGGCTCGCTTATACATCAATGAAATTGATGAATACTCAAATATGGTACGTTCCGGAGCTTTTGCAGCTGTGAATGCTAAAATCAGAGTCTATCAGAATTTCTATTTTGATACGGGTATTGCTGTTTTTCCATCACAGAACCTGGAAAATGATCCAATCTATAAGGACAAGGATCACAACTATATCCCACAGATCTCCATGGTCTTTTCATGGAATAGTGCCTGGTATGGACTATATAACTATTTGGAGTATTAATCACATCAATTATCTTTAATTATATCCTGTAAGTCATTGTAAATCAGAGAGGATGATAAAAACAATGAATTCCACATGTTACTTTTTTCGATCATCCTGGGTCCTGAGAACAACAAAGAAAATACTCGTTTTATTTGGTCTTGCATCAATTCTTAGTAATTGCACATTTAGATCCATTCATCAGCCTGATCTGGCTGCCCCTGATAGCTCATTTATAGTCACATTTCTGATAGATCGGGAAATTGGAAGACATGGTGAATATCGTGATGCACTTCCGTATTTTGGTGTTTTGCTGCCTAACGGGTGGGGCGTTGATGATTCTCTTGCTTATCAACACGCTGGAGGACCAGGATGGATTCGATACTCTATTGAATATTCTGACACAATGGAGATTATTGATCCTGCACCGTCGGGTTACTATTGGTGGGTTGGTCTTGATACCATAACCTCAATTATTCCACAAGGGATGGTAGATGCTGAAATTGAGATATTTACTGATTCCCAGGAAGGGACATTTTTACTTGACTACATGTTAGGACACACAGAAACCACGGAAGGCTTCCGAGATGATGATTCAGGGCTCGATAAGGTTAGATCTAATGAACATCCCGTTTCAATAAATGCGCCCATGAATATATCCGTTACAAGTACTAATGACTCGGGAATCGGTTCACTACGTCAAGCACTTTCAGAGATCAGTGCTCGAGGAACTATCAGCTTTGAAATCCCTGGCATCGATAGTATTCAACTCGATAGTCAACTCGTCGTGGACCGAAGTGTGACTATACTGGGACCGACTGACTCAGAAATATCCCTTTTGGGGGGAGACACCTCTCGCATCATGCAAATTAATTCGCACCTTGATGTTTCAATCTCAGATCTAACATTTAAAAATGGAAATGAGGTTGGCAAACCAGGTGGAGCAATCTTAACCGAAAATACTGGATCCAATCTTGAAAATGGATCGCTTACGATTTCCAACACTAATTTCATGAATAATAATGCCATAGATGGTGGTGGGCTATATATCTCAAATACCCAGTTGACCCTTGAGAGCTGCAACATTTTAAACAATACAGCTCAGTTTGGTGGCGGGGGAATTTACGCATGGAACTCAAATGTGGATATATTCTCAACATTGATTCTCAACAATTCGACAACTTCCACAATTGATACATACGCTGGCGGTATATATCTGGACGGTGGGCGTTCCATGATTGCCAATTCACTTATCACCGGAAACTCATCAGGATCTCAAGGCGCTGGATTATATCTTTCATATTCCCTGGAATTATCAATTGTCAATACAACCATTATAGATAACGGTACGATGAATGTTGAGGGTAGCAACATTTATATGCAAGATAATGGTGAAGTGTCTGTGCTGAACTCGATTATTGGCAATATACAAAATATGGGGATTGCACCTCTAGACGTAGCCCAGGAATTAATGACTTTCTACCACTCAGATCTTGTGGGAAGTAGTAGCCTTCAGTTTTGGACGGGTGAAAATAACATTTCTGATAGCCCCCTTTTTGTTGATCCAAATTCTGATGACTACCATCTACAACCCAATTCACCCTGTATTGATGTTGGCGCCCCCTGGAGTCAACAGGATAGTGATGGGAGTATTGCAGATATGGGTGCCTTTACAACTCAGAATATTGCTGGGACCGGTGAATATCCCTCTGGCGTAATTGGGGGAATCTATTCCGGTGCGATATCTAGCGATGTGGTATTGGCAAGTGATCTCATTTTACCTGAAGGTTCCACACTCACCATTGCTCCCGGAGTAGTCATCACATCAACAGGTTTTTCAAACAAAATCATTGTCTATGGAACTTTAGACGCGCTGGGCACGGAGCAAGATACCATCAAATTTGTTGGCGGACCAGAGGGTTGGGATGGGATCGAGTTCATTGGAGAGAGTGCCTCTGGTAGTCATATGCAATATTGTCAGGTCTCAAATTCTCTCAAGTACGGTATTGCCCTACTTTCCAGCTCACCCCGAATAGAAAATTCATTAATCTCCAATAATGGTTTGGATGAGGAGATGGGTAGGGGTGGCATATATAGTGAGAATTCAGCTTCTCAAATCACCAATACTCAGATTGTTCGGAATGAGAACCATGACTACCGTGGAGGTGGAATTTCAGCCTTTGAGTCTTCCCATCTTGTTTTGAGCGATGTCGACATCTCTGGCAATTATTCAGTTGGTGAAGGAGGAGGAATCTCAATTTATAATTCCAGTATTGTCCTGGAAGGTGTGAGGGTCGCAGAGAATGTTGCTCAATGGAACGGTGGTGGTATATCTTCCTACAATGCTTCTCTAAGTATGGTGAATTGTGATGTCATCAATAATATCACCGCTGAAGGCGGAGGTGGCGGTATTTCAATTATTCATGAAGAATGGTATGGCTTGGGTAGAATGACGGATTCAGGTGTAAGAGAAGCTGGATTCACTCATCTCAAAGACGTAAATGTTGACCACAATTCTGCAAACTATGGTGGTGGTATTTCCACCCAGGGATTGGGCAGCATTCTGTTTAATGGTGTATCAATTACTAGAAATAACGCGACTGAATTCGGAGGTGGATTGGACAGCTGGAATTCAAACCCTCTGATGGTAAATATTACGCTGGCAGATAATTCTACTGAGAGTGGATATGGGCAAGGAATGTCCATACGAAGTGGCTCAAGACCATTATTGATTAACTCGATCGTCTGGGGTGAACCAGCTCAGGATATAAGATTTTACAGCCCAGATACCAGTACGTTCATGGTTGCTTTTTCTGATATTCAAGATGGTGAAGAGTTGTTTGAATTCGAAGCTGATGCAAATGCAGTTATATATTGGGAGACAGGCAATTTTACAGCTAATCCCCAATTCACCGATCCTGATGAGAGTGACTATGAAATTTGGATTACATCACCCTGTATTGATGCCGGGGTGGCACAATATGAGTGGGAAGGTGAGATACTTGTCAACCTTTCAGAAGATGAATATGTAGGAACTGCCCCAGATATAGGAGCTGTTCAAGTGGGATTGCCTGCAGGTAATTCTCCTGACCCGGTTGCTCCAGCTGAATTCGCTTTGTCTGCAAATTTCCCCAATCCTTTCAACACCACTACCACTTTGCACTATTCACTTCCGATATCATCAGAGATTAACCTGGAGATATTTGATATTCTGGGTCGAGAGATCGTTACCCTTGTGGACCATCCACAGGAAGCTGGCAATTATTTTGTGCGTTGGGATGGGAAAAACTCCGCTGGTCTCAATATGAGTACAGGTCTGTATTTTTATCGACTCAGTGCTCAAGCCACTGAGTCAAGCAAGATAGAATTTTCGAAGGTTCGCAAAATGGTACTCATTAAGTGAGATATTCACCTCTCGCTCTCATTCTGTGGTTAGGGTGTTTTGGGCATGAGGTCAGGGCTCAATCTCCAAATCTATACGTCAACGAGTTTCTGGCCTCAAATTCCTCTGTCAATATTGATCCTGATTTTTCACGATTTACAGACTGGGTAGAAATATATAATGCTGAGGATATCACCATCGATGTGGGAGGATACTATCTCACTGATAATTTCAATGTGCCTGATAAATGGCAATTCCCTCCAAACTCTATCATACAGCCAGGTGAGCTACTTCTTGTTTGGACGGATGGGCAGGACAGTCTGGGTCATACCAGCTTCAAACTGAGTAAAGACGGTGAGGAGATCGGTCTGTACGATGGGTTGGGAAATGAAATTGATACAGTCACATTTCCACCACAAGTTACTGATATCTCTTTTGGTCGTGATGCTGATGGTTCGCAGGATTGGGTTTATTTTAGTGATCCTACCCCAGGTGCGGCGAATTCGACACCTGGAACATCTGGAAATTTGCGAGGATCCGCTCCCGTTTTTTCTCTCCAGGGAGGTTTTTATGAAGGTTCTATCAGTCTTGAAATGGAATCTAATCTAAGCAACTCTGAAATCAGATATACCCTGGATGGGTCAAAACCCACAAATACCTCAGAATTGTATACCGGACCCATTAACCTTCATTCAACCGCTGTGGTTCGAGCAGTAGGCTATTCCCCAGACCTTGCCTCTAGCCTGGTCACCACAAACACTTACATCATTGATGACTCCTCAGAATTACCACTTATCTCTCTGTCCACCAACCCAGAATATTTATGGGACGAGGCATTTGGCATATTGAGTAATGGTGAGGATTGTCAGGGTGTAGAAACCGCTAATAGTTGTCAAAGCTGGGAACGCCCTGTGCATTTCGAGTATTTTGAACGAGATGGTGCTCTCAAAGTTAGCCAAACCACCGGGTTAAAGGTGAGAGGAACTACAAGTTGCATATTTCCACGCAAGCAGCTTGGACTTTATGCCAGAGATAAGTATGGAGAGGATGAATTTTCCAATCAATTTTTCAGGGACAAATATCTCGCCTCCTTTAAACGTCTGATCTTTCGGCCTGGAGCAGCGGATGGTATCGGAAACCAATACTGGGGGACCATGTTCCGTGATGAAATGATAGCCACTCTGGTAAAAGATAGAATGGATATTGATTATTCTGCCAGTCAACCGGCTGTCCTTTTTCTCAATGGTGAGTATTTTGGCGTACATAATATCCGTGAAAGGGTGAAACAACACTATCTGGCTGCAAACTATGGGTATGATTCTAATAAGCTGGATATTCTGGAAAACCCCTATAACGGCGGTGTCTATCAGGGTGATGCTCAGCACTATACTAACATGCTTGATTTTCTTGGGAATAATGATATCTCAATCTTGGAAAACTATGAAATTCTTAAGACACTTATGGATGTTGATGAATTTATCAACTATCAGATTGTTGAACTATATATAGCAAATATTGAATGGGGTAACTTGAATATCCAATGCTGGCGTCCTAAAACTGAGGATGGAAAGTGGCGCTGGGTATTATGGGATGTGGAAGGAAGCTACAATATTTATCCAGATGGTCGCACGAGTCACCTGGTTGACCCATTCCAGTATGGAGAAGATAATTTTCTCAGACATCGTTGGTTATTCGAACAACTCCTGACCAATACAGAATTCAAAAATGATTTCATCCAACGCTTTACAGCCCATCTGAATACCAGTTTTCATCCAAATCGAGTCATGAATATCATCGACTCGTTAAAAGCGGTAATTGAACCTGAAATGGACCGTGATATAAATAGATGGGCCGGTGAGTGTCAGGACGATTGTGGTGTCAGCTCACCGCTTTGTACTATCTCTTCATTCACTGCATGGGAAGAAAATATTGATCGAATGCGTGTTTTTGCCACGGGACGACCCAGTCGGATGCGCAGACACATATTTGACAAATTTGGATTAACAGATATTGTCAGCCTGACACTCAGTACAGCTGGATCCGGGGCAGGAAGCTTGTTGATCAATGATGTTGAAGTGACAGATAGCATGGCCACAGGTGGTTATTTTACTGATGTCCCTTTAAGAGTATCGGCAATTCCGCATGCTGGATCGAGATTTGTGGGATGGTTTTCGGGGGATGAGGCTCAATCAAATTCCATTTCCATTATACTTTCAAGTGATTCAACTGTAACTGCCGTTTTCGAAGTTAATGACCAAAGCTTCCTGGGTTCAACCATCACTTCCAACACTTCTTTGAATCTGACAGAATCTCCTTTCCTGGCTCAAAGAGATGTGGTTGTGGAGGCAAATGTTACCCTGAGTATCGAGGCTGGTGTGGAGATCCAAATGGCAGATCAGGCCAATATCATTGTTTATGGCAGTATTGTGGTGAATGGAAATGAAGAATACCCTGTGACCATAGGTCCTGAACCGAATAGCGTTGATCAAACCTGGGGTGGTATATACATAGAGAATGCAACTGGTGTATCATCCCTGACACACCTCAGATTACAGAGAGCATCCCACGGTTCCGATCCCTTTCTACAAAAAGCTGCCATCTCCGGAAATAACTCGACCGTCCAACTGACCGATGTGACTCTATCTGATGTAATGCTACCGGTTTATATGGAATCATGCGATGTCACCATAAATGGTATATCAATAGACACACATATTTTGGAGGGCGACTATATCCATATTCGCAAGGGTACAGCTCTCATCGAAAATTCAAGTTTCCAGGGTAAGGATGTTGCCAGAGATGTTGATGTGATTGATTGTGATGAAGTTGAAAGTGCCCTGATACGCGGAAACAAATTTTATAATATTCAGGGAGATGCCATTGATTTTGGAGATGGATCTCATTCGATTGTCATCCAGAATAATCAAATTTTCAATTGCCTGGATAAGGGAATATCAATTGGTGAACACTCCTCAGCCAGGATTGAAAGAAACGTGATATTAAACTGTCTGGAAGGGATAGCCATTAAGGATAGTTCTGATGCAGTCATAAATCAGAATACCCTGCTTGGAAATGATACGGGCATTGCTATTTATGAAAAATTCCTAAACTCGGGCGGAGCTAGTGCTTTTATTTTCAACACCATTTTCAGTAATTCAGATGCACAAGCTTTCAGAATGGATACAAAATCCAGTGTGAGCATTTCAAATTGCCAGTCAAATACGAGTCTCCTACCAGGCGAGAACCATATTTATTTGAATCCAATGTTCACAGAATACATGCACAGCAGTTTCTATCTTGAAGATGAATCACCGTGTGTGGATGCTGGTGTTGCTATGGTTATGGATGGACAAAGTACGATTCTAAACTTGTCAGAATTGGAGTATGCAGGTGAGGCGCCAGATATTGGGGCCTATGAAAATGGCTTTGCCTATGATAGATCAGGCTATTTTAGCCATGTTATTGTTGATTATTATGATCTCGCACAAAATTTCCCTAATCCTTTCAACCCAATAACCACTATTCGCTATGCTTTACCAAATGGCGGAGATGTACAGCTCACTATATATGATTTAAGGGGAAGAGTTGTACGCCGTTATACCATTGACGATCAGGGACCGGGTCAATTTGACGTGGATTGGAATGGATCCAATTCAAAAGGTGAGGTGGTAGGCTCAGGTGTTTATCTGTGTCGTCTGGAATCTGGGAATTACACCGAGACCATAAAGATGGTGTATCTAAAGTAAAAATATTTACTTCAGAGTTCTATAAGTACAACTCGGCTTTTTATCGGTCATTTATTACAAAGGTTTGGTTTACTGATAATTTAAAAGTGGCCTCTAGGTAAATCTTATAATCGTCTGTATGACAATAGGATAGAGTGATTCCATATCAAAATTATTTGGCTTGATTCAAGTTACATATCCGTTAATAATATGGTTCCCTGCAGCATTGCGAACACCAGATTCCTGCTTGCCTATTCGTCGGGTGCGGGTATTTTGAATTTCTAATATTGCATTTTTTATCACTCCAGCTAATGAGAAGAACAAGTCAACTGGAACAGAATTCAATGTGAGCGTTACAACCATGAGGAACCCGTAGGCAGCAGATGAAAGTGGATCAATCTTAGATGAACGTGAGTGTAGTACAAGTCTCAAGCTTTGGTCTGATAGAAGGTGGTTCTCTCATCATATCTCTACTTGGTACAATCCTGTATACCATGCTGGGGTATGTTATGCTTCGCCGGCCGCTAAAACAGCGGCAGGAAAAAATAGTCTTATTAACTGCCCTGGGATTGTTGCTCTATTTCGCAGGTAATTTTATGGCACTATTTCCACGTACACTGGTGTTTGATGCAGGCTTTAATGTCAACCGTCTGGGTTGGATCATTACTCTAGCTGGTATCAGTATAACCCCGGCCTTACTCATCCATGCCTACGGGGAATATTACTGCGAGACCAGAGATCCAGAGAAAACTATTATCAGTCGGTCCGCCCTGGATGTGGCTTTTACGTGTCTCCACTTTATTGGATTCTTCTTTTTGATCGGTTTCTTTATATTCACGAATCAGGAAAACACCTTAAGAACGCTAAAACTCTCATCCTCCGGGATGTACATATTTTTTGAATCGTACGCCATATGGCTTGCCATAGCCTTTTTCATCGCTGCAATTATTTCGCTAAAAATGAGCGGTATGAAGCATTGGGAACGCTTCAGATACTATTTCTATCTAAATGGCATTCTGCTGATCATGGTTTCTTTGGTCACCACTATCAGCTTTTGGGGTCTGCACATCGTCAGCGCGGCACCTCAGGCAATCCGGTTTGTGTTTTTGTTGTTGGCCCTCGTCCATGGGATGATGTTAGCTTACTATCGTCTTCAGTACGAATTCATTAACATATTTGTAAGACCATCCCTGGTCTACTTCACTCTGGCTGGCTTGATTGTGCTGGTCTATCAGTTTGGTATAAAAAATCTAACTGAGTTTCTCTCCCAGTATCCTGTTCTCAATGTTGAAGTAATTGAGCTATTCCTGCTTTTGATTTTGATATTCCTGTTTCAACCAGCACGTGTACATATACAGGCCCGTGTCAATGCTCTATTTTTTCAAGAGAGTAGAAAATTTCAAGACTCCCTCCATGCCATCAGCAAGCAACTAAAAACATCAACAAATCTGGATCATCTTTTTTCCAGAATTAGTGTTCAACTCGCTGGATTATTGGGTGTGATCAAGGTATCTATCATCAGGCCAAATACACCAGAGGCTGCTTCTTTTGTAGCAACCAATCAGTTTTTGAGCTCCGCTTCTGAACCACTGCTCACCTACAATATGACCAGCTCAGATGTGGCTGAGGAGTTCGCTGCAGCCAGCTACGAATTGATTGTGGCCATTCGTGAAGAGAGGGATGTGGTCCTAGGTCTCCTGGCAGTAACCAGCAAGCAATTATATAAGACCTTCACAAGTCAGGATATTCATCTTGTAAGGACCGTCGCCAATCAGCTTGCCATTTACATAAAAAATGCAAATCTTATTGAAGAACAAGTGAACATGGAGAGGATGATGCTCAATCAGGACAATCTTTCTTCTCTGGGTCAAATATCAGCTAATATTACACATGACATAAAGAATCCATTGAGCGCAATTAACACTCTTGTGCAGGTCATGCAGGAAGAAATGCCCACGGGAGAAGCGTTGAAGAGCAGTCTGGTGACCATTGAGAATGAGCTGGAATACTTGAATCTTATTCTGTCAGAAATAATAAAATATTCTGAACCTGAGAGTGGGCACCAACAAGTTGTGTCAGTTGATGAGGTGCTTCAAGGGATTCAAGTACTCTTGCATACTGAAGCGAAATTGAATGATGTGAAACTTGTTTTGCATACCAAACCGGGTTTCTATGTTTTTGGAACACCTCAGGGGGTGAAGAAGATATTTTTTAATCTCATATTCAATGCCATGCAGGCCTGTCAGAAAAAGGGTGGGACTGTGGATATAGAGACCAGTGAAGAAGCTGGTTTTGTCCAGGTGATAGTAAATGATTCTGGTCTAGGATTACCTGAATCGGAATCTGGTGATATATTTGAACCTTATGTCACTACCAAACTTGATGGAGTTGGACTTGGATTGACCATCGTCAAAGAAAACCTAAGATCTATGCAGGGAACTATTGAGGCGACCAATCGACCAGAGGGTGGGGCACAGTTCACTGTGAGGATGCCAAAGGCAGAAAAGGAATAATGGATACCAAGCAATTTAAAATTTTGATTGCTGATGATGAATCAGTAGCACGTGAAGGTTTGGTGAGGGCTTTAAAAAATAGCTATCAATTATGTGAGGCAGTTGATGGACGTGATGCCTGGGAAAAAATCCAGTCAGAAAAACCTGATATGGTGCTACTCGATTTGAGTATGCCAAAATTGACAGGAATTGAAGTACTCGAACTCCTGAAGAAAAATGAAAATTCACCCCTGGTTATTATGATAACCGCCCATGGGTCTGAAAGGTCCGCGGTTGAGGCCATGAAAGCTGGGGCATACGATTATGTCACCAAACCTTATAAACTCACCGAATTGAGAAAGATTTTGGATCATGCCTCCGAAAAGATCCTACTTGAGTTGGAGAATAAAAGGCTTCGCGAAACGCTAGAAGAAGATTCTGATACCATGGTGGGACAAAGCTCATCCATGAAGTTATTAAAAACGACGGTTCAAAAGGTGGCTGAATCTGAGGTGACGGTTCATCTCACTGGAGAGAGTGGAACAGGGAAGGAATTGGTTGCCCAGAACATCCATGATAAAAGTCAACGACACGTCGGTCCCTTTATAGCCGTCAATTGTGCCGCCCTACCCAGAGAACTCATTGAAAGTGAACTATTTGGATTTAAAAAAGGTGCGTTTTCAGGTGCAAACAAAGACACACCAGGCAAATTTCTGCTTGCCAACAATGGGACTCTCTTTTTGGATGAGATTGGAGATATGGACAAGAGTTGTCAGGCCAAGGTGCTGCGAGCTCTTGAAGAGGGAGAGGTTACACCTCTGGGTTCTACCAGTAATGTGCCATGCAACGCTCGAATTATTACTGCCACCAACCAGGATTTGCATCAATTGGTTACCTCAGGTGAGTTTAGAGAAGATCTGTTTTACCGTATCTGTGTGGTAGAGGTTTCCATTCCACCCCTCAGGGATCGTCGATCAGACATTCTCCCGCTGGCTGAACACTTTTTTAAAAAATATATCGCCACCAACAATAAACATGACCTTGAAATAACAAATGAGGTCTGTGAAATACTTATGAATCACTCCTGGCCAGGCAATGTGCGTGAATTACGTAATGTGATGGAGAGCCTCGTTGTCCTATCCGGTGATAAAATGGATCATGTCCAGTTGGAGAACCAATTGCTGCGACGTGATTCAAATTCTCAGGGTTATTCCTTGAATGGACGGGATTTCAAGGCAGCCAAACAAGCCTATACAAATGATCTGGAAACATCTCTGATTAGCGAAGCTTTACGTCGTGAGAAAGGGAACATTTCCAGAGCTGCAGAATACCTCGGTATGCAACGACAATTCCTCCAACAAAAAATTAAGCAACTCGGGATGGATGCAAGAAAATACATTCCATAGTGCAAGGATTTACTTGCACTAACCCGCCTACTGTACCCCAAAAAAACCATTAAATCCTTATATAGCCCCATTCCTTGTCTTGGCATATTCCTTGACATAAAGCTGATCATATTTCTCAATCTGATCAGAATTTGGTAATAGCTAAAATAGGAATTCAACAATGGAATCAAGTGGAACAACGACCACCCCTACCGTATCTGGAAATGACTCAAATCAGAATGTATTACATACTCAAGATGTTAAGGATATTCTCCTCAATAAGGAATCCTTCGTGGAGGATAAGGTTGCTGAGGAAAGAAAACGATTAGAGGAAGCCGCTGGCATAAATACATCGACTTTCCATCATTTTTCCAAACCCATGGAAAACCTCTTTACCAGGGATCAGAGAGAAACAACCACACTTCTTTTTGGTGGGATGACCTGGAGACATGAGCACTTACTGGAAGGGGTCTTGAGAGGTCTGGGATATAAGGTGAATGCCATCCCCACACCTGATGTGAATGCCTTCCAGCTTGGCAAGGAGTATGGCAACAATGGTCAGTGCAATCCCACATATTTTACGGTTGGCAGTTTAATTCAGTATTTACAAAATTTAGAAGCCCAGGGGCTTACCCGCGAGGAGATCATTCGAGATTATCTATTATTGACAGCTGGAGCCTGCGGTCCTTGTCGCTTTGGAATGTATGAAGCTGAGTATCGTCTGGCACTGCAGAACTCAGGGTTTGAAGGATTCAGAGTAATTCTTTTTCAGCAATCCGGTGGATTGAATCAAAGTGAAATGGAAGCCGGACTGGATATGAATCTCGATTTTTTCCTGGGATTGATCAACGCCTTCAATATGGGTGATATCCTCAATGAGGTTGGCTACAAAATTCGCCCCTATGAAGTGGAAGAGGGTAGAACCAATGCTGTCATGGAGGAATCGCTGAATTATCTCCATGATGTGATGAGAGATCATAAACCATACGACATTGACAGAAGTTGGCTCAAATTTCTCTCCGGTGCTGGATTAGCAGGTGGAATCAACTATTTAGGCAAATTTATCGATCAATTGAAGGGTCAAGCTTACACCAATACCCTTAGTGAAGCTGGTGAAAAATTTAATGACATTGAAGTAGATCGCTTTAGAGTAAAACCAGTTGTAAAAATTACCGGAGAATTTTGGGCTCAGCTTACTGAAGGCGATGGCAACTTTAACATGTTTAAATTCCTTGAGAAGGAAAACGCTGAAGTCCTGGTTGAACCTGTAGGGACCTGGGTCATGTACCTCATGTCACAGTATAAAATGCGCGCCAAAGATCGTAAGGGAATCAATGAGGGAGAGGTACAGCCAGCTGCCTGGAGACTTGATCAGCGATTGATGAATGAAATTCGATATCGGAAAAAAATTGGAACCATGAGCCTGGCAGAAAAAGTCTTTAAACGAGAGTTTACCCGTCTCCAACAAGCCCTGGGGCTGAACTTGCATGAACTTGTTGATCAATACGAATTACAGAGGATGGGACATCCTTTCTATAACACCCGTTCGTCAGGTGGCGAGGGACATCTAGAAGTAGCAAAAAACATCTACTATAACAGCAAAGGTCTTGCTCATATGGTTCTCAGTGTAAAACCCTTTGGTTGCATGCCCAGTACTCAATCGGATGGTGCTCAGGCTGCTGTAGTGGAATTGTACAAAGATGCGATTTACCTGCCAATTGAAACTTCTGGTGAGGGTGAGGTCAATGCCCACAGTCGGGTTCAAATGGCTCTGGGAAATGCGAGAATTAAAGCAAAACAGGAATTTCAGAAAGCCTTGAAGGATTCCGGGAGAACCCTGGATGAAATGAAAGATTATGTTGAAAATCATCCCGAATTGAAACGTCCCATGTACACAGTGCCCAAACGTGGAGATATCGTTGGAACTGCAGCAAATTTCGCCATCCACGTAGCCGATCTCATGGATGGTAGAGTTCAGGGAGTAGCATAATGAAGAAGGTAGAAACCATGCAATCAGATATGACAACTGAATTGAACACAAAACAATACACCCTTGGCATTGATGTCGGTTCAACTACTGTAAAAATTGTTCTGGTAGATGATCACGAGGACAAAATTATCTGGCGGGACTACCAACGTCATGAAACCAAGCAACCTGAAAAGGTGCTGGAATTTTTGAAGCAAATAGAAACAGATCATCCTCATATCAAACCTGAAAGTATTCACGCCTTTATCACTGGTAGTGGTGGAAAAAATGTTGCCCGGCATATTGGAGCTAAATTTGTTCAGGAAGTGAATGCTGTATGCCTTGCAGTGGAAAAATTATATCCAGATACAGGGTCGGTTATTGAGCTGGGTGGACAAGATGCAAAAATAATTATTTTCAAGGAAGATCCAGAGACAGGCAGGAAAAAGAAAATACCCAGCATGAATGATAAATGCGCTGGTGGTACTGGTGCAGTCATTGATAAAATCAATGCCAAATTACGCATCCCTGCAGAGGAGCTTTCGGAGCAGCATTATCATGGAGTAAAACTCCATCACGTTGCCGGTAAATGTGGTGTTTTCGCTGAGACTGACATCAATAGTCTACAAAAACAGGGTATACCCAATGATGAACTCATGGCTAGCCTGTTTGACGCCATTGTGGGTCAAAACTTATCTGTATTAACTCGAGGTCATACTTTACGTCCCAATGTGCTCCTGCTGGGCGGTCCCAACACTTACATCCGGGGTATGCGCGAGGCGTGGGAAGAGAATATTCCAATTATTTGGGCAGAACGTAATTTTCCCATTCCAGAAGGTGTCGATCCAAAATCACTCATTCAAGTCCCTGATAATGCCCAATATTTTGCGGCCCTTGGTGCTGTCGAATTTGGCCGGGAGGAAGAGGATGATGTGGGTCAATATCGTGGTTATGCTGAATTAGACCAATATCTGAATGTTGGTCGTCTTACGGAGAAAAAGGGAAGTAGTCATGGATTAAGTAGATCCAGTGATGAATTGGATACTTTTCTCAAGAAATACACCAAGAAATCTTTTACACCAGCCACATTCAAAAAGGGTCAAGTCCTGGAGGCATTTATCGGGCTTGATGGAGGTTCTACCTCCACAAAAGCGGTTCTTCTGGATAAAGATAAGCAAATCCTGGTTAAGTCTTACCAACTCTCAAAGGGAAATCCCATTGAGGATACCAAGGAAATCATTGCAAAACTTCAAGATCAAGTTGAATCCCAGGGAGCCACTTTAAAGGTCATGGGTGTTGGTACTACTGGCTATGCCAAGGATGTATTATCGGATGTATTAGGTGCCGATGCGGCCATCGTTGAGACGGTTGCCCATACGGAATCAGCCTTACACTTTTACAAAGAAGTAGATGTGATTTGTGATGTTGGAGGACAAGATATAAAAATCATGATCCTCAATAATCGTCAGGTAAAAGATTTTAAACTGAACACCCAGTGTTCTGCTGGTAATGGGTACTTTTTGCAAAGCACCGCACAGGACTTTGGTATTCCTGTGGAGCAATATGCTGATAATGCATTTACGGCAGAGGCCATGCCTAACTTTGGTTATGGGTGTGCTGTATTTATGCAATCTGATATCGTGGATTTTCAAAGACAGGGCTGGAAAAAAGAAGAGATCATGGCCGGTCTTGCAGATGTATTACCCAAAAATATCTGGTTATATGTCTCACAAATTGCCAATATTTCAAAATTAGGTACCAATTTTGTGCTTCAGGGAGGAACCCAACACAACCTGGCGGCAGTAAAATCTCAAGTTGATTTTATTGAGTCCCGTTTCAGAGGCAAAGAGGAAAAGGCTAACATTATTGTTCATGAACATTGTGGAGAGAGTGGAGCCATTGGTGCCGCCATTGAATCCATCCGAATTTGGGAAAATGGTCATGAGACCAGTTTTATTGGATTGGAGGCTGCCAAAAATATTCAATACAATTCCACCACCAATGAGGATACTCGCTGTTATTTTTGTAAGAATAAATGTCTGAGGACGTTTCTTGATGTAAAAATTGAACATCCCTTTGAAGATAGTGATGAGCAGTTCACCTATAAAATGGGTGCTCAGGAACCTAGACCTGTGCGTTTTTACTCACGCAATGATAAAAAGGAATTTGAATCGAAGGTACCCCTGGAAATGGGAGCCAAGAGGCTTATCGTAGGTAATTCTTGTGAGAAGGGTCTGGTTGAGGATGTCAATGACATGCGGGAAATCAAAAAAGGACTTGATGCAAAATTAGGTGCGAATCCCAATTATTTCGAAATTGCATCCAAGGAAGTTTTCCAAAGTTTTTCACCAGATAACGTTTCAGAGCCAATTTCTAAGATGGCTCTGAGTAAACGGCAAAAAAGTAAAATTGAACTGGTCAAAAATAGATCGCAGGTCAGGATTGGTATCCCACGGGTTCTTAACCTGTATTCTACTGCACCTCTTTTTACAGCATATTTTGAGAGTTTGGGCATTCCATATAAAAATTTGGTATTCTCTGATTATACCACGGAAAAACTGTATAAGGATGGTGTCAAACGGGGATCCATAGATCCTTGTTTTCCAAGTAAACTGGCTATTCCACATGTCCACAATCTCATTTTTAAAAAGCATGAGCGAAATCCCCTGGATTATATCTTTTTTCCGATGATTGCAGATTTAAAAACTGATCTGAAGAAGACGGTTGCCTGTAATGCCTGTCCCACAGTGACCACCACCCCTGAATCTGTGAAGGCAGCCTTTATCAAGGAGGGTGATATCTTTAAGGAAAAGGGTATCAAATTCCTGGATACCTTTGTAAATCTTGCAGATGAGCGGCTATTTGCCCGTCAGATGTATACAGAGTTTAAGGACCTTCTGGGGCTGAGCAAAGCTGAGAATGATCGTGCAGTTACTGCTGGATATGCCGCCATGGATACATTTATGTCATCGGCCAGAAAGCGGGCTCGGGTCACATTAGATAAGCTCGAAGCTGAGCAGAAGTTGGGTCTGGTTGTTTTAGGACGACCCTATCATGGTGATCCTGGTATCAGTCACGGCATATTGACAGAATTTCAAAAGTTGGGTTATCCCATCTTTACTCAGGACAGTTTGCCAATAGATGATGACATGCTGGACAGGTTGTTTGGAGATGAAGTGCAAGCTGGGCACATATCTCATCCACTCGATATTGGAGATGTCTGGAAAAACTCATATAGTGAAAATACCAGTCGCAAATTATGGGGAGCGAAGTTTGTCGCTCGACATCCTAACCTGGTAGCTCTGGAGTTGTCGAACTTCAAGTGTGGTCATGATGCACCTATCTATTCAGTTGTTGAAGAAATTGTCGAGAAATCAGGTACACCCTATTTCAATTTCAAAGATCTGGATGAGAACAAACCTACTGGTTCAATTAAGATCAGGGTTGAGACCATCAGCTATTTCTTGAAACGCTATCTTGAAAATAAGATTAGTGAAACTGAAGTCAGAAAAGAAATAGATGAGCAATTAGGTCATTTTAAGACTAAGTTGGTTGAAGAGATATTTAACGGAAATATCGAAATACCAACAACCAGCGCTCAGAAGAATGGACAACCGGCCGAAATTGAAGCCGCTGCAGAGCTGGTATAGCACAGGGGATAGTAGAACCTTATTATGGCATACCAAGAAAAAATCATGTTCGAAATATACCGGGATGATAGTTATAGCAGGGAATTCCGAGTGGTCTATTTTTCAGAACTTAACGAGCACAATAAAGATGTTGAAATTGATAGAGCCATGCTAGGGGATCATGTCTTTGATGGCTACTTCCTCTCTTTGAAAAAAGACAAGGTTATGAAGAGTATCAACGAATTGATTCATCAATTAAACCAAGCCGAGCATCCTGATCCTGCAGTGATTGGTGTCGAGCTAGCTGAATATTTGCTGAAATAGGAGCACCACAAATGATTTTGTCCATATATCTCTCCACAGGAATTGGTTTTAGTATTGTCTTATTTCTTATCTGGAGTAAGACCAATAAGATATCTAATGAGATTGCTGGTTTTCAGCAGGAGCTCATGAGTGTCCGCGCCCATGTCAACGCATCTGTGAAACAGTTGCAGGTACAAACTCAAAGACCGGTCTCCTGTGAGTTGCCTGAGGGTGATGATGATATGAGCTTCAATAAGGATATGGCTATCAGTGAAATCATTGCCAAGCATCCTCACGCCCAAAATGTATTAGCCGATCACCATCTTGGCGGCTGTACGTCCTGTGCCGTGTCTGGAGAGCATAAGTTAGGTGATGCCATAGAAGAGTATGGCATTGATGAAAACGCACTCCTAACGGGGCTGAATGGCCTGGTTGGAACTTAATACCCCTATTGGAAGTATTAGCCCATGAGATTGATACTCTAGCTATATCTTATAACTGACTGTCATACAGTGAGATATATATCTCCATATGAACTTAAAATAGATGAAACGCCTCCGGATAGGGAGGCGTTTTTGATGTTGGAGAAGCGATGAACTCTCCGACCAAATTGAGGCGTAAATCTCAACTATGTTTGATTTTAGCTTCCAATTTCCCTGTTAGCTGCCAGAGAGACATCTCGGCCAGGTAAGCTGAATAGCGGGCTTGGATCTGACTGCTTTTTGCACGACTTAGATTGAGTTGGGCATCCCTGAATTGGGTTGAACTAACCTGACCCAGTCTGAAGTACTCTTTGGTCTGATCGAAATTGAGTTGGGCAGAGGAAAGTGTGTTCGCTTTCAGCTCCAGTATCTGACGACTCTTCTCGTAGTATGCTAGAGCGGAACTCAGAGATTTTTCCAACTCTCGCTTTGAATCTAATGAGTTCCATTGGCTATTCTTCTGGAGCAATCGACCGCTCTGAATAGATTTGGATTTCATTCCATCAAAGAGGTTCCAGCTCAGAGATAGTCCAGCCGTTGCGGTCATATCAGGATTATAAAAAGAGAAATCAACATCAGAGTTTATCTGTTGAAGTCCGTATGATCCACTGAGGCTCACTCGGGGTAGGACAGAACCAAGGGTTCGCTTCATGTTGAGATCAGTCTGTTTTTCATAATTTAGATTTAAAGCATGGCTTTTATTGGCTTTTTCACCCTCAGAGGTGAGTAGCTGCAAATTATAGTTGCCGAGTTCATAGCTGAGAGACCTGGGCTGATAGTCCTGATTCAGATCCCATCCAATCAGTAGGTTGAGATTTCTTTTCGCTTCCTGCAATGCATACTCCGACTCTATCACAGCAACACTATCATTGTCAAAGTCCACCCGAGCTGCCAGCGCAGATAGGGAACTGGCCATTCCCCGTTCAGTCTGTTCCAGAGCCTGGTCCAGGCGTTGATGTGATATCTCAAGCTGTTCCAGGCTGATCTGCAGGTTGTCGTGTCTGATGAGCACATTGACATACAGACTTGCTGCTGAGAGGAGAATGTTCTCTTCAATCATATCGCTTTGCAGTTCACTGGCCTCTGCCTGGGTATTGAGTAGTTGATATCTACTAAGTCCCTGCATTCCATTAAAAAGCGTATAACTGGCATTTAATCCAGCAGTAAGAGATGTGTTTTCAACATCAACCTCACCTCCAGGTGTTTGATTGATGCCCTTGATCAAAGTTGAGCCGGAACTCAGATCCAGACGGGGCAGGAGACCGGCATTGGCCAGACTGGCAGAATTTTCAGCCACCTCAGAGGAGTTTTTGGCTTGTTTGATAGTCAAGTTCTGCTTGCTAGTCTCAGTAAGAATCTCATCCAGTCCAATTTCAAGCATGGGCATTGACCAAAGAGATAGTGAAGAGAAGAGTAAAATGAGTGATGTGCGTCCCATGTCTACACCTGCCCGTCTGTTGCCAACTGGGCATCTATATCCAGCTCAAGGACAGCAGCTTCCACAGCTTCGCGACTCGGTAGTCTTCCTGTTTTAAACTTTACCTTGTACCGTTTTATATCGTTGGCAAAGCTTAGCAGAATAGGTAATACCAGTAGGGTTGAGAAGGTGGATATTATGAGACCATAGGCCACAGAAATAGCCATGGGAATCGTCATTTGCGCATCAGGATTATTGGCCAGAATCAGAGGAGCCAAACCTGCAATGGTGGTCAGGGATGTGAGCAGAATAGGTCTGAATCGAGATATTCCGGCTTTCAGGAGGGCGTCCATATAAATAAGGCCTTCTTTCAGATTGCGATTGAGCGTCCCAATGAAAACGATTGAGTCATTCACCAGGATACCTATCAGCGCTAGCACTCCAAAATAGGAAGGCATATCCAGAGGTGTGTCATGGATGGCATGTCCCCAACCGATTCCAATGAACCCAAGGGGAATGAGGGACATAAGAATGGCAGTCTGTCCAAATGAACGAAAGGTGAAGGCAATGACTGCAAAAAGGAGTACCAAGATTATGGGTATAATACTGATCATGGACGTTACAGCTTCGGCTTTGCGTTCTCCATGCCCGCCAATACTGTAATTGATGTCAGGATACTTCTCAAGGATTGAAGCAAGTATCACATCCACCACCTCAGTTTTTATTTGTGTAAGATCCACCTTCTTGTTCAGGGCATCTGCCTCAACCGTTACCTGTCGTTGACCATTGAGGTGTCGTATTTTGCTCAGACTGCTGGTGTAATTCAGGTCAGCAATCGATTTGAGCGGAAAGGCTTGACCTTTGCTGGTACGGATTTTCATTTCTTCCAGATCACCGATGGAGGATCGATCGGTATTGCTATAACGCACCCAGATCTTTACTTCCTCAGTGCCACGGTTGATTCGCTGGACTTCAGCCCCATAAAATCCGCTACGGACCTGGTTCATGACAGTCTGAATATCCAGCCCCAGACTGTAGGCATGATCTTTCAGTTGAATTTCTATCTCACGCATACCCTGCTGGTTATCATCGATGACATTTTTCAATCCGGCCAACTGGTTTAGCTCCGTTTTGAATTCGTCTACAGCCAGATTCAAATTCTGGATGTTTTCACTCAGCAAGGAGATGGAAACCGCCTTCCCAAATTGGCTGGTTTCTACATAGTTGATTCGTTCTACCTCTGGCACCTGACCCACTGCTTTGCGCCAGGAGTTGGAGAAATCTGTTGAAAGAAACTCGCGTTCTCTCGTATCCAGATAGTTGATGGTCACACTACCAGCATCGCTGCTACTAATCCGTTTTACGACGCTTGTTACGATCTCCTTGCCTTCACTCTTTGAAAATTCCTCTCCAATGAGTACACCATTTGCTTCAAGTTTATCCAGAACTTCCATGGTCACGCTAGCTGGGGTCCCTGGTGGCATTTGTATGTCCACAGTAGATTGATTCTGATTGTCAAAAGAACTACCACCCATTTGGATGATACCACCTGCGACACCACCGATTGTGATAATGAATAATCCTGTCACCGTAGCGATGACCATGCCACGATGCTTTAGTGAATATCGATAAAGTGGGGTATAGAGAGTTTCACGCATCCAGGCGATGGCTCCATTAGCTTTTACCTCAAATTTGGTTGGTTTTCTATCTGCGGCCAAAGCCCGTGAGTGAGCAATGTGTGCCGGCAGTATCAGAGCACCTTCGATAAGGGAAATAAACAGGGCAGCCATCACAACGAAAGCCATCTCACGGAAGAACTGACCAAAGGTTCCCTCAATGAGCAGGAAGGCTGAAAATGCCACCATGGTGGTTAAAATGGCTGAGAAAACAGCTGGCAAAACTTCAAGAGCACCATCAACGGCTGCACGAATGCGTCGTTTACCTTTTTCGTGATGTTGATAAATATTTTCAGCAATGACTATTCCATCATCAACCAGAATTCCTATCACCAGGATCATTCCGAAAAGTGAAATCCGGTTAAGGGTAATATCTGCCAGTGCTGCCAGGCCAAACATACCAAGGAAGGAGAGTGGGATGGAAATAGCCACCCAGATAGCCATACGGGGATTCAATGCTAGCGACAGGAAGAGAATTACCAAAAAGAATCCAACCGTACCGTTGCTGAGCAGGATACTTTGCATGCTTTCAATTGATGTGGCTGCATTACGAAGAATCTGTGCCTCTAACACATTGTTGCTGGCATTAAATTCTTCGATATAAGTTTGGACCATGCTAGCTGTCTCAATGACATCCTCACTGCTGGTATAATTGACAGAAACCAGAACTGCTGGTTTGCCATTTACATATACTGCATCTGGATTCTCAGCCCACTTCTCAGTGATATCAGCGACCTCCGCGAGATATAACAGTGTGCCATCTGAAAGCGTTCTTAGAACGATATCCTGCATTTCTGAGGCGTAATAACGCTTTTGGCGTGTCCGGATGCTCAAATCTTCAGTTTCACCACGGATGGTTCCACCAGTGAGGTCAATATTCGCTTTACGGACCATCCCCACAGCTTCGGACATGGTGAGACCATAGGCTTCCAGATCGGATTCCCGGAAAGCAATTTCAATTTCTTCATCAGGATATCCTTTGAGCTCGATTTTAGAGATACCATCCATGGCCAGCAGGTCATCTTCCATCCGCAAAGCTGCATCTTTCAGCTCGTGGAGATCAACTTCTCCATTGATCATGAATTCCACTGCCTCAGACCGGAACTCCCATTTAGCAGTTCGAGGAGGTTCTATACCAGAGGGGAAGGAGCTGATTCCATCGACTGCATTTTTTATCTCCTGTAGAACCAGATCAGGGTTACTTCCGCTTACCAATTCAATAGTTACAGTCCCTACGTTTTCCATTGAAGTAGAAGTAATTTTCTTAATTCCACTAATACCCTGAATGTTCTCTTCGATTTTCAGAACAACTCCCTGTTCCACTTCTTCCGGGGAGGCTCCAGGATAGGTTGTCATAATATTGATAACACCCAGATCGATCTGGGGCATCAGGGTTGACCGAAGGGAGCCAAAGCCAAGCAAGCCCAGGAAAACCAGAAGCAGGATGATGACATTTCCTGATGTGGAGTATTTGATAAAATATTTGATTAGAGATTTCATGATAACTCCTTAGCTAGCCAGATCAGAAGCGGAGCTTAGGTTGTTTGAACTTGTTTCAACCACCCTCACCACGGTTCCATTTTGTAAATTTTGAGTTCTTAACGAAATAGTGGTGCCATCCTCGAGACCAGTAACCACTGCCTCTTCACCTCGGGTAGAAACCACATTCACGCCAAGACGATTAATTTTGCCATCTTGAACCTCAAGTATGGTATCATTTGATTCCAGGAGCTTACGAGGTAGAACTATTGCCTTCATTGATGAACTTGTCTGAATTTCACCCTTGAGATACATCCCTTCACGCAAATCAGATCCAGAAACCGTGATGAAGACCTTTACCATCTGACTATTGATATCAAGACCATCACTGATACGACTGACTGTGCCCATCAAATCGACCTCGGAAGTGCCACTATACAAAGTCACCTGATCACCCACGGAGATGTGCTTGATCTCATTGATTCCAACGGTTACTTCTAAATCGTAAAGGCTCGGATTTAGAAAGACACCTAAGGTTTGACCGTTGCGAACCAGATTACCGGGTTTGATGTGGCTTTCCGTCACACTTCCATCAAAGGGTGCTCGAATGGTATATTTATCCAGACGAGATTCAGAAGCTTTAATTGCGTAATAGGTCCCTGCAATGCCTCTGTTGGCTACAAAATAGCTCTCACGCTCATTAAGAGCCTCCGGGAGGGGCTTGGTATCAGAATTGATATCAAATGCTTGTAAATAATTTTCCCAATTCACATAACTCTGGGGATAATCGAATTTCAATTCAGGAAGTAAAGCGGCAACAGCTGTCATGAGATTGCTACGTTGCGCTTTTAGGTTTAATTCAGACTCTTCACTGTTGATTCGCAGTAAGATGTCATCTTTATCAAATTCGTATCCAGCGAGAAAATCGTTTTCCGATGAGAGCAGGATACCAGATACTTCAGCGAAAAGAGTAATTTTTTCTCGTGCACTGATTTTACCCATGACCGGTACTGTAATCTGGATATCCGAGTTCACAACCGTCTGGGTTGCTACGACAATTCGCGTGTCTTCTTGTGTCTTACGCTCAGGTGCGCTTTTCATACTCATAAGTAGAAACATAATGGCGATTGATCCTGATAGAACAGCTACCAGACTTAGTGTGTTTTTGATAGTAGGTTTCATAATTTGATTCTCCGTTTGTTTGGTCTTCTTTCTCATTGCGGGGTGAACCTAGAGTGATGCGAAGCAGATGAAGGTTCATATTCGATGAGCCCTAGTTGCAAGCGATGAAGTGATAAAAGCAGGGGATATTCATGGCAGTTCCTGTTGATCGGGGAAATGGGCTAGTTTGTCGTGTTCTGAGGTCTCTTTCTCGAAAGTTCGAGCTGAAAGGGGTGTTGGAAGATATATTCAGGCCATGCTGAAACGACTCAAACTACAAGACAATCGAATTGCTCTACATCTCATATTCTGGAGCGCTTTTTTAGCCTTTTTGTTCACCATAAGTCTTTTGCGCTCGAATGCAGGGAGAGAGGTGGACTTTCATTTACCTTTCGAATTACTTCATATAGCGTTAACCATATTGGTTGTATATCTCAATCTAAGAGTTTTAATCCCACGGTTATATGAACAGGGTAAGTACCCACTCTATGGTGTTGTGCTATTATCAACGGTTGTGATTAATGCCTTTATAATTGTGGCCATTATCAGATTCTTTCCTGATTTTAAACCTCCTAACATCATGCATAACAGACCCTCATACATATTTTCGATTCCAATGATATTTATGCAACTATTTATGGTTGGGGTGACTTCAGCCCTGCATTTTATGCGTGCAAACTTGATACTACAAAAGGAGGCTTTGTCTCATAAAGACCTGGAAAGTAGTAAGCTGAAAGCCGAGCTTGATTCACTTAAGGCTCAGGTCAATCCACATTTTTTGTTCAATTCATTAAATAACATATACTCACATAGTTTGCTGGAATCTCCACAAACGCCAGAACTGATATTGAAACTTTCTGGTCTCCTGAATCATATTATTTATGAATGTGAGGACGAGGAAGTACCCCTGGAAAAGGAGATGGAATTTTTAACCAATTATCTTGCCCTGGAAAAAGTCCGGATAGATGAGTCCGTACAAGTAAACTTGAAAATGGAAGTTGCCGATACAAGCACGCAGATTGCTCCACTTTTGTTTGTCCCCTTGATTGAGAATGCCTTTAAACATGGTGTCAATATTTCTGCTGGCAATCCATTTATTAATATTGAGCTAACACAGTGTGAGAACCATTTGACATTTAGCTGTTCAAATCTTCGTGATCATTTTGAAGGTGACCCCAAGAGTAGTGGAGGTATTGGTCTTGAGAATGTTCGCAAGCGCTTAGACCTAATCTACCCCGGAAAACACCAATTTGAGATTAAAGATGATGGAAATCAATTTATAGTCGATTTGAGCATTTCAGTCGGAGAGGGATCCTCATGAGTTCACCGACCAACATCCGCTGTCTTATTGTAGATGATGAGGCACCCGCAAGAGCAGTGATTAAAAAATATCTCTCAGACATACCTGGTATTGAGGTTTTACGTGAGTGCAAAAACGCCTTTGAAGCCAATGAGGCTATTCTCACCCTAGAGCCTGATCTCATTTTTCTTGATATCAATATGCCCAAATTCACAGGTCTAAAATTGTTGGAGAGTCTACGGCGTCCGCCTCTGGCTATCATCACAACAGCATATAGGGAGTATGCCTTAGAAAGTTTTGAACTGGATGTGGTTGATTATCTTCATAAACCCTTTTCACTCCAGCGTTTTGTCCAAGCTTTGAACAAGGCTCGCGATCGCATGACCACCTCTAAGGTGTCCAGAGACGAGGATCCACCGACTCAAGATGGAGCCAGTTACACTGGGAAAGAATTTATCTTTCTCAAAGAAGAGGGACAGGTCAAGCGAGTTGATCTACGCAATATCCTGTATGTAGAAGCCGTGGGGGATTATCTCAGTGTTGTAACATCAGGAGGGAAGCATCTTTCATACATGTCCATGAAAAAGATGGTGGATTTGCTGCCAGCAGATCGCTTTTGTAGAATTCACAAGTCATTTATTGTGAGTCTCTCAAAGGTGAACACCATTGACAAGGGGAGAGTCTATATCGGGAAAGAGAGTTTCCCCATAGGTGCAACATATCGCCCTGTATTTATGGATCTCATTAAAACACATATGGGCTAATATCTAACCTAATACATTCGCTTACTACTTTAGATTTTACTGGGATGATTGCCCCGGCTCATCTCTTCAAACAAATCCTCAAATATTCGCAATAACCGCCAAAATGTTCCCTCCGTGCAAGGATTGGTTCCATCTGTGTTAGTCAAGAAATTAATAAATTCATATCTTCCGTACTAATATGAGACCACACGTAAGAGGACAATCCACGTCTAGCAATGGGTCTCTAAAGGTGTCGAATTCATAGAGAGGGGACCAATATGAAACAAAAATTACTACTCATCCTGGTGATCACAACAGGATTATTGGCAACAACGATTCATGTTCCAGCGGATTCGCTCAGCATTCAAAGTGGTATTGATGGTGCCATTGATGGTGATACGGTTCTGGTTGCTCCTGGAGAGTATTTGGAGAATATTAATTTCAATGGGAAAGCCATTTTCCTGTCCAGTCATCTTGCAATGGATCAGGATACATCTCATATCAGAAATACTATTATTGATGGAAGCTCAGCAGTTTCGTCAGTAGTAACCATATCATCACGTGTAGACACCAATTCAGTATTAAATGGTTTTACTATTACTGGGGGACGAGGCCAATCTCTACCCACCTTGCAGATCTATGCTGGAGGTGGAGTACTTATAACAGGTGGAGGGAAAATTACCAATAATTACATTATTCACAATAATATACAAAGTAGTTCAGAGCTACACGGAGCAGGAGTTTATATTTTTACTCATTACTTGGAAGACGCGGATGGAGGAACTGTCTTGCTAAAAAATAACGTCATTTCACAGAATTCTTTAAATGGATCAGATTTCATTTTCGGAGGTGGTGTTTCAATCACTGGATTTGGAACGGTACGAGTTTCAAATAATATCATTTCCCATAATTCAATTAGTGGACAGTCAACTGTCATTGGGGGTGGTTTATCACTATTTAATGTGAGGGATGTGGAGATTTCACAAAACCGGATAGACGCAAATACCGTATCTGCGGTAAATCCAATAGACTACATATCTGGGGGAGGAGGAGTATTTATTTATGGTCGATATCCACTCCTGAAAAGGAATGTGATAATTAGTAATCACGCTCCAAATGGAGGAGGACTGGCTGCCTGGGGGAATGAAATTGGGTTTAACTTCCGTTTGATCAATAACACCATTGCTTTTAACTATGCCTCGCGGACGGGAGGGGGAATATACTTAACCAATGGACGATGCGATGCAGTTAACAATATAATCTGGGGAAACTCGAGCGAATTTAATCCCGATGTTTATTACAGAGGAGAATTGGAGATGAGCTATTCCATCACCCAGGGGGTGTTTCCAGGAGTAGGCAATTTACAAATCGATCCTCATTTTGAAGATCTTGATTACCATTTGAGTAATAATAGTCCAGCTATTGATGCCGGGGATCCTAACCCTGAATTTAATGATGGAACAGACCCAGCAAATCCCACATTGCCGCTGTGGCCTGCGTTGGGAGGTCTGCAATCTGATATGGGGGCCTATGGTGGGAATGATACCATGGATGTAGAGGTAGAAGCTTACGCCATCCAGGAAAATTTTCTTTATGAAGTGCACGAGGACATGCACTATCGATTTGCCTATCCACTGGATTACGATAGCACCTCATTATATCCTCTCAGCATTGTTCTTCATGGAGCAGATCAATGGGGAACAGATAATGAGCTACAGCTGTATGAAGGATTGCCATGGCGAGCCAATGCTGAACATTTTGGTTATAATGAGTTTACCATTGTCCCACAAGCTCCTACTATAGGGTGGACTTATACTAAGATCACTACTGCACATGAGATAATTAGAGCTGTCATAGAAGAATACCCTATTGACACCACTCGTATTGTGATTTTGGGCTGGTCCAATGGAGGAGGAGGTACCTGGCGCATGTTAAACCATGCCCCTGATCTGTTTGCTGCCGCAGTAAGCGTTAGTACAGTCAGTGGTCCGTTTGCTGGTACCAAGCATACTCCCACCTGGTTGAATAATGGAGCAGAGGATGGCATCGCTACAGAGAATCGGATTCGTTTTTATGAGAGTACGGGTCTCACTACTATCTATGCTGAGGACTTAACTAATACTCAGCTATTGAATGCAATTAATAGTGATGCGAGGATCATTTATTCAGAATTTGAGGGAGCGGGTCACGGTATTGTTAAACATACCTTTGATAATTTCTTCCTCTTTGAGTGGTTAAAAAAACAAACTCTCACACTGGTGAGACCTCAAAAATATTACATAACTTATCTAAGTGGAGATTCACTCCAGTTTAACACAGTCATATCAAATCCTCATGATTTCCAGTTTGAAAATACCGTGAATGTTACAACTCAAGATCACGAAATTATTGGTGGATTGATATTGCATGATGACGGATTACATGGTGATAGTCTTGCTCAGGATGATATCTGGGGAAATTATCTAGAGATGCCAGAAGAGACAGGTATCTATAAATTAGGGATCGAGATTCAGAATACGGAGACTGAGAACAGTTTTTATTTTCAGGACTTGATCAACTTCACCAATCGCGGACCTTTGTCCTTTGAATCAGTGGAGCAACTTCATCCTGCAGGAGGAGCGATTCCTCCCAATACCCGAATATATTTTCATCTCAGTGTAATAAATCTGGGGTTGAATGCAGTTGAAGATGTTTCAGTTAGAATTGAACCCGCTGACTCAAACACAATCTTTGTTTCAGGTGAATCATACTCATTGGTAGAGGATATGGCGACAGGGGGTATCGGCACTACTCTGTCATATCTGGCGCTACTAACTGCAGAGGATTGTGTAGAAGGAACGCCTCTTTATTTTAATATAACTATTTATAATGAGAATGTTGCTTTCTGGGAGGACACGGGTGTGTTGCTGGGCTATGTTGGGATAGATGATGACCGCTCTCAACTACCTGACGACTTCTATTTGCAGCAAAACTATCCCAATCCTTTTAACCCTTCAACGACCCTCAGCTATGCTTTGCCTGAGGTTTCTCAGGTTTCCATAAATGTCTATGATGTAAGAGGGCAGTTTGTTCGTCGAATGGTCGCTGAAGAGCAACCTGGAGGATATTATGATATCACCTGGAATGGTCTAGATGATTCTGGGAATCAGGTGAGTGCTGGCATGTACTTTTGTAAGCTCAATACGGGAGGTTTTAATAAAACAGTGAAGATGATCTATCTAAAATAGGATTATGATATAGCTAAAAAACTGGATCTGGGCTTTACTAGTAATGACACCCTGTAAAACGGGTGTCATTTTCTATCTGATACATAGTATTCTAAATACAACCCTCCTTAAACTCAATTACAACAATATGCTAGATGACCTAATTGGATAAATAAATAATAGGAGATATATCTTATCATTATTAATTTGGGGAATCCAAAATTGAATAAAGGATAGCATGAATTGCTGCGAACATTGTGATGCCACAGAAGAAGTATTTGGACCAGAGAAAGCCAGTCGTGACCTCAAACGATATGCACAAAAAGGTCCAGACAAGACAACTGAGCTTATGCTGAGTAGCATTCGCAAAACCAAATTGAAAGATGCCCAGTTATTGGACATTGGTGGTGGTATAGGAGTGCTCCATCATGAACTCTTTAAGGATACGATTATTCGAGCGATACATGTTGATGCATCATCAGCCTTTATTGGTGTCGCCCGGGAACAGGATCAAGTGCATGGGAAAGAAGCACAGGTTGACTATATACATGGGGATGTGGTGGACTTATCATCGAGTTTGCCTACTTCGCAAATTGTCACACTTGATCGAGTTATTTGTTGCTATCCTGATTGGGAGAATCTGGTCAAGGTTACGGCTGAAAAAGCTGAGGACATCTATATCTTCAGCATACCCAGGGATCGTTGGTTTGTAAAAATGGTCATTGGCTTGGAAAATTTGTATCGTCGTATAAAAGGGGATGCCTTCAGGGCTTTTGTACATTCATCTGATGAACTGAATCGTCTATTAGGTGAGATGGGATTTAAGCAGCTAAGTGTCGACGCCACGCTCAGTTGGCAAGTATTTACCTTCACCAGATAGGCAGGTCACCTGATCCAATCTTGGGATCATCTTGTAAATATTGAAATCTTTGAAACTTATAAGCTCGGACTAGATTTCATGAGATAAATCATCCTTATTGCTATTGAGAAATAATAGTTATCCAAATTGACATTCAACTGAGAAGGCGTATATGTATAAAAATTTGATTCTAGTCGGTATTGTGGGAATAAGCACTGTAATGGCCATATCTCCACCAAAACCAGGTGTGATTCCCCCAGCGGGAGTCATTCAGCAAGCAGCAATCATGGCAGAAACTCATGGTGAAGGTGGACTGGCTGACAGGATGCAGCGTATCAGGCTGGCCAACATCCAACATGCGGAAAATGGTACCCGTGATCTGAGAGAAGATGTTTATATGAGTTTTCCAGTCATCCTGGGGTCATATTCTGATTCTGATGATGATCCCAATGCTGGTGATATGCTTCAACAAGAGCTATTTGATGGACCCTGGCCCAGCGTTACCATGACTGAACACTACGAGGAAATGTCCATGGGCCAATTTCATGTTTCTGGGGGAGTCTATGGCTGGTACGAGTTAAGTGAGACTGGGCACCATTACGGCGGAACGGATAATGGATGGGATGGTGGAGTCGGTGATTTTTTGCAGGAGTCACTTGATGCTTCTGATATCGAGATAGATTTCACTCAATATGATAATGACGGAGATGATGGATTTCCCAATTCTGGTGATGACGATGGCTTTGTAGATGCAGTATTTTTTGTTCATTCTGGCATTGGTGCTGAAAATGGTGGTGTAGATAATCGAATATGGTCTCATAGTTGGTCCTATTCAGGAGCCTCTGGTACGGGCTCTGCCTATACGACCAATGATACTGGAGCAAACGGAAATCCCATATATGTAGACAATTACATTATACAGCCCGCTGAAAATGGAACTGGGGATTTGATTGAAATTGGAGTGTTCTCCCACGAGTTTGGCCATGCACTGGGACTTCCTGACCTTTATGATACCGATGGTAGTTCTGATGGTATCGGGGACTGGTGCCTCATGTCTGGTGGATCCTGGACCTCACCCAGTAGCCCGGCACATATGTCAGCCTGGTGCAAGGAAATGATGGGTTGGGTCATTCCAGTTGTGCAGGACGTGAACATGGACGATATTTTATTCACCCCTGTAGTAGAAACTGGATTTGTTCTCAAACTATGGACCAATGGTGAGATGGATTCGCTGGGTCATGGTGGCTATAGCCAGGATCCTGATATAGCACGTGAGTACTTCCTTATAGAAAATCGACAGATTTTGGGGACAGATCAACACCTGGTAGGCACAGGGCTAATGGTTTATCACATTGATAATTCCCAGTGGGGCAATAGCAATGAGGAACATCGTTTGGTAGATGTTGAACCCGCTAGTGGTTTTGGTGGTGGCACAACTCCTGGACATCCCTGGCCAGGAGCAAGTGGAAATCGGATTTTCGACTTTGAAACCTTTCCTTCATCAATGAATTATGCAGGGCAAAACACACAAGTCTCTCTCTTTAATATTTCTGATTCCGATTCAATTATGTCTGCTTCTGTCGAAGTAACTGAAGCATACCGCCATCTGTACATTAATGACATGTCCTACACAGATGAAAATACTGATGGCTTTTTGTCTCCCGAAGAGAGTGGAACTATCTTGTTAGAACTGGTTAATTATGGGGTCCTGACCACAGGAATCTATGCCTCGGTGATTGAGGATAACCCAGCCTTCACATTTACGGCCTCAGAAGTAACTTTTGATGATCTTGAGGTGAACACTTCAGTAACTGCAAACGCACCTTTTGAATTTACCATGGCAGCAGACTTTGAACGCGGTACGGCCGTCTTGCAGGTAGCGGTAGGTAATGCCACCTTTGCAACCATCGATACCCTGGAATTTGAAATAGTCATTGGCGATCCTCAGGTAGCGCTTATCGATGCAGATGGTGCCATATCAGGTAGTGCTGATGTCCAGGAGTACTATCTCAGGGCAATCCAGGACAATGACATTGTTTATGCCCTCTGGGATATTGCTAGAGATGGCTTGCCCCAGGAGGAATGGCTGTTGGCCAAGCCCCAGGTCGTCTGGTATACGGGAAATACAGAACTGCCTCTGACACCAGCAGTTATTGAATTACTTACTGCCTATCAGGATGCAGGGGGTAGGTTGCTACTTTCTGGTCAGGATATGGCTGATGGGGATGAGGCTCAAGCAGCATTTCTAAGCGAATATTGTGGGGCAGTTTATTCCGAATCTCTGGATAATCTCATCTACGTTTTTGGTGATCCACAGCATGAAATAATGAGTGGCGCGGATCAATATATCGCCAATAGTTATTTTGGGGCTGAGAATCAAACCAGTCCAGATCTTGTAACTTCCTTGTCCCATAGCCATTCGCTATTTCAATATCCACTTTCAGGTTACCAGACCGCAGGTACAACGACCATCCAAAATGGTTACAAAACTATCTTTATGGCTTTTGGTTTTGAAGCATTAGCACCTCTGGAAGGTGATGCATTCGAAGCTCGTGCAGACTTAATGTCTAGATTCCTAGAATGGTTTGAGTTGGATTATGTCGGCATTGATCAAGAGACTGTTCTTCAGCCCTTAAAAGTTGGAATCAGCGAATTCTATCCTAATCCTTTTAATCCCAGTGTAACCATCAAGTATGCCATACCAGCAGGTGTAGACATATCCTTGACAGTATATGATATATCTGGGCGAGAGATCGCAAATCTTGCAAGTGGTGAGCAACCAGCTGGCAGTTATGAAGTCAATTGGAACGGTATAAATGATTCTGGTAAATCAGTAAGTACGGGAGTCTACTTTGCCCGTCTGGAAGCAGGGGATTTTAGTCAGACCATCAAAATGGTCTACCTACGCTAAAGCTTCGGCAAACAGGTATACCTCAAATAGCCTGATTTAATTCAACAACTAAAAAGCCTCGGACAAAGTCTGGGGCTTTTTTATTTCGCCTAAACAAGTTTCTAGTGTATCTGGCAAATTTCCGTCCTTTTTTGCTCAAATGTTCCATCTGTGATAGGATTGGTTCCATCTGTGATAGTCAAATCCATTACAATTCCTTAATATCTGGTCGGATATTAGGGGCAAATACTAAATAACAAATTGTGTGTTAGATTCAAACCATCACAAACTGACCTACGAACTGTATTTATTCCTTCTGATTCTCAGTACTGGTTGAAATCTAGATTAGGGGGGATATCATGCGTTATCTAATTTGTATCTTCGTTTTTACAGTAGTTGTCTCAGCTGAGGTTGAGTATGGGGGCTTTGAGCATGATGGGTATCAGCGTGAGTATATCGTTTTCACGCCTGAGAATTTTGAACCCGGTTTGCCCCTGGTCTTCAATCTCCACGGCGATGGTATGACTGCTCAAGGAATGTTAAATTTGACAGAAATGAACGAGGTTGCAGATACCGCTAATTTTGTTTTAGTATATCCTAATTCAGCAGATACCGGACCTACATCGGTTCTATGGAACAGTGGGATAACCGAGTTTGGCGATGGACCCCCGGATGTAGATGATGTTGGGTTTCTGTCAACGCTCATCGATACCATCTATGATCACTATGCCATAGATACAAATCGAGTTTATGCCTGTGGGGTCTCAGGTGGTGCAGTTATGGTCTTGCGTCTCGCAGCAGAATTAAGCGAACGCGTTAGGAAGGTGGCCACTGTTGCGGGTGTTTCAATTCCAACTATAGTTCAGGCATGTAGTACAGCCAATCCAATTTCGGCCCTCTTTATAAATGGCACAGAGGACCCATATTATGACATGTATGAATCCGGTGAAAGCTGGTTCTCGGTTATGGAATCTTTGGAGACTTGGGCAGAACAAATTCAGTGCAGTCCACCTATTGACTCTCTGATTTTACCTGATGTTGACCAAAATGATGAATTCACAGTCACGGTCTTTTCCTATAAAGATGGGGTTGATGAAACAGAAGTCATTTTCTATCGGGTTGAAGAGGCTGGTCATATGTGGCCTGGTATGCCCTATTTCTTTCCAACTCCTCCCCATGGAGATATAAATGCTTCAGAGGTAATCTGGAATTTCTTCAATTGCGAAAGCTATGAAATTCGAGGTGTTTGGGCTCATGACTTGATGATCAATGGTACATATCAAAACCCTGCTGTTGATAGTTTGACCATCAGTGCAGCAATTGTCAATACAGATAACCATGCTTATGAAGCATATGCGATTCTTAGGAATATGGATAATACGCTGATTGATAGCTTTCAGTTATTCGATGATGGCTTGCATGACGATGGGGAGGCTGGTGACGGGATTGCGAAAACACTGGTTCCTGCCCTCCAGTCTGAATCAAACTATTTTATTCAGACAACAACCCTTGATCTTGATGATGGGACATATCTGGGACCACACGACATGCAATCATTTACGACAATCGGTCCACTTGCTCTTGCATCTTTGGAACACCTCTATCCTGCTCAGGGTGCAATTCCGCCAAGTACAGCTATTTATTTTGACCTGTCGCTCGAGAATCTAGGATTAGTCGGAACCGCTGAAAATATAAGTGTTGCCATACACCCTGCTGACACAAACACAACTCTGGTTGGCGGTAGGTCCAGTGCAACATTTGGTGATATTCCAGTCGGTGAGACCACGGTAGGTCTGAGCAATCTTGCTTTACGAACAAGAGCGGACTTGGAGGATGGAACCCCAATTCTTTTCAATATCGAGATTTTAAGTCAAGGTGTGATCTTTTGGCAGGACTCAGGAATTCTTTTGGGTTATGTTGGGATTGAGGATGAGAGCTCTGGCATTCCGCAGAGCTATGACCTGAACCAGAATTACCCTAATCCCTTCAATCCCACGACCACCATCAGCTATGATCTCCCAGCGCAATCAACGGTCAAACTGACTGTCTATGATATTAGGGGTAAAGAGGTTATTACACTTCAGGATGCTGAAAAATCCCCAGGCAATTATGATGTGCAGTGGAACGGTTTGGACCAAATCGGGAAACAAGTGAGTACTGGGGTGTATTTCGCACGTTTGGATGCAGGCGATTTCACGCAAACGATTAAAATGCTGTATTTAAAATAGACCAAGGGGGTATTTTTGAAAGTCAATTTAAAATGCATGGCAATTGCTAGTCTGTTTATTGGTGTGACAGCCTATAGCTGGGGTACAAAAATTGATGATAGTTTTTACAGCACATCAATGGATAGCATCATGTTGGTCGATGTTCATTTGCCGGAAGGCTATGATGCCAATGATACAACCATCCAGTACCCAGTTATATACTGGTTGCACGGTCGTGGCGGTACTCAAAATAGCGGAAGCAACTATTCGATTCCGGCCTGGGAAGTGGGAATTGAATCTGGAGAACTTGAACCGACCATTCTTGTGAAACCAAATGGTTGGGTTAGTCCGTTTGAGGGCAGTTTTTAT
>JABHBL010000068.1 GCA_018673925.1 Fidelibacterota bacterium
CATCTAGTCACGTCGACCAACATCTCTGAAAATGTCCCCTCGTCCAACCAGCAGAGGGAAGAGATGGATAAGTCGACATATTGGCAGAAACAGATCATCAATTGGAGTCAGAGTGAGCAGACTCAAAAAAAGTATTGTACTGAGCACCGATTAAGTTATTCGCAGTTTATCTACTGGCGTAATCGGCTGAAGCAGAAGACCACCGAGCCATCATCAGATATCAACTCAGAAGATATTTTATCGCAGTGGATGCCTATAACTGTAGCCACCACACCATCAGTCGCATTGACACTACAGATAAATACCCTCCAACTTGAGTTCTCTCAGCAGGTGGATCCCCGATGGCTGGGACAAGTCATCCATGAGCTCAGCAGAGTCGAACATCAATGATTCCCATAGGACCCCACACTCGAGTGTATCTGGCTGTAGGGGTGACAGATATGCGTAAATCGATCAATGGTCTCTCTGTTCTGGTTGAGGAAGTTTTGCAGCAAGAGCCTCTCTCTAGTCACCTCTTCATCTTCTGTAATCGGCTACGAGATAAAATCAAGATACTCTACTGGTACAACAACGGATTCTGGCTCTTCTATCGCCGACTGGAGAAGCAGCGATTCTGGTGGCCTGAGTCGTCTGCTGGGGCAGGAAGTTCTGGCTCAGTAGAGATCAGTAGTCGGGAGCTGTCCTGGCTTCTGGAGGGGATCAATTTAACTCAGGTAACGGCGCATAAAAAGGTTGATTACGCATTGATTTAAGGAGGAATTTTCCCGTAATTTGTTTCCATAAGCAGTTGAAAATGGTACAATAAGGCATTAATGTTAGCCAAAAAACAGCACTCTAATTCCCCCGCTTTATCCTCTGATTCAAAGCCCTATTCAGCTTCTGCAGAGGTGGTCGAATTGCGCACCATCATTGAGCAAAAAGAGAAAAGAATTGAAGAGCTGCTCGACCTTCTAATATTGATGCGTAAACGCCAGTTTGGTCGCAGTAGTGATACCCCTCACCCCGGTCAAGCCAACCTGTTTGATGAGGCTGAGCTTGAAGAGCTGATGGGAGAGCTCACCGCACTAATCGGGGATGGTGTACCTGCAGAATCGGACTCATCCACAGAAGAAGAGCATTCAACGGATACTGAAACTGCCCCTCCAAAAAAGAAACCACATCGTCGTCCTTTGCCGGGACATCTGGAGCGTATTGAGAAAATAGAGTCGCTCTCAGAGCAGCAGAAAGCCACAATGGGAGAAGGGTGGGAATCCCGCTGGAAACTGATTGGCTATGAGACCTCAGAGCAGCTTGCCACCATCCCCAAACAGCGCTATGTCATCGTCTATAAGCGTCCCAAGTACGTACCCATCCATGAGGGGGTGAGCGGAGCGGAACAAAGTGTAATAACCGCTCCACGCGCAGCACAGATCATCCCTAAATCGATCGCTCACCACTCCCTCATTGCTGATGTAATCACAGCCAAATTTGCGGATGGTATTCCCTTCTATCGTCAGGAGAAGATACTGGCCCGAGACGGGATCGAGCTGAGTCGCCAAACCATGAGTGGCTGGGTGATTCATCTTAGACAGACCTTTGAGCCATTGATGCTGGCGATCAAACGCCACCTACGCAGAGGGAAAGTGGTCCATATTGACGAAACCCCACTGCAAGTGCTCAATGAGCCTAATCGGGAAAATAGCCAGAAGTCCTACATGTGGGTCTATAAAGGTGGTCCCCCCAACCAGCCTGCGGTCTGCTTCCAATATTCACCACAACGTAGCGGCGACATACCGATTCAATTCCTCTTTCCAGAAGCAGAGAGCGAAAACAGAATAGATAAGAACGGTGATAAGTATGTATCGTTCTACATCGTCACCGATGGGTACGCTGGATACAACGAACTCTCAAAGCGGCCTGAAGTAATGGGGCGTGCGGGCTGCTGGGCACATGTGCGCCGAAAGTTTGTAGAGGCAACCCATGGCAGGAAAACCAGCGCAGCAGCTAACCAGATGGTTAAACTCATTGGAAAGCTCTATGCGGTGGAGAGCAGGGCGCGAAGAGAAGAGATGAGTGCAGAACAGCGCCACCAACTGCGACAAGAGAAATCTGTGCTTGTACTAGAAAAGATCCGGGAGTGGCTCGACAAGCATCAAGATAAAGTACTCCCCAAGGGGTTATTGGGAAAGGCTATTCAATACGCTAACAATCAGTGGCCTACTCTGGATACCTTCCTCAAGGATGGGGAAATTGAGATTGACAACAATATTGCTGAAAATGCGATTCGCCCCTTTGCGGTAGGTCGCAAAGGGTGGCTATTCTCAGGAAGCCCGATGGGTGCCGAGGCCAGTGCTACTCTCTATACCTTGGTCGAGAGTGCCAAAGCCAACCACCTGGAGCCTTGGGCTTACCTCAATTATCTGTTTAAGTACTTTCCTTTAGCCAACACCCAGGAAGATATTGAACGATTGCTTCCCTTCAATTTGAAAACTGAGGACTTGAAGAGGGAGGGGTAATACTGGTGTTGCCCAGACGCTTAC
>JABHBL010000069.1 GCA_018673925.1 Fidelibacterota bacterium
TACGTATCTTTGCTCCTGGGTAAGCTGCTTGTAGCTTTGCATTTGTGCTCCTCATATGATTTTGCGGTCTAGAGGATAGACTATGACAGCTTATCCCTTTTGCAATATCTTTTGAGTTGCACTTACGAGTTGAATTCAAGCCTTTTATCATGCTCAAAAATCCTTGTTATCAATTATGCTTCGGAGTATACTTCGCAGTCAAAGAAGTTAGGAATAGAAATCGGTAATATGATCGGAAGGAAAAGTAGTATAAAAATGAAATCCCCTGATGGTTTTCGCTTTTTCCTGATTAACGATAAAAAGAATCGTGTGAGAGAGATGTTTTTCTCAAAGCCCCTCGTTTTATCCGTTAGTATTGTCATGACTCTCACCGTTATGGGTGTGGGTGCATTTCTATTCTCTGGCCTATCTAATACCCAATATGATTTAAAAGTTCAGAGCCTCAAAAGTCAAAACAAGGAACTTGTTCGCGTCATGGAAGACATGAAAATTCGTCTCGATGATGCTGAAGTCAAATTAACAGAACTCGTTGACCAGGATGAAGCCTTGCGTATTTATGCTGATCTCCCTTCAGTTGATGATGATGTTCGTGCGTTGGGTACTGGTGGTGCCGTCAATGACTACGCTGAGAACTATAATGATCTCATGCCATATACAGACTTAAATCTCAATTCACTTGAAAGCAACCTGTCCAGCCTGGGTCGGGAGTTAACCTTACAGCTCAATAGTTATGAACAAATCTATTCCAAGCTTTCCCAGGATGTAGAACGTTTGCGTAAGACGCCTTCAATTTCTCCCGTGAATCGTGGATATCTGACATCTTCCTTTGGATCACGCCCTGATCCGTGGACTGGAAAGCGAAGAATGCATCACGGTCAGGACTTCGGAGTGCTTACAGGTACTCCCGTTTATGCACCGGCAGATGGTGTAGTAAAATCACGGAATGGCAAAACTGGTTATGGAAATACAATAATTCTTGACCATGGCTATGGGATCAAAACAGTCTACGCTCATTTAAGTAGATATGTTGTTAAACCGGGAAATAAAGTCAAGCGTGGTGATTTGATTGCTTATTCAGGAAATACTGGTAGAAGTACAGGACCTCACCTTCACTATGAAGTGCGAGTTAAAAATGTACCTGTAAATCCCCGACATTATTTCTTGACCGATAAAATCGAACTATAGAGTAAACATACAATAATATTTTAAGCGTCCGGAAATATCCGGGCGTTTTTTTTATCTGGAACATGTAACGATAAAATGAAAATTATAGCCAAATATACCTGCACACTACTATTGATTCTATTGAGCATTCCTGGTGCTGCTGATGAAAACCCCATTCGCATCAAGGCAGTTGGTGATATCATGCTGGGTTCTTATCATCCGGATGGATTTCTGCGTCCCGAGGAGAAGGGAAGCATCCTCAAATACATCCGACCCTTAATTCAAGATGCAGATATTACTCTGGGGAATTTAGAGGGTACGCTTTGTGATAGCGGAAGTACTGAAAAATGTGAACCCGATTCCCTGGATTGCTATGTCTTTAAGATGCCGGAGATTTATGGTGAAGATCTGGAGTTAGCCGGATTTGATTTCCTTTCACTGGCGAACAACCATATTGGTGATTTTGGACCGGAATGCGTCACAAAAACAGAAGAAGTTCTGGAAGCCAATAACATCGGGTGGTCTGGAAGACCAGGCACCTTTGCCAGCAAAACTATTCGGGGGGTAAAAATTGCATTCATTGCCTTCCATAGTGGCGGTTTTTGCAACAGCTCCCTGGACCTGGAAACCGCTGAAAGTCTGGTTTTAAGTCTCGATATTGACCACGACCTTGTATTAGTCTCAATCCATGGCGGGGCAGAGGGTCTTGCGGCCATGCATCTTCCAGATAGTACAGAATATTATATGGGTGAAGAGCGAGGACATATGATACAATTTTCCCATCGAATGATTGATGCCGGCGCAGACCTGATAGTTGGGCATGGACCGCATATTGCACGAGCTATGGAGCTCTACAAGGGGAAACTGGTTGTGTATTCGCTAGCTAATTTTGCAACATATGGAAGATTCAATTTACAAGCTGAGCGTCGTTTTGGAGCAGTATTGGATGTTGAATTTAACAAAAGCGGCGATTTGATCAAAGGGAGGCTCATTTCAACCGAACAAAAGTACTGGGGTGTCCCATTTGTTGACAGGGAGCATAGATTCAGTCATTTAGTCGATTCTCTCTCAGCAGCAGATCGTCCAGAATCGACTGCCAGATTAACGGCTGATGGCACCATCATATTACCCAATTAATCATTCCAACCACCCTTTTTATAGCCTTGTAGGTCGCTGGACGGAAAAATATATTCATCGTTGTTAAGTGGGGACTGAATGTTTTTGAAAGCGAGATTTGATCATTAATAATCCAAAAAAATATTATATCGAGACCTATGGTTGCCAGATGAATGAATACGATTCAGAATTGGTAGCAGGTCTTTTAGAAAAAGAAGAATATACCCGTACTGAGGTGGCAGATGATGCCCACCTTATTCTGGTAAATACTTGTTCAGTTCGCGAGCATGCTGAAGAGAAGGTGCATGCCCGATTAGGTAATTTGAAAGTGTTTAAGGACCGGAATCCCAATGTTAAAATTGGTCTACTCGGCTGCATGGCTCAGAACCTCAAAGAGGATCTGCTCAAGTCCAAACCATACGTAGATATTATTCTGGGTCCTGACTCCTATCGCAAACTCCCCGGTATGATTTCGCTACCAGTTGATACCGAAGAAAACATTGTTGATACCAAATTGAGCAGGATGGAAGTCTATGATGATCTCTTTCCAGCAAGACGTGAAGGTATCAACGCCTGGATATCCATTATGCGGGGTTGCGACAAGTTTTGCACCTTCTGTATTGTACCGTTCACCCGCGGACGGGAGCGAAGTCGTTCCATTGAAAGTATTGTTGAAGAAGTCAAGCTCATCAGGAATGATGGCTTTAAGGAAGTAACCTTACTGGGACAAAATGTGAACTCCTTTCACCATGAGGGTCGCAGGTTCCACGAATTACTTCATGAAGTCTCCCAGATCGAGGGGATTGAGCGGATACGTTATACTTCACCACATCCGCAAGACTTTGATGACGAATTGATAGAGGTACATGCCACCAATCCCAAGATATGTAATCACATCCACTTCCCATTGCAAGCTGGAAGCGATGAGGTTTTGGATCGCATGAATCGCACTTATACCAAACAGCACTTCCTGGATCTTGCTCAGAAAATGCGGGATAATATCCCCGGTCTGGCTCTGAGTACGGATATGATCGTGGGCTTCCCCGGTGAAACAGAGGCAGATTTCCTAGAGACACTCGATGTGATGGAACAAGTCAAATTTGATACCGCTTTTACCTTTAAATACTCATCACGACCGGGAACGAAAGCCGCTGAATTTGAAGACACGGTTGCTGAAGATGATAAGCAGGATCGGCTCCAACGCATGATTACCATGCAAAGAGAGCATACACTTCTGAGAAACCGTGAGCACATTGGTGAGAGGGTTGAAGTCCTCGTAGAAAAGAATTCAAAAAAGTCTGAAAATCAGCATCAAGGTAGAACACGCTCCAATAAAATTGTTATATTTGATAAAGCCGGTGAGCAACCAGGTGATTTGGTCAATGTTGAAATCGTTGATGCACAGGGAATCACACTGTTTGGTCGCATCGTAGATTGAGGGATTAGATGAAAGAAATTAAAATCTTTGTCACAGTTGCAATACTTCTTACCGTTGTATGGGTATTTACTCAAAATGCCACGCCAGTTGAATTGAAACTCATGGGTGCTGTATATTCAAACATACCGCTATATTTTGTCATCCTCGGGTCTGTCATACTGGGTATTCTTTTTGGATTCTCCATAACCATTGGTCAAAACATCAAATTAAGACAAGGTCTGAAGTTGATTGACCGGGAACGTGAGAAACTCCAGGGTGAAGTTGACAAACGTCGACAGGCAGTCCTGGAAAAAGATGAGGATGTGGAACCCAACAACTAAGGGGGATTAATAATTACCATGGACCTTATCACATTATTATTTGTAGTTTTATTTTTGGCTGTCATAGGGGTGCTCATCAGGTACTTCTTCTTTAGTCAACCAAAGAAAATTGGTGCTCGCGGCGCTGAGATAAAAGCGCTCAATCACATTTTGGCCGGAGAAAAAAAACAGGCACTTCAGCAGTTGTCTGAAATTGCTCGCAATGATACTTCAAATCATGGAGCATTCCTCCAGGTCGGTGATTTATACAGACAGTTGGGAAATGCCGAACAAGCCATCATTGTACATGAGGATGTTCTTAATCGACAGGGTATTAGTCAAGACTTCCAGCTCATGGCCCTTGAACGTCTTGCCAGGGATCATGAAGCTTTGAAACAGTATCCTCAGGCAGTTCTATATGCTGAGGCGATCCTTAAAATTAAGAAGAAAGACTTATGGGCATTAAAAGCCTTACATCGTTATGCTGTTAAGCAAGCGAAATGGGCGGATGCTATCAAGGCCTTTCAAAAAGAAAATGCTGCCGGAGGGAAGGCAGATCCACTCTTGCCAGCGATTTATAAGACGCAGGAGGCTCTACAGCAAAAGAAGGCTGGAAAATCATCTGAGGCTAATACTCTTTTAAAACATGCCATCAAACTCAACAGTAAGTGTGCCGCTCCATACTATCATCTTGGCAAAATTCGTCAGGAAGAAGGTAATTTTAAGCATGCAATTGACTTCCTCACAAGTTTTGTTGAGCTAGATCCCACCGCGGGAAGTATCGTGTTTGCTGAGATTGAGAAGATGTACTTTGAACTTGGTCAGTTTGAGCAAGTTGAGCAATTCTACCAACGCCTCCACACAAAGCAACCTGACAATCTTGAGGTCGTGATTGGCCTGGCAAATTACTTTGAACGTAAGGGTGAATACAGAGATGCTCTTTCCCTCCTGGAAGATATTAAGGAACCAGATTATTCAAATTTGAGCTTTGTTCTAGGTCAGCTGAATATGTTAGATAAACTGGGTCATAAGGACATGCTCAAGACAACCATAGATAACTTTATTACCTCTGACCGCCAAAAGCGAATTCTCACTTGCCCTGATTGTGGCAACATAAGTGATGAGCCCCGCTATATTTGTGATAAATGCGGATGGGTAAAACACGCCTGATTAAAATATCCTTTCTGGTGATCATTTTCATCGGAAGCCTTTCCAGCACCTCTGCTCAAGATGTGGCTGGATTGTTGTCTCTCATTCAGCATGGCAAAATTGACAGTGCTGAGATTATTCTCACTGATCTAAGCTATAAATATCCTGGTCATCCAGGGGTGCGATATGCCCGAGCTATCATGCAGGATGATGCATTGGTTGCGGCGGGTATTTATAAGGATATTCTCCGAAATCATGGCAGTAGTGAGTATGCAGCATCATCATTGATGCATCTCGGTGAATACTATTACGCTCAAGGACTTTATGTTCAGAGCCGTCAATATTTTTCCCGGTTGATCAGATTTCATCCAGATCATCCAGATATCATCAATGCAGTCAATCTGATGTTAAGAGCTGGCATTGCTTCCCGACAAATGGATAGCGTCTATATCGACCTGGCAGCTATTCTGGATGCTTTTCCCAATGTGGCATTTGATATCCCTGAGGAATTGGATTTGACACGCATACCTGGTCGCAGACAAAATGCAATACATCCTCCTCCAGCTACCAGCAGTGCACCTGCTCCTATTCGGAGCCTGGGTCAAGATCTGGGCAAGAACAACGCTGAACCAGAGGGTCAATTCTCCTTGCAGGCTGGAGCATTTGGAAGTTATGACAATGCCAAACGGCTTGCCGATCAAATTGAATCAATAGGGTATTCTACAAAGATCAAAGAGCGCTCTACAAATGGTAAGACCCTCTTTTTAATAATGGTTGGAGACTATTCGTCCAAAACAGCTGCACTCAGCGTAGCAGATATGCTTGATGCTGCCCTGGGAATCCCATCATTCCCGGTAGCCAACAATTAAAATGGGAATGTATGTGGTCCGGTGGCCACTGCAGCCTTCAAAGCTGTTATGCCGGTGGAGAGCCGGCGGATAGGTTCGACTCCTATACATTCCCGCTACAAAACTTATTTTAGAATCAGATATCCGATTTAACTCATGAAGACCATTCATATACCAAATCAGAGACCAACAATAATCATCCGGATGGTGCTTTTAGTGATCCTCATGTTGGTATTGGTTTCTTGTAGTCAAGGTATACGGATGAAGAATCTGGTAAATTACCCAATCCAATTATCCTCGCTGGATGCCCTTGATACGCTCAAGATATCTCCAGATATTGTCAAGTATTCAGGTAGTGAAGTGAGTTCCTACAGAATCATGGCGCAAGATATCCACATCCTGGGACGACATGAGGCACGACCGGTTTGGTCTGGTGATGAACAGGGCTGTTTCCTGGTTGATCAAGGAGCCGGAGTCTACATTTCTGATTTTAATTTCCAGGGGTCAACAGCTGACACAGCACTCATTAGAGTAAGATCTGGATATCTCATCCTTGAAAATTGCGATTTTGTATCAAGCGACTTTTGGGCTATTCAAGTCGATTCTGGGGCAATTCTCGAATTACGAAATGTAAACTTTGCATCTGGAGGTGAGGGTGCTATACACTTATCCGGTGGTCAGGCGAAAATATTTGATAGTCATTTTGAGCAGGTGGGGAATACTGCAGTTTACGCCAGCAGTGGCGACCTATTAGAAATCCATAACTCCAGTCTTGAAAACACCATGGGGTCAGCGCTGAGCCTTAATTCAATCAATGAAGTGTGGCTGGATTCGGTGCGAATTATAGACTCCTTTCAAGATGGAATAGTTATCAGTGGATGTGATTACGTCCTGATAAGTGAGGGCGGCTCCAGGGGGAATGGTCGGCACGGTTTGGTATTGAGTGATGCAAAGATAGTTGGACTTCTGAATTTTACTTCCATGGGTAATCTCGTAAATGGTATGGAGCTCAATACTGTAGACACCCTCCGGATTCTCAATTCCGAATTTATTGGGAATGGACAGGGTGGCGGATTCATTTCCAAGACTCAGCGAACCAGGATAGCTGGTGTTCGAGTGGGTCACAATGGGGGTGAGGGGTTCCATTTCAACCAGGGAAACGAGCTTTGGATTAATAATTCCTCATTTCAAGCAAATCCGCTGACTGGTCTTGGCATCAACTCTATAACATTTATTGATCTCAAACAAGTCAGTCTGGTGAACAATGGTCAAGGATTGTTTGCAACCAAATTTGACAGTCTAGAGATAGCTCATAGCCTTTTTAGCTCAAATCGTATCAGTGCTATGGATCTCAGTGTAGGTGATCAACTGCATGCCTCGCAGAATCTTGTCAAAGGGAACAGTTCAGGATTGGTGATCAAGGAGATTCTTTTTGTGGACCTCGACTCGAACCGGGTTGAGTCAAATATTCTTGGGAATGATATCCAATCTGTCCCCACATTGAAGATGAATGACAATATATGGGTATCAAACGAGAGTGGTGCCTACTTCTCGGACATTGGTTCCATGAGCAGCACAGGTGATCAATGGCTTTCGAATCTTGATACCGGTTTTGAAATATTCTCCGCAGATGAATTACTCATTTCTGGAGCCAGGATTCACAACAACAGGAAAGGGGCACTTCTCAATGAGGTCTCTCTCCGGATGGAATCCACATCAATTGATTCAAGCAGGGAAATCGGTTTGAAGCTCATGCATACTAGCGGGATATTGGAGAAGATCAGCTCACAACACAATGGCGTTGCCCTCGAGCTTGGAGAAGGCAGTCAGGCCAATATTACTCAAAGTCAGTTTAGTAACAATGAACTGACCATCGATGCTAGCGCTTCGGTATCCTTGAGCCTATCATTTTCAACTGTAAGTCATTCCAGAAATGGAGTGCGTCTTGGAAATTATGCTGAAGCCAGCATCCTCTCAAATCAGTTCAGACTGATTGATGGCTACTCCGTTGAGCTATCTGGACCTCATATTCAATCTCTCCTCATGAGACAGAATGTGGTTTCGAAGACGGGAGGTGTTTTAAATTCTCGTACATCCGCAGGTGAAATCCGAGTTCAGAGTAATACATTTGCCAATAACCTCAGTGGCATTACGGCCTCCAAACGCACATTGACGGCCTTGGATCATAACATATTTTTCCACACTGCTTCACCCGAAACTCAATTATTAAAGGATGAACAGCCATTTAGATGGAATTGCCTGTATCCTGCAAAGGAAATCCAACAACCTGTCTCAACTGAATCCGGGAATATTTATTCTGATCCTGATTTTGGCACCAACTATTACTTAAATCCAACCTCACCTTGTCTAAATGGTGGTGATAATGGGTTACTTATAGGGGCTTTGGGAGCACTTCCCGTAGCTCGTCCAGCCCTTCAGCCATAAAGATGGGAACGTGTAGGCATTTAGATTGTATAAATTTCCGTATCTGTGGAAATAAATCCAGATTCAAACCGATTCACCTATAGATGGAATAGTAAATATATGCAAACCTCGTTTAGACTGTTATTCCTACTTTTATCAAGCATTGCTGCCTATTCTCAGGTGGGAACTTGGGAAAAAATCCCCACGCTCACAGAAATCAGAACCATGCTCCCGCTTGAAGAGGAAGTCATTATGGCCAGTGATGGTGGTCTTCTGTCATTTAATAAATCCAGCGGATTATTCACCTACGGCATAGGCGGTGAGACCACTGAAAATTTAGATCTCAACTCCACATATATTGATTCAGACAATCTTTTATGGATCGGAGCTCGAAGTCCAGGACCCATAGTTGAAGTAATGGATTTGAACACATCTAAGTTCCTGAGAGTAGAGTTTGTAGACCTGGATGCAACCAACAGCTTTGTTCAAGTAGGAGATTCGGTTTACTCAACCTATCAGGATGGCCTGGAAGGTGGTCTACTGCTCTATCGGAAAGGAGCAGAGGCAATTGAATACCTGGACATTTTCAACAATTTCCCAAATCAGAATACCATGGACCTTAGTTTTGTTGGAGATATTGGCCATGTCGATGGTAAGCTCTACTTCAGAACGAATCGAGAGATGGTTTGGGTTGAATTAGACGGCAGAAATTTAAAAGACCCAGTTAATTGGAATGTGGAACCTTTACCTGCTGGAGTCCCAGACATGAGCAGAAGTTTCCCATACCTGAATTCTGTACTTCTTGCAGCAGGCTCCTCTATCTATGAGTATAATTTTGATGACTATATCGAGTTATTTTCATCCGACCATGAAATTACCGATATCCATCCATCTTCTATGGATAGTGACATCCTCATACTCGCCACGGATGTCGGCTTAGATTCTCTCAATATCCAAAGTAGTATTGAAACCCCGATATACTCCCTCTCAAGTATCAATAGTATTGAATTGTTTAACGATGAAATCTGGGTGGCCAGTTCCACTGATTTTTTATCACTATACATGACCCAACAGTACAAGACTTATTCAGCTAATCGATCCAGAGACCATAGTTTTAACAAATTGATGGTGGATGCCTCGAATCAGCTCATTGGAGGTTCTCCAAATGGATTCAGTATATACTCTGATCTCGGGTGGAGGACAATAAAAGCAGGAAATTTTAATTCTGAATTTGATGAAAATCTATATAATTGGAATGAAATGATTGTGGGTACACTTGATTTTCTGGGTGATAAACCAATTGAGGACATCGTTACAGATGGCAATGGAAACACATTTTTCTCAATACAACGACATGGTGTTTTCAAACTCGATGATGAGCAACCAGGCGATTCAAAATTTTTCGGTGCAGCAGATGGCAGCCTTGAACCGACCTTCGATGGGGCGTCAACTAACTATGTTCTTCCCGGGCAAATGTCATTAGATAGTGAAGACAATGTCTGGGTAACCACAAAGTTTGTGCGAGAGGGTGGCGGAGTAATATCGATCTTTAGCCCTGATGATAGTATCTACCACATTTACCAATACCAGGGTGGGTTGGAGAGCAGATCGGTCAAGTCCATTGCTATTGATGACAATGATATGGTCTGGTTAGGATCACAGGTGCGCACAGAACTTCAAGCCGGTGGAGGTATTGATTTTCTGGAGATTGTAGGAGGTTCACTCCACAATGATATGGAGATCAATGTCTCACACCTCACAACTGATTCACCGCTCGCTTCAAATGAAATATTACAGTTGGAAGTTGATACTCACAATACTTTATGGATTCTCACACCTGCAGGTGTGCAGAGCATGCCGCTACCTGATAGATGGCTGACAAGCTCAGAGCTAAAGAATCATGCCAGCCTGTATATGACACCTAAGGAAACGGATTATTATTTCTACTGGCAGCTGACTGACTACAACATCACTAGCTTTGAAATAGACCAGCGGGGCAATCACTGGTTCTTATCTGACAACGCCGGTGTCCATGTTTTACAGGATAATGGACGTTGGATTAACGGTGGTTATGGTTATAACACCAGCAATTCAGGACTTCTGGACAATGAGATTTATTCGGCAGCATTTGATGGAGAGACGGGACGAACTTATTTATCAACTCCCAAGGGTATCTCTGTTTTAAACACGCCATTTGCACAACCTAAAGAGACCTATTCCAGCATGCACATTTATCCACAACCTTTTAATCCTGACATTCATGAGAAGGTTATAATACAAGGTCTCATGGACAATTCGTCAGTGAGAATCCTTACTGTGCAGGGCGCGCTGGTAAAAGAATTGACCTATCTGAATGAGGATGTCCAAGGTTATGAAGCACAATGGGATGGTCGCGATGAAGCTGGGGATAAAGTTGGGAGTGGCGTGTACATTTTGTTCCTATTCAATGATGAAGGCGAAGCATCCAGTTCGAAATTAGCCGTACTACGTTGATCAGTTTATGAGCCTCAAATCATTTAGTTACACAATCATTCGATTCTATCATCTATTCAGAAAGCACATTTTGCACCGTGATGTCCAGATGTTCATTTCACCTATTACGGTAAAACATATTGAAAGATATCGTTTGGCTGGAGGCTTTATACCACCAGGAGCTCGAGTGCTTGATGCTGCCTGTGGAAGCGGGTATGGTTCAGCATTCCTAAAAGATTGCGATTATGTTGGGATTGATCTTGATGGTTCTGTACTTCAGTATGCCGGACAAAACTATGCTGGTGCATTCGAACAACTTCCCATTCATGAGGTGGACAAGCTTGGAAAATTCGATGCGATTATCTCTTTTGAAACCCTGGAGCATTTAGATGATCCTATTGAAGGCATGTCAACCCTGGTGTCCTGTTTAAAACCCGGTGGTTCATTGATACTAAGCTTTCCACTAAATCATCCTGATGATATCTACCACAAGACAGTGTTTACTCCTGAAAGTGTGGATGAATTGTTTGTTGAATGTTTTGGGGCACGAACTTTTCAGCGAAGAGATTTCTACCAGTCAGGCATACTCATTGATGATTTAAGGCAGGAATTGTCTGAGACTGAAGAGGGAACCTTAACTGTACTACTTCAGGAAATTATAGATTAAACGCTCATCTCGTAATCATTATTAGTACGGAAAAAAAACGAGGATGAACATCCTCGTTTTTATTATCATCTATATCTGAATCAAGCTTTAGTCATCCATCTCCGTGATGTAACGTTCTGCTTCCAGTGCGGCCATACATCCGTTGCCTGCAGCTGTGATAGCTTGACGATAAACGTGATCTCGGACATCACCAGCAGCGAAAACACCTTCAATTTCAGTTGCCGTTGAATCGGGCTTAGTAATAAGATATCCTGTTTCATCCGTCTTGAGCTGATCCTTGAAAATGGCAGTATTTGGAGTGTGTCCGATGGCCATGAAAATTCCATCAATAGCTTGCTCTCGAGTTTCCCCAGTCACAGTGTCCTTTAAAATTGCTCCAACGACACCACCTTTATCAGGTTCGCCAAGAACTTCATCTATCGTTGTATTCCAGAGAACTTCAACTTTTGGGTTATCCAGGACGCGCTTGCGCATGATCTTGGAACCGCGGAATTCATCTCTTCTATGAACCAGATATACTTTTGAGGCAAATTTGGTTAAGAAACCTGCTTCTTCCAACGCTGAATCACCACCACCAACAACGAAGACTTCTTTGTCACGGTAGAAAAACCCATCACAGGTAGCACAAGCAGAGACTCCAAAACCCTTGAGCTTTTGCTCTGAGGGGAGTCCTAGATATCTGGCAGATGCGCCAGTTGCAATGATGACAGCATCAGCAGTGTATTCTTTATCACCCACACTGACTTTGTGAGGTTTTGAGGAAAAATCAACAGCAGTGACATATTCAAATTTTGACACGGCCCCAAAGCGAACAGCTTGCTTACGCATAACATCCATTAATTCTGGTCCGGTAATACCTTCAGCAAAGCCTGGGTAATTTTCGACATCATTGGTAGTTGTCAGCTGGCCTCCAGGTTGATCCCCTTCAAAAATAATGGGCTCAAGATTTGCTCTAGCAGCATAAATGGCAGCAGTTAGGCCAGCAGGTCCTGATCCTACTACTATTACCTGTTTGTGATTCTGTTCAGACATACTCTCTCCCGTAATTTTATCAAGCTCCACCAATTAATGGGGTGGTAGCATAGTAATTATTTTCAATGTAGCGTATACTTTGACACCCTTAGGTCAGGTTTGTTACAAAATCATTCACTCTCGCTGTCAATACCTAGGTCATCTATCTTTCGATAGAGACTACTCAAGCCGATGCCAAGTATATCTGCCACCTTTGCCTTATCGTTTTCACATTTTTCAAGCATGTGCACAATATGTTTTCTTTCAAAACTACGACTGGCCTCTTTGAGGTTGTCCGGATAACCAGAGCCTGAGCTCTCTACGGTTCGACTGGGTAGATCTTCCATGGAAATCATGTCACCATCACTTAAAAGTACAGCCCTCTCCACAATATTTTCGAGCTCACGGACTTCACCCTTCCAGTTGTAATTCACCAGACTTTTCATGGCCTCATTATCGACACCAATTATTCTTCTCTTTAATTCATTATTATATTTATTAACAAAATGAGTGACCAGGAGAGGAATGTCATCCTTCCTCTCAGACAAGGCTGGCAGATAAATCTCAATAATATTTAACCTGTAGTAGAGGTCTTCGCGAAATGTGCCCTTCTCGACTTCTTTGGCAAGGTCACGGTTTGTGGCAGCAATAAGACGGACATTCACTGGGATAATCGTATTGCTTCCCAAGGGTTTGATTTCCCGCATTTCAATAACGCGCAGAAGTTTGACCTGAACCTGTAAAGGAATTTCTCCTACCTCATCAAGAAATAAGGTTCCACCAGCGGCAGCTTTAAATACGCCATCCTTATCTCTGGAAGCTCCTGTAAAAGCACCTTTCTTGTAACCAAACAATTCTGATTCAAAAAGAGTTTCAGGGATGGCCCCGCAGTTAATAGCCACGAATGGTCTGTGGGCCCGTTCGGAGCGAGCATGGATTGCCCGGGCTACCAGTTCCTTACCCGTACCACTACGACCTGCCACCAAAACGGTTGATGTGGAAGGAGCTACCTTATCTATTAGTCTGTACATCTTCTTCATGGCGATGCTCTCACCAATGATGTGCTCATAATTGTATTTGGCTGAAATTTCCTGTCGCAGGAACCTGACTTCGCGTAAGAGTTCTTTATGGAGATCAATGTTCTTGATTCTCAAAATGAGTTCATCAAAATCGATGGGTTTGAGGATATAATCAATTGCGCCCAAACGCATGGCGTTGATAGCGGTCTCAGTTGATCCATAGGATGTGACCAGGATGACAAAAGTATCTGGAGCCTGCTCCTTCACCTTTTGGAGCAAAGTGACTCCATCAAGTTCAGGCATTTTTATATCTGAAATAATGATATCGTAATGAATATCCTTCATCATTTCCAATGCCACTGCACCATTTTCAGCTGTATAGGTTAAAAACCCCTCATCAGTTAATACTTCGGATAAAGAGTCTCTGATTTCCTGTTCATCGTCTACGATGAGGATAGATGTGTTCATACTTTATGATTCCTTCGGTATTTCGATGAGGAAGGTAGCGCCTTCACCGGGTGTGCTGTTGACGTTCAAAGATCCATTCATGCTATTAATGATGCCATGACTAACCGAGAGCCCTAATCCAGTTCCTTTACCAATGTCCTTGGTGGTAAAGAAGGGTTCAAAAATTTTATCCAAAACCTCAGGATTCATGCCACCACCATTGTCGGTCACATTAATAGAGACTGAGGAGGCATTTGCTGAGGTGGTAATCCAAATGCTATCTCCACCTTCTTTCATGGCATCAAAGGCATTCACTAGCAGGTTAACAATGACCTGATGCAATTTATCTGGTGAGGCTTTGATCCGTGGAAGGTTAGGGGAGAGCTCCAAATCAATTTTTATCTTCTGACTTCGATTATCATATGACATGAGACCTACAGCATTTTCTACCACATCATTGATCTGTACCGACTGAACATCGGTAGCCTGTGGTCTGGTAAAATCAACCAGCTCATGTACAATTTTGGTGATACGTTCAATGTTAGCTCGAATTCGTCCCAGTTTGCCGATATGATCAGGATTTTCGATTCTACGCTCCAGGAGTTGAACCAGAGAGGAAATAGATGTCAGGGGGTTCCCAATTTCATGGGCCACACCAGCTGCCAATTGCCCTAAAGTGGCCAGTCTATCAGACTGACGCATCTGATGCTCAATAGTTTGAAGTTCTGAGATATCCCTGATAATCTGAGATCTTCCCAATACTTTTCCATTTGAAAGCAGGGCAGATTCAGTCAGGTTTACTGGAATGTTTCTTCCACGGTTGTCCAGACGTTCAGTTTGGTAATTTTTTACTTCGCTGGCTTTGGTAATACCGTAGGCGAGGCATAGTAGTTCACCTGATTGAAGTAACTTTCCAGGAATCATCATACCGATTGCTTCACCGATGGTTTCATTGGCAGACCATCCAAATAGGCGCTCTGCACCCTTGTTCCAACTCTGGATGCGATTGTCCTCACCAATAGTGATGATTGCATCAGCAGAATTCTCTACAATATTTCTATAACGGCTTTCTGTTACTGACAGCTGATCAATCAGTTGAATCCTGAAGTGATAGACTATCCAGATGGTCCAACCTGCCAGAAGAACAAAGACTAGGAATCCTCTTACGGCCAGCCCAATAATGGCTGAGGCCTCCAGTGTTTCCTTGAAAATTTGATGTTCCAGAATCTCCCAGACACCCAGGATAAATAGAATAACGCTGAAGCTTGCCAGTAATAGCCATCCCAGATGGAAGAAGCGTGCTGTGTCTAGTAGTTTGCGCCAATACTTGAGCATTGCATTGAAGGTAATTCTCAAAAGTGGGAATGCTAGGGAATAGCAAAAAAGGGGGGATTATCATGGTTTATGCATCATTTCGATTTGAAATTGACCAAGGAGAACAAAAAAACTCCACGGAATGAAGGTTTCTTTATGTGGAGCCTAATCCCGACACCAATGTCGGGAAACCGATGACCTTCCCGACACGCGTGTCGGGACGCTCGTTCTATCTAATGATAGTGTCTCTGGACATAGGCTATTATCCGCGCAGGATTCTTCATCTTCTTTAGCTTAACCTCAAACCGCATGGCTTCAGATCTCGACTCA
>JABHBL010000070.1 GCA_018673925.1 Fidelibacterota bacterium
ACGTATCTTTGCTCCTGGGTAAGCTGCTTGTAGCTTTGCATTTGTGCTCCTCATATGATTTTGCGGTCTAGAGGATAGACTATGACAGCTTATCCCTTTTGCAATATCTTTTGAGTTGCACTTACGAGTTGAATTCAAGATTGTTAGATAATCGACGTCTCATCGTTTATGTTTCTGGATTCCTGGGGGATGAATAACTTGGACTTAGGAGCAACTTATGAATGAACTTAATCTGACGGCGAATCTCATTTTACGTAAACACAAAGAGCAGAGTGCCTTGCCAGTACGTGAACGTGACTGGGATAAAATCGAAGAACTCGTTACCAAAATTAATACAGTTAATTCAACCTTCCAAATAATGGCATCCCTGGTTTTTGGTGTGTCATTTTCAATTGTCACCCTCCTCATTCTTATGTTAGTTGGTGGTACTGGAGTGGAATCAGCCGCGACAATTACAGGGAATTTTGTCGTCTCTGTGATTGTGGGAATTGCTATTGCATTAACCATTTTAGCAAGACAGCAAAGGGCCAATGTTGCCAAGGCTATTGATGTTGTCCTCAATGAAATGGATCTTGTACAGAAAGAGTTTAGTCCAGTAAGCATGGCTACTCAGGTAACTGAAGAAGTCAAGGATTCCACAGCATCCGTTGCCGATCAATTCCTGAAATAAGATTAAGACCGCCAAGTCCTTTATTTTATTAGAAAAGAATGTTTAAAAAGCTGGTAAATCTGCTTGCCCACGCATAGGCGGGCAGTTATTTTCGCACGCTTTTTCGCATCTTAGTTGGTGCCACAGGAGGATTGCGCTTTGTTTTTGAGCATTTGGTTTCCAAGAGAAGTCATTTAATCTGGTTGTGAAAGTTAGGATTTAGTGGGGCGATTATGCTCTAAACGAAATTGTTGATTTCGTTGGTACTCGCAGGTGGTTAGAGTACTTGTCCCGACATGGCTGTCGGGAGACTCACTGAGTCGAGTTTTTTAAAATATGGGCGATACTGGTTTATTGATCGGTACTGCTCTAGAGAAAGATTTAAGTGGGGCGATTATGCTCTAAACGAAATCACAGATTTCGTTGGTACTCGCAGGTGGTTAGAGTACTTGTCCCGACATGGCTGTCGGGAGACTCACTGAGTCGAGTTTTTTATAATATGGGCGATACTGGTTTATTGATCGGTGCTGCTCTAGAGAAAGATTTAAGTGGGGCGATTAGCTCAGGTGGTTAGAGTACTTGCTTGACATGCAAGGAGTCACTGGTTCGAGTCCAGTATCGCCCACAGAAGAATGAACGCGAATGGGAATATACAGATCACATACCCAGATGGCCGAACTGAAGAGTTGCCGTCCGGGATTCGTGCATTCGAAATTGCACAGGGGATAAGCCCTCAATTCGAGAAACAACTCATTGCTGCAAATGTTAATGGTGAGGTCGTAGATCTAGCCACCTCAATTACAGAAGATGCTTCAATAAACTTTCTCAAAAGAACAGATGCTGAAGCCCACGACATTTTGCTCCATAGTACTTCCCACATCATGGCCCAGGCTGTTAAACGTCTTTATCCTGAAGTAAAGGTGACCATTGGTCCTTCCATCGAAAACGGATTCTATTACGATTTTGATATAGAAAAACCTTTCACAGATGAACAGCTCATAGCTATTGAAGCTGAGATGAAGAAAATTGTTGATGAAGATTTGCCTGTCAAGAGAATAGAACTCTCACGGGATGAGGCGATCAAACGCTTTGAAGCCATGAATGAAACATATAAAGTCGAAATAATTTCTGAGTTACCAGAAGACGAGATCATTTCAGCATACGAGCAGGGAGAGTTTATTGATCTCTGTCGCGGTCCTCACTTGCCATCAACCAAACGTGCAGGTGCGTTCAAGCTACTGAATGTAGCTGGAGCTTACTGGCGTGGTGATGAAAACAACCGTATGCTCTCCCGTATATACGGAACAGCATTCCCAGATAAAAAAGCACTCAAGAAGTACCTCAACTTACTTGAAGAAGCTAAGAAACGCGATCATCGACGTCTTGGCAAAGAATTAGGCTGGTTCAGCTTTCATAAAGAATCACCTGCCAACGCCTTTTTCCATCCCAAAGGCACACAGATTTACAATGGAATTGTAGATTACATGCGCGAGAGCAATCTGCGTTATGGCTATGAAGAAGTTGGAACTCCTCTGATTCTTTCTGAGGAATTGTGGCACCGCAGTGGTCACTGGGATAACTATGGTGATAATATGTATTTCACCAAGGTTGATGATCGAGATTTTGCAGTGAAACCTATGAATTGCCCTGGTCACCTTTTGATTTTTGGTGATACAGCACATTCCTACAGGGAATTTCCCATTCGTATGGCCGAATTTGGCCGAGTGCATCGTCACGAGCGATCTGGAGTGACTCACGGTTTGTTCCGGGTCAGGACCTTTGTCCAGGATGATGCTCACATTTTCTGTACAGAAGAGCAGATCCATGAAGAGGTCAGCCTGGTACTAGATCAAATATTTGAGACCTATGGTGCTTTTGGATTCGATGATGTTCATGTTGAACTCTCAACCAAACCAGCCAAGGCAATCGGTTCTGCTGAAACCTGGACCAAGAGTGAAGCCATCCTTCAGAAGGTACTGGAAGATAAAGAAATCGACTATACCTTGAATCCAGGTGATGGTGCTTTCTATGGTCCCAAAATTGACTTCCATATCAAGGATTCTCTGAATCGAAGTTGGCAATGTGGCACCTGTCAGCTAGACTTCTCTATGCCGGAACGCTTCGATCTGGAATACACAGGTGAAGACGGTGCTTCTCATCGTCCTGTCATGCTCCATAGGGCAGTAGTAGGAAGTCTCGAGCGTTTTATGGGTATCCTGGTTGAGAATTATGCAGCCCGCCTGCCAGTGTGGCTGGCTCCTGTACAAGTTAAGGTTATTCCCATTGCAGATCGTCATGAAGACTATGGTCAGACAGTGGTTGATCATTTAAAAGCTGCTGGAATTCGGGTGGAAGCCAATTGGAAGAACGACAAAATTGGTCAGAAAATTCGACAAGCAGAGCTTGAAAAGGTTCCATATATGTTTATTCTTGGAGACCGAGAGGTTGAAGAGAACAAAATTAGTGTTCGTCGTCATGGTGTCGGTGATTTAGGCAGTCTTGACCTTGCAGAAGTGAGCGAACGAATTTTAGGTGAAATAAGGGAGAGAATAGATCAAAAAGTATAAGGTATACGCTAAGGAGGAAGAACTCCGAATCAATGATGAAATTGACACTCCAGAGGTTCTTCTTGTGGATGAAAACGGTGAACAAGCAGGATTAGTCCCCGTACAAGAAGCCCTGGTAAGAGCAGAGAATGCCGAACTAGATCTGGTTGAGGTCGCCCCAAACGCCAAGCCTCCAGTCTGTAAGCTTATGGATTACAGCAAGTACAAGTATGAAAAGGCTAAAAAGGCCAAAGAGGCAAAGAAAAAACAAAAGATTATTCAGAACAAAGAAGTGCGGTTCAGGCCAAATATTGAAGATCACGATCTTCAGACAAAGGTCAATAAAGCGCGTGAATTTCTGGACGATGGAGATAGAGTAAAAATAACGATCATGTTCAGAGGCCGTGAAATGGCCTATTTAGATCGTGGTCCTTTACTCATGACAAAAATCATGAGTCATCTTGGTGAAGATGTACACATGGAATATACGCCGACTATGGAAGGTAGATTTCTTACCACCGTGGTCACCTTGAAAAAGGGAGGTAACTAAACATGCCCAAAATGAAATCAAATCGTGCTGCCAAAAAGCGCTTCAAGCTAACCGGTAAAGGTAAAGTGAAGAGAAATAAAGCTTTCACCAGTCACATGCAGAACAACAAATCACAAAAGCAGAAAAGAAAACTTCGTAAATCCGGTCTTCTGACAGGTGGAGATGCTGCAAAAGTGAAAAAAGCGATTTCCGCTTAAGTATTAGGAGCTACAATGCCAAAAGCAAACAGTGCCGTCGCCCGTAAAAAACGGCACAAAAAATATCTAAAGGCCGCCAAGGGTTATTATGGTGCCCGTTCACGTCTGTATAGAACAGCACGTGAGACTGTTGAACGCGCCTGGGTTTATGCCTACAGGGATCGTAAAGATCGTAAACGCCAATTTCGTCGTTTGTGGATAGCTAGAATTAACGCTGCTGCTCGTTTGAACGGCCTGAGTTATTCCAAATTGATGAACGGTTTAAAAAGAAATAGTATTGACCTCAATCGCAAAATGTTGGCTGAGATTGCTGTAACTGATCCAGCTGGTTTCTCAACGATTGTAGCAAAAGCTAAATAAACCACAGTTAGGATCGCGTATGTCGCTTTTTAACAAAGTCGACGAATTACGCTCGGAATTCAAGCAAGCGTTGGCATCGAGTCCAGCGCTTTCTGATTTAGAGCGGATGAAGCAAAAATATCTGGGTCGCAAAGGCGTGCTGAATGATCTTTTTAAGAAGATTGTTGAAGTCGAAAATGATCGTCGTGGCGAATTTGGGAGTCTGATCAATCAGCTCAAGCTGGATATTCATGACCTCATTGAAGAACGTATCAATGATCATCGTACGGATACGCTATCAATCAGCGCAGTTGACGTTACACTACCTGGTGTAGAATACGAGCGTGGCACTTTGCATCCCATTGAAAGTACACTTCGAGATTTCAAACAGATATTTCATCGTTTGGGCTTCGCTGTGGCTGAAGGTCCTGAGATTGAAACTCAGTGGCGCAATTTTGATGCATTGAATTTTCCTCCTGAACATCCAGCACGTGATATGCAGGATACCTTCTTTCTGGAAAATGACTCCGTTCTGCGAACCCACACATCGCCAGTTCAGGTAAGACTGATGTTGGAGGAAAAACCTCCCATTAGATCAATCATGCCAGGTCGTGTTTATCGCAATGAAGCTATTGATGCCGGACATTACTGCCTGTTTCATCAGGTAGAAGGTCTCTATGTGGACAAAAATGTGACCATGGGTGAACTCAAGGCTACCCTGGAACTATTCTGTCGAGAATATTTTGGCGAAAATGTCAAGCTCAGGTTTCGACCAAGCTTTTTCCCCTTCACGGAACCCAGTAGTGAGATGGATGTCTCCTGTTTTCTATGTGGAGGCAAGGGATGTCGGGTCTGTAAACAAACAGGTTGGTTGGAAATCGGTGGTTGCGGTATGGTTGACCCCAATGTGTTCAAAGCAGTCAATATTGACTCTGAAGAATACACAGGTTATGCCTTTGGGATGGGAATCGAACGTATTGCCATGATGAAATATGGCATCACCGACATTCGACTTCTTTTTGAGAACGACGTCCGCTTTCTAAAACAATTTTAATTGATGGTATGCTCCACCTTATAGTCGGTGGGGACATGGATGGATCTTTATGAATATTTCATACAACTGGCTCAAAGAATACATCGATATTGATCTGGAACCTGAGGTCTTAGCAGCAAAACTCACAGATGCCGGTCTTGAAGCCGTTATCGTTGAGACTTTACCAGAATTCTTTAAATCCATCGTTGTAGGTCACGTCGTTTCCAAAGAAAAACATCCCGACGCTGATAAGCTCAGTGTATGTATGATTGATCTGGGTAGGGAGGAGCCGAAGCAGATCATCTGTGGTGCTCCTAATATCGCTGCAGGACAAAATGTTGCTGTGGCAACGATTGGAACCACCTTTCCTGATGGGATGAAGATCAAAAAAGCCAAGCTGAGAGGCGTGGTTTCCAATGGGATGGTTTGCTCTGAGCGTGAATTGGATCTTTCCCAGGATCACTCAGGTATCATGGTCTTAGATGAGGATGCTGAGCTTGGTATGGACATGGTTTCCTATCTGTCTGGAAATGATGTGAGTATTGAGTTGGATCTCACTCCAGATCGTTCTGATGCTCTCGGCCATATAGGCGTAGCTCGAGATTTAGCAGCCCTTCTTGGCCTGGAAATGCGGAAACCAGTATTTGAACTGAATGAATCCTCCACACCAACATCAGATATCATTTCCGTTGAGCTTGAAGACACGCAGTCTTGTCCCCGTTATGCTGCCCGTATCGTAAAAAATGTAAAAATAGGGGCGTCACCCGTTTGGATGCGCCAACGTTTGCAAGCTATCGGGATACGCTCTATCAATAATGTTGTGGACGCAGCCAATTATGTCTTAATGGAAACGGGTCACCCCCTCCATACCTTTGATTTACGATATATCGAGGGTGGCAAAATTGTAGTCCGTAAGGCAGGTGATAAAGAGAAAATTACCACACTCGATGGGAAAGAACGAGAATTGGATGATTCTGTCCTGCTGATATGTGATGCTAAGAAACCCGTAGCTGTTGCAGGAATCATGGGTGGAGAAAACTCAGAAGTAAAAGACGATACCACAGACCTCTTGCTTGAAAGTGCCTTTTTTGATGCCGTTGTCGTCCGTCGCGGCGCTAAAAAGTTACAGCTGGCTACAGATGCCAGTCATCGATTTGAACGTGGTACAGATCCCAATGGGATTCCCTTTGCTTTAGATCGACTTGCCAGCCTCATCGTAGAACTGGCTGGTGGAGAGATTACCCAGGGACAGGTTGATGCCTATCCTCAAACAATAGAGCCACTTGAAGTTAGCTTACGGGCCCAGCGTTGTAATGCTATTCTCGGAACTGAGATAGAAACGGCTACTATTTCGAAAATATTAAATGGTCTAGAACTATTTCATACTGAAGATGGGGGAGTATTTCAAGTTACCGTACCTACTTTCCGTCCTGATATTACTCGAGAGATTGACCTGATAGAAGAGGTTGGGCGAATCTTCGGTTACAATAGTATCCCTGTACCCCAGCATTTCAGTATTGCCAACAAGATCAATAAAAAAACACCTGATCAGATTCGTGAGAGAATCATTGATCATCTTGCCTCCATCGGCTTTAATCAGATTTATGGTAATGGTTTGCTAGCTGTGGATGAGCATCCTTCCGTGTTTGGCGATGAAGAAGCTTTGATCCTGGCTAACCCGTTATCTCGAGATATGGCATCCATGCGATCATCCCTGCTTATGGGGATGGCGAAGGTTGCTGACTACAACATAAATCGTCGTCAATCCGACCTGAAATTATTTGAGTTGGGAAATGTTAGCACTGTAGATATGGATTCTGATACCGGTGCTTGTGAAACCAGTCATCTCGCGATATTTATCTCTGGCGAACTCCAGAGCAAGCAATGGTCACAGGAAAGTGTTGAGGTTGATGTATTTCAGATGAAAGGAATACTGAGCTCAACATATCGCGACCTCTTTGGCTTGGATCTTCTATTCGAACCCATGGAGCATGACCTGTTTACCGAATCGATTGCTATTTATCTGGGTGAGGAGAAGATTGGAATCCTGGGAAATCTTAAAATGATCAACCAGAATCTAAAAAGTGTCAGGGGTGTTTACACTGAGGTTAGAAACTCTGAGAATCTAGGTCTGAGTCGAAATATTCAGTATCAGAAAGTTTCAGTTTACCCAGCGGTAGAACGTGATCTATCCATCTTAATTGATGCAATAGTTCCCTTTGGAAAAATAAACGAGACCATTCAAAAAAATGCTGGTAAGTCCTTAGTATATAGTCGTTTATACGATATCTATGAAGGAAAATCTATTGCAAGTGGCAAAAAAAGTCTTACATTTCGCCTGGTTTTTCAGAATAAGACGAGAACCCTTACTGAAAAAGAAATCGACAAAGATTTCCGAAGGATTCTCAAAGGCTTGGAAGACGCGTACAACGCCACACTAAGAGAGGCAATCTAGTGATCAATGATGTCCTGAGTAAGTTTGAAGACAAGGTAAGATTACTGGTTGCTCATGTGAGTTTACTAAAAAAAGAAAACCTTTCACTTCGTAATCAGATCATAGAACGATCTGCAGATGGTGCACTTGGAAATAAAGCTGCTGTCCGTGGTAAGTTAAATAGTATGATTGAAATGATCGATGCGGAGCTGGAACTTTTATGACGCGAATTCTACCTGGTGAATGAATAAGTGAACGACGCAATGAATACGACTGATAACAATACGGTTCAAGTTACGATATATGGAAAAACTTACACTATCAAGGGTAAGGCAGATTCCAGTTATATCAGTGGTGTCGCTAATTACGTCGATATGAAAATGAGAGAAGTTGACGATGGTCCCAATACGGCTTCGGCTGAGGGGAAGATAGCCATTCTGGCTGGTATGAATATTACTGATGAATTATTTTCAGCCCGCCAAGAGAGCGAGAAATTAGCAAATCGATTTGAGGAGCGTGTACAAGCGCTCACCGAACTCATTGACGAAACACTTAGCACTTAGGTTTAGAATTCCGTATAGCGGTGTGTCCGCACCGATCTCCTGTTTACAGGCATAAATATTTCCGAAGGTCTTCATTCTAATATGAAAGGTGAAACCTATGGATATCACACAATTCCTCCCCATTATTGCTGTCATCCTCGGGTTCGGTATTGCAATACCACTCGTATCCTATTCCTTTAAGCAAAACGCTAAAAATGCTGGTATGCTGGCAGAGCAAATTCTTGCTACGGCAGAGAAAGATGCCATCGCCATCAAGAAAGAGAAAGAGCTGGAAGCCAGAGATGAATCGATGCAAATCATCAAGAAGGCTGAGGAAGATGCCCAGCAAAAACTGGTTGAAGTTCGTGAATCTCAAAAAAATATTTCTAATCGAGAGAACAAGTTAGACAGTAAGTCTGAAGCTCTGGATAGAAAAGAAGTTGATATTCGCAAAGTGGAAGCCCAGGTCTCCCAATCACTAAAAGAAGTAGAAGCTGAGAAGCTACGCTACGAAGAGGTAGTGCAGCAGGAGAATGAAAAATTAGAGCGTATTGCCCGTATGACCCAGGAAGAGGCAAAAAATACACTCATCGAAAATTTGAAAGAAACAGCTAACGCTGAGGCAGCCCAGGTCGTCAAGCAAATCAGAGAAACCGCTGTAACGACTGCGACTAAAGAAGCCAATAAAATTGTTATCTCTGCTATACAGCGATCCGCAGCTGATCATACTGCTGAATCTACGGTTTCAGTTGTAGAGTTACCTTCTGATCAAATGAAGGGACGTGTCATTGGTCGAGAGGGCAGAAATATTCGGACCTTTGAACAACTCACAGGAGTTGAGCTCATTGTTGATGATACTCCTGAGGCAGTGGTCCTATCAGGTTTTGATCCAGTACGGCGTGAGATTGCCAGAGTGGCCTTGACCAACCTGGTTCAGGATGGTCGGATTCACCCTGCACGCATTGAAGAAATGATTACCAAAGCTACTGCTGATGTTGATGAAGAAATGCGGGTTGCTGCTGAGGAAGCCCTGGCAGAATTGCATTTACCAGCATTCCACGCTCAAATCATGAAGCTGATTGGTCGGCTTAAATACCGCACCAGTTATGGACAAAATATTTTGAAACACAGTATTGAGGTTGGTTGGTTAACCGGCCTCATGGCTTCAGAATTGGGTATGGATGGTGTTCTGGCCAGACGAGCCGGATTCCTCCATGATCTGGGCAAAGCTATCGATAGAAATACAGATGGAACCCATGCATTGATTGGTGGTGAGTACGCTCGCAAGTTTGGTGAGCCTGATGCAGTCATCAATGCGATAGAATCCCACCATGAAGAAGTGCCCATGACTGGACCAATTTCCGCCTTGGTGCAGTCTGCAGATGCCATTAGTGGCTCCAGACGTGGTGCCCGTGGAGATACACTGGAGAGTTACATCAAACGCTTGAGAAATCTTGAAGGGATTGCCACAGGATTTGATGGAGTTTCCAAATCATATGCCATTCAGGCGGGTCGTGAAGTCAGGGTCATGGTAGAAAGTGATAAGATTGATGACAACAGGGCTCAAACGCTAAGTTCAGAAATTGCTGGACGTATTGAAGCTGAGATGACTTATCCAGGACAGATCAAGGTTGTTGTCATAAGAGAGTCAAGGAGTACTGCACTTGCCAAATAACCCTCTGATTTTGAGTGGCAAGGAAGTATCACTTGCCGTGAAGTCCGATCTTAAAGGTCGGATTGAAAAATTGAAGGAAAGAGGGGTCACCCCGGGTCTCACAGCGGTACTGGTCGGTGAAGATCCTGCATCCCAGGTTTATGTGCGATCCAAAGAGCGTCAGAGTGCCAAGCTGGGATTCAATTCTCAGGTACTCAGACTGGATGCCAGTACATCTCAGGACGAGTTGTTGAAGGTGGTTCAGGATCTGAATCAAGATGAGCAAGTCCATGGTATTCTTGTACAACTGCCATTGCCAAAACATATTGATTCTCAATTGATCATTGAGACCATTAATCCTGATAAGGATGTGGACGGATTTCATCCAGTTAGTGTGGGTAAGCTGGTGCTGGATTTAGATGGTTTTGTCTCATGCACTCCGGCTGGTATTCTTGAGATCATGAAATTCTATAAGATTGAAACATCCGGCAAGCATGTAGTCGTCGTTGGTCGCTCAAATATTGTTGGTAAACCCATGGCTAATCTAATGATTCAGAAAAAAGATCTGGGAAATGCGACTGTCACACTGGTTCATACCAGAACACCTGATATGGGTGTATATACTCGTCAGGCTGATATTCTGATTGCTGCTGCAGGTGTTCCAGAATTTATTACCAAAGATATGGTCAAAGATGGTACAGTAGTCATAGATGTGGGCATTAATCGGGTTGACGATGCCAGTAGAGAGAAAGGGTATCGTCTGGTTGGTGATGTCGATTTTGCCGGTGTTTCAGAAAAATGTTCTGCTATTACACCTGTTCCAGGTGGTGTAGGTCCCATGACCATTGCTATGTTGCTCTCTAATACGGTCAAATCGGCTGAGAACAGCCTGAAATAATTTTTGGAAGGCCTAGGGCTTTATATACCCTGGAACGCTTTAAGAGCCCGGACATTGAGCTCGTCGAAATGTCCTTTGAAAATTAAAAATGTTAAATCTTTAACATTCATATGCGCCCGTAGCTCAGCTGGATAGAGCGTCGGTTTCCGGTACCGAAGGTCGCAGGTTCGACTCCTGCCGGGCGTACACTCTAACCCCCTGATACATAGGGGGTTATGTTTTTCTAGAAGACTGGAGAAAATGAGCGTTCCCCGCAATAATCCTCAGATTTCACCGAATAATGTGCAGATAATGGGGTACAGGCGGGGAACGTTTCTAAACAGCAATTGGGAATGTTGGGGGAGTGACTCATAATTCTTCTAATCTGGTAGGCAATACAAATTATCATCATTATACTTTGCTGCGCTTCTCGGGGTATTAAGGGGCTAAATTGAGCAATAGTAATTGAGGGTCAGATGTCAAAATATGAATTCAAAGTGAAAGAGTTGGCACCAGTAACACACGCCTACTTAATCAAGGGTCAAGGTGTCATGTTCTGGTATGAAGGTGAAACACCTGAAGATGATCCATTCCAGATGAAAATTGAAGATGGGGTAGTAGAAGAAATCCAACGACCCCTTTTAAGGGACAAGAAAACGATTCGAATTTGTACCGACAATGGTCGGGAAAATTGTATCCGACACATCAATACACGAATCGCCAACTATCTGCTTGATCAATATGAAGCAAGTATTGAGACAGCTCCTGAAGCTGTAATTGAGCTGTATTCAAGAAAAATTGATTTGTTTTACAACTGGTTCTGGAAGCAGACCAGGAAACCCAATGAAAAAATATTTGAGCGATTTCTTCGGCATGTGAGGACAAGGCGTAGTAGGTCAGAAAAACTTGCAACCTGGCATACCCTCAAGGAAGCAGCTGAATATGC
>JABHBL010000071.1 GCA_018673925.1 Fidelibacterota bacterium
CCTCAGACGTGCCGTCTTTGTCGGCTCTCTCCACTCACTCCGTTCGCTACGGGTCAAACCCTGCGGGTTCTCATCCCAAATATGAAAAATCCCGATGTTTCCATCGGGATCTATGAGGTTTTTTGTGCCGAGAGCGGGATTCGAACCCGCACAAGCGTTAGCTCACTGCCCCCTCAAGACAGCGTGTCTACCAGTTCCACCACCTCGGCCAAAAAATTATTCGTCTGTAGTAGCATCTCCGGTAGTAGCAGGAGTTGTAGCTGCTTCACCAGGTAGTTCTAATTCAGCAGGCGCTGCTGCTTCAAACTGAGTTCCTGGAACTATCATTTCTTCTTGCAATTCTTTCTGGAAATCATTCTGACCCGTTGAGCCACCCTTATTCAGGACGCCAATGAGAATAATGATTACCATGAACGCGACAGCTAATCCTCCAGTCAATTTGGTAAGGAAGTTTCCTGCACCGACACCCCCAAAAAGGGCGCTTGCAGTGTTACCACCACCAAAAGTACCGGCCAAACCACCACCCTTACTGGATTGCATGAGAATCACCATCATGAGTAATAATGAAATGATAACCAGTATAATGTACAAAAATGTCATGTATCTCTCCTAGTTGATGGTTCCAGCTTCGTCAATAATCCCCTTGAATGCCTCAAGTGTCATACTTGCTCCTCCTACCAGAGCTCCATCAATGTCCTTATTGGACAGTAAACCTTGTGTATTGTCAGGTTTGACACTTCCGCCATACAAAATCCATGTGGATTCTGCCACGTCGCCATCAAATAGTGTTTTTAAAGCACCACGGATAAAGGCGTGTACATCGACAGCTTGTTGTGGTGAGGCGGTCAATCCGGTACCAATGGCCCAGACTGGTTCGTAAGCAACAATGATTGTGTCCATCTCAGCTTTCGATAAACCCTTTAAGCCTTCTCGGAGCTGTCTGGCAATCACTTTCTCAGTTTCGTTTGCTTCGCGCTCTTCAATCTTCTCACCCACACATAAAATGGGAATCAAACCTGTTTTCAAAGACCTGTGAACTTTCTTGTTAATCCAATCATCGGACTCACCAAAGACATGACGTCTTTCAGAGTGTCCCAGGATCACATATTCAGCACCGGTTTCCTTAATCATCGCACCCGTGATCTCACCAGTAAAAGCCCCAGCTTCTTCCCAATGCATATTCTGGGCGCCTACTTTGAGCTCACTACCATTTACCACGTCAAAAACCGACTTCAATGCCAAAAATGGCGGGCATAAAATAACCGACACCCCATGGGTGTCCAATATATTAATACGGAGCGTTTCGGCGAATTCAGCAGCCGCTTTGGGACCAAAATGCATCTTCCAGTTCCCGGCTACTATCTTATTTCTTTTCAATTATTTAGCTCCTTTCAAAGCTTCAAAAGCTGGCAAAGCGATACCGCTTAAAAGTTCCAGTGACGCACCGCCACCAGTAGATGTGTGTGTAACACCACCATCTAATCCAAATTTACTGAGGGCCGCAGCACTATCACCACCACCAACAATTGTCGTGGCACCCTGTTTTGTAATTTCACAAAGTTTTTCTGCTATGGCTTTAGTGCCATTCTCAAAAGGTGCCATTTCAAAAACACCCATGGGGCCATTCCAGAGAACCGTTTTCGAATCATCAAGAATACTCGAGAAGGATTTAACCGTTCTACCACCAATGTCAAGACCCATTAGATCATCTTCGAGACCACGAATAGGTAGTTCCTGACTTTTAGCCGTCTCTGAAAATTCATTTGCAGCTATACAATCTGAGGGCAAGACAAGATTCACACCTTTTGCCAGACAGAGATCAATCACATCTGCTGCAAATTGGATTCTATCCTCTTCAACAAGAGAAGAACCTACATTGTGATTTAATGGGGGTGCACTTAGAAATGTAAAAGCCATTCCCCCACCAATTAGAATATTGTCAGCTACCTCAGCTAATCTTTTGAGAAGATCAATTTTTCCGCTCACTTTCGATCCACCCATAACCACAGTAAATGGTCGTACTGGGTTTTCAATGGCACTCACCAAAAACTCAATCTCTTTCATCAACAGAAAACCCGCAGCCTTGTCGTCAAAAAATGCAGTCATTCCCACATTTGAGGCGTGGGCTCTATGAGCCGTCCCAAAAGCATCGTTCACATAGACATCAGCAAGTGAAGCCAACTGCTCAGAGAATTCAGAATCATTTTTTGTTTCTGCCGCATGAAATCGGAGATTTTCCAGCAACAATACCTGACCTGGCTGGAGGGCGTCGGCCAAGGCATTTACTTCAGGGCCAACACAATCGGGAGCAAAAATGACTTTTGCTTGAATCAGTTCACCGAGACGCTTCGCTACAGGAGCCAAACTCATTTCCGGAATCACCGCACCCTTGGGTCTACCAAGATGAGAAGCCACAATTACGGCTGCTCCTTGCGCTAATAAAAACTCGATGGTTGGCAATGAAGATCGGATTCGAAAATCATCAGTTAGCTGACCTTCACTATCCAGGGGAACATTGTAATCAGTTCTGACGAAGACCTTTTTTCCCTGTAATTCAAGGTCCTTGACATGTTTTGGCATCATGACACTACCTGAAAAATGGCTTACTGGGCGTTCTTTAGTGCATCAGCAAGCGCAAAGTGTAAATCGAATTTAAACTTATCTACATTGATCTTTGGCTCATGCCACACACCATAGTTACCGGCCATGATTAGTTTCACCAGATAGCTCTGTGTCAGGGCTTCGGTAGTTTTTTTGTCATACCAGCGAATATCTACCTTGGCAGCATTCTCATTTACTGCACCCAATAGAGCACTGAGAAATGTTTGACGATTTTCAGTATCTGTATTGATTTTTGCAAAACCAGCACCGATGAGTCCTTGAATCTGTTCCCAGTCAGTTCCTACAAAGTTCTTCCAGGTCTGTCCATACTTGTCAGACATGTTTGAGCCAAGTGATTCAAGCTGTTCAACAGCATACTCCACTACTTGTGGGTAGAGCGTTGAAGCTCCGTGGGCAACAAAGATGGTTTCGGGCTGGATGCGATCAGCAATTTTGAGGAGCTCGTGGGCAAGTTCGATATTCAGTTTAACTTTTGTACCTGGTTTTCCCTTGTTTGGACCGTGCATGGTACCAATAGTGGGGGCAATCATGAGAACACCAGTTTCATTGATAAATTGTTCGAAATCTTCAGGATTGGTGTAGGTTGAAATCTCAGATTTTGTATCTTCATCTTCTTCACCAGCCAAAACACCCAGTTCACCTTCAACTGAAACACCAAGGGGGTGGGCCATATTCACAACTTCACGGGTATAACCAATATTCTCTTCTAATGATCGCGCACATTTGTTGACATGATCGGTAGAATTGTCAGCCATGACGCTGGTCAGATGTTGAACAGCACCCTGGACGACCTTGCGTCCACCTTCTGATGTGTAATCACCGTGGTCCAGATGGGTTGCGATCTGTATGCTGGATCTTTTTGCACGGGTTTCGATATAGTTTGCAGCAACTTCAAGACCGGTGATGGCATCACCAGCACCAAAATGTTTTAGTGCGCTGTTTGAGAGAGCGAGTACACCGGATGATCCCAGAGTTTCAAATGCATCAAAGGCAGCATTTATACCCTGAAAGGTGGTGATATTAAATGCAGGCAAGGCGTATGATGTGCCCTTGGAGTTACCTTTTTCACCGAGTTTTGCCTTAAGTGTCAATGCATGAGCACTGGTAAGATTGTCAGCGAATCTTCTCGTTGTGTTTAATTTTGGTGGGTTGTTGTAAGGTTTCATGCCTGAATCTCCAAATATATGTTAAAAACTACTGTTACTATTTAATTTATCCAACTCGCTACATTTCTAGTAACTCACGGCACAGTTACTACAAAAACCAGACCAAGTCAAGCATTCCCGAATTGGGGTGTGGATAGGGTAATTAGGTCAATTTTCGCAGCCCCTGATTGCTTCAAAATCTCAGCCAGTGCATTTGATGTAGCTCCAGTGGTCAAAACATCATCGACCAGTAAAACATGCTTACCTCGAACAGCTGATTCATCTGTGACACCAAAGGCAGCGCGAACATTTTCCATGCGCTCCTCGGCGTTTAATTTTGTCTGAGTAGATGTATATTTTTTCCGCTTCACGAGGTGGTTACCAAGTTCAACATGTAATCTCCCCGCAAGCCAATTGCTCATATCATCAACCTGGTTGTAACCTCTCTCACGAAATTTGCGAGGATGGAGAGGGACTGAAATTACCAAATCTATCTCATCTACAGGAAGTTGATCCAGAATTTGAGACTTATAGTGATCCAGCACGACTCCAATGGGTTTTCGACGTCTTGAATATTTTAGATGATGAATAAGTTGCTGAAAGGAATCATCAAATTCAAAAAGTGCCCAGGCTGTGGAAAGGTAAATATCTCCTGTGACTGAGAATTGCCCATGCGGGGTGCCGATGAGTTTAAAGTTATTGAGGCACGTCTTGCATATTTCCATCCTGGCTTGCTCCAATCGATCATCACAAATCAGGCAGAGAGGTGGATAAATCAGGTCTATTACACCTGTATATAACGATTTGAAGGTATCGGCAATCAGATATGGAGAAAATTGTGTGGGTTTTACATTTTCCAATTAATTGCCGTTGTGAGTGTTTTAGCTGATGAGCAATGCCGACCCTATAACCGGTGCAGCATCTCCCAGTTCAGCTGGTTCAATTCTAAGTTTACCTTTTTGATTTTCGAACAAGTGGTCGTCTACAACTTCTCGAAGCGAATCTATAAAATATTCGAACCCGGCAGCCAGTGAACCACCAATGACAATGATTCCTGGATCCAGTAAATGATTAACATAAACGAGTGAATGTCCAACCGATCTACCAAGCAGACTCCAGGCCGCCAAAGCATTGGCATTACCATCCCCGGCTAGCTTGAATATTTGAAGACCTGTTCTTGACTCACCGGAAATACTCTCATAGTTGCGCTCCAGGGCTGGTCCGCAGGCATAATCCTCAAACGTTCCATCATTGTAGGGTGCTAAACCGTATTCCGTAGCCGTACCGTGGGCCCCACTAAGAATTCTACCATCCCAGACAAATCCATGACCATAGCCAGTACCTAAAGTGATTCCGTAGACGAAGGCTTCACCTTTGCCTGCACCGGAGATAGCTTCACCCAGGACAAACACATTGGCATCATTATTCATTTTTACAGGCACATCGAAATGAGCTTGTAGGCGAGCAACCAGAGGATAATTTTGAATAATTGGGGTATTGGGAGTTTCCATGACACTTTCATGAGTATCATTTAGAGGACCCGGAGCTCCAACACCTACCCCGATTAGTTCATAATCTGAGTTGTCAGCAATAAGTGCTATTATGGTGTTGGCAATGCCCAGCATAAGCTCATCACCCTTTTCAAATTTGGACATGGCAATTTTATCCGCAAGGAGGAGTAACTCTCCTCTTTCACCCACAAGTCCAATACGAACCTTTGTTCCCCCAATATCAACCCCTGCACGCACCTTCATTTTTTACCGCTCCACTATACTATTCGAGATATCTTTCCCAATCCGAATCCTGAACCTCGTCTCTTGCGTTGGAATGTACCAACTGAAAGCTACCATAGCCGGTCCGGTCAACAAAAATGAAATGAACCCCACCCTCAATATCATAATACTCCCATGTAACCCATGGTTTTTGATCAAGGGAGGATTGTTGTCTCTCAATGTTACTGGGAGGTCCATACTTTATCAGAACTCGACCTCTATCAGTGCTCCAGCCATTATCTGATTCAATTCCAAAATCTCTATTGGCCACTTGGACCCGTTGATAAAACTCAACTTTAAATTCATTCACTGGAGTCTCAATGTCAGGATCTCGACGATCCCAGAAAGCGGTCAAAACTCTTCTTTTACCTACATCATCGGATTTCTCAAAGAGACGTTTTTCCTTTTTATCCATAATGACGCTTACAACTTTGTAAATATCATCCACCTGGGAGGCACTTAAACCAGCATAATCATCTTTCGGACCAGTCTCTTCCTGTTTGCTAGCTGTTTCTCGAAGTATGTAAAAGGTTCTCTTTTGAGTTGCTGTTTTTTGTGTGACTCCATCGGAGATTTCAACAGACAGTTTGTATATTCCCGATCCTAGTCCAGCGGTGTTTAGACCACCCCACTCAACCACAGAGGTACCTGGCATTTTCTTGGTACTCGCTGGGAAGTCCTGGACAATGTCACCGTTAAGTGAAAGAATCTGTGCGTGCACAACATAATCACCTGTCCCAGACAGACCGTAGGCCTCAAAGAAATAATACATCATGGGAGCGCTTGATGAAAAAGTGCGCTGGGCATTGGGAACCACATCATAACCGTATCTGGTGAATTCGTTTTCCTTCTTAGCCTTAATCACCTGTGAAGCGATAGTAATATCTGAGATGGCTAATTCATCTTGAGGATAGAGTTCCAGGGAAACAGGTCGACGCATGGTTTGTTTCTTCTTTGAGTGGACATCCACAATGGTTACCTGAAGCGTATAATCACCTGGTTCGACATAGAATTTGCTGATATCAGGTACCCAGGTCAATTTCGCAATGGACTGTTTATCCGGAGCACGGTAGGTGCGGGTCCAACGGTCGGGATCGTAGGGTACGATATCATCTTGAATAAGGGCGGTTTGGAAAACAACCTGAGCCTCCCATCCACCTTCGATCTCCACGAATGTGAAAATTGATTGGGGAATCATTAGGTATACATCCAGATATACACCACCATCGATAGAGAAGCGGGAATAATCTAGAGATACCTTAAAATCTACATCAGCTTGGTCCTGAGCAAAGAGTAAGGACACTGAGAGCAGGAGGAAAGTAAATAGCCTTTTAAGTAAATTGGACTGATACAAGGCGGGACACTCCTTCCTCTTCCATGGTGACACCATACAAAAACTTGGCAGCTTCCATGGTAAGTTTGTTATGAGTTATCACGATAAACTGTGTATTGATGGTAAAATGTTCCAGCATCTTGGTGTATTTCCGAATGTTTCTATCATCCAGAGGTGCATCGACCTCATCTAAAACACAATATGGACTGGGTTTGACCTGATAAATGGCAAAAAGTAAGGCGATGGCTGTCAGGGCTTTTTCTCCTGCCGATAACATCTTAAGATTTTGCGTCTTCTTACCACGGGGAGTCGCTTTTATGATGATATCACTTTCGAGAATATCGTCAGGATTTTCAAGCAGCAGGGTGGCTTCACCACCATCAAATAACATCTGGAAGGTGCCCTTGAAATGCTCCTGAATTTGCCCGAAAGTTTCACGGAATTGCTGGCGTGCAATTCTGTCCAGCTTGGAAATAGTTTCAAGTAAACTGGTTTTGGCTTCCATGAGATCAGCTTGCTGTTCTTTCAGGAAATTGAGTCGCCCCTGTTCTATGTCAAACTCATCCTGTACTGCCATATTGATGGGTCCAAGATCCTCAATAAACTTCTGGCTTCGACGAATACGTTTTTCGACCTGTTCCTGATCGAATTCGGATAGGTCTAGTTCGTGTGGTAAATCACTCTGATATTTCTCTTGTACCCGTTCAACAATATGCTGTTGACGAGCTTCCAGATTGGCTCCAGAAACTGAGAGTTCTCGTAATTCATCTGCGGCTGCTTCACGTTTGTGGTGATGGTCCCGTAGACGCAATTCCAACTCGTTTAATGCCTGTCGTTTGACCTGGACTTTTCCGGCAAGTCCAACCAGTAGTTCTGATTCCTGTTGCAGGGAAGATTTCACCTTGGCCAGATGATCTTTTTCCTGATCCTTGGTTTCACGGTTGGATATCAAGCTGTTTTCATGTTTGAGTTTTTCTTCCTCCAGACCCAATTTGCGGGTAGCAATGTCTTTTAAGGTTTCTGCAACACTTGATAATCGTGTGTCCAGATTTCTTTCCTCATTGGTGAGATTCACATGTTGGAGACGACCGACTTGTGCATCCTCGCTGGTCTGATCTCTTTGATTCAACAGAGTCTGAAGCGAAGCTTCCATCTCACTGATATGAGCTTCAGTGCTAATTCTTTCCGATTCTGCATCAGCTAGTTGCGGAGCAAATGAGGCAATGCGCTCTTCGGCATCTTTAATGGCCTGGACCAATTCACCAATCTCCTGATCCACACTTTTGGTATCGGCTTCAGTGGAGTTAATACCATACTGAGCTCGGGAAGTTTTTCGCTCCACTTCCAGGAGAATTTGTCGTTGATCATCCCGGGAAGCCTTGCTGGTGCGTAGTTCTCGCTCCATACTCCCGATTTTTTCATGAATTTTTTCAATAGTGTCGCTATGTTTTTGAATTTCGTCTACCAGGGTTGAAAATTGTTCACGGAGACGCTGTATTCGATCCTGACGCCCGATAATAGTGTCTTCCCCTTCACCACCGGATCCACCTTTTAACAAACCAAAAGTATCGTAAAGTGTCCCATCTACACTGACAGCCCGACCACTGATTTTATTCCAATCAGCTACAAATTCATCTTCTACCAGGGTGACATCTCTCAGGAGTAGTTGGGCCAGATCTGAAAAGCCAGATTTTGGTGTCACAAAATCTATAGCGGCACCAATGACGTGTTTGCCTTTCAAAATAACGGAGCTTTTTGGTTTGGCTTTTAATAGGGGTTCCAGAGGTAAAAAGGTCGCCGAACCAGCCTGCTGGTCCTTTAAGGCCTTAATAGCTGACAAGGCTGATTTCCGATCTCTGGTAACCAAGGCCTCAGCCAAAGGACCCAATGCAGTTTGAATAGCCTTCTCATAACGCTCATCAACTGTGAGGAGGTCGGCTACTGTCCCCAGGATGCCCATGGATTCTATGTCCTCGCTGAGTAGAGTTCTTACACCACCAGAGTACCCCTCACCCGTTTCCATGAGTTCTTCATAAAAGTTGAGTTGATTCTCGATACTGACACGACGGCCCCTCTTTTTGGCTAGGGTTTCACGGGTTTCGTTCAGTTGAGATTGCATTTCCTGAAAACCTGTTTCTAGTTTAGCGACCTGGGTTTCCAGGGTTTTATACTGGTGCTCAGCATCTTTGAAATCCGAAGCAACCAGATCCAACTCCTGTCGGTATTCAGCTTGAGAATTTTTTAGGCGTTCGTTTTTAGTCTTGAGGTGTTCGATACTGCTTTTGTGCTGAGTCAGTGCAGCTTCCTGATGACTCTTCTGGTGGTTTAAATCACTGAGGCGGTTTAATAGATTCATGTGCTTTTGATTTTGCACATCATGCTCAGCTTTAGCACTCCGATATTGCTCGACTGCTGCATCAAAAGCAGCTTTTAAGACATCATCTTTGGCCTTGGCCGCATCTATGCGAGGCTGAATGTGAGCTTTTTCATTGGTGAGTTCCGACTCCAGGGTGTGGGAAGACTCTTCACGTTCGACAAGGGTGTGCTGTTCAACCCTGATCCTATCCAAAGCTGTGGTAGCACTGGCAATTTTTTCTTCTGCAATCAACAGAGTTTGTTCAATGTTGATACGGGTAGTGTTGGATACGTTTACCTTTTCCTGCTGCTCCCCATGTTCCCTCTCGATGAGCTGGAGTTGATCTTTGGCTTCCTCAACCCGGTTTTCTTCCAGACTGACTTCCTCGCCGCTGGCACCGTAGCCATCTTTTAGTTGGGCAATTCTCTGTTTGATGGGGGCTAATTTTTCAAGGACCTGTGAACTTTCAAATACAGCCAGGGATATTTCATCATCTTTCAACTGACCCTGCACACGATCAAAACGTTTATACTTGGCCAGCTGTCTTCTCAAACTGCCCACACTTTTTTCAACTTCATTGATAATGTCGTTCACTCGATTCAGATCAGTATCAGTGGAATCGAGACGCCTCATGGACAGGCGACGTTGCTGCTTGTATTTATTTATCCCAGATGCCTCTTCAATGAGACGACGGCGCTCTTCCTTGCTATCACTGAGAATGGATTCCACCATTTTGAGTTCGATAACTGAATAAGCATCTGAGCCCATCCCAGTATCAACAAAGAGATTGTGAATGTCTTTTAATCGGCAGGCATTCTTATTGATAAAGAATTCACTGGCTCCATCCCTGAAGACGCGACGTGTGATAACCACATCGGTGTATTCCACGGGGAGTAAACCGCGATCATTGTGAATAGTGAGAGAAACCTCAGCATAGTTGACCGGCTTGCGTTTACTGGTACCACTAAAGATGACATCATGCATGTTTTGACTTCTGAGGACTGAGCTTTTTTGTTCACCCATAACCCAGCGGATGGCATCAACAACATTGGTTTTTCCGCAGCCATTGGGACCTACAATACAAGTCAATCCTTCAGCAAATTTGAGCTTGGTCGGTTCAGCGAAGGATTTGAATCCCTTTATCTCAAGGTCAGATATATACATGCGGTGTTTCTATCTCCAATAAATGCTACGGGGAAAGCAGTCTCAAATGAGACCCATGTTACAATTTGTTTAGCCGGGGGGCCAAGTCATTACTCGACCACCTAAAACGTGCAGATGCAGATGAAAAACAGTCTGTCCAGCTTTTTCACCATTGTTCATCACCAGACGATACCCATCATCCAGACCAACTTCAGCGGCAAGTTCTGTTCCTTTTTCCACCAATTTACCCATAAGAGCCTGGTCGGCTTCAGTTAATGCAGCTGGACCTGTGATATGTTTCTGGGGAATGACCAAAATATGCGTTGGTGCTTGAGGACTAATGTCATTAAAAGCAATGATATCATCATCCTGATACAGCAGTGTAGCTGGTATATCTCCAGCAATGATTTTACAGAAAATACAATCTTGAGACACATCTCCTCCTTCAGGGGGTTATACAGAATCCTGTTGAAGCGCCGACACCAATCCGACTGCATGAATGGCTGCTGTTTCAGCACGTAAGCGTCTGGGACCCAGACCCGTGAAAGTATAGTCGGAAATGGATGCTAAATCAATTTCATCCTTTGACCAATCTCCTTCTGGACCAATCCAAATGACAATGGGAATTGAACCTTTCATTTTTTGGATAGATGGCACAATGGAAGCACTGGAATCTGACCCATAACAAAATAAATGTACCGCTTCTGTTAAGTTTTTAACCGCAGTTTGAAAAGGTGTAATATCATGGATTCTGGGAAATCTTGATCGTCTGCTTTGCTTCATGGCCGAAACTGCAATACGCTCAAGACGTTTTGTGTTAATCCCTTTTTTGATGGTGTGGTCTGTAAGAAGTGGGATGATTTCATTAACACCAAGCTCAGTAGCCTTCTCAACAATAAGATTGAGATGATCCCCTTTTAAGTTTGCCACAGCCAGAATCAGATTGATTCCGAGCTCGCCACGATTCTTAAACTCTTCCAGAACCACCAGATCCAGAGATGATTCCCCAATGGAGTCCAAGGTGGCTCGGGCAGCGGTGCCCGTTCCATTGACGACCCAGATCTCATCACCTTCGGTAAATCGCCGTACACGAACGAGATGGTGAAATTCTGTACCTTCTATTTTGAGGTGAGTTTGCCCGCTTTGAAATGCCGGCAGAAAGACTTGTTCACCGGTGATCACCGGTTGAGGAACTCCATTCCAGCTTGTAGGAAAAGGCCCTTGTAAGTCTGTCGCGAGTCAATGACCCTATCGAAAGATGCATAATCATAACCAACTCTAAAGGTGTATGAACCACCCTGACCACTCAATATGCGAATGTGGACTCCCCCGCGAAATATGGGAGCGAAGTCACTTTCAACCTTGCCCCATCTCTCTAAAAAATCTTCATCGTCTGCTGTATTCAGCGACCAGACTGATCCTGCTGATATAAAACTTCCAACTTGAAAGGAAGGATGCATGGTTTCAATAAATGGAAACCAGGTGATTCCGGGCATGAGTTTTACAAAGCTCAGGTTGCGGTTATTTATTGAAGTTGGCCGGCCATAATAATCATAATAATTGTAGGTATCGTTGCTCTCAACCAGGGACCAATCCATTTCAATATCCAGACTCAGGGCTTCACTGGTATGGTAACTATAAAATCCACCTAGGCTACCACCATAGCTGAGGAGTTCCATATCAAAACCCATGGTTTTATAACGCAGGGATTCACCAGGCTGTGCCCAGATGAGACCAAAACTAATTGTTAGGAGTGTGAGGAGTTTCCAGGGGTGTTTCATCTATAGCGGATCATCTTGAGTTCGTGATACCCCGTAGCGCGTACAAAACAAATCTCGTCCATGTAGTTTTCCATGAAAAGAAGTCCTCGCCCATGGCAGCGCATGCGCTGTTCAGGCGTGGTGGGGTCTTCCAGACAATCTCTGTCAAATCCCATCCCTTTATCCCGAATTCGCAACTCCAGATGAGAATCGTATAGAGTCATCTTAATGGACACATCATGGTCTGAATCATTCCCATTCCCATGCTTTATGGCATTATTAACGCCTTCTTGAAGGGCTAAAATAATGTCTTGTCGGGTTTCTGTGGGGTAGTCAGTTCTGCTCAAGACGTTGCTTGCAAAATCTTGAACTCTTTCAATTTGAGTAAGGTCTGAGGGGATGGCCAGAAAATGATCGAAAACTTGTTTGTTGCTCATACTATTCACGGGGCGAATTATAAGATAAATTCAGCCTGTCGACAAGTATGTTCAACACTAAATACAAATACTACTTAAGGGGAGATTTTTGGGGAAAGAGCGGGAATTATTCCACTTCTTTAAAGTCAGCATCCTCAATATCAGATTCATCCACCTTTAATCTAGTGGATGATTCACTGACCTGATCATTAACATACATACTATCCTTATCCACGATCTTCACCTGACTTAACATATTTTTGACGGTTTTAAATACAAAATAGGCCAGGGCGAATATGATCAGATAGCGCATAATATCACCTTTTGATAGGGTTGTAAAATTTGGTGCCTTCTATGGGCTGACGGATAGTTTCCAGAAGGTCAGAGAGGTCATCTTCATCGTTCACAAAATCGATATCAGTGGCATTTATGATGAGAAGTGGAGAAGCCTTGTATCTGAAGAAGTACTCATTATACACCTGATTCAACGCCACAATATAGTCACTGTTAATATTGGACTCAAAATCTCTACCGCGTTTGCGAATATTGTAGAGCAGACGATCGGTATCCGCTTGTAGATAGATGACCAGGTCAGGATGGGTGATTGTTTCTTCCATCATGCTGGCAATTTTATCGTAGAGACTCATCTCATTTTCATCGAGATTGAGATAGGCGAAGAGGCGATCCTTCTGAAACATATAATCTGTTATGAGTAATTTTGAAAATAGCTCGGTTTGTCTCAGATCCTGAAATTGACGATATCGACTTAACAGAAAGAATAGCTGGGTCTGAAAGGCATAACGTCTACGGTCACCATAAAAGGAGGACAGAAATGGATTTTCCTCGAACTCCTCCAGGACCAGGCGTGCATCCAGATGATTTGACAGACGCTTGGCAAGACTGGTTTTACCAACCCCGATGACACCTTCGATGGCAATATGGTAGAGGTTTCTCATTTAAGTTTGTAATTCCTCTTCCATTTCTTTTACCCAGTTCATGTCAGTACATTCTTCTAATAGTTGGGAAATGCTCTTTTGGCTTTTTGGATCAATGCTCTCAGGAGCTATCTCCTGCATGGGTTCGAGTACGAAGCGTCTATCTCTGAAGCGTGGATGTGGTATTTCCAGGTCAGCTTCAGATAAAATATCACTCCCAAACAGAATAATATCAAGGTCAAGACTCCTGGGACCATTTGATATTTCCTGGGCTCGATTTCTATGAGCCTGATGCTCCAGATCCATGAGAAATTGTAATAATTCATGGGCATTGAGCTGTGTATCCAGGCGGATCGCAGCATTGAGGAATGAATCCTGGGGGATGCCTCCAACGGGTTCAGTGAGATATAAGGAACTCATGCTGACATTGTTAAAACGCTGATCTATCTTTGAAAATGCAGTTTCAATTTGAAGCTGGGGATTGTCTTTATTTGAACCAATGCTAATGAGAACCTGGGTCATGTCTGCTTGCCCATGCGCGTTACCTCTACTTCGACATAATCCAGGACGGCATCGATGGGTACTTTCTTCTTACGAACCACTACAGTCATTTCATCCACATCAAATTGATCCACCAGGGCTTCAGCAATGTGATTGGCCAAAGTTTCTATTAAATGATACTTCCTCCCGGTCACCATGTCTTTGACCACAGCGTACACCTCCTGATAATCAACCGCTTTGTGAAGGGTGTCTTCAGAAGAACAGCGAGAGAATGGATAGCGAATTTTAATATCCACCTCAAAACGACCACCAAGCTCCTTTTCGAAATCCTGGACTCCGTGATAGCCGTAAAAAACGAGGTTTTTGATGGTTAGGATTCCCATAGCACGGAAATCTACTTAGCTAATGTAGAATTACAAATGGCTTTCACAGGAGCAATGAAATTAGCTACAAAAAGATGGTTTTTGAGTCTCGGATTTGATGAAATCGAAGGGTCTGGTGAATCGACAATTACTCGAGAGAGGTCAGCCCTTCCCGAATTGCATATTTTGTAAGCTCCGGAATCGAATTTAACTTTAATTTGGTTTTTATCTTCACACGATGTGCTTCAACGGTTTTGACACTGATGAATAGTGTTTCGGCAATTTCCTGGGTTGCTTTTCCCTCAGCAATAAGTTGGAGTACTTCTCTTTCGCGACTGGTAAGCTCTGAGACCTCATCTCCTTCATCAACCAGTTTGCCCACATAGTCATTGAGAACATTGGTTGAAATTTCTTCACTTATATAATAACGATCCTGCAGTACTTCATATACCGCTTTGATAAGCTCACTGCCCGCGCAATCCTTCAAGAGATAGCCTTTGGCCCCTGCTTTGAGCATACCTGTCACAAAGTGTCTATCAGAATGCATAGATAGAGCAATGACCTTCATATCAGGATTCTCATGGAGAACCTGACTTGTGGCTTCAATCCCATTCAATTCAGGCATGGCGATATCCATGACGATGACATCAGCACTTAATTTGCGCGCTAATTTTACCACTTCACGGCCATTCTCAGCCTGGGCTACTACAATAAAACCTAATTCATCATTGAGGATGGATACTAAGCCTTCCCTGAACAAGGTATGATCATCTGCCAAAATTATATTCGTCGCCATTAGATGTCCTCCAGTGAGACCGGAATGTTTAAAATTACTATCGTTCCATTCCCCTTTTCTGATCGAATATCCAGAACGCCTCCAAGATATTCAATCCGCTCTTTAATACTAAATAATCCGAAGCTATCCCTCAAGCGTCGCTCAGGTGCAAGAATGGAAGTATCAAACCCTTTTCCATCATCCTGAATACTCACTGAAAATGAGTACTTAGTAGCCTCTGAAGTTATATCAACCCGAGTAGCAGCAGCATGCTTAATGACATTTTTTAATATTTCATCGACTGAGCGAAAGAGGATGACTTCCTGCTCATTGCGCAATTTGATATTGTCAAGATTATGCGTATACGAAGTTTCAATATCAGATTCTAATCTGATTTTTTCCAGACGCCATTCCAGGGCTTCAATCAGACCCAACTCATGCAAAATAGGTGGACTCAATTCATAGGTGATAGAGCGGGTTTGTTTGACTGCATCGCTAATATCTGTCTCAATTGCCTTTAATTTTGATAGAAGTGTTTCGTCTTGAATTGAATTGAGTAGACCCGCCATTTTGATCTTTGCCATGGCCAGGCTTTGTCCAAGATGGTCATGCAGGACGATAGCAAGATGACGACGTTGGGCCTCTTCAGCTAAAATCAGATCTGAGGTGGATTGTTTTAGCATATCCTGGTATTCCCAGATTTCTGCTTCAATTTTTTTACTCTCAGATATGTCTCTAGCTGTTATTTGAATGGCTGGGGAACCCTGGTATCTGATGGGAATTGCTGATACCTCAACGGGCAGGAATTGTCCATTTTTAGTTTCATAGACATCTTCAATGGAGAACAAATTATCACTATCTGCAATCATGGTAGCTTCAAGTTGCCTTGAAATCTCACGTCGAAAAGGATCTACCAGATCCGAAATAGACTTACCAATAAGCTCATCAGAATCATCATACTTCAACATTTCTATCAACCGTCGATTGACAAAAACAATTTTCTCATCGACATGGATGGCAATCCCCTCCCGAGCCAGATCAATGACCCGATGATAGTTCTCTTCACCTTCAGTAAGATTGGATTTCTGTTTGGGGTCTAGCACATTGATAATAGCATTCCTCATGAGTGGTGCATAATTATGTTAGCTTAAAAGATAAGGTCATTGGCATCAAGGAAAAAGGAAGAAGGTAAGAGATTGAACAACACAACTGAATGCTTACTAAGCTATTTTTGATTGGGATTGAGCGGGCCTGCCCATCGTAGCTCCAGAAGGGGAGCGTAGAGCGGGTAGCGGGAATCGAACCCGCACGGCCAGCTTGGGAAGCTGGAGTGATACCATTTCACCATACCCACAATTGCAGTTGTCATAGCGTGACGGTCACTCAAATCCCAAATGTTTGGTTTTCGAGTTGATAGCCTACCACTACCAGACACCCACATTTAAAAATCACGATAGAAAGTAAAAGAATTAACGACGACATGGCAAGTCAAATACCAGATACACTAAATTAGCTACGATTATACATGATGATTTATGTCATCTACTATCTGAGGAAGTGCAAATAACGGCGCTTAGGAGATCTCACAAATTTTGAAGTCGAAAATTTGAAGGAATGTTAATTTATTTTCACCGGTGTGAATTCACCAAAATTCGCTAAATCTTTGATACACAAGGGCTCACTCTCAGATACAAGATGTAGCGCTTGAGATATGGATACCTCAACATTTTGTAGTTTTATGTAAATTGATTCTTGCCATAATTTGTCTCCCCTCTATATTCGTCACGCTGGGTAATTGTGACCCGAATCACGTGCAGGACACCATACTAACCAGTCAACAAACAATTGGGTAAAGAACTTCTCGCTGCCATTTTTCCGCAAATTTTGATGTGAGTAGTTAAGCCGCTAACGTATAGATAATTCGCTGAGGAGCAAACCTACATGTCCGAAACCATACAATTCCCATTTGAGTCGAACGAAAACGATATCGGCAAATCCCCTCTGCAAAACGCGGAACTGCAGATTGAAGCTATCGTCAATCCAGACACAGTTAGAAGCGGATCTGATATTGATACCTACTACGGTCCAGATGAACTGGGAAAAAGTGTATTACAAAATAAATATTTAGCTCCAGAGGAAAAATCTCCTGAAGATTTATGGCATAGATTAGCAAAAGCAATGGCAGGCTTAGAGGATAAACCTGAAGTCTGGGAAGATCGTTTTTATACCATCCTCCACGATTTCCGTTTTGTACCTGGTGGTCGCATCATGCATGGTGCCGGTCGTGAGGATATCAAGACAACTCTTAATAACTGTTATGTGGTAGGGATCAAAAAAGACTCCATCAATGCCATCTATGATGCCATTATCCAGGAAGCCAAAACTTACAAATATGGTGGAGGTTGTGGACATGACCTCTCCGTATTGCGTCCCAAAGGTTCATCCATCGATGGAACCGGCGGCGAGTCATGTGGTCCAGTTGGCTTTATGAATCTGTTCAGCGAAAATACCAATACCATCGCACAGCATGGACGTCGTGGCGCCAATATGCAGACTCTCCGCGTTGATCATCCAGACATTGCTGAATTTGTAGATGTCAAATTGGATCTCTCTAAAGTTAAATATTCAAATATTTCAGTGCTCCTCACCCATGAATTCATGGAAGCGGTTGAATTGGATACAGATTTTGAACTCCGTTGGAATGATAAAGTATACGAAACCATTCGTGCCCGTGAACTCTGGGACAAAATTATCAATGCTGCTCACGCCAGTGCTGAACCAGGAATTATTTTCTGGGACACCATGGTAGACTATCACAATGCTGAATATTGTAGCCCGCTTGTATCAACCAACCCCTGTGGTGAACAACCCCTCCCTGATGGTGGCGCATGTAATCTTGGTGCCATCAATCTGGCTCTCTTTGTAAATACCGATGGTGAGTTCCTCTGGGATGAATTCAATGACACTATTCGCCTCAGTGTACGCTATTTGGACAATGTGATTGACTACAATGTCGATCGTCATGCCCTGGAAGATCAGAAAAATAATGCTCTGGGTGACAGACGTGTTGGTTTGGGGATTCTGGGACTGGCAGACATGCTCATGCTCCGTGGTATCAAATATGATACAGATGAGGCTCTGGAAGCGGTTGAAGAAGTCATGGAGATGCTTTCTGGAACTGCCTACAAAACATCCATTGAATTGGCCAAAGAGAAAGGTTCCTTCCCCAATTATCAGTGGAATGGATACAAAAAGAGCAAGTTTATCAAAAATTTACCTGAAGACATTCAGGATGAGATCAAAACCCACGGTATCAGGAATGCTACCATCCTCACGGTTGCACCTACGGGATCAGGAGCCATTGTTGCTCAGGTGAGTTCTGGCGTAGAGCCAATCTTTAACGTCAGCTACAAACGACGTGTGAAAAAGAATAGTGGCTTTGGCGAAGAGTTTGACGAGTTCAAAGTTGTGCATCCCACCATACTGAAAAAGTATGGCACCGATGAGGACCTTCCTGACTCAGTTATTACTGCCCATGATATTGACCCCTACTTTAGAGTGAAGATGCAAGGGACCATCCAGCGCTATATCGACGCTTCTATTAGTTCTACCGTCAATCTACCTGAAGATGTGGATGTACAGACCGTGGCCAATATTTACCAGGCTGCCTACAAGGCAGGTCTCAAAGGTATAACCGTTTATCGTGAAGGTAGCCGTGATGGTATCCTGATTTCAGATAAAAAGGATGAAAAGACCACTGCTGCGGCAGAAGTAGCCCCAGCCCTCGATCCTGAACTGGTTCTGAATCCTCCCTCACTACGCCCTCGTCTGCGCCCCAAAGATACTTTTGGTGTGACACATCGGATACGTACTGGTGAAGGCACACTCTATATCACAATTAACCACGATGAGAACGGATTATGCGAGATTTTCACAACCATCGGTAAGGCTGGCGGCAATGCAGCAGCTCAGGCAGAAGCAATCAGTCGGCTGATCTCACTTTCACTCCGAAGTGGAATGGATGTTACCGAGATTATCAAGCAGCTCAAGGGTATCAGTGGACCTAACCCAGTCTGGGAAAATGGACAATTGATACTCTCAACACCAGATGCCATTGGTAAGGCCCTCGAACAGCACATGTCTGAATTCGAAAAGAACCAGGCCAACAGTGAACAGACCTTTGGAATGGCCGAATCTAGTGAAGCCGCTGATGAAGAACAGGGTGCACACTTCAATATGGTTGAAACCTCAAATGGATCCTCTCCAAAAACTATGGAGACCTGTCCTGAATGCGGATTAACTATTTCCCATGAAGGTGGCTGTCTCTTATGCCACAATTGTGGATATTCGAAGTGTTAATCTGACACCATAAGAATAAAAAAAGCCTCGGGAGACCGGGGCTTTTTTTTTGGACATTGAGCCTGTCGAAATGTCAGGTCCATTAACAGTCCCCTTTGGCTTCGACAAGCTCAGCCGCCGGTTCTCAAACACTAAGATCCCAAATCTATCCAATAATCAAAGGAGTGATTCCGAAACCAGGTGAGTTGTCGTTTTGCAAAATTTCGGGTATTCTGCTGAATAGAATCAATCATTTTAGATTCATCAATTTCACCGTTTAAAAAAGCATAGACTTCTTTGTAGCCAATAGTCCTCATGGGGTATAGATCAGGTTTATATCCCCTATCTAATAAAGTCTGACATTCCTGTATGAGTCCATTTTCCAACATCATCATTACGCGATGATTAATGCGCTCATACAAGAGCTTGCGATCACGATCCAACACAACCAATGTCCCCTGCTTCTCAAAAGGGTCTGTACTGTTGGAAAATGCTTCAGAAGGAATCATGCCTGAGGATTCATAGATTTCAAAGGCACGCATGAGTTTTTTGAAATTATTAAAGTGGAAGGTCCCTGCGTATTCGGGATCCAATTCCATCAATTGATTCCATAATGATTCGGCCTCCCCTGCATCCACCTTGTCCTGATACTTTTGCCGGATAGCTGGATCTTTGTGCTGCTCTTCGAAAAGACCAAAACGGAGGGCATCCAGATACATACCAGCCCCGCCAACAACCACGGCGAGTTTACCACGCCCCAACACCTCTTTGATGATTTGCCGGGCACGTTGATAGAAGTCTGCGGCATTCCAGACTATATCTGGAGTAAGCTCATTGAGTAAATGGTGAGGTAAACGCTCCAGTAGCTCAGATTCAGGCGTGGCAGTACCAATATTCATAAACTTATATATCTGACGAGAATCGCCACTGATGATCTCAATATCATGTTCGTCAGACAGGGATACGACCGTATCTGTTTTACCCACAGCGGTTGGTCCAGCTAGAATGAGATAGTCGCTTTGGGACTCGTCTAGAATTTGATTATGAATTTTGATGGGTTTCATTAAAACTACATTGCTCTGTTCTTCACTAGCTTAAAACTTGATTGTCTTGCTGAGCCTATCGCACTTCGTCCCTCGACTCCGCTCGGGATCACACGAATTACGTCAATTCCACTGCGGTTTAGTGGCGCTCGAACCGTTTATCCAATTCATCAATACTCAGGTTGATGATGATTGGTCGACCATGGGGACAATAAAATGGATTCTCTGTGGCAAACAATCGATCCACTAACACTCGCATTTCCTCTTCTGTAAGAGGATCCCCAGCCTTTACCGCTGCCTTGCATGAGTAGGAAGCTGCCAGTCGTTTTGAAGGAGAATAATCAAATACCCGATTTTCACGGTAGTAATCAATGATTTCTTTCAGGATAGCACCTTCACTCCCACCTCGCATACCAGTGGGGACCGCTTCCACCAGAACTGTTTGCGGTCCGAACTCCCGCAGTCGAAATCCCAGCGTGTTGAGAGATGGAATAATGTCAACCAGGACATTGTAGTCATCTGCAGAAAATTCCTGTGTTGCCGGAAAAAGGAGTTGCTGTGAAGTGCCCTTATTCTCATCCATATCACGGAGGGCTTCTTCATACAGAATCCGCTCATGGGCCACATGCTGATCGATGATGGCAATCCCATTATTGATCTGACTAAGGATGTATTTATTGTGAACCTGCCAGATAAAGCCACCCTGTTGCCGCTGGGGTTTCATCTCTACCGGGTCCCTGTCTAAAACCTGACTAAATTGTCTGGCCTTTTGAAGGATATCACTTTCTTCCTGGCTACGTGGTTGAGTATCAGCAGGATACTGCCCTCCTGGAGGAGTCACAAAGCTGGTTTGAGGTGAATTCGTATCTGTGGGAGCGAAAAGGGGTGCCACTGGAGGCCGATTTTGAAAACCAGGCATCACCTTTAATGTTTGTCGCAGGCCATTTTCCACTGTTTCCTTGACCACATGGTAGACTCGCCACTCATCGTTAAATTTTACTTCTGTTTTGGTGGGATGGACATTGACATCAACTTCATTGAGCGGGACTGAAATATTCAAACAGTAAAAGGGAAATTCACCCCGTTGTATCAATGATTTGTAAGCTTGATAGACTGCATTGTTAATCAAACGATCCGAAATGGGACGGCTATTAATTGAAAGATATTGTTCACCCCTGGCAACACGAACCAGATCCAGGTTACCGATAAATCCCGTAACCTTGATATTCCCCCGGCTTTCATCTACAGGTATGATTTTATCACCATATTCACTCCCGAATACAGCTGCCACACGTTCCTGCGGCGTCCCTACTCGAAGATCAAAAATGACCTTCTTATCTGCAACCAGCTTAAAGGCAACCTCAGGATATATAAGTGCCAAAGGCTTCACTCGATCAATGATATGGTTGAGCTCTGTGCGTTTAGCTTTGAGAAATTTGAGACGGGCTGGCACGTTGAAAAATAGATTTTTTACCGTAATCCGTGTTCCAGATTCCCAGGCTATGGGTTGAACCTCACCAGCTTTTCCAGCCTGAACCTCTAGAGAAAAGGCACCTTCACTTTCTCTCGCTCGAGAGACCAATTCCATCATGGATACAGAAGCAATACTGGGAAGCGCTTCTCCCCTAAAACCCATAGTTCTTATACGAAAGAGATCTTCAATTTCAGCAATTTTGCTAGTCGCATGCCGTTCCAGGGCTAGTCCAAGTTCTTCTTTATCCAGTCCAACCCCATCATCGATGACCTGGATAAGATCGCGACCGCCATTATTTATGGTTACCTCAATGCGGGTAGCTTCAGCATCAATGGCATTTTCGACCAGTTCCTTGACAACTGAGGCTGGTCGTTGCACGACCTCGCCAGCAGCGATTTTATTACATAAAATATCAGGGAGAATATGGATTCGGGACATTGCGATTTCGACTGAGGTTTAGGATTAACTATCTAATTTAAGTTTTGTTGTCATTGCTGATAATATTTTTTCTGCCAGGGCAGTGGATTCGGCCTGAAGCTGTTCCACTTCTTTTTCAAATTCGGTGACAACTTTCTTGTCATCAATTCCCGGAATATTGATGAGCACATTCAAGGCAGCACCTTCCAGGCCAGCGCGTGCTTGAAGCACGGCTACTCCAGCATCTGATAATGAATTCTGATTGCCAATCTCGGCCATACGTCCTGCCAATTTCATAATTTCCAGAGAATGCCTCATGACTTTAAGCGGGACTTCAGCTGAATAGATGGTTGCATCCTGGAGTGCCTGCTGGCGTGCTGACTGCTGTTCACTACTCTTTTTGGGTAAACGCATGGCTGCCATGACATTGTTGAATGAACGGGTGTCCTCATCAACAAGAAATAGGAAAGTATCTTTTAAGCTCTGAGCCTGATTGCTCAGGACTTCAATCTCATCCCAATTGTCCTGATAACCTTTTTTACCAAAAGTCAAGACTCCCACCATATTGGTGAGTCCTGCAGCCATAGCCGATGCCAGGGCAGAGACGGAGCCACCGCCTGGAGCTGGTGAATCGGAAGCCAATTCATCTACAAACTCAGTCACACCCATATCGACTAAATTTTTCTCGTCTTTTGATCCCAACTGGTATTCGATGATACGTTCCTGGGGATTGAAAGGGGCGATTTCGTTCAAACCCATACTCTGGATGGCAATTCGGATAAGTTCTGCATTGGAAACAGCAGTACTGGAGTTTTGTTTTTTGAGGTAATACTTACCTGCATCCAGCATGGCGGTAAGTGGAATGAGTCCCACAAGTTCACTTCCTGAAACTCTGAGACCTCGCAAATCGGCCTGTTTAACCACTTCATCAAAAGCGATGTGAAAGGGTGTGACCTCCATATCCACTAAATTCATAGATATCTGGGCCATATTGTATTCATCGATGTACCAGCCCACAGCTTTGACGGCTTTCAGAGTACCAGGTCGTTTGATGGGTGTCCCATTCTCATCACGTATAAACTTATTGGTTTTAGGATCTCTGGCGTTTCTTCCCGCTTCTCGAATCTCTAAAGCAATGTCTGTGGCTTTTTTTGTGTCACGGGTGTTGAGGTTCACATTGTAAGCGATGAGGAATTTGCGGGCACCCATCACTGTGGCCCCAGATCTAGCATTAAACTCAGCCTTTCCGAAATCGGGCTTCCAATGGGGATCCTTCATTTTTTCCGAGAGTCCTTCATACTCCCCGGCTCTGATGTTGGCGAGATTTTCACGCTCTGAAGTAGCGGCAGAATATTCATACAAATAAACAGGGATATTCAACTCTTCACCGACTCGTTTACCCAGTATACGCGACAGCTCAGCGCATTCTTCCATAGTCATATTGCTCACTGGAATGAATGGGCAAACGTCTGTGGCTCCCATACGAGCATGAGCTCCTGTGTGGTTACTCATATCAATGAGTTCAGCGGCACGTTTGATACCTTGGAAGGCTGCTTCAACAGTGGCCTCTGGTCCACCTACGAAAGTGACAACCGTACGATTGGTATCTGCACCTGGATCAACATCCAAGAGTGTGACACCTTCAACCTGAGCAATAGCTGAGGTGATCTGTTCTATTAAGGCAAGATCATGGCCTTCACTAAAATTTGGAACGCATTCAACGATTTTCTGCATCAGTTAAACCTCTAAACTTTGGATAAATAATAAAGAAGATATACAATAATACCAGCCATCACCAAAAGACCAATAAAACTACGCTTCGGGTAGGAAGACGTTATGCGCCTGAAATGAATGCGTCTATCATCTGACTCTGCAGATTCAAATCGTCTTAATCGACGGGTTTTAGCATACTTCAGTTCTGGCATTAGATTCCTGAAAAAAGATGTGAAAAAACACTGATAAATGGGCCAATAACGACACCTAATACATGAAATCCTGTAATCCACCCAAACATGATAATCCCGAATAAGACCATGGGGCCCTTTGATTCTATAAGGTACAGAGTTGGTGTATACCTGTGGGGCAATACACCGGCCAAAATTTTTGATCCATCCAGTGGCGGAATGGGCAAAAGGTTGAAAAAGGCCAGGGCTAGATTGATATACAGTGAATAGTATAGCATTTGAAAAGCTATTTGGGCTGTTTCACCTGCTTGATTACTTGCCAGGCCAACTCCAATAAAAATTCGAATCAAAATGCCAGAAATCAGGGCAAGGGCCATGTTCATTAAGGGACCGGCAGCTGCAATCCACATCATATCCCGTTTGGGATTTCCCAGGTAACGGGGATCCACTGGGACTGGTTTGGCCCAGCCAAAGTGAATCAAGAATATCATGATGGTACCCATGGGGTCCAGATGAGCTAAGGGATTAAGCGTGAGTCGTCCATGATTTTTGGCAGTAGGATCGCCAAAGCGATAAGCCACATAGCCATGAGCAAACTCATGAAATGTCAGTGCAATAAGGATGGCTGGGACAGCCAGTAGTAGGTTGTAGATATCCATTTATTTTTTGTTTCCTTTATTCATTATAAGCCTTGTAATATAGACGTAGGACTAGTGAAGTGAACAGGATTAGCCACGATTTGTTCCTTTCCCTATTGCTTTGGCTATCCTATCATATCACGAATTTTTTGAGTAAGGAAATATTATGGATTTTGGCATTAAAAATAAAGTAGCGTTGGTTCAAGGAGCCTCATCTGGACTGGGCTATGCTGCAGCACTGGAACTAGCTCGTGAAGGCTGTCGATTGGCGATTTGTTCACGAGATGAGAAGCGAATTCAAGTTGCTGCTGAGACAATCAGCAAAGCTACAGGCGCTACCGTTCAGGGATTTGTGTGTGATCTAGTGGATCCAAAGGCACGACGGGCTATGCTGGATGAGATAGAAGGGAATTGGGGCTCTGTCGATATCCTGGTAGCAAACAACGGCGGTCCCTCAGCAGGATTCTATGATAGCCTAAGTGATGAACAATGGAGCGAGGCCTTACAGGGTAACTTGGTGGCCATGAAGGATTCAGCGCAGGAAGTCCTGGGTGGCATGCGTGAAAAGAGTTGGGGCAGGATCGTATTTATTACTTCAGTTTCCGTAAAACAGCCTATCGACTCCCTCATCCTTTCCAATACAGCCCGGGCTGGACTAACAGGATATGCCAAAACACTTTCTGCTCAAGTTGCAGAATACGGTATTACGGTCAATATGGTGCTGCCTGGTATCCATGATACCGAACGAGTAAAAGAATTGCATACTGATCTGGCAGACCCTGCCCTGATTGCCAAGGATATTCCCATGAAACGTCTGGGACAACCGGAAGAGCTAGCAGCGGTGATTACATTTCTATCTTCCACACGAGCCAGCTATCTCACGGGACAGTCCATCGTCGTGGATGGTGGTCTGGTCAAGGGTCTCTTCTAAATTGTCAAAATCTGCTCCAAAAGAACGCTTCTATGCCAGAGGATTGCATTTTGAATGTACGGGTTGTGGTGCTTGCTGTAAGCTGGGAGGTGGCTTTGTCTACCCCACTCTAGAAGATGTAGGCTTTGCAGCTAAACATCTGGATCTCAGTGTCACCAAATTTACAGCGACCTATATGGATCTGCATAAAGGAGAGTATGTTTTTAAGAATGATGGTGACAACTGCATATTCTATGGTGAAAAGGGCTGTACCATCTATGAAGCTCGCCCCACACAGTGCAGGACTTTTCCATTTTGGAAGGCCAATCTGAAATCACGGTATCGCTGGAAATTAATTGAAGAGGAATGTGAAGGTATCGGACAGGGTCGCTTGTTTGATTTCGTTGAAATCGAAGCCATCAAGAATCAAACGAGTCAGACACCAGCCGGTCCCAAACCAGAGGATGTCATTCTCAAAGTCGAAAAACCAAGTTGAGCCTTCGAGGGTTTAACTAACCGACCCTATCTAAGCAGTACCATTTTGATTGTTGACTGATACCCCTCAGTTTTGATAATCCCAAGGTAGACACCAGTTGATACAAGCTCACCGCTGGCATTGGTAGCATCCCAGAATAATTTGTGCTCACCTCGGCTCTGATTTTCCAGTGACCAGCCTTTTACCAAACGACCCCTAATATCGAATATCTCAAACTCAACATCCATCAAATCGGGCAGTGTGTAGGCAATTGATGTACTTGGATTGAAGGGGTTAGGATAGTTCGGCTGAAGCGAAAAGGTCATGGGTTGAACACTTGCTATTTGGATACCTACAAGATTTGGATCAGTATGGAACATGACATCATCTAGAATCCATTGCATGAACCCCTGGGCGCGATGTGCAATGAACCTTAGACTTATAGCCGTGTCAAGAAGATAGCTTGAAAGATCATAGGATAAAGTATCAGGTAGCATATATCCAGAGAGCGAATCGATGGTTATATACTCACCCCCAGTTTTTATCTGGATTAAGCCATATGTGCTCTCATCACCAAAATTGGTGGCCATGCGCATCTTGAACCATCCAGCTTCAAATTGTGATAGGTTCAACTCTCTGGTCATTTCCATCGTGTCAGCTGTGGCATCAGATGTATTTAGTATGAGTTGAATTGTCTTGCCCCAATGGTCTGAACCATTGGAAAACGTAAACATTTGACCAAACTCGAAGGGAGCCCAATTTACTATTTCACTCATTGAAGAAGCATGATCCCAATTGCCAATGATTTCGTAATTCCTGGCTACAAGGAACCGCGATTCAGAGTTTCCAAAATTGCCATTCAGGCTAGCATCCTGAGCAGTAACCCAATATTTCAACGTATCTCCCAACTGGGAGACGATATCTGCCATCTCACCTGCATAGACAGTACTCGGCAACCACTCCACTTCATTTGAATCAATGGCCACCATGGGAGCGGTCATTATATCACTACCACCGATGGTCCAGTTGAGCCAGATGTCATTGATATCTGCTCTCAGGTCATAGACAGTGTCAATCATCACCGATTTGCTGAAGGGTAATTGATAATGCACATCGTTGTGTTCCTGTAGTCCGGCAACTACAGGGGAGTCAAGATCTGGTCCAAAAGTGAACAGGTTGTTATTGTAGGGTGCTCCAGATGGCCAATGATCTACATTACCGGCACCATCACTGTGAACAAGATAATAGGCCATGGTTGCTGTATTGGCAACTTGAAGATCAGGTAGTTCAACCTGCCAGACCGATGCACCCATATCGGTCATTGGTGTGTTGGTCCAGATATCATCGAATTGATAGCTCATGCTATGACTATCCCATTGGTTTGCTGGATCAAGGATCTCGAATTGGAAGGTGAAGGGGCCTGAACTTTCGGTGTTATGAGGGACATCGATATCTGAAACCAGAACCAGATCATCCAAATTGGAAAACTGAGTATCATAAATATCTCTGATTGTTTCAACATCATCAAAAAGTGCTGCTAGTGCTGCCAGTGGATCCATTCCCGGAGAAACAACACATGAAACAGCTAAATGTTGGCTCTCTCCCGGAGCAAGATTGAATGATCCAGTAGATAAGAGGCTCCTCCAATCACCATCACTATATTCAGTTGATGCAAGCCAACCGGTTTCGGTAAATGGGTTTCCAGAAAAAATTAAGGGATCAGGTTCA
>JABHBL010000072.1 GCA_018673925.1 Fidelibacterota bacterium
AGACTTCATAAGCCGGGTGTCGGCGGTTCAAATCCGCCCCCTGCTACAAATAAAAATGTCTCCCGTGAGGGGGACATTTTTGTTTGTATGGGTAGCGATGAGAAGTCGCGTAGCGAACACAGTGAGCGCCGGTTCATTCGGAATCAAGATGCCAGCGACATCTTGGTGGAGAACAGCGAGTGTAACGAAGCTGAAATCCGCCTGTCCCGCCATAGCTTTAGCGACGGCGGACCCCCTGCTACAAAGTAAAAACCCCGCACATGGCGGGGCTTTTACATGGTGAATTATATGAAGAATGACGATGTTATTTTTTGGTCGTCCGAAAAATATCAGTTTTTCCATCACCATTAAAATCTCCAAAACCCAAGACCTGTACTCTAAATTGACTGGTGTTAAAAGGTTGCCACGGTTTTGTGCCATTATAAGAGATGTACCACTTTTTCCCATCTGTTCTAAAAATGTCGGTCTTTCCATCTCCATTGAAATCACCTAAAGCAATATTATCTAAACTATAACCACTTGATTTTAGTTTTTGCCATTTCCCCTTACCACCATATGAAATGAACCATGCTTTACCATTGGCACGAAAAACATCAGTCTTTTTATCTCCGTTAAAATCACCATATCGGAGTTGATCCACTTTGAATCCGCTGGTGTTTAAATCTTGCCACTTACCTTTTCCCGCGTAGACAACTTTCCAGTTTCCACTACTTGCCCGAAAAATGTCAGTCTTCCTATCACCATCAAAATCTCCGAATCCTAAAACAGCTACTGTAAATTGACTGGTGTTAAATTGCTCCCATGGCTTGGTCCCATTCCAAGAGACATACCATTTTTTCCCATCAGAACGAAAAATATCCGTTTTACCATCCCCGTTGAAGTCACCAAAGGCAATGTTCTCGATCCCATAACCACTCGAATTCAATCTTGTCCATTTACCTGAGCCACCATACGAGATAAACCAATCTTTTCCATTGGTTCGGAAAACGTCAGTCTTTTTGTCACCGTTAAAATCACCAAAACGCAAACTGCTAATGCTGAATCCGCTACTATTTAGATCAGCCCATTTTTCCTTACCACCATAGGAAACTTTCCATTTGTCTCCTGCAGCAGAAACAAAACTGACTAGCATGCAAATCAATAGAATTGATAGAAAAGCATTTTTAATACTCATTTTAGTACCCTCCCGTTGAATTATGACGAACTGATTAAGGGGCGAATATAAAATGTCATATAAAAAAATACCACATTATAGTTGGCAATTATTGCACGTATGAATGAATTGATTGAGTTAACTCAATCATTGCTGAGTGATTGAAAAGCTTTCAACATATTTGATGAGGTATATACGGATGAAATACCTTCAGAATAAATTTCGTAGCACATAATGAAAATACTTTCGTCGATATCTGCCAGGTCTACCCAGCGACCCATGGTGCCACGGTATTTACCAGGGCTAACTCCGAACTTCATTGTCCCATCGACAAGATGCTTAACCTGTAAACCATCGGAGTGAAAAATCATGTGCTTAAATGTGCTAGCAAATTTTTGCATATCATCGTAAGTGAAAATTATCCCGTTGTCATAGCACAATTTTGCGAATTGAATATTCAGCGCTGCATGGCTGGCATCCTCAGCAGGGTCAGCATGATTTGAATGATACTTCCAGGTGTATCTACTTTTCCCTGGTTCGGTACTTACCTCAACAAGTCCATTCTTCAAATATTTCGCTAGTTTTTCTGCATACATTTTAAACAAAGCTGAATCTTGTTCATATCCAATGAGCTGATAGGTGAGGTGCAAATGAACGAGCACAGATCCAAAAATGTTCTGCATATTATAGGGTATATTTGGAGTATATTTTAAATTTGGGCTCTCCCATTCACCACTCCGAACCTTTGATATCACTGCCGCTTCGTATTGAAAATAGCCTATGTCACGATTTTCAACCCACTGAGGATCGTCACCACGCATATGTTCATCTACACCAGCACGTGTAGCTTCCAGACACAACTTTGCTCTTTCTATCCATAGATCATCCCCATACAATTCTTTATCTGAATAGATAGTCTCACTAAATAGAATAATGGGCAGCAAAATTTTACCTGTATGAACGATCCAGTGATAAGAAAATGAGGATCTTTCAGCTTCTGACATGCCTTGTCCCGAAGTATTGTGGATATGATTATACTCGTCGGTTTGGGACATCAAAAGACCCTTCGGAAACTGATATGAAACATTTCTCCATAGGGGTCGAGATCTGTTCTTGTAGTCAAATACACCTCGCTCACTATCTCTAAGATCAAGCACTACCTGTATTCTTTCCCAGGCTGTAGTCAGATAGGGTAGATTGTGGGTTGACCGGTATTGTTGGACCAGACCCAGGATTATATCACTTTCCTGCCAACCTAAATGTTTGCATCCTCCTGAATCGTAAGCCTCATTGTCGGGGATTGCACCCAACCCACATCGCTGATTCGTATTTTCCATCCTGATGTCAAAGTCATTTCTGAATATGGATTCAGTTTGGGAATAAACAATATTCGAGCACAAATAAAAAACTACCCAGAGGAGCATCATTTTGTAAGTAGAAGACATTGGGATAAATTATTCAGAATATCACTATATATATCAACTATTATTTAACGGAAATTGGTGATCAAAAAGCCCCCCATATATCTGGAGGGCTCTTTGATAAAGAAACTGAATGAATCACATATTGATCTATTTGATCAGTACCATTTTCTTTACGCTTCGATGTTTACCTGCTGTCAGGGCATAGAAATAGGTTCCAGTGGACAGGTTACTTGCATCAAAATGAGTGCTGTAGTATCCTGGAGATGCATCACCATCAACCAAAGTCACAACTTCTCGTCCAGCAATATCGTAGAGCTTGAGCGTGATATGCCCGGTTTCAACAATACTATAATCAATTGATGTGGAAGGATTGAAGGGGTTTGGATAATTTTGCCTGAGGGCAAACTCATCGGGAAGCATTTCATTAGTTTCCTCATCGATACCAACAGTATTTGAATAGAAATAAATATTATCCCAATAGATTGTGCCATTTCCTTCAACCTTGAACTGGAAAACATCGGTGAGATCTACATTAGGATAGGAGGTGAGTGGTATATCCACACTTACCCACTGTTCAGGAGTGATGGCAAGACTATAATAGTCACTATCCACCGTCGGTGTCTGACTGATAACAAAGAAATTCAGGGCAGTTGAATTCCCTGTCCAGTAATCCACATGCAGGTGACTCATCTGAGACACATCAATGGCACTAAATTCTGTGCCCTGATAATTCAATCCTGAATAAAGTAGTGTGTTGTTGCCTTCAATGGCTACTTCGCTTACTACTGTACTCTGTCCCCAACCCGGATTCAAGTTGACTCCAGGTATACTAGAATAAGCATCGCTGAACACCGAAATGACATCCTCAGGAGCATGAGTTGGGATGGGTGCATGGGCTACGGGTATTGGTGCTAGTTCCTGGGCAGAAAAGGTGATGTTGTCAAAGTAACAGAGATTATCAGTGGCTCTTGCTGCATCAAAATCAGGAAAAATGATGATCTGATCCAGAATACCAGTCGCACCGAGACCAATATGACCGGAAAAATCAAAGGTCAGTTCTTCCCATTCATTGATAACCGTGTTGGCAATTTTGATCTCAGGCTGTGCTTCACCATTGGCTTCAGCGAATTTGATACCCACATCACTAATCACAGGTTTATACACCATGATCTTGACAGTGCTGTTGGTGGCATCCCAGCTAAATGAACCGATATCTGCGCCATGTTGAGACTCTACACCAACCCAGGGAGCACCAGTAGTCAAAGCAGTCATTGATGCTACTGTTGCAGAAGGATTTAATCCAGAAGTGCTGGGATTGGCGCCGATAACCAGTGGATCATTAGCGCCATTTTCAAACGTGGACCATGTCCAATCTGCTCCATGACCCTCAGCTTCAAAGTCGATAGGTGAATGGGGTGTTGGTTCCAGGCCACCACCCTCACCCTTAAAATAGATATTATCAAGATAGACATCTCCATTGCCCACAAATTTGAGCTGGAAAATATCACTCAGCGATAATTCGAGATCAGTGAAGTGCGTCAGAGGGACGTTTGCGCTTACCCAGGTTTCATTGGCCACGGGGAGGGAGAAGGCTTGTTCACCTGAGGATTGACTGATGAGAAAAATTTGTAATTCAGTAGCATTTACACTCCAGAAATCAACATGGACAGAATCCATTCCTGTGAGATCCTGAGTACTTCCCAATTCGATTCCCTGGTAATCCAAACCGCTGTACAGCAGGGTATTGTTACCTTCGATGAGGACCTCAGAAAACACAGTGGCTTGACCCCAACCAGGATTGAAATTGGAATTAGCGATATTAGGATAAGGATCACTGAATACTGAAATAACATCAGTTGCCAGTGCTGTGGGTACCGGTGCGTGAGCTGCAGGTGCAGGAGGTAATTCCTCGCCTGAGAAAGTGATGTTGTCAAAATAACAGATATTGTCAGTGGTCCTGCCTGCTAGATCAAAGTCAGGGAAGATGATAATCTGGTCCACTACACCTGTGACGCCTACACCAATACTTCCAGAGAGATCGAAGGTTAGCTCCTCCCATTCATTGATAACCGTGTTGGCTACTTTTACTTCAGGTTGAGCTTCACCACTTGCTTCAGCGAATTTGACACCCACATCACTGATTACAGATTTATAGACCATCACTTTGACAATAGAGTTACTGATGTCAAAAGAGAATGGTCCGATATCAGCGCCATGTTGAGATTCAACACCAGCCCAGGGTTGACCTGTTGTTAATGTGGTGTAGGAAGCCACCATTGCAGAAGCATTGACACTGTCTACGCTGGGGTTTGCTACTATTGTGAGAGGCAGATTTGTATCATTCTCGAAGCTTGTCCAGGTCCAGGTAGCGCCAAATCCATCTGTCTCAAATGTGATGGGAGCGTTTTGGCCCATGGATATTCCAGCCCAGGCTAGAAGGGTCAGGAGTGCTAAAATATTAATTCTCATTGTTGTCCTATTCTTTTTCTTTATGACTTTGGTTGTTTAGATAATTGAATAATGATGCTTTAGGGGTGCGGTCTTCATTGAACACGCCCCAATGTTTTTCCATCACATTTGGTCCTGATTGTGCTCCACCGCCCTTCCAGGGTTCATCAAAGGCCTCGAAAAGAAATGCTGTTGTCTGGTTCTCTTCGATCCAATTGTTGAAGTGTTCGAGGAAGTATTCCTGAGCTTTTAAACTCACCTCAGTTTTGACCAGTGAACCCTCTTCGCCGGGACCCTGTTTACTTGGGTCATAGACGGTTGCCCATCCCGTTTCGGTTATAGCAATCAACATATTAGGGTGAAATGTTTGAGCAGATTTGTAAATATTATCAATCCAGGAGATTGCTCCCTCTAGCGTTTTTCCATTCCATAAGGGGTAGGCGTGCAGACCTATAAAGTCGATTTCAGAAGCAACAAGTTTACTCTCGGGTTTATTCCAAAAATTATAATCATCCGCTGTCGTGATTGGCACTGTTGTGGACTGACGTACTTCTCGGATGTATCGAATTAAATTAAGCATCTCCATGTGGTGCCAGGACCATTCCACCTGGGTTTCATTTCCAACATTGATAGCGATTACTTCTTCAGAAAATCTGTTGGCCAAATCAATACCACGTTTTACTTGCTTAATATTTTCGGGTTTGCGTTCAGGACGCTTTGTTTCATTCTCAAGCCAGATACCTAACATCACCCTAATGGGGAGTTGGTTGTCATGAATCACTTTTAAGACCCGCTCAGAGTCGTCATCAGACCCATAAACCCGGACGAAGTTCCAGTGGGGACTGAGAATGTTTAGGTCTTCAAGAATCTCTTCCTCAGTTGGACCTTTTACTCCCGGAGCCTGACCTTCACGATAGCATCCATACGAAATGGCTTTGCCAATCCATTTCTCACCTAGATAGGGTTTGAAGGGTCTTTTGGTAAATTCTGTTTCATTCTGATTGAGGTCTATTTCCCTGGGAACTGGAGTCTTCTCCATAGATGGTGCGGCTGGTGGCTGTGGTTGGCAAGACAGAATGAGACCAGTCAAAAGGACTATGAATATCGATACATATCGTGAATGTTGCATTTCTTCCCCTAAAATTGAATAGCATTGTTTATCATTAATCAATCAACCCAGTGTGATCTCGATACGTTGGATCTGCTTTGAGCGAATCTTCAATGCAGCTTCCTGTCCAAGAGAAGGACCCTCAAAGCTCTCAGATTGCCCTCTAATATCCGTGAGATCCCATTTCTGAGGTGCAACACCATCTGGCCCAAAGGTATCCTTCTCACTGGGATTGTGGTAGGTCACCAAAATTTCGCTGAGTAGCATGAAGCTGAAGCTGTTTGCTGGTGTCGATATACCCTGAGTTTCACCATTCACCAGAATATTAGTAGTCTGTTCCTGTTCAGTGAATAACCAGGCAGGTAGCACTGGGTTCATACTGAAGTTCAATTCACCCGATGCGTTGGTGAAAAATGATCTTGACCCCATGGCCATATACATCAGAATGTGGATAAACTCAGCAGTGGCGCCACTAAGACGGGCGACGAATCCAGTTCCATGCAGTTCTGGATTTGGATTAGCACTACTTACAAGAAAGGAAGAATTTTCTAAGATGCTGCGACCGTAAACTTCAGGATCTAGAAAGGGGATGAACACCTTTTTAAAATCATGGAAAAAGGTCTCGTACAAGCCATTGCGAAGTAATTCTAACATATACTTGTATTCCATGTGCAGCCATATCGATTCATTCTCAAACCAACCTGGGGAGAATACACGAGCACGACCAATTTCCATAGGTTGATCACTGAGCTCAGCATTCACTTTATACATTTCTAGTTTTTTATCAAATAAACCACTGGTTTTGATATTCCTGGCTAGTTGTTGAGCTCTCTCGAGGTTGGGTAGGGTGCGGAGATAATGTACGGGACCCTCCAGGAAAAGCGGCAATCTTACAAGTTTAAACGAATTAGCCTGGTAGCAGGGGAACCCGCGACCATTTAACTTGGGATGTTTTGTTCCAGGATCATCGAGGCTGTCAATGATCTGGTGATCTAAGACCTCGTGATAAAAATAAGTGCCAGGGATACCAGTGTCGTCATCGATAGCTTTGCTGATACTCTTATCAACCTTGGCAACACAAGCTACTAGAAATTCCTTTAACCACTCAGAACCTACAGCGATTGTCTTGCCACTGATCCCCAGACGTGTTTTAGAACGATATTCTTCCTTGGCGGAGGTGGCCGAATCCCAATATTCATAATCGCTATCCCCATTTGATAGGGCTGCGAAAACCATACTGGCGAAATCATGAAGCTCCTCAAATACAAGAGTATCCTCAATAGGAGAGTCATGTTCAAATGCCTTCAGGATAAATTCAGCGGTGCGTTTAATTTCTATGGTTTCACTAAGACTGGATCCCAGCACACCAGGTAATCCATTGAGTGCATCATACCAATTGGGTTTATCAGTCTCCATCTCAACACCAATACCTGATGGATCAAGTGATGCAATTTTATTGGTAACAATGCTTAGGAACTTGATGAGGAGTGAGGATCGGACTATTGGACCCTGTCCAAATTCATCACACATGAGATGTTGATCTTCGCCTCTTGAAGCTATAAGTGCAGCTTTTTCTTCATCATGGCTGACAGAATCCAACTGCATGGTCTTGCCATCCCATAAGACATACTTATCTGAGCGGGGGAGTACTCGGTGAGCGCTATCATGAAATGTGAATTCTTTAAAATCAAAAAGAATATTTCCAAGCTTCTCAGGATAAACGCTGAGGTAATTCTCCAGGAGATCCAGATTGTAGGTCCAATGGTCTGACCAATAACCCTCGGCAAAATCCGTATCATTAATCTTTGTGCATACGGCCAAGAGATCACCAAGCAAAACATCTGCATTGTCTCTAAACTCGACATCCTTTTGCCTTAGAAATTCAAGCAGCTCGCCTGGACTAATGGGATCCTTAAGAAAAGTAAGGATTTCATTGGATAATTGAGTGTCAAAACGTGCATTTAGTATCTGCGAAGCAGCCGTTTCATTCTCAATACGGTAACGAACTTCTTTCAATACCAACGGGTTAAATCCATCCAATTGGATCAAATTGACAAAATGCTCCAGATTCCCTGAACCCACATCAGGATTAAACAAAAGATCTGAGCGGCGATTCTGATTGATATCCCTGAAATTGCCATTGCCCTGCGAGTAATGTGAGGGAGTGATACGATAATCGTTATAATCACGTTCGAGATCACCATGTTTTCTCGAATAAAGATGGAGTACTGATTTTGAATTCTCGCCTTCAAATGTATAGGGAAAACCACCTCTTAGTACATTATCCAGAAAATTCTGACGGACGTACATGTCAAAAACTGGTTCACGGCTAATCACCAGGTTTTTCTGCGTCAATTCATCAACGATATTGATACTGTCTTGAGCTTTATTGCTGAAATAATCCTTTCTCATAATAGTAGGGAGTAATGCATTCAGAGCATCCTGGGATTCAGCATGGCCGATAATTGAGCTCACCGTATAGGTCTCACCTGCTCCTATTTCTGTAGAAAACATACTCATGGCTGAGGGATAGCGATTCTCAAAAGCCTGATGATCCAAAAGACTATCAAAAGGTGTATTCAGGAAAAAATCAGGGTAGGAATAGTCATTGTGAGCCCCAAATATCCTTTCGGGATCAACGATTGGAGTCAGCTTCTTCATGCCTTCCTTGTTGTTCTCAAATCCAATATAAAAGTTGCCGCGTTCGAGCTTTTCAATATCAGGTTTATCAGCTGGCTTGACCTTGGCCTTAAATAGGGGGGCTTTCTGATCGTAATTTTTGACCTCAACAAACGCTTCCATCAAACGACGGATATTCTTGAGACCAAAATTCCCAATACCAAAGGGGACGATGAGTGGGAGACCGTCCAGCCCCTCAAAAGATACATCAATGTTGTTTAGATTTGTGATATGCAGGTTTCTAATGAGTCCGGCATAGCTTTCCTCAGGAACAGAATGATACTCCACGGTAAAGCGGAGACCCAGGGTCTTGTTTTCTTCCACCAACACCAAATGGGACGGCGAAATATGCATGGTCTGGGTGCGTTCAATATTCTGGTCCTGGTAGTGATCCTGGAAGGGCTCATAGAACTTGACGCCAGATCCTTCTGGAAACTTAATAAAGGTTCTAAATCCCTGTGTAGGTGCCAATTGGTAGGCCCAATTTGCAGGGAGGAATTCCATAATGGGATTCTCCTTATCCTGGACACCCATGCTGCAGATTCCCTGTCCGCGATTCACATAGAATACCCACATGGGTATGCCCATCTTTCCTGCTATTCCTGGGAAAAAACTGGAGAATGGTTTAGCAGCGTTGTAATTGCTAATGACGAAATCACCATTCTTATTCAATTGGTAGTTGGGTTTGGGAGAAGAATTCAATCTAATTACCTCGAATCATAAAATTCATATTGACCAGAAATCTGAAGGAGCCATACATATTCTAAAGTTGTACTCTCACTGTCTGCACTGAGTTTTCTGGGATCATTACATCAGCAAATTCATCAGCAACCTGCAACTTATACTGTATTGGAGAGGCACTTGTGTTCAGAATTTGTACGCTCATCAACCCGGCTTCATTTACAGTAGCACAAAAGTGTAAATCATCTGGATTCAAACCCTCAGTGTGAGCCTGTGTCTGTAGGGCTCGATCACCGGGTCTAATGGTCCTGCTGAACTGAGCCAAAACCGAGTAGATGGGTGTGTAGTAAACATCTAGTGATTCCGTATCGATCATGATGGGAGCCCCACAGAAGTTCCCGACGTGGTTGGGACCACCCTGTTGATCCAGGACGATATTCCAATCCACCCAACCTGTTGCCCAATGATCAAGACTTACAATAATGTTGCGGGCATATCGATGCACTGGGGTGTACAGAGGATGATCCTTTCCTGCTTCACCTGCCCAGGGTACTGCATAAGCCCAGTCCGAAGCTGAGGGTGTCCACCAGAATTCATCATTCTTAAACCAGTTTTTCTCAGTACGTCCTTCGGGGTCTGTGCAATCAGCCGGAGCCGGTTTACCTAAATCATCTATGCAGCCTTCGGTGTGAACAATGCTATACTCAGGATATTTGGCGTGGACACGATCAAATACTTCTTCATAAACTTTGATGGTACTTTCATACCAATGTACAGCCATGCCATAGATATATTTTTCTTCAACATCAGCGGGGTAGAGGACTTCTGACCATTCTTCGATGCCATCACGATTCTGATCGAAGATCAAGAGTCTGGCATCTCCAAATCCTGCATTACGTAAACCAGGTCCCAGATGTTTCTGGACAAATTCACTCTGAGTTTCAGGACTGAAGTTCATACTTTCCCATTGGCCATTATTGCCGTGAGGTTCATTTACAGGAGTAAGACCCCAGATGTTGACCCCTGCAGCCTTATAGGCCTCAAAATATCTTATGAGATAATCAGCATAGGTACTGACGTACTCAGGTTTGAGGGTACCACCTGAACCTTGCCAGTTATTCTCAGCGGTCATGGGCTGGTAATAATCTTCAATATCCTTCATCCAGGCAGGAGCTGTCCAGGCGGAGGCAATGATGCGGAGTTCAGAATCTTTTTGAGATTGTTTGATTTTAAGTGCTTCCTGAATCATAGGAAGGAGATCATAATTGCTGTCCTTGATACCTGGATATTCTGCTGTAGCAAAACCCTCTAAATCCTCTTTTATGTTAAATGACTTAAGCCCAGTATCACCAGCTTGCTCCGCATATGAATACTTGCCTTCCACGGAAAAGTCACAGGATCCGATGTGAGTTCGTGTCAGGGAGAAATTTGCTCCAGATTCGCCATAGATGTTTTGCATGACTTCCATGCGGTCTTTTGGATCGAGATGAGCCAGGACGAATGCTGAGGATTCGGTAAAAGAAGTTCCGATACCATCGATAGTCTGTTTGACACTATCCGGGAAAACCTGAAGGACAATACCTTCAGCCTGACCTGAACTGAAATTGACATTCTCCTGAACTGCAAGTTTGCTGCCGCTGGCTGAGGTTAGTAGGATCTCAGAAGTAGATGTAAGTTTCTGGGTTGGCATTTGAGGGGTGAGGTCAGGTTTGGGGCTACAAGCCACAAATAGGATTGCCATGAAGAGGAGGGTAAGTACCCCGATTTTAATCTTTCTGTTCATCATAATTAGGTCGTCCTCTATTAGTTATCTGTAGAATCTGCCATGGCGACTTTACCTCGTCTGGCTTCAAGTTGTGTTCGGATATCGTACGCTTTTACTTCGGTGAGTTTGTATGTGGAAATAATCCACAACGCAATCAGGGAGGTGAACAAAGGAATCCCCACATCGAATACTCTGATCAAGAATAGAGTATTTTCTGATTGGGCCGCTCCCAGAGCTACATCAAAACCGGAAACCTTTAGAAGTATTCCCGTCAGCAGTCCTGCCAGAGCCATACCTACTTTGACCATCCACCAGTAGATGGCTCCAAAAACACCTTCTCGACGTTGATGAGTCTCAAGCTCGTCATAATCACATACATCAGAGATCATGGAGCCCATGAGAGTAAATAATGAACCTGTACCAAAGGCAACGAATGGTGCTGCGTATAACAACCAGTATGGGTAGTCAGGATTGTATCCAACCCATTTGATGGCATAGCCCAGGATGGATAGTGAGATAGTTATGAGAAAGGTTTTGCGCTTGCCAATCTTGGTTGCGATCCAACCGGTCAAAGGAATGACACCAAGGGTTGCAATGGATGTAAGCATCCCAAACCAGCCCATGAGTTTTCCAGCATCTCCATCATTACCACCGAAGAGATAGTAGATCATGACATAAATGGAGAAAGACATCCCCAATTGAAAACCGTTAAAAACCAGAAAAGTAGCCCCACACAATTTTACAAACGGGCTGCACTTGAAGGTGGTCACAATCCCTTTGAAAAACTCACTCATATTCTCACCGATACTCTTGCCAGTATTTTTTACCGGTTCCAGAGTTTGTCTCTCCTTTAAGAAGATGGCGGGAATGATTCCAAATACGGCGACGATGATACCAACGGCAATTGCGAGTGTGCGGGCACCGTGAACCGTGTCCCTGAACAGCGCGCTGGACATGATGGCATAGAACCAGGGGACACCTAACCAGGCCAGTTGTCCCACTGTATTGGCAAAGGCATGCAGTCGTGTACGTTCATGATAATCCGGTGTCATTTCATAACCGAAGGCTACGAATGGTGTTGCGAATACAGTATAGGCCAGGAAGAAAAGAATGGACATGGCCATGAAATACCAGAAATATGTGACAAAGAATTTTTCACTCTTTCTCAGCTTGAGTGAATGAATGGTGGCGGTTCCAGTTCCAACCAGCCCTGCGAGATGTATAGAAATATTATCCAGAGACTGGATATCAAGGGTTTCATCGCCTGTCTGATCTCCTAGGGAGGTAGATCTGACGAGATCAGCTAGCTTAAACTTGTAAAGATTACCTTTTCCGTCTTCAGACATTTCATCGCTAAGATCGATGGAGTAGGATTCGCCTGCGGCTTCATTGAATACCACCTGAAAGGATTCAAATTCTGGAATGTCAACATTGATCTCAACCTGGGGGAAACCATCTAGATTTGTCGACAGCGATGAGCCAGCTTCAGTAGCAAGTGCCTCTGGTCCATAAAAAGTAAAGTTGGCATCGGCCATGGCTTCTTCTGAGTAATCGAGAATGACACCACCTGCATCATTAAAGACTGCATCTGTTTTGCTGTCTGCAATGGTTTGATGTTGTTTGATGGGAGTCTTATCGAGAATGTCTATGTAGCCAGAGGGTAACTGCCACATCAGAGCGAAAATAATTCCAGCCAATATGGCTCCGGCAAAGATGAAGGGTCGACGTCTCCCCCAGCGAGTTCTCGTATTGTCAGAGATGTAGCCCAGCAGCGGATCAGAGATAGCATCAAAAATACGGGGGATGGCACCAATAAGACCCACCCATAAGACATCCATACCTAGACCCAGATTGAGAATAACTACCATGGCAGGCAGAGCTGCAGCCTGAAGGTTGTTTACCAGCATACCAACAGCGTAAGCCGATTTCTGTTTTAGCGAGATTCGATCTTCATGTGCAGTTTTGTAGTGTGTTTTTGCACTCATGTGCGAGACTCCTTCATTACTCATTTCTTAACGAAAACATATTTGATATATCTGTGAGGACATTTCAGGATTATTAAAAACTTTCAACATGCTATACATTTGATTCTTGTAGAGTTTCAAGCTCTCTCCGATAAAAGCCTGGCTCGGAAAAGACACCCTCGAGAGCCAGAGTCGCTGCTCCAATACTTTCTGCCTGATGTCCAAGTTCACTGGTCCGCACGTCTGTAATAGGAACAGATCCGACGATGGAGCATGCCTTGATCTTCTCCTGGACTGGCTCTAACAAGCGGTTCTGAAGCTCTTTCATAGCCCCACCAAGGATAACCCGACTGGGATTCATCATATTGATCCAGCCAGTAATAGCTGTACTCAAGTATTCTGTTGTTTCGCGATACAGTTGTAGAGCTAACTCATCATTGCCATGCACAGCCACTTCAATAGCCTCCAGGTCGGTTGTACTTTTTGTGAGAGGACTATCAGGATACAGACCTGAGAGCTCAGCAATTCGAGTCATCATAGCTTTTCCACCTACAAGCGTTGTCAGACAGCCCTTAAGACCGCATTCACAAACGGTATCGCTTTCTCCCACAGTTATATGTCCCATTTCACCAGCGATTCCAGTTGCACCCCTATAGATTTCCCCGTTGAATACAAAACCAGCGCCTAATCCATATCCGATCTTGACATAGGTCAAATCTTCAACTCCGCGACCGGCCCCCCAGCGATACTCAGCTAGAGCACCAAGATTGGCATCATTGTCCACATAGACAGGGACACCATAGTGACTATGCAGGATATCCAATTCATTCTTCCCACGCCAGGCAGGTATGACAACTTCAGATACCCATTCAGGGTGATCGGGATCTACGGGGCTAGGAAGTGCGACACCAATACTCAAGAGACGTTGAGGACCATCCACCACCTTATCGAGACATTCATCACAAAGCTGAAAGACCAGACTACGAGTACCCTCTGGGTCAGACCGCACTGAATAGCTACGTTTTTCAAATGCAACCAGGTTGCCACCCAGGTCCATGAGAGAGGCAGAGACATGAGTTGCACCAATATCTATACCCAGGATGAGCTTATGATCATTTTGAAATTCAAGGACAATGGGTTTTCTACCACCACTTGATACTCCAGCTCCGACTTCCTTGACATATCCCGTGTTCAGTAAATCTTTTACTACTTCTGTCACAGTTGAACGGGAGAGTCCAATCTGACGGGCAATCTCAGCTCGAGAAATCTGCTTTTTACGCCAAATGAGATGAAGAACTGAATCTGCTAATGGTCTGGCTTCCCAGCGATCAACTTTTCGTAAGCCCATGAAATTCGTTTGTCTATATCCAACGCCAGATAGTGGAGACATTTTATTTTCAGGAAAGCTCAATTGTTGTAAAACTCATAGATAGATTTGAGTGAATCCAGGTTGGCTTGAGCAAGCGTTGAGAAATATTTCTGGATATCACTCGATCCCAGAGCAGGGGAAAGTGGATCAAGACTGTGGATTTTCCGGAGTACGTGGTAGGCTAAACGCGGACGCAGAATATCCCGTCCAGTTGACTCCGAAGCTTCTCTTCCACACACACCAAACCATTCTTCATTCATGTTATTTTGGCCAGGGGCAAAATCGCTGGAGTAGCCCCCATTGGACCAGGATGCTGTCGAATCATGGAAATCCAGTTTGTCATCAGGACCAGCCTTCCACCACCCATCTGTAAATTGAAAGGTAAGGCCGCCAATAGCATTGCCAATGTCGCCATTTCCGTGTGCTTGTTTATAAATTTCCTGCCAATTTTCCAGCAGGATAAGAGCTTGTGAATCCTGGTCTTCTCTTTGTTCCCTGGCATTGAAAGCATCGGCCCCAAATTCAGTGAGCAGTAGAGGTATATTCAGCTTGTCATTTACGACCTGAAATAGGTCTTCAAATGAGGCTCCCCGATAACTGTTTGTTCCAAAAACATCTAAATTTTCAATTTCTTCATCTATGAGATCAATGAATTGGAGGTCTCCATTTGCTATGGCTACTGGTCGGTGATTGTCACGGATATGGATGATCCTGATGGCTTCATTAAAAAGTGAATATAGGTCTCGGGCTTTCTGATGATGATTTTCACCAACTTCAGGCATATCACCTGTTTCAGCGGATTCCCAGATTAACCCGTAGTTATTCTCGTTCCCTAAAAGCCACATGAGAACACCGGGCACATAACGAAATTGTTCTATTACTGAGACGACATCACTAAGGATTAATTCTCGGGTTAGAGGATCTCCATAATCCACATTGGCTACCCAGGTGTCATTGACGTCCATGCCATAGCGAGCAAAGAGATGGTTCAGGATAGTGAAAATACCATATGTTTCGTGGATATACTCCACCCAGCGAGGTGGCACTCCGGCATATTGGCGGATAGTGTTTACCCCCATGGCCTGTAAGGCGGTCATTTCCTCTTTTAGAACAGACTTGATAAATTCATCTGGTTGGTCCCACAGGCTGTATCTGTAATTCGTTCCGATGGGGAAGTAGTCCCAATTCATCCCATGGACAAAATAATCTGTACCATCTACCGTAAGCTTATGACCTGTGCTGTCAGAGACGACTTTTACATAGGCGACCTGGTCGCTTGTACAATGAGACAGGGAGAATCCGAGCATAAAAATCAAGCTGATAGCAAGTCCCTTCACTCCGGGATGAGTCAGCTTGTTATACTCTGAACGCATTAGGAACTCCTCAATTTGGGACATCATTTAATGCAAAATATACTTTGTTCGATTACCGTACAAAGTATTTATCCACGATGAGGTAAGTCAAGACAAAAGGTTGACTTAAACAGTAATTCTCAAGTTTATTTAAGCTTTAATTGAACCTGATTCTTGAAGGAGAAATCAAAGGTTAATTGATCTGCGAGTTATACCTCAGGTGCAATGGGGTTGGCCGGGTGTTGAGAGGGTAGAAATCCAGGTGTTTCAATCACACTCATCTTTTTCCATTTACCGCCCATAAATCTGCCCAGGAAGGTCAGGCCCATAGCTACGATGAACAGCGCACAGAATGTCCAGGGCAGGTATAAATTCGCATCGAAATATTCCACTGCGATATAAGTAGGTATAATCAAAACAAAAATGGACAGTGCAGTAGTGACCCGCATGACAAAGTGCGTATCACCAGCTCCTTTAATTGCTGAAGAGTACAAAATACTCAACGTATCAAATACAGCATAAACTGCTACAAAACGAAGCAGGATGATGGCCATCTCGTACGTTTCAACAGATGCTGCAAATGGAGCGACAAAAATCTGTGGAATACCAACATACATGAAAGTGCAGAAGATCATATACACCATACCCAATTGAACCCCTGAATTGGCAGCGTATTGGGCTGATTCTGGTTTACCACCTCCAATATTCTGGCCGACCATCATTGAGACGGCGATTCCCAATCCAAACATGGGCATAAATGCCAGACTATTGATATTAATGGCAATGTTTGTGGCAGCCAATTCCATCTGACCAATCCGTCCAAGAATCAGAATAAAGGCTGTGAAACCCATGATCTCCAGAAAGAAATGTCCACCACTAGGTAAGCCATACTTGAGGAACCGCCTCATGAAAGAGGTGTCCCATGACCTGGATGACCAGACTTTGAATCGCGTTTCATTGTGGGGTCTGAAAATTAATATGAGATACATGATGAGAGATGAAAACCCAGCGATAATGGTCGCCAGGGCAGCACCAGCAATACCCATTTCAGGGAAGATGCCTATACCGAAAATCAAGAGGTAGTCCAGAATTAGATTGATGGTGGTCGTGAAAATATTTACCCACATCACAGGCCAATTCCTTCCCTGACCAGTAAAGAATCCTGCAAAAGCCGAAGAAAGAATGGGTCCTAATCCACCAAAACAGAGGATTTTGAAATAGGTGCTCTCCATGATCTGGAGTTTACTGCTATGTCCAACAATTCTGAACAACTCACTTGAGAAGGGGGAGACCAAGAGCAGGATCATAGCGCCAAAAAGGGATAGGTAGAAACTGTGCCAGAGAACTTTTCCAACTTTATGATCCTCTTTTGCTCCAACATATTGAGATACAAAAGTTCCAGCGTAGCTCACGGTGCCAATAAAGAGACAGATAAAAGCAAAATTTAGGATTCCCGCGGGCATGGCTGCAGCCAGGGCTTCCTCTGAGTGCCAGCTGAGAAACATTCGATCTACAAACTGTTGTATGGACCAGGAACCAGTACTAAGAATCAGCGGGAAGGCGACAATTAGAATGTGTCGATAGCCAAACTCTGAGCCCCATCTGGTAGTAAACTTATCTAGCAAACCAATTAACTCCTCTACAACCCCAACTTCATTCATTCACCTGATGACGCAGCCATTTTAGCATACTCCAAGCATACTAATAATCATGGGGAAGTATTTGGCATAAAATAGTTAACGTAGTGGTGTCATTTTCAAGCACTACAGATTCACAGTATTGGGCGCAATGGTATCAGTGAAGTCTTGCACCCCTGGCTTTTTCCCCTTACCTTTCAAATATTCACAGTAGATTATCAGATCAATGTAAAGAAGTTAAAACTGACAGGTATTAGATGACTTTATCCATGATATTTGTACTCGCGGTGCTCGGGGGAGCAGTATTGCTCTTCGTCACAGAATGGCTTCGAGTGGATTTGGTTGCCCTATCTGTTCTGCTCATATTATCAATTTTTGGGCTCATAACACATTCCCAGGCCATTGCTGGGTTTAGCAATACTGCCATCATCACCATTGCTTCTGTCCTCGTATTAAGTGCGGGTTTGGTCAGAACTGGTGTCGCTCAAATCCTGGGTGGTCAAATACTCAAACTCTCTGGAAACAGCGAAATCAAATTACTGGTTATCATGATGGTAACCGTTGGTGCGCTATCGGGAGTCATGAATAATATTGGCGTAGCAGCCCTCATGTTGCCTGTTGTCATGGAAATTGCCCATCGAACTGGTCGCTCACCTTCAAAATTATTGATTCCCCTGGCCTTTGCTTCCCTGTTTGGTGGTCTTACCACACTTATTGCTACAGCTCCGAATATTCTTATCAGCAACGCCCTGGAGATGGAAGGACTTCAGCCTTTCGCTCTGTTTGATTTTACCCCAATTGGTGTAATCGCTATGGCAGTAGGTATCTCTTATCTCGTTTTCTTTGGAAGACACCTCTTACCGAATAGGGATCTGGGACGATCAACCTCCATCGCCGATACGCTAAATGGTCAATATGAGCTCAACGACCGCCTTTTGACCATGAGCATCCCTGAGAACTCGGCTTTAAAGGATAAAAATCTTGCTGAGAGCCGCCTTGGGTCTGCGCTGGGATTCAATGTCCTGGCGATTCTGAGGGGAGAGAAAACCCTACTGGCTCCAGGACCCGATACTCAATTACGGGCCGAGGATAAGTTGTTGGTGGGGGGGAGAAGAGATCAAGTTGGTACGCTCCAAGACTGGAAAACCCTCACTCTGAAACACGGTTGGTTGATAGGTGAGCATGAGTTGGAAGAGGCGATCCGATTTGCCGAATTCAAAATTGCTAAGGACTCTCAATTTATTGGAAAAACATTTAAAGAAGCAGGGACGCGTAATTCATTCGAGATAAACATCATTGCTGTGATTCAGAAAAATAAGGTGCGAGTCTCCCGTCTGAGAAATTACCGATTCAATGCAGATGACTTGCTCATCGCTATTGGCCAAACCGATAAACTTGATGCCATGGCGAATAGTAAGCAGGTCAAGGAATTTAATTATGTCTCACCTCGCAAGATTGCACTGCAGTACAAATTACATCGACATCTCATCGGCATCCAAATTCCCGAAGAATCAACACTGGCAACACGGAGTATCGCTCGGAGCCACTTGAAGAGTGCACTTGGAATCAATGTCCTGGGAATTCGAAGAGGTGATGAAGTCATCTTCATGCCAACACCTGCTCACGAGCTTGAAGCAAATGATATCCTCATTGTTATCGGAGAGCCCGAAATCCTGGAAATTCTTCACAGCCTACAGAATTTGGAGATGGAAGAGCAATCCCAAAATGATCTGGACCGGTTAGAATCTGATGAAGTTGGTGTCGCTGAAATTACCCTCTCTCCACGAAATTCAGCGGCAGGCAAAACGATTGGTGAGCTCTATTTCCGTGAAAAATTTGGCCTTACTGTGCTGGCTATTTGGCGCAGGGATAGGGCCTATCGCACAAATCTCCGTGACTTTGTCCTGGAACCTGGTGATGCCCTCATGGTCTATGGCTTGCGACAAAACCTGGGGATGTTGCAACAGGAGGATGACTACCTCATTATCAGTGGTCTGGATCAGCCGATCTACAAAAAAGACAAGGTCATGATCGCTGCTGGAATTGAACTAAGTGTTCTCGTGGCAGTGGCCATTGGCTGGCTACCCATTTTTATTGCTGCCCTGGCCGGTGCTGTCCTCATGGTATTGACAAAATGTCTCACCATGGATGAAGCATACGAGGCCATTGAGTGGCGGGCAATCATGCTCATAGCTGGAATGTTGAGTCTGGGGGTCGCCATGTATGAAACCGGGGTGACCAGCCTGCTGGCAGATAGTCTTCTGGGTTCACTGGCCTTTCTGGGACCACAGGGCATCATCGCTGGACTCTACATTATTACCTGTCTTTTTGCGCAGGTCATGCCCACTGCTGCCGTGGCAGTTCTTATGGCTCCCATGGCCATCACCACGGCTTCAAACCTGGGGCTTTCACCTTATGCGCTAGCCATGGTCGTGGCTCTGGGTAGTTCAGCAAGTTTTTTGAGTCCAATTGGGCATCCTGTGAATCTGCTGGTCATGGGAATTGGTGGTTATCGTTTCACCGATTACACCCGTGTTGGTTTGCCCCTAGTCATTCTTTTTGGGCTAATTGCAGTATTTATTTTGCCATTATTCTGGCCACTTCATATTTAATGAGAAACACCTGAGGATCTTGAATTTTGATAGCCGTTTCTACATTGCAGACGCGAATTAGATTGTAACTGAGAGGGGATGAGAATATTGAGAAAACGGCAGGTAGATTTGGTTCCACCACATGGTGGGAAACTCCTACCTATCCTAGTTTCTGATAAAACTGAAAAATCCAGAATTTTAGATAGAGCAGAGGGTCTGAAATCAGTTGTATTGAATTCCAAGTCAGAATCTGATGTGATAATGTTGGCTACGGGAGCCTACAGCCCCCTTACCGGATTTATGGGAAGTGACGATTACTTGGGCGTCATAAACGATCTACGTTTGTCTGATGGTCTGCTTTGGCCCATTCCGGTGACCTTGCCAGTTGCCAAACATATTGCTGGTGCACTGGAGCCAGGAGAGGAGATTTCTCTGGTCAGTCTCGATTCTAATCAAATCATGGCAGTTATGACCATTAGTGAGATCTACTCATACAACAAAGAGGTAGAAGCCGAAAAAGTTTTTGCCACAACAGATCTGACTCACCCGGGAGTGGTAAAATTATATGAGCAGGGTGATATCTATCTTGCAGGTTCACTCAAGGTGCTGAGTGAGGGAGGATATCCTGAGACTTTTCATGAGTTTGCCCGCCCAGCCGATACAAGAGCCCTTTTTGAAGAAAAGGGTTGGAGCACTATCGCGGCATTTCAAACCAGAAATCCAATTCATAGATCCCATGAATATTTAACTAAAGTTGCTCTAGAACTTTGTGATGGTCTGCTGATCCATCCTGTGGTCGGGAAACTGAAAGAAGGAGATATCCCAGCTGATATTCGCATGGAATGTTATCAGGTCATGATGGAAAATTATTACAACCCTGCCAGGACTGCCTTAAAGGTATACCCCATAGAAATGATGTATGCTGGACCGCGGGAGGCCATCCTCCATGCGATAATTCGTCAGAATTTTGGATGCAGTCATATGATCATTGGTCGCGACCACGCTGGAGTAGGTGATTTCTACGGTGCTTTTGAGGCTCAGGAGATTTTTGAAACGCTGAAACCAGACGATCTATATCTAACACCTATCAATATGGACTGGACCTTTTGGTGCTATAAATGTGAATCCATTGTATCCGCCAAAACCTGTCCCCATGACCAGAATGATCACCTCATGATTAGTGGCACAAAATTGCGGGAAATGTTGGATAAAGGGCACAGACCTCCAAGAGAATTCAGCAGACCTGAAGTCATCGATATTCTAATTAATTATTACAAAGAGCTAATATGAAAAAAATTAAATGGTTCCTGGCGGCAGGCCTGCTGTTGACAATGGGAACTGAAGTATGTGCTTATTATACCACAGATGGTCAGAATGTGGTTGATATCGAGACCGGAGAAATCGTTCAACTCCGTGGTATTGGTCTGGGGGGCTGGTTGCTTCCTGAGGGATATATGTGGGGCATTAGAAAACTCAATAGACCGCGACATTTTGAAGCTGCCATCGAGGACCTGATCGGATCGAGAAATGCAGAGAAGTTCTGGGATTTGTATTATACAAATTTTGTTACCCGGGAAGATGTTGAAATCATGAAATCATTTGGGGTGAACACCCTTCGAGTTCCTTTGCTGGCATCCATGATTCAACCACGTGACAAACAACCCTCTCAAGCACCCTTTGTATATGATGAGAATAAATTTGAATATCTTGATGATTTTGTGGAATGGTGTGAAGCTGTAGGCATGGGTGTGATCTGGGATCTCCATGGAGCCCCTGGTGGCCAGAATGCAGAGAATATTTCGGATAGTGATGGTGAAGCCCGCCTATGGACGGAGAAGTCGATCTATTGGCCGCGGACTATTGATCTGTGGGATAACATCACCAGACGCTATGCAGATAATTCCTGCATAGTTGGTTATGATCTACTAAATGAACCCCTGCTGGCAAGATATGATGGGGTAGATCCTGGCTTATTAAGAGAATTATATGTCCTCATCACGGAAGTCATTCGTGAGACAGATCAGGATGGCATCATCTTTATTGAAGGTGATGATTGGGCTCAAGATTTTTCTGTCCTGGAACCCATAGATTGGGATCCGCACCTCGTCATGGCTTTCCACTCCTACCCGCCTACAAACACCCAACGAGGTCTCCAACGCTGGGACGATCTCCGTAAAAAATATGATATACCCCTCTGGCATGGAGAAACCGGCGAACAGGATCCTCCCTGGGAATTGTACAAGCTCTCCACAGAATTTCTGGAAGAGGCGAATGTGGGCTGGAATTGGTGGACGCATAAAAAATTTGAGTTGAATCGACAACCCTGGAGCATCAGGAAGACAGTTGGTTTTAAAAAGATCCTAGCCTATTGGAATGGCGAAGGTCCCAGACCCACCAAATGGCAGGCAAAAAGATGGCTGTTCAAGCAGGCCAGAATGACAAATTCGCAGGTGTGTGACTTTTTGCCCGGTATGGTAGAGTCTTTACATCCTTTGGATCCACAGAAGTATGCCAGCACAATGGAGCTCTCTATGCCCACGATCCTGGAATACACGGCTGACAGAATATTCATGGAAGGATATCCTGGAGTTTTACGCGTAAAAGCATCCGGATATCCCTTGAATTATCAGTGGTACCGCGATGGAGACCTGCTTACAGCAGCCACTGATTTCAACCTGGTTCTAAACGAATTACCCATGAGGTTGAGGAGTGGGAAATTCCATGCAGAAGTCTGGAATGAAAAGGGACGGACTCAAACCACTCCCAGTGAGATTAGTTGGGAGGAATTTAGAGGATATCGAATCACTTATATATCTACTCCTCCTGAAATTGATGGGTTACTTGATGATCTTTGGGGAGAGGTACAACAGTTGACTCTAAACCACACGATTTCAGGCTCCGTAGAAGACGATTCAGATCTCAGTGCCTGGTTTAGGACGCTATGGGATTGGGAAAATCTGTATTTCTATATGGAAATACGGGACGATAATCTCAGCACAAACTCATCAGTAGATCATCTAAACGATGGTATCGAGATCTATCTGGATACGGACAATAGCAAATCAAAATTCTTTGGTGAGGATGAATTTCAACTTCGATTTGTACTCAATGGTGAAAATATCTATGCTGATATTGGAGCCTATTTTGAGAGTGCATCAGTGGTACAGGTCATGCTTGAGGATGGATACGCAGTTGAGATTGCTATCCCATGGGAAAGTCTAAATGGAATTGCCATTGCGGATCACTTCCTGGGTCTTGATGTTCACATCAATGATAATGATAGTAATACGAGAAATGGAAAAATATCCTGGTTTACTACAAGCGACAATGCCTATCAATCACCTGCAAATTTTGGAACAGTCAGACTCGTTGAGTAGATCTCTCTAACGGAGGAGTGCAATTTTTAGAGAAGACATGAGCTCATTTTGAGATAAACGAACCACATACATCCCAGAACTACTGGCCATTCCATATTCATTGTTACCATCCCAAAAATACGTTCCTGTACTGCTACCCGATGAAATAATCCTCTCAGACCGAATCAAACGGCCTCGTAGGTCAAATACATCAATCTGAAATGCACCGATCTCAGGTACAGTATAGGGAATGCTAACTCGGGCATTGAAAGGGTTGGGGAAAGCCATCCCCAATCGAAAATCTGCAGGTCTGTGATGTTCTGTTATTGTAGAAGGATTGACAAATCGACTATTCTGCATACCAGGTGTCCCCAGATTGTCAGACACAGCCCAACTTGAGCGTAAACCGTTGTCCAGGGTGGGGTGAATCAGCTCCAGAGTTGGACCTTCACCATCAGGTTCTATTGGCCATGGGTCTTCGTCATCATAGCGAACACTATCGATGAGGATTTCATCAGAATTAAACAGTCGAATAAGCTCACCACCATTGCTAAAATTGAAATCCAAATCACCAACAATTCGAGAACTACCACCATGAATACTTCTAAAAGCCAGGGTGTCACTACTCACAATCAAGTAGGCTCCAGGTTGGAGAGATAAATCTGGCAAGACAAAAAGATTATCATCAGAATCATCGCTAATTGACCAACCTTCAAGATCGACACTCTCAAGCGTTCCGTTAAAAAGTTCGACCCAGTCCTTAGAATCATAATCATTGAGAGAATTATAGTTGATCTCATTGATCACCAGGGCTCCATCCTCTGGAGATATGGGGACAAATACTGCTGTTAATTCGACATCTGAAAGCATACTTATCGTCAAATCTACATTGTCTACCAGTCTATTCTCCCAGTGTGAAAATTGATATCCAGGCAGGGCAATAGCGCGTACATCAAGGGGAACCGTTGAAAAGTAAGTGCCACTCCAGGGATAGCTTTCAGGGGTGATGGAATGTACTCGAACCAGACCACCATCTGCAGGCTCAACATTGACTTGAAGATCACTATCAGCACCAAGGTTAAATTTGTTTCTAAAATGATTACGCATGTAATAGGGTCGATTCAAGGCAAAAATATTCATGATGGTTCCCTCATTATACCAGTTGGTAATGTTGATGTGATTCCAACGTGAAATATGATCTGGTAAAGCGGGTAACAGCCATTGTTGATGGAGAATGAGAGCTGCTTCAACTTCCCCATATTCGAATGGTTGATTTAACAAGTCGCAAGCTGTCAGGATGAAATTTTGTCTAAAACCAGGATTCGTCAAAAATTTACGTAGGAGCAGGGTGGACCAGGGAGGGTTTGGCCATGCAGGTCCGTTTGGATCAGTGGCAAACTCCAGGGTATTTCTCATATAGTTGTTGTTACTCCAGATACTAAAACCAAAATCAGTATCATATAGTATCCAACGCCACTTTCCACCGGGAAGGCGAGAACGCCAAAACTTGATGTTATTTCCGGGCCAGTCCTGGTTGTCGTAGTAGATCTGAGCCAATTGATAATCAATAAAGTTATCAATATCTACTCGTTCTTCGATGTACTCAAAATTGAGGTCAGATGTGAGCGCATGTGAATTGACATAATCAATCAAATCTACATAATGATTGTTCTCGCCATGAACAACCTCGCTACCATCTATGGCCAATAAATCAATGTCATCAGTATCAAGATCGTGATGACTCGCTACAAAATGCTCATTGACCTTCTCTCGCAAATTGTAGACTCCCCAGTAGTCGCCATTAAAATAGACTTCAACTGGTTGGAAGGCTTGTTTGTCAATATCCCTCTCAGAAACCAGACCTGTCATAAAACCATCCCGGTAGCCTGACATATTCCAATCGTTTCCTGAATTCCTGAGCACGATTGCCTCAAACTTGTCTAAGTCTATATCAGGAAAGAAGGTGAAATCGAATTTGCTGGTCCCATAACGTCCTCGAGCAAAAAGCGAGATTGAGCGTTGTGGATTACCACGACTCCAACCTCCAAATATCTTTGCACCGGCAGAGGCAGAATAACTCAGATCATCACCATCCTCAAAATATTCGAGATGAACCTGTCGCTCCCAGTCTTCCCAGAAATTTGCACCAAAATGTGGAAAAGATGGGGATGCATTCGATCCCATGACATACATGCCAGAATCATTGTCAAAGAAAGCACCTGGTTCAAAAATGAGTGACAGTACGGGTAGATTAGGGTCCTCATTTAAAAAATAGCTGAAAGATGATTGAGTGGGGTTTGTTCCGTCAGGCTCGCAGGTCATAACTCGAATCACCGTTGTTTGCGTAATAGAAAGAGGGGCAGAATAGGTTGCCGAACCCAGATTTGGCTTGGTGCCATCAAGCGTATACTTGTAGATCCTGCCTGCAGGAACAGTACCCATACTCAATGCAATACCAACATTGTAGAAACCTGGTTCAGGAGATAAGGTAGGTGGTTCGGCCAGTATGGTGAATCCTCCTACATTTGTCTCACCTGGTGTTGGAGGGTTGAAATAGTATAAGTCACCACTTGCATCAGGGTCTCTACCCCAACTGATATCAGGAGGTAACTGAGGTGTTCTAATTGAATCGAGACTCCCACCATCCGGACTGGTTAGCATGACCAGCTCACCATCACTGCTAATTTTGAAATTGGTGTGGAATTGACTCTGATCAGGAGTGATTAAGAATTCAGGTAGTAAACCAGACCCACCTAGCTCTCCGACGCTGAGAAATGGGATGGCAGTTAGATCAGAAGAGCTGGTGCTGTGGTTATGCACCTCAACAGCAATAACATTATCACCCTCCTGAAATAATTCTCGAGGTATAAGCGTGTAGGGGAGATCGATGCCACCAGGGAGTGATGGTTCAGTATATGAGGCAGCAGGTGTGTTGTTATTCACAGCACTTCCAGGTGCACCCATATTTGCCCGAGAGAATTCAACTCCGTTCAGATAGGCGATGTATCCATCATCATAATCGATGTGAAAAAGTATCCCAGGTGTTGAGGATGTATCATCAATGGAAAAGGTGTTGCGCATATATACTGACATCGTAGTTGGGATTACTGTGTTGTCATCATTATCCCCGTAGCCAAATCCGCTGGGATCTTCCAGCCATTGGGATTCATTGAAATCCAAAGCATACCAATTGTAAGGTGGATTGGAAGTGCCAACAAAATAACGCCACAAATCGCCTTCATCGTACATCAAGGACCAACTGATATTCAAGCTTTGTCTATCCTTGTCTGACGCAAATATAATAGCGTGACTGCTGCCAGCTATCTGGCCAGTTTCAAATGTCCACTTATACGGATCACCAATATCATCAGAAAGACCATAACCCTGCAGGTCGATAGGTGATGTGGATGTATTGTAAAGCTCTATCCAGTCAGGCGTGTCACCATCTTCATCATTGAGACTTGCTTGATTTGAGGCCACGATCTCATTAAGCATCAAGGACTGACCCAGGAGTATGGAAGGTATAACTACTGCTAGGAAACTGATTGCTTTGGAAAATTCGTTTAGCAGATGCTTCATATCAGCTTCAGCTTAGTTCCTTCGTTTTAATAAGGCAACGCCTAATAAGTCAATCCATATCCTACTGGAAAGAGAGGTGCATAGTTGCTATCACCAACGTTAATTGGTATTTGACTCATGTCTGTGGGCCAGGTCACTGAAAGTTTCCCCGTGGGTGAGTAATCACCAAAAATCACATCGGTGATGCCGTTGCCTTCTGTTCCAGGCAACCAAGCGGCCAGAAAAGCATCAGCCTCTTCGATAATATCGGTGATAATAATGGGGCGTCCAGAGAGGAGTACCACCACCATAGGTTTTCCACTGGCCTTTACTGTGTTTATAACTTCAATATCTTCGTTCGATAAAACCAGATTATCCCTATCTCCATGCATTTCAGCATAGGGTGTTTCTCCAACGACAACAATTACTGCATCAGCATTGGAAACAATAGTTCCATCAGGTGAGTGGACCACCTGGGTTGATGAAGAAACCATGGCTTGCACACCATCCAATACAGTTGTACCGGGAGTAATATCACCCATGCCACCCTGCCATGAAATGGTCCAACCACCACATTGCATGCCAACATCATTGGCACCACGGCCTGCAACAACAATAGTTGCAATATCTTTGGATAGGGGCAATACACTTTCATTCCTCAGCAAAACTACAGATTCCCGAACAGCTTGTCGAGCAACCGCTCGATGCTCTGATGATCCGACGTGGGGGATGAGATTGCGATCATTATGATAGGGAGCATCCAGCAGACCCATACTCTTCTTCACATTCAATATTCTGGTTACAGCATCATCGATGCGAGACATTTCTATTAAGCCTTCATTTGCGGCCTCTATCAGCTTGGTAATAAATTCTCTGTATGTATATCCATCTTTGCTTGTGTCACCCGGAACCATAATCATATCTACACCTGCATTGATTGACTCCACGATGTCACTTTTATAATCACCAGGTAGCTCATCAATGCCTGCCCAGTCTGTGACGATAAAACCCTGAAACCCAAGCTCACCTTTGAGTACATCTGTCATAAGATATTTTTGTCCATGAAGTTTTTCACCATTCCAGCTGTTATATGAAGCCATGATGGTTGCAGTGCCACCTTGAATAGCTGCCTGGTAGGGTGGGAGATGGAGGGCTCGCAATTCGTCCTCTGAAATTTGAGCATCTCCACGGTCAATTTTCCCATTTTTGCCGGTTGTCCAAGTCGGAGCGCCATCTCCAATGTAGTGCTTCGTACAGGCCACGATGGCATCAGCATCACTAAGGGATGCTCCCTGATAACCTTCAACCTGAGCCTGTCCCAGGGCTGCTAAAAGAGCAGGATCTTCTCCATAGGACTCATAGGCACGTCCCCAGCGTTCGTCTCTTGAGTTAGCCACACATGGATCAAAAGTCCAATTGATCCCGGTTGCACGGACTTCCTTGGCGGTGATATGGGCAATTTCTCTCACCAGTCCTGGATTACCTGTGGCGCCAAGGGCAATATTGTGTGGAAAAATGGTAGCACCTACCACATTGCTGTGCCCATGGACTGCATCGATACCATACATGAGTGGGATTCCCAAACGAGACTTGGCAGCTAGATCCTGATAACGATCCACCATGTCAGCCCAGGAGCTGGGATTATTTGTTTCAGGGGTTGATCCACCTCCACTAAGGAGTGATCCTAAATGCAAATTGGTAATATCAGCTTCATCAATTAGATAACGTCTATCAGCCTGAGTCATTTGTCCAACTTTTTCTGCCAGTGTCATCAACTCAACGATGTTCTCAACACTTTTCCCCGTCACTGATACATGTTTTACAATCGGCTCGGTGGAGTTGCAGCTCACAACTAGTTGAAGCACTAATACAAGCACAAAACTTTTTAGAAATGTTGATCTCGTAAACATGTTTACTCCTCATATATTGATATCTAGATACAGAATTACTTCCTGACATCTAAGTAATCAAATTGAGTGCCACTACCGCATCCATTCTGAAACGAAGGTGATCTGTGAAATGAAACCAAAGGTGAATGAGTAGCCTTACACATTTAATGGTCATATACCTGATCAAAGGTTGTGGGGGGTAAGTATCTGTATTTATGCTGATAACGCCATTCATTTGTTGCCAATGTGAATTGCAGATAGTTGAGATTGAATGAAAAAGAAACTCCTAGTTTGGGAAAATTATTTTCCCGTCAAAGCCAATACCTGAAATTCGTACTATTCAATAGTTAGGGCTTGTATTGTTTTAATATGCCAATTATTATCATTTCAATAAAATGAATGATAAGAAACTACAAAAAAACCAACCTAAAAAACTCAGGTTAAAATCACTCTCCACGAGCCTGCCTTTCTTGTTCTCCATTGGGGCATTAATCTTCCTCATATCATTCTTAATATCATCATTTCCACTGGGAACAAATCCCTTAAACACAGATGGGATTGAGAGAGTTTATTTTGCAGATAATATTGGTGTGGGTCACGCCGAAATTATTAGACAATTTAATGAACTTCATAAGGGTGAAGTGGAAGTGGTTGCTATTGATTTACCCTTCTCAAAATTTAATACCAATCAACGAAAAGAACTGATAGCCAGGAACTTACGAAGCCGTAGCAGCAGAATTGATGTTTTCTCCGTCGATTTGATATGGGTTCCTCGATTTACAAAATGGGCTGAGCCATTAGCGCCATATTTTGCTCCTCAGTTTTTAAATAAATTGGTCCCTCAACCTCTCCAGACGTGCTATGTTGATGACATCCTTTATGCTGTCCCTCTCTATACAGATATAGGCGCTTTATATTACCGCAAAGATATGATCCTGGCACTACCAGATGGTGAGGCCATCGTGGACCGTATCAATCAATCCATTACCTGGGAGGAAATGTTAGAGCTCCGGGAATCATATTTCCCGGGAAAACCCACATTTATTCCCCAGGCTGTAGCCTATGAAGGGCTAATCTGTAATTTTAATGAAATAATAGGACAAACCCTTGAGGATGAAGTATCAGGGAAACTGATCAACCTGACGGATTCACTAATCATTGAGCGCACCCACTTCATGCGTGAAATGATCGTTACAAATTTTGCACCTATTGAAGCCTTGAGTATGACTGAAGATGATTGTATCCGCTTTGCACTTGCTCACGATATTCCCTTCGTACGCGGATGGCCCACAATGAACAATGAGAATTATCAGCGTTTCGATCCAGTACTATTTGAAAAATTAGAAATAGCGCCCCTGCCACACTTTGAAGGGGGTGAATCGACACCTGTTTTTGGTGGATGGAATATGATGCTTTCCAAGCATTCACCTGTCAAACGGGCAGCCATTGAGTTTATGAAATTTGCCTGCTCTATGGAAGGTCAACAAATATTTTATGAAAGTGAGGGTCTCCTGCCAATTCAGCGGGAGTTTTATAGTCGACCAGAATCAGGACCTCGTCAGCAAAGATTGCAGCTCATTCAAAAAATGATGCAAAAAGGGCTTCATAGACCTACACTGGATCAATATACGCTCATATCTGATATCCTTTCAACCAAGCTCCACCAAATATTGTCCGGGGAGATTGAGGTTGAAGCAGGTCTGACGATGGCGCAAGCTGAAATTGATGGAATTTTAAAGTGAGCAAGCCCTTTTTGAAACTTCCTAAAAAATTTGAGAGCTATCATTTTGAGATCCAACACATCCTGGTGTTGTTCATCGTGGTGGTTGTTTTCCAAACTGCACTTTCCTTCATTAATAGCCAGTCCACTCATCAGATTTTCCAACAGGCCATGGAATATTACCGACGCGATTCTGCAGAACGTGTTGCTGATCTGACTACGACTGCCCTGGAACTTCTCATTGAACATGGTCGAACAGATAATTCAACAAATGGAGAGAATCGACAGAGCGCTATTCAATCTTTTGATAAGTTACTGAGCCAGCAGATGCTACAACGGAATATTGATGAGGTCTATCTCCTGGTCAATCAGGGAGGACGGGTGGTTGCACTGAGAGATGGAGCAGAAATTTATGATCTCTATCTTGAACAAAGTTCCATCCTGATGATAGAGAATCAACCCGCCGCAGCAAACGCCATCCTCTACTACCACGAGCATTTTCAATCTTTGGTGGATCAAGAGCAAATTATCAGCTCGTTGGAAGGCAACAATACATTCCATGTATTGGTGCCATTCTATGATAAGGGTGAGATTTCTGGTGCAGCATATATGAGGGTCACACCCGATGTGGCAGGATTTTTATCACTCATTGAATCAGCCTACAGCCAAAGTGGAGTATTATTCACAGGTCTTATCCTGGTTGGATTCCTCGCCATGTTTTTCATATACTCTTATACTGCGCAAGAACGTGATGAAGTCCAACATCAATTGTTTGATCAGCGGTCAAAACAGCTTAGAGAACAAGTGGAACATCAGAAAGAATCCCTCTTTACTAAACGTATTTATCACACCCATCACAAAGCCGAAAAAGTTATGGGGTTTATTAAAGAGGATCTTAGGGGTCTGAAGGATAAAAACCTGGATGAAACCCGAAACCGAGTCACAAAATATGCAAATTTTGTTTCCCGGGTGATCTATGATATGAAAACCTATGATCCACCTCTTCATGTCATTCGGAATCCCATTTTTCAGACCAATATCAATGAGGTGATTCAGTTTATCGTAGAGAACATATTTCAACGGGTATATAGGGTTAGCGAAAGCAATGCGGTGAGTGTAGAGCTTGATTTTGCTGAGGAAATTCCCATCCTGCATATCAATGAGTATGTGGTTTGGGAGATCATCGAGCCCTTGATACAGAACGCCATTGAGCACAATGTTGATCATAATCTCGTGATAAAGATCAAAACAAAATTTGATGAAGTGAACCAAAGACTCACGGTTGAGATATGTGATAATGGTAAAGGATTATCACCTGAATTGTTGAAAGTTGATAAGTATGGTCAGAAGGCCATATTTAAAGAGTCAGTGAGTACCAAGGAGGGAAGTCAGAGCTCTGGTTATGGTTGCTATCTGGCCTGGGAAATAAGCCGGAGATGTGATTGGGTAGTGGATGCACATAATAAAGCAGAAGGAGGCGCCTGCTTTACATTACAGGCTCCTACAGGATAATATATGGAACTGGATCAAATTAAAGTACTCCTCATCGAAGATGAAGAGTTTGATGTACGCAGGATAAAAAATACCATCGCACCCCACCGGGAGAGAATCTGTATCCAGGAAATCGTATCCACTGGGGAGGATGCCATAGAGACCCTTGAGAAAAAAGGTCCCTATGATGTGGCCATTCTGGATTATCAGATATCGGGTGGATTGTATGGTGAAAGACTGATCAAACGCTTGAAAAAGGTCGATCCCAGTATTCAGATTATTGTCATCACCAAGATGACCATTAATCAGACTGACCTGCATTTTGCCAATCAATTAATTGAGAGCGGTGCCTACTGGTTTGGAACAAAATATCCCTCCGATATTGAGGATTTTATCTATCAACCTACAGACTTTATTCTGACAATCATGAATGCTGCAGAAAAAAAGCGGCTGGAACAAGAGCGCATGCGTTCTCAGAGTCGCCTGGATAAAAAGATCGCCCGAATTATTCAAGAAAGACCCATGCTTGGAGATTCCGAAAGCATTCTGAAGGTCAGGGAGCGTATCACCAAATATGCTGCTACCCATGCCAATGTGTTGGTTATTGGAGAGTCAGGTACGGGGAAGGAGTTGATTGCTAGAAATATTCACTATCAGAGTAGTCGACGCTATGAAAATTTTGTCACAGTCAACTGTGCTGCCATCCCCGATGAACTGATTGAAAGTGAGCTGTTCGGATTCTTGAAGGGCGCTTTTACAGGAGCTAAAGAAGATAAAGCCGGGTTATTCGAACAGGCAAATAATGGAACCATATTCTTGGATGAAATATCTGAATTACCCTATCAAGCTCAGGCCAAACTCCTGCGTGTTCTGGAAACGGGTGAAATGGATAAAATTGGCCGTAAAAAGAGCCATAATGTTGATGTACGAGTGATAGCTGCGACCAATAAAAACCTGAAGGAACGGATGAAAAAAAATCTATTCCGTGAGGATCTTTATTACCGTCTGAATATCCTCAATATCCAGGCACCTGCCTTGAAAGAGCGTAAAGAGGACATTCGGGTTCTTATTGACTATTTTGTAGGTCACCATTGTCGTGATTTGAGTATTGTACTGCCTGCCATCACAGATGGAGCCTGGAGTTTTTTGGAGCAATTCCATTGGCCAGGAAATGTTCGCCAATTGAAAAATGTGACGCAGAGACTGGTCATACTGAGTAATGATACTATTACCCTTGAAGTCGTGGAGCTTGCCATGGATGTACAGTCCCAGGATTCTGCTACTGGTATATCAAATCCAGTATTTTCAGCAGAGAACATTATTCCTCTCAAAGATGTAGAACAAAACTTCCGCAAACAGTATTTTGAGTTTGTCCGAAAACACAGTCGCACGGATACGGAGGCTGCTGGAAAACTTGGTCTGGCTCCTCCAAATTTTCATCGTATGTGCAAAGAGCTTGGGCTTAAGTAACGCTGATGACTTTTATCTTATAATTATTATTATAATAATATTATTATTCCTATAATAAGTCATAACGATGATTCATAGTCATTAGATTTCCCGATTGAAAATTATTTTAAGATAATATTTCACAGAATATCATCTGGAATTGCATTTGTAAACCCTTGTTATACAAACAACTTCCTCTCAACTATACTCATATTTAAAAGCGTTAATATTTATCTATCTCCCTGAACCCTAGACGATATGGCATGAGTGGTCTGGTATTTGACTTATATGATAGTACGTAATGAAAATTATTGATCAAATCATCAAATATTCTACAGGTTCTGCATGAGCGGACTTGATTTCGCTGTCATCATCCTGTATTTCCTTCTGGTTGTTTCAGTTGGGTTCTACTTTTCCCGAAGAACCAATGACACCACTGAATATTTCCTGGCAGGTAGAAATGTTGGCTGGATTGCCATTGGTGCTTCTCTATTTGCTTCTAATATCTCAAGTGAACATTTCATTGGCCTGGCTGGTACAGGTTCTAGTAGTGGGCTGGCCGTAGGTCATTTTGAATGGCTGGCTGCCTTTATGGTTCTTTTTCTGGGTTGGATCTTTGTCCCATTCTATTTGAAGTCAGGTGTCTTCACCATGCCTGAATTTCTGGAAAGACGTTATGGTAAAGCCAGTCGCATGTATCTTACCTCTGTTTCCATCGTTGCCTATGTCATTACAAAAATCTCTGTGACCCTTTTTGCTGGTGGCTTGCTGTTGAACAAGATTCTTGGTTGGGACATGATGACCTCAGCTATTGTGCTGATCATTGTCACAGGTATTTATACTATTGCCGGTGGACTCAGTGCAGTTATCTATACTGAGCTTGTTCAAGCCTTTATTCTCATCGGTGGAGCCATTGCACTTACGCTTCTAGGTTTAAATGAGGTAGGGGGTTTCACAGGGCTCCAAGCCAAGCTGCCGCCTGAATATTTCCAAATGTTTAAAGCTTTTGATCATCCTGATTTTCCCTGGACCGGTATCATTTTTGGGGCTCCTATTTTGGGAGTTTGGTACTGGTGTACCGATCAGTTTATCGTCCAGCGTGTTTTAAGCGCAAAGAATATTAACCATGCCCGCTCAGGGGCCATCCTGGCGGGCTTCCTCAAAATTCTGCCTGTATTTATCCTGGTCCTCCCTGGTCTGATTGCAGCTGCTCTTTTTGGGACCACAGGGGATGAAGCATATCCTACGCTGGTCACCAGCTATTTATTGCCCTCAGGGATCAAGGGTATCGTCATCGCCAGTTTGCTGGCAGCATTGATGTCATCACTAGCAAGTGTCTTTAACAGTACCTCAACTTTATTCACCATTGATTTTTATAAAAATTTCAGACCCGAGTCCTCTGAAGTTGAGCTGGTCTTGGTTGGTCGTCTAGCTACGGCAGTCATGGTCGTGCTAGGTGTTTTATCAGTTCCACTCATCACCATGTTGAGTGGTCAATTGTTCGTATATCTGCAAAGTGTCCAGGCCTACATCAGTCCTCCAATTGCTGCGGTATTCATCCTGGGCATTTTCTGGACTCGGGCCAATTCACAGGGGGCCATTTCTGCTCTTGGAGTTGGTGCTGTTCTGGGAGCACTGCGATTTATACTCGAGATTATGGTGAAATCTGGCACCTCTCTAGGAAGCTTTGAATGGTTTGCAACAATGAATTTTTTACATTTTGCTGTATTCCTGTTTGTTATTTCTGTAGGTGTGGTAGTGATTGTCAGCTTATCTACGGCTGCCCCCAATAAACAACGAATTTCAGGACTTACTTTGGCTACTGCATCTGAGATGCAAACAGATATGAGCCGACGTATGGATGATCAGAACGCGAAATGGAATAGAATTAATGTCATAGCATCCGTTGTACTGGTGATCACCATTCTGGTACTTTGGATGAAATTTGCATGAATATGTTAAGAGGAAAGGAATTATAATGATTCATATAACCAAAGAAGGAGGAAGCATAATGCTACCTAAGCGTTACTTAACAAAATTAGCAGTTGCTTTGCTAGTGTTGTTGCCTGTGTTGTTAACTGCACAGACTTACAACGTAACCATTGCAGTTGATGCAGCCCGTGCAAGCGTGCCTGAAGGATCCAGTATCTGGATTACCGGTGAGGTAGATGGCTGGAGTGGTTGGGGAACTGAGCTTACTGATGCAGATGCCGATGGTATCTATTCAGGAACAATAGCCAGTGTAGCCCCAGGCTCATATCGCTATTTGTATCTTATTGGCGGTGGCTGGGGAAGCCCAGAGGGCAGACCTATAGATCAGTCAATTTGCGACTCTGCAGTCGATGAAGGTGATGCCACTTTTGGTTTTACTGTTGTTGATGCTGATGTGGTTGCTGATACGACTTGTTGGAACTCTTGTGATCCCTGTCAGGATACCTATGATGTTACCTTTATTGTAGACATGACTGATGAAACTGTACCAGCTGAATCGAACATCTGGGCTACAGGTGATTTCGGTGGTTGGTCTGGTTGGGACTTAGAACTTACTGATGACAATGCTGATGGGATCTATTCAGCAACTGCTACTGTTGCTGCTGGAACACACCGCTTTCTATATTTATTAGGTGGTGGCTGGGGTTCCCCAGAAGGAAGACCTGCTGTTGGTGCTCCTTGTGCATTCCCTCATCCTGATGATCCAAATGATGTTACCTATGGAGTAGTTGCTCTATTTAATGATGTCGTGATGGACACGATCTGTTGGATGGAATGTGTTGCTTGTGATGAAGTAATCGATGGGCCAACTGTTGCTGCCCCGACTCCTACAGAGTTAGAAGCAGACGTTATTTCTATTTATAGTGATGCGTATACTGATATTGCCGGAACCAACTTCAATCCTGGTTGGGGTCAAGCCACTGTACAATCAGAAGTGCTGATTGATGGCAATAATACTATGCTTTATACAGGTCTCAATTATCAGGGAATCAATATTGGTAGCGCTGACGGTGGCGTTGCTCATGATGTTTCTGCCAAAGGTTATCTGCATGTTGATTTCTGGTCAGATAATTCTACTGCCCTGAATGTGTTTTTGATCAGTATCTCAAGTGGAGAACAGGCTTTTGCCCTGCCAGTTGGATCTACTGGCTGGATGAGTGTTGATATTCGATTAGATCATTTTACCGATCTGGGTATGGTTCTGACTGATATTCACCAGCTGAAATTTGATGGTAATGGTGATATCTATTTAGATAACATCTATTTCCATGGAATACCATGGGTAATGCCTGATGACCTGGTTTTCAATGGTTTTGAAACTGCAGAAGATATCGCCATCGGTGCAGATGCCTTCTGGCAATTTGATTATCCTGTTGAATCTGAGCTAGTCAACTCCATCACATCCACACTTGTCTCAAGTGCAGGATTACCACAAGATGGTGTTGGAGCTGTACAGTTTGATTATACGATTGAGCACTACTATCAATACGGTGGTTTCTCATCTGTGAATCATATTACAGATGCTTATGTTGATCTATCGCCATATAACTATCTCAGTTTCCAGATTCAGAATTATATCCCAACCAACATTGATTCTTCAATGGCACTACGCTTCACTCTGGTTGATGGTAGTAATCAAACTGATCCTGCAAACTGGAGTAAAGATAGTTGCGAATTTTACTATGCCTTTATCGAAGATGACTACTTCTTTGATGACGAAGCTGGTTCAGGCTGGTCAGAGGTCAGAATTCCTCTTGTAAAAGCAGCATCCAACGCTGGCGGACAGGAATACAATGTTGGTTTTGTCCGTACTGGTTGGGCTGGAATTGCAGGAAATGATCTCTTAGATTTGGACAAAATTGTTGGTTATGGATTTGAGTGGGTTTCACCACCTTGGAATACGGAAATTGGTGATGTCATGACTGGATCTGTCTGGTTTGACAATCTTAAAGCCCTTTACTCAGATGATATCTATGGATGTATGGATCCTGTTAGTGTAAACTATAATCCAGATGCAACCATCGATGATGGCAGTTGTCTCTATGACACTGATGTCGTTGACATCACTTTTGAGTTGAATATGGAAATGGAAACTGTCAATGAAGATGGTCTATTTCTCGCTGGTGGAAACTATTTTGGCTATCCAGCAGACTATCCATTTCATGATGATGGACTAGATGGTGATAGAATTGCAGACGATAACATCTATACTATTGTTGTTCAGGTTCCCAACCATTTTTCTGAAGACTATACTTTCACCAATGGTCCAGACTGGGCTTTTAAAGAAGATATTGCAGGTCAAGATTGTGCAGTTGACCCATATAATGATCGTACGATTTCTGTAGGTATTAATGATACAACTGTCACTACCTGTTTTGGCCAATGTACTGAAGATGGTAGTTGTGGTATCGTTGATCTAGTCAATGTGACCTTTAGGGTTGATATGCGTGATCAGGTAGTCCATGAAAACGGTGTTTACATGGCTGGTGGCGGCATTGGTGAAGAAGGACATATCATGGACGATTCAGATGGTGATGATATCTGGGAATACACCCTGGAAATCGCCTCCGATATTGAATTTTTCTGGAAATTCAGAAACGGTCCAACTGATGGCAGTTGGGGTGGTGACTGGGAAGGCGGCGAAGGCGGCATTCAGTTGGCTGATGGTGGTTGTGGTGCAAACCAATACAATGACCGTTCAGTGACCCTTACTGAGGACACTGTGCTTCCTGCATTCTGTTTTGGATACTGTTTCCCTTGTTCACCTGTACATGATGTAGCTGTCACATTCAGCGTGGATATGAGTGCAGAAACAGGATTTAATCCTGCATCGGATTCACCTTATGTAATCCACTCAGCTAATGAATGGGATTTCTCAAACCCAGTTCTCTTTACAGAAACAACTGTTAGTGGAATCTGGAGTGGAACCATCACTCTGACCACACGCGATACAGTGAATTTTCTCTTCGCTTATGGCGCTGGAACTTTTGAGGATATGACTGGACAAGAATGTACTGTATTTGATGAAGGCGTACAACTTGATGTACGTCAACTACTTACACCTATCGGTGATGATACAGAGTACGATGTTCCCGGTTCAGTGTTTGGGTCATGTACTACTGTAGGTGTTGATGATGAACTTCTACTGCCTACTGAGTTCTTGATGAGCACATATCCCAATCCATTTAACCCAGATGTAACTATACAATATCAGCTTCCTGCTGTTGAAGATGTCAAGATTGATATCTACAATATGTTAGGACAGAATGTCAGGTCTTTGGTCGAAACAAGACACGCTCCTGGTCATTACAATGTTGTATGGAATGGCAGAAATTCATATGGTCATCCTTTAGGAACAGGTATCTACTTTGTTGTAGTATCTCGCGCTTCAGGTACGTCTGTAATGAAGGTTACACTGCTGAAATAGAGTGATTTTGCTGTGGCTGTGCCCCGGGTACAATTAAATGTACCCGGGGCTGGCTACTGCTGAAATATCTCCAGAAGAGAATTCATCTTAAAAAAAAGTTTACTATGAATAAAATACTTACGACCCTGATTGCTATCCCACTTATCGTTTCGAGTTTATTTGCGCAGACCACTGGGAAAATTGCTGGAAAAATTAGAGATGCCGAAACTGAGGAATACATGATCGGTGTCAATGTTATCATTGAGGAAGCCGGTGTAGGAGCAGTTACTGACACTGAAGGATACTATGATATCATCAATTTGACACCTGGATCCTATACAGTCAAAGTCTCTATGATAGGTTATGAGGTCTATGTAGTTGAGGATGTTCGAGTTTCCACAAATCGGACAACCTATCTCGATGCCGATATCAACAGCAGCTTGCTGGAAGGTGCAACGGTATTCGTAACGGCCAGCAAAATTTCAACAAAACGCGATCAGACAAGCACTGTAAAAAATATTTCGTCCGAGGACATGGAAATGTTGCCTGTTGAGAGCGTTGGTGCTGTAGTAGATATGCAAGCGGGAGTTGTTGCAGGACATTTCCGAGGCGGTCGTAGTGGAGAAGTAAGTTATCTCATAGATGGTATCCAAGTTGATGAAGTCTTTGGCGGAAATAGCGCAGCAGTAAGCATTGAAACAGAAGCTGTCCAGGACTTAGAGGTGATCACTGGTACATTTAATGCTGAATATGGGAATGCCATGAGCGGTATCGTGAATGCGGTTACCAAGAATGGGTCCGAAAAGTTTCATGCTAGTGCTTCTTCATCAATATCCACATATTTCACTTCCAATACATATGAGGACGAGGAAGATATCTTTTTAGGATTGGAGCCATTTGGCCTCACCGACAATAAGGAGGATCATTACCAATTAAATACAAACTACGATAATAAATTTATGCTCACCGGCCCCATACTGGGAGATCAGATTGGTTTTTTTATTAATTATCGTGAACAATCTACAGCTGGTCACTTGAACGGGATCAGGCGTTTTAATGTTTGGGATGTCAGCGACTATTCATCACCAGATTCCCTGGAGTGGATAGATGGCAATACAGGTGACAGTGCCTTTGTTTCAATGAGTTCAAGTAAACATTCTTCGTTGCTTGCAAAAATTTCTTTCAGACCTTCACCCAAACTCCGCTCCTCAATCATGTTTAATCGGAATGATGATGAGTGGATCGGGTATGACCACGGGAGCAAATACAAACCCGATGGTAGAAGTAAAAATTATGGCAATTCTGATTTTATTGCCTTTCAATTGAATCACATGCTCAGCAACTCATTTTTTTATGATCTTAAGCTGAGTCAATCAGCAAACTATTATGGTAATTATCTTTATAAAGATCCCCAATCCTATACTATAGCTGATGAATTCAGCCAAATAAATGGACTATGGTATTTTGAGGGGGACACAGTATATAACTATATTCATGATACCTATGCTCAATCATATGGACCTGGATTCGCCTACGGAGGTCAGGATAAAGGTCATAATGAGCGCGAAACGATTACACAAAATGTAAAGTTTGATTTGACCTGGCAGGTTAACAATGCTCATAGTTTGAAAACAGGATTTCAGATATCACAACATGATATCACCAGTTCCTACCATCTGATAAAAAATTTATATGCTGGCACAGTGAATGAGAATTATTATAAACCTGTTTTTGCATCAGAAAATACTGAACAAGCAGATAGCTACAATAAACAGCCGCTTGATGGGTCGTTCTATATCCAGGACAAAATGGAATTTGATGAAATGGTTATCAATCTTGGTTTACGTTATGATTATTTTGATGCCAACACCGTTTACCCTTCACAAAGACGAAATCCCTCAAATTCCTCAACGTACTATGTGAATGATTCTTTGGGTGTCCCCATTAAGGTGTGGGATTCTGATTTGCAGGACAGTGTGAAGGTGTTAGATGAAGCAAGAATGTCAGCCTATCTTGATTCAAAATCAATTTATCAAATTAGTCCCCGCTTTGGGCTCGCTTATCAATTAGGAAACAGAGCGGTTTTACACTTTAGCTATGGTCACTTTTTCCAAATGCCATCATACTCAAATATTTATCAGAATGATGGGTTTTTTGTAGGCAGTGATTTTGGGACCACCATGGGTAATGGTAACCTGGGTGGTGAAACGCTGGGATTAAATGCTCAAAGGACCGTTAGTTATGAAATTGGACTGTGGCAGGAACTGGCTGAAGGCATGGGGCTTGAAGTTAATCTCTACTATCGAGATATTTATGACTTATTAAGTGCTGCCGTTGTCACCACTTACAACCAGGTAAGCTACGGTTTGTATACTAACAAAGACTACGGTAATGTACGTGGTCTTGAGGTCAAGTTTGACTTCAATAAGGGTGGCTTTCGCACCAATGCAAATTATACCCTGCAATACACCAAGGGTAATGCCGACAATGCGCAGCAAACTTTTAATCGTGCCGGTAGCTCTATTGATGAAGTGAAGAAGATGATCACCATGAGCTGGGATCAGAGACATACCTTTAACTTGTCTGCAGGATATACAGCTTCAACTTATGGTGCATTTTTTACTGGATATGTTAATTCTGGGACGACATTTACATATTCACCACCGGATGGTAGTGACCTTGTCAATATTGTTCTACCTGCAAATAACAGTCACAAGGCACTTGGTTTTCATGTTGACTTCACAGGATTCATGAAGCTTCCGGTGATGTTCGGAATCAATGCACGCTTGAACCTGTCTATTTATAATTTACTTGATCGCTACAATGCCTCTTACGTCAATGGTGCGACTGGCAGACCTTACTCAGGTATTGTCAAAGATATTGATAGGGATGGTTTTCGCAGTTTATTTAACACCATTGAAGATGGCTATAAGAATCCTGGAATGTTTACTACACCTCGTGAAATAAAAATTGGTTTGGAAGTCGAGTTATAGAATGAATACAATAAATCAAATCCGCATAACTCAAGTTTTAATCTTAATGCTGGTACTACCACTGACGTCATTCAGTCAGGGAAGGCCCTACAATGGTCCAATAGATGTAGCCGGTGATTTTGAGGCTGAGCGCGAAGGAACCATGAATGGTAATCGCATTCACCTTGAGTTTACGAATAATACAGAATTGTCAAACTGGCCAGATGAGACTGCTTCAAAATGGCCCAATAACCATTCTGGATATAAAATGGTTGATGGTATTGGTCTTCTGGTTGGAGCTAGAGTCTATATCGAGAATGATCTTGATGACACTACAGTTGACACGATTGTGGTTGATGATCCAAATGTGATAGCCAACGATCCAAATTTGCACATTCTCCATTTTTTACAAACCAGTTACCGTGAACATATGGATCAGAGTGACACCAGTAACACCGAATGGGGCTTCTACCCAGCCTGGGGTTATTTTAATGAAACCAGTGACCATCCAGCTATGAGTGATGATTCAACCACCTGGCCTCCTGAAGGTTGGCCAAAGGGTGGTTATGCAAAGGATTGGGCTATGGAATGGGACGGCAGATTTGGACGTGGTATTCAATATGCCGATCTGGAAACCTACTTCGTTGTGAATGATGCCCAGGATCAAGAATACCTGGGTGATGATGACATGGTTAAATACTACCCAAAACCCGGGAGATTTATTGGCGATGAAGGTCATGCAATAACCATTCAAGATGGCGCCCCCTGGGGTGGTCTGGGTCTTCGAGTTGAAACCCGCGGCTTTCAGTGGAACAATCCACAGGTACGAGATGCACTTTTCTGGGAATACAATATCACCAATAACTCTATTTATGATCTTCCTGAAGTTTGCTTTGGATACTGGGTTGATAATGCCATTGGTGGAGAAGGTCCTGATGATGATATTGGTTTTTACAATGATGAGCTGGATCTAGCGTATTCATGGGATAAGGATGAAGAAGCTTCCGATGGTGGAACTCCTGGTATTATGGGGTTTGCCTATTTGGAGAGTCCTGGGTTAGCCTTTGATGGTGAAGACAACGATGATGATGGACTCATTGATGAGGCCCGGGACAATTTTGCCGGAAGCTTGATTGGCCCTACAGAAGGGATCTCTGACATGACCAAATTCCTTGATTTTTATGGCTTGGTAGAATCAGAGTTAAGAGAACACTGGTCTGGAGATGAAGATCAGGATTGGACAGATGGTCAAGATTTAAACGGAGATGGCATTTATCAGTCATCTGAACCCTATGGCGATGATGTCGGACTTGATGGTCTAGGTCCCTTGGATTTGAATTACCCAGGTCCAGATTTAGATGGTACCGAGGGTAATCATAGACCTGATTATGATGAAGCTTTGGGTTGTGAACCCAATTTTGCTGAGACAGATGTTAGTGAGTCTGACATGTTAGGATTAACCTCATTCCAGCTCTTTACAATTGTGACCGTTCCAGATGGTCCAGCACCTCCTGGTACAAAATGGTTTAACAACGATGATATTATGTGGGATATGGTTGCTGCAGATACCCTGGTAAAATTATACGATGTCAACGCCAATCTAGTGGAATTGTTTGCCTCAGGTCCCTTTCAATTGTTTGCTGGAAGGACAGAGCGAATCTCTATGGCGGAGCTACATTCCACAGATGAGAATATGATGGCGCCAGATTGGGTTGCACCTGCTCTTTATCAATTAAAATCTGTGGTTCAGTTAATCTATGAATCCGATTATCGTTTTGCACAACCTCCGTTGATGCCGACACTTGAAGCTACAGCCGCGGACGGGAAAGTGATATTAACCTGGGATGATCGTTCAGACAAACTCACCCGAGATCCTTTTATTGGGAATGTGAATGATTTTGAAGGATACAAACTTTACCGGTCAACAGATCAATTTTTTGAAGATGCAGAAGTAATTACTGATGGATATGGCTTACCCACATTTAAGGATCCAATTTTTGAGTGTGATCTGGTAGACTCTGTATTTGGATTTGCTGATTTCGGATTGGTCAATGGTATTGCCTTTAACCTGGGAACTGAAACAGGTTTAAGACATTATTTCATTGATGAAAAGGTCCAGAATGGTAGGACCTACTATTATGGGTTAGCTGCTTACGATTACGGTATCAGTACAAGTATCCCTGGTATTGCGCCTACCGAGAATAACCTGGTGGTTAGCACGAATGAATACGACGAAGTAACTGGGTATGGACAAAATGTTCAGATCGTGACACCCAGGAGCACTGCAGCTGGGTTTAAGGAACCTACTGTTTTACTGGACTCCCTGCAAAATCCAACCCTTGGGAGTGGTAGGATTACTCCAATCGTCTTTGCACGTGATCAAATAAAGGATGGACATACCTATGAGGTGACCTTCCTCATAGATACCCTTCTTAATAATAGATCAAACCCCAGCCACTATATTACCAGCGGCTATAAGGTGTCAGACGTAACGAATGGATCACCTGTCATGGTTTATAGCGAATCTCGTTATGATTCATCTGGAAATTCAAACTATGCCATTGAGAATCTAATTTTGGATCAGGATTTGGACACATGGACTCTGAATCCAGATACAACAATAAAAACGGATATTTTTGATGGTATTCAACTCCATATCGATCAAAGTGTTATTGAGCCAGAGCTCGATGATGGCCCTCACGCAACTGGTTGGATAGAGGGATCACCTATCAACCACATGGCAGTAACTCTGACTTCTAGAGAAACCAACCTTTTTCCCTATGACTATGAGATTGTATTCACCGGAGATACACTCGCTTACACGAGTCAAGTAGGAGCTTCGACAGGAATTCGTGATGAGAATGATAATGGTCTATGGTTTCCTCCAAAAGTCATTCTAGATCAATCATTTGATTTTTATGTCATTAACACAAGTCTGGTTGATGAAGCTGGCAATCATCCCATCATGGATTTAGTGGTCCAGGATCATTTTGGTCCCAGTTGGGGATTAGACGGTGTTTTTAATAAATATCAAGACAAAATTCTGGTGGGAAGCATTGATACATCCGCTGTCTGGAAGGGTACTGCCTTTGTGATTGACTTTATAGGTGGTGGTGATTTTGATTATCCTGGAGTAGGGGATCGATACCAACTCAGTTTCATGCGTCCCTTCTGGAGTTCCGATACCATCCGATTCACCACGAGTACTTCAGCTGAAATTGACATGGTACGCGAAGCCCAAACTATGGATAGTATCAAGGTAGTTCCCAATCCATATGTTGGCACAAATGCCATGGAACCAGCTTTAAGAAACAGGTTTTTGAACCAGCCACGCAAACTAATGTTTACCCATCTCCCTGCATCTTGTGTGATAAAGATATTCACCTCATCAGGGGTTTTGATTAAAACCATTGAAGTTGAAAATGCTGCACCTGATGGCTCGGAGCATTGGAACCTGCTTACTGAGGAAAATCTGGAGATTGCAGCTGGAATGTATATCTACCATGTGGAATCAAACGAATCTGGTCGAGAACACATTGGAAAATTTGCGGTGTTGAAATGAGAACAAATATGAAGACAATTTCAAAGATTATTTTTTTAGGACTCCTGCTTTCAAGTTCTCTATTTGCGCAGAAACCTTATAGATATGGTACAACTGCAGCCAATTTTCTGGAAATTGGAATTGGACCTGCTGTAGCAATGGGGGAGGCCTATGTGAGTGTAGGTAATAATATCTCCTCAATATATTGGAATCCTGCAGGTCTGGCCTTTCAGGAGCAACCTGAGCTCATTGTGATGGATCAAGCCTGGGTTGCTGGAATAGCCAATCGTTATGCCGCAGTCGCCATAACCGTTCCAAATGTTGGTAATATTGGTTTGAGCATGAACCATGTTGATTTTGGGAGTATCGCTGTTACCAATCTCAGGTATCAGGATGGAACAGGAGAATTTTACCAGGCTTCAGAATATGCCATGGCGCTTACTTATGCACGTTCTATCGTTAACTGGTTCTCTTTTGGTATATCAACCAAATATGTTTCATCGACCATTTGGCATAGCGGAGCGAGCGCTTTGGCACTAGATCTGGGTGTTGCTATAGTGACAGATTTCTTTAGCCCCACTGGTAATCAGGAAGAAGGGATGCGAATTGGAATGAGTATCTCGAACTATGGATCTAAGATGTCTTATTCAGGTATTGACATGCTCAACGTGATTGATATTGAACCAGATGAGGCTGGGAATTATTCTACTGTACAAGGTGAATACAAAACTGATTCCTGGGATCTTCCTGTAATATTCAGAGCTGGTGTATCGTTCTATCCATTCTACACACACAAACACAACTTATTAGTAGCAATGGATGTGTTGCACCCCAACAATAATAGCGAATCGATTAACCTTGGACTTCAGTACGATATGGCCTTTATCAGAGGGACACATATTTTCCTAAGAACTGGCTTACGAGGGATGTATCTATATAATGGTGATGAAGAATTGAACTTTTTTGACTCAGCTATTCCATATTCAGCCTTTACTTACGGAGGAGGGATTGAGTACAATTTGTTTGGGCGCCAGGCAATTGCTCTGGACTATGCCTACCGATCAATGGGTTTGCTGGGGTATGCGAACTCTTTTACATTGACATATCAGTTCTAGAGAGTTAATGATATATCACGGATGCTTACTCCTAGGATAAATCGATCTTTATGTGTCTTGGCCGCATCTTATTTTCTACTGTTTGGATGTGGAGGAAAAGTTGATGACCAATATCCCAACTCAGAGGTTATTGCTCGAGTAGGTGACCGTGTCATTACCAAATCTGAATTTATTCGCAGGGTTGAGTACACACCACGGCCGACCTATTGCCGTGGGGATAATAGCATTCATAAAAAAATTGTGCTGAATTCCCTCATCGCAGAAAAACTTCTAGCTCTGGACATTTTATCCAAACCTGAATTCAAGTCTCCCGATCAATTTGATAACTATATCAAGGGTCGGCGAGAACAAGCCATGCGTCAACTCTACAGATATGAACATGGCCCCAAACTTGTCAGCACTACTGATGAGGAATTGAAGCGTAGCTTTAAAAATGCCAGTCGGGAGTTTAATCTTGGGTTCATCACCCTACCAGATTCCCAATATGCACATACTGTACGGACTTTCCTGGATGAGGGTGAATCCTTCGAATCAGTCTACGCGCGGATATTTGGCACAGAAGAGTTGGAAATCAAGGAGCTCACCTGGTTTGATGATGAGGAACGCATCATTAGAGATGCCCTTTATTCCCAACCAGTAGAAAGGGGGGCAATTGTAGGTCCCCTCAAGCTAAGTGATGGAAAACATTTGATCCTTAAAGTGATTGGTTGGAATGATAAGATGCAGCTAAGCGAATCTGCCAATCAAACTCTTTGGGAGGATGTCGTCTCTAAAGTTGAAGAGCGTAAAGGGAATAAGCTTTTTAATGAGCATACAGCAGATCTAATGCGTGGAAAAAGTTTCATCCTTGATGAGAGCACCTTCCGAGTGGTCGTTGATGATCTAGCCGAAAAATATTTAATGAAAGAGTCAGATAAAGGCTCCATGTTGAATCAAGTCATATGGGATATGGAAAAACAGCATCTGGCAGTGAGTGATTCTGATCTGAACGCCTCCCACCTAAACCAAAAGCTTTTCAGATTTGATAATGAGGATTGGTCTGTACAGGACTTCTATGACCTCGTTGCCAGCCACCCCCTGGTGTTTCGTGAAAAAAGCTTTGAAATGTCTGATTTCGCCCGCCAGGTGAAACTGTCAATCGCTGATTTACTCAAAGATCACATTATAACGGGTGAAGCCTATGCCAATGGATACTCAGATCGAAAAGAAATAGTCTCCTACGAGCAGATGTGGCAAGATCAATATTTCTCGGGTATCTATAAAGAAATTATCCGATTCTCAATCTCTGATAGCACCATGCAATCTTCCAATTCCATACCCTTTATCGAAGGGTATATGAACCCTATCATTGATAGCCTTCAAACCGCCTATTCAAACGATATCTATATCAATTTTGATGCATATGAAGATGTAAAACTAACTCGTATTGATATGTTTGTCGCCCAGGATAATGTCCCTTATCCAGTGGTAGTACCTCCCTTTCCTCAGATAACCACTGATTATGTGTTCGATTATGGAAGCAAGCTTGAATCTGAATAGAACAAATTTGGTATTTATTCTCCTCTTGGCAATCATGGTTTTGATATCATGTAAGGCTTCAACTACTACACCAGAGCCTGAAGCAGAGGTGGTTTATGGTTGCATGGATTACAATTCTATCAGTTATGATAGTACGGCAACTGAAGATGATGGGAGCTGTCAATATCTGGGTTGTACAGATTCAACTTCTGCGAACTTCGATCCTCTTGCCAACGTAGACAATGGAAATTGTCTTGATCCATCAGATATCCCCGCAGGTTGGACTCTGATGTGGAACGACGAATTTAATGGTGATAGTATAGATACAGGGAAATGGAACCATGAAGAATGGTGGCCAGGTTATGTAAATAATGAGCTTCAGTCTTACACTAAGAATCCAGAAAATTCTGGTGTGGCCAATGGTCATCTTTACCTATCAGCCAGAAAAGAGAACCCCTTCGATCCAAATAACCCGGCATACAATTCGGCACGGATGAATACCGCACGAAAGGTCGACTGGAAATATGGGCGAGTGGAGGTTCGTGCGAAATTACCCAGGGGTCAGGGGCTCTGGCCTGCAATCTGGATGATGCCTACCTATTCCGTTTATGGAGGATGGCCCGTGAGTGGTGAAATAGATATTATGGAACTTTTGGGTCACGACAATTCACGTACTTATGGTACGATACATTACGGTAATCACTATCCCGACAAAAGATCGAGTGGGACTTCTTATGTTTTACCATCTGGGAATTTCTCTGATTCTTTCCACACGTTTGCCTTTGAGTGGGAAGAGCATGAAATGCGCTGGTATGTCGATGATGTATTATTTCAAACGCTGAGCAGCTGGTTCACTATTGGCGGAGACTATCCAGCTCCTTTCGATCAGGAATTTCATCTCATTTTAAATGTTGCAGTTGGGGGGGAGTGGCCAGGGAACCCTGATGACACTACACTATTTCCGCAAACCATGCTGGTTGATTATGTCAGATTATTTCAATAGCTAACATCATCCCTAATTCAAAGGTGAGTGTCATGACTAGCTTCAATTTTAGACCCATATTCCTGTTGATTCTGATTTTTACCTCAGGATTGTCTGTGCTGGCAAAGGACTATAAAGGTGGAGAATATAGAACCATTGAGACCTTTCTATATGGGCGCTTTGAGGTCAGGATGCGTTCTGCAGAGGGTAGTGGTTTGCTGTCATCTTTTTTTACATATCATGATGGCGGTATGGGCTGGAACGAAATCGACCTGGAAATTCTGGGGGCTGCCTATAGTGAAGTTCAGTTTAATACCATTACACCAGGTCAGATAAACCATGTGTATGATGCCCAGACCTGGTTCAATCCGCATTATGGTTATCATGCTTATGCCTTTGAATGGGCTCCTGATTATGTCGCCTGGTTTATTGATGGAGTAGAAATTCATCGCCAAACAGGCCTCCACATTGAGCAACTGGACCATCCTCAAAAAATAATGATGAATATTTGGCAACCGACATATATCAGTTGGGTCGGTCCTTTTGACTCGAATATTCTACCAGTCTTCGCCCATTATGATTGGGTCAAATACTATACATACAACCCTGATGAAGGGAATTATGGATCAGAAAATAAATTTTTGCATGCCTGGACCGACGATTTTTCCTACTGGGACCAAAATAGATGGGCTAAAGCGACCCATACTTTCAATGGCAATAATGTTGACTTCATCCATAATAATATTTCGTTTTACAATGGTAACATGATTCTAAGTTTAACTCAGAATGGAGACCAGGGTTTTGATCCGACTGTACCTCCTATAGACCAGGATTTGCATGAGTATAATTCGTTTGAGGTCGAGGACATTTTTGATTGGTATCTCTGGAACGGTTCCTCATCAAACGCCTCGGTGGCTGTCGATAATCCCGATCCTGGTGGAATAAATAGTAGTACATATGTTGGAGAGTGGTCTGCTACAGGTCCGGATGATTATATATTCTTGACTTTACCGGAAAAGCTTGATCTGACTGAGAATCGTACCTTCTCATTACAGGTTTATACTGAGTCTCCAAATACTCAGGTGACCTTTAAATTGCAAAACCATGAGCTGGCCGATCCTACAGCCACCCAAATCGTCTCGAGACAATCAATTGATCAAACAAATTCGTGGACAACTCTATATTTTGAATATTCGTATGCAGTAAATCGTCAGGACCTGGATCAAATTGTGATCCAATTTATGGTTGGCGGTATGGTGAGTAATTGCTATTACGATAATTTTTTTGGACCACCAGTATTCGGAACTGGCATTGATAATATGCCTGAGCGATCCTCATTGATTGAAATTAACAATTATCCAAATCCGTTTAATAGCGAAACTACTTTTGCCTTTACTCTACAGGAATCTGCGCTTGTCTCCATTGATATTCTGGATCTGAAAGGCCAGTTGGTCACAGAATTAGTGTCAGATTATCACAGCCAGGGTGAACATCGCTTAGCTTGGTCTGCCAATAATCTCAACAGTGGTATCTATCTCGCTCGCTTTCAGTTCAACGGGCACATCATTCAAAAGAAAATACTGCTTATAAAATGATAAGACTGGTTATCCTCATCTTGCTCATGACACTCCAGCTTTTCAGTGAGGCTAGAGCTGATGGGTTTGTTCATGCCGAGGGTCAGAACATCGTTGATGCCGATGGTAATATCGTTTTAAAGCGAGGTATGGGTCTTGGTGGGTGGCTGGTTCCAGAAGGTTACATGTTACATACGCCAGGAAGGGGATCTCCCACAAGTATCCGAGCACAAATTGTGGATGTGATCGGAGAGACCGGTGCAGATGAGTTTTATGCAGCCTATCACGATAATTATGTTACTCGAGAAGATATTGCAGAGTTAGCTGAATGGGGTTTTGACCATGTCAGGATGCCATTCCACTACAATATGTTTTCTAAAGCTCGCGGTGTACCCAATGAGTGGGGATATGAAGTGACCGATTCTCTGGTTGCCTGGTGCTCTGATGTGGGTATGCATGTAGTCCTTGATATGCATTGCGCACCTGGAGGGCAGAATCACGGTCCCATTAGCGATAGTGATGGGACGGCACGTCTGTGGCTAGCAGATTCAAATAAGTCACACACCATGATGATCTGGGAAGCAATTGCTACTCGGTATGCTAATGAGCCGTGGATAGGAGGCTATGACCTTCTAAATGAACCCGTTTTAGCCGAAGGAGTTAGTAGCCAGGCATTCAGAAGATTGTATACGGACATTGCTGAGGTGATACGTGCCGTAGACAGCACTCATATACTCTTCATCGAAGGCAATTGGTATGCAACAGATTTTACAGGATTGACCCCCCCTTTTGACGATAATATGTCCTATAGCTTCCACAAGTATTGGAGTGAAAATGGACCTAACTCCATTGACAATCATCTGGATATGCGTAGCAGATACGATGTCCCATTGTGGATGAGTGAAACCGGAGAGAATTCAAATCCGTGGTTCCATGATGCGGTGCAGCTATTTGAAACAAATAATGTAGGGTGGTGTTGGTGGACAACTAAAAAAGTTGATACCATTACCAGTCCATATTCCATAGCCAGGCCTGCGCAATACAATCAATTGATCCATTATTGGGACACAGGCCAGAACAAACCATCCGTGCAGGTAGCCAAGGCCATATTAATGGAATTGGCAGAAAATATTAAAACTGAAAATTGTACGTTTCGACCTGGTGTAGTGGCGTCCCTTTTTGATCCTGAATTTGCCTATCAGAGCAAACCCTTTAAAGATCACACCATTCCCGGCAGAATTCTCATGGCTGATTATGATATAGGGAATCAGGGTATTGCCTACAATGATCGCGTTTACCAAACAGTCCATTGGAATGACTATACAGCCTGGAATTCAGGATATCAGTATAGAAATGACGGTGTAGATATTGAGCTGGATCAAAATGGAGATCCCAGCATCGGGTGGACGGATGATGGTGAATGGCTTCAGTATACAATCGAAGCCGCCCAGGGGGGGGATTACAGTCTTCAGATTGAAGTTGCCAGCCAGACCTCATCTGGAAATATGAGAGTTTATTTAGATGGGGAGTTAATAAATAGTGCTGTAGAGACACCAGTAACTGGTGGTTGGCATCATTGGTTACCCATTTATCTAAATGATATTCCCATAAGTGCTGGCAGCCATGCTTTAACTGTCGAAATACGCGAGGCTGGATTCAACATGAGGGCCATGGAATTTTCATTGGACTCTTCATGGACAGCACCTGTCTTGCCTGATATATTTAGCCTGGGACAAAATTACCCTAACCCGTTTAATGGAAGCACGACGATACCGGTAACAAATGTATCAGCGAATCTAATACAAATAGATATAATTGATTTGAGAGGTCGGGTTTTACAAAAGTTTAAAATTGATCAGATAGGTAGTCACAATCAAATTAATTGGGATGCAGTGGATTCTGAAGGTATGTCCATTCCTGCCGGCGTATATCTCTTTCGCGCATCCGCAGGTGATAATCTGCAAGTGAGGAAAATGATCTATCTTCCGTGATCAAGAACGGAAATGCATTATGATTGATCGGTATAGGGTTATTTTAAATAGTAGCAAATGAATTTTGAGATAACAGCGTCTCATGCTTTAGAAATCGATTTGAGTCAATTTTAAGGAATATGGTATCTAGATGATTGTAAAGCACAAGCGGACAGCCCCTTACATAGCCATCGCAGCAGTATTAATTGTGGTTCTTTTGTTTGTACCATTTCCACAGGGAACTTCTCTAAAAGCTGTGGTCACTGCTTCAAATCATTTCCAGGTTCTGTCTAACGGAAATGGTGCTTACTCTACATTTCACAAAGATTTATGGAAGAATCGCACCCTCAGTTCTAGAAGTTTGGTACCAGATCGTGGAGGTTTGGTGACATACAATGTAAACCCCGGTTTGTCACAAGGATTGGTAAAGGCAGGCGATACCCTGGCCTCAGTTTATTCATCCACACTTGCAGATAAGATTGTAAGTCTTGAGGGAAACATTAATACACTTATGGCTTCTCTTGAATTTGAAAGGTCAGGTAGCAAGGATACTGAGATTGAAGCTGCCAGACTCCAGTTGACCTATGCCAGAGCACGACTTGAAGAGCAGCAAAAAATCCTCGAACGATCGAAAAGTCTTCTTGAAGGCAAGATTATACCACAGCAGGAATATGATATTGAAGTGCGCCGGGAACGCTTGGATGCGATCCGGGTTTCAATTGCTGAAGCTGATCTAGGGTCAGCCTTGAGTGGTGCTCAGACTCGGAAGTTAGATGTGTTTCGCGCCCAGATAGTCGATGAAGAAAAAAAATTAGCAGTGGCACGTGACGTATTGGATCATATGACATTAGTGACTCCTCTTTCTGGAAAATTGTTATTCCCTTTGTCCGAAGATACGCTGATGAGCATTGAGCAAGTGGATACTTTAGTTGCTGTATTGCCAATTCAGGGGGGATCCCATAGTACAATTGAATGGACATCTCAGTTGACGTTAATAGGCCCAAATTTCCAGCAGATCGTGACTTCTGATCAAATGCAAGTAGATGACCATATCCTCAAAGTGGGCAGTGAGCAATTGATTCTGGTTCGAATTCGAATTGATAATTCTGAAGGTTTACTAGTCCCGGGTCAAATAGTGGAAGCTTCAGTGAAGTTTTCCTCCAAGAGTGTCATCCAAATGTTGAAAGAGTTGTTTTAGGTTTTAACTATGCCCGGTCGCCAAGAAAATAAATATCTAATTCCCATGTACTCCTTGGATGAAATCCGTCGAGCTATCGCTCCATATGTGATTGTAGATAATCACAGAGCATTACAGGAATCCAATATTTACGAAATTCGGTCCATTTATTTTGACACCTTTGGGTTAAAGGATTATTACGAGAAACATGCTGGACTCCAGATGCGTAAGAAATTGCGCGTCAGGGGCTATAACCAAATGAGCCCTGATAGTGATGTGTTCCTCGAGATAAAGTGGAAAAATAACACCTATATTTCCAAGGATAGAACCCCGGTTAAGTATGCTGATGTAGCCAATCTCCTGGCTGGAGGGGATTTGGAAAAGTACCTCCCATATCGGAAGGATTTCCCAAACTCCCAGGAAAAAGCCAGCAAATTTATTTTCTACCTAAAAAGGAGTTCCCGTGTCCCAGTCAATCTGGTGACCTATACCCGGGAAGCATACATAGGAAAATTTAACCATTCTGACCGCATCACCTTTGATAGCAATATTCGTTCAATGATGTTTCCAGGGCTGGATGACCTTTTTAATGAGACGGGATTGGTTCCTTTTCTTGAGCGAGAATTTGTGCTTGAATATAAATCTGAAAACCCCATACCTGAGTGGTTCCGTCGGATTATTCGAAAGTACAACTTGAGCAAACAAGCTTACTCCAAATATGTTAGGGGAGTAGATACCCATTATCGACATGTTGGGGATTGTACCACACGTGAAATTATTTCCATGAGTCACTACTAGAAAGAGAAAGTATGCAATTACTAGATTTACAATCACTTATGGATATGAACATACGTACTGGGGATGTACTCCTAAATTTGCTTGTAGCATTTTTGTGCGGTTTGGTCATTGCACAAACATACAAAATGACCTTTGGTGGTGCTTCATACTCTAAGAGTATTTCCAACTCCCTGGTTGTCTTAGCCATGATCACTACCGTTGTCATAATTGTTATTGGAAATAATCTTGCTCGAGCCTTTGGTTTGGTTGGTGCCATGTCAATCATCCGTTTTCGGACCGCAGTAAAAGACCCTATGGATATTGTCTTCATTTTCTTTTCTCTAACCATAGGTTTGGCTGCCGGTGTGGGACTGGCACAGATAGCTATAATTGGAACGTTGAGCATAAGTGCTGTATTGCTCATCATGAGTAAGATTGGTTACGGCTCCCACAGAAGTGAGGAAAATTTACTGCAATTCGCATACAGCGGAGATCACAATGGTGGAGAACCCCCCTACATGAAGACTATCCAGTCTCATTGTCGATCATATACTATGATCAATGTCAGATCATTGGGAAGCAGCCAACAGTACGAGATATCCTATTATGTGACACTCAAAAATGCCTCGAAGGGCAATGAGCTTGTGAAGGAGCTATCCAGTTTGGATGATGTGGACAAAATTAATCTATACTCGGATGAATCCCTATCTAAGTAGCCAAAACTTGCCTTTTCCTCCTGATATGTGAAAGAGAAATTATGGCTTCAATTGCTCTTCATCTTGCACGCATATACTTATTTATCAGCGTTTTCTTCAGCATCAGTTGTACAGATCAGGATGCCCAAAATCTGCAACAAGTAGAGGATACGCTTGCCACGGGTGAAGACCACATCCCACTTATGCTTCGTGGTATTAATCTGGGAAATACACTCGAACCAGGTGATGAAGGCGATTGGAATAACGGTCCTGCACTTGAGTACTATTTTGATGATTATAAATCTGCTGGCTTTACCTGTATTCGGATTCCAGTAAGATGGGGCAGCCATACATTGGATGTTCCACCTTACACAGTAGATCGAAACTGGATGGCGCGCATCTACCAGGTAGTTAGCTGGGGTCTTGATCGTGATCTCTATATCATCCTCAACGCGCATCATGATAATTGGATCAAAGAAAACTATTCAGGTGCGAATGTCGCCAGGTTTGAGTCCATCTGGAGCCAGATATCAGAAAGGTTCAAGGACAAATCAGATAAACTATTCTTTGAGATAATTAATGAGCCCCATGGTTTGACCGCTGAACAGGTAGATGATCTAAATACCAGAATATTGTCCATCATCCGGACAAATAATCCGACTAGAAAGGTAATCTATTCTGGTCACGAATGGTCTGCGATTGAGCAAATGATGTCAGCCAGGATTCTCGATGATGAACACCTCATGGCGTATTGGCACTCATATGATCCCTGGTCATTTGCAGGTGAAGGGCAGGGGACATGGGGAACTGCAGAAGATATCAGCACCACTATGAGCATGTTCGAGCAAGCAGGTGATTGGTCAGCAGCCAATAATATTCCGGTAATGATTAGTGAATTTGGAGCCGTTCACGCATGTGATTACAATTCCAGAATGCGTCATTATGCAACTTATGTTGAAGAAGCAGTTCGCAATAATATCCCCTTCCAGGTATGGGATGATGGAGGATTGTTCAGAATCTATGGCAGAGAAGACAGAACCTGGCCAGAAGTTAAAAATATTCTCATGTATGCACATCCCGATGGACCAACGGATCTGAGGATAATAAATGTTAGCTTCAATAAAATAAAAGTGACTTGGAGAAACCGTACATCTGAGAATGACAAAATCTTCATTCAACGGCGGGTTGGGGATGGACCTTTTGAGGGAATTGCAGAGTTGACTAGTGAGTCTGAGCAATATGAAGACAGTGATCTTTCTGTAGGTACACTCTATGATTATCGAATTCTGGCACCCATAGATTCAAATCTTATTTACTACTCATATCCCATTCGTGGTGGCCTATAACTTTTTACCATAGAAATATTTGATCGTGGTCCTAGCTGTCGGACCAACAACGCTGATTGAGAAAGACCATATACCAAAGGTGTATCATCTTATTACTTACACTATGATGTCGGCAGATTGCACGTATAGTGCACAAGTAAATGGCTGATTTATAAGTTCCTTTCTCATGGATTTAATACGATTTATCCAAAATGTTTGGAAAGTCTTAAAACTGTCTTGAAGCACTAAGACTGAAACGGTAAAGCAATTCACCATTTTCATGCTCGAATCGAGTACGTAGTCTAAGTCGTTGTAGTCCAGTGACTTTGGCCGAGAGTGAAATCTCAGGCAGGTGCCTGGTTCTAAAACTGGATTCTCCCAGGATGCGATAAAGAAAAACCTCATCATAAAGATCCACATCCAACCAGGGGAGGATATCCCTACCTATCGAGGCATACACACGACCACCTTCACTCAGATAGGAGAACATGGCCATTCCACCAGCATTCAGCTGATAGGACTGTGAGGTGAACTTCCGGTGGCTCAGCGAGAGGCCGAATATTTTGATTTGCCTGCTGGTTCCATCTCCGCGGAAACTGGTTTGGCCCGTGATGCTCATTCCTGAGTTCAAAATGAGGCTCAAATTAGTATTAAAAGTATGTCTTGCAGCTTTCTCATACTCAGTTTCAGCTGTATCCAGTAAATCGACTACATTCTCTCGATAACTGTAGCGAGAGATACTGATCAGAGATCGCCAGGGTCTCCAATTTATGGAAGCACGAAAACGCGTGAGGGAGATCGCACTCTGAAATTGAGATTGATCCTGTAAATCGAGGTCGAATTCACTATAGCCTCTGATTCGAAGACTGGAACTCAATTTCGCCGTAGAGCCAAGTAAGAGATAATTTCTGGAAAATGCCCCTGATTCAGTTTCGCCGATGATACCAACCTGGACCTTTCCCCATTTAAATCTTTCTTCATCAAGCAGTCCAAATTTATTGCGATTGATCTGATCCTGAATGCCATTGACGTTTGACATAAGACCAGCGGCCACAGCCACAATTCTTCGATCTGATCTCCAGGTCAGACCCAGACCATCGATGGTGCCTAACATTGAGAATTGAGGGTGATACATTCGTCCCAACAAGTAACTAAATCGACTTTCTGGATTGTCATAACTCAACATGATGGAGTAAATACTGGTTTGGGAACTGGAATCTCTTGAGGAACGATTACTACGTAAATAGGTACTTACATCCAGATGCCTAATTCCAAGATCCAGAACTTTGAATTGACCATAAATAGAGCCCCTTGTTTCCCTTACCCCACTGGTGTCACCCCCTCGGTCTGAAACTCGTGTTGAGATATAACCCGCAAAAGTGGGGGTAAATCGATCTGATTCCAGACTCATGTTACTGGGGCTTCGTGGAGTGTAGGAACTACTGTCCAGGAATACCTGAACCACGGGCTTTGATTCAGCAGTATCCACAAATACAGTGGTTGGAGTGGATTGAAGTAATGTTGGTAAAGTGATTTTAACCTGAACATCATCCCCAATTTCCCAGAGTATGGCAACGGGATCCATGGACTCCATAGCAGAAGATGCACCACTGGTTTGAGAGATGCTGGCAATACCCAACCAAACATCATTGCGGTAGACTTGAACACTATCACCAATTTGTATACCGGCTTTTTTTCCAAGATCGATGTAGGCTTGATCACGGCTTATATAGGTAATTGAGCCATCGATGGTTTCCTGCCCAAATAGCACCCCAGTCAAAAGCGTCCCTACCAATAGATTGACGACAATAGTTTTAATCAAAACTCGCATTATTCCCCGCATGTTATTCATCACCCCTGGGATGACAGAAGAAACAGTCGTTTGATACCACACCACTGCGTGGATATGTTAGACCGTTACGACGCTCACAATCATTACCATCGCAGTGCTCATCATTCATATCAGCTTCATCATGACAACCAGATCCAAAACAAGTAAACACTTGATATGCACCGGATTGCTCATGACAATCTGAACAGGCATCCCACTCTCCACGATGTTTTCCACTATGAATAGGGAAGAAGACGTCATGATTGATTGCCAGGATTTGATCCCAACGGGTCGGTGCGTGGCAGGTTGAACAATCTGTCCGGGGAGAAAGATCAGCGTGAGCAGGTAGTTCAATACTGAATTCTGACTCATGACACTCCTGACAATCCAACGAAGGCATCTTTCCAGGCGTTGTATGACATAAATAGCAATCCTGTGACTGGTGGGCTGCAACCAGTGGAAACAGGGTCTCATTGTGTCGACGATAGGCCATAGCGGGATCCCAGTTCTGAGGGCTATGGCAGGTTTCACAATCACTTCCCCAATAGTTCTGGTGGGTATCCTGATGGCAGTTCACACAATCCAAACCCTTGGTGGAGAAACTATGGAAATCTTGGATTGTTTCTCCAGAATGACATTGGGTGCATGCCAAATCTGCGTGTTTGTAAAGCAACCTGAAATCTGTAGTCTGATTGTGATCGAAACGGGGTGTCTCAGATAGGGGAATCCAGGATTCTGATTGGTGACAATCCAGACAGGCCTGGTCCTCCACCATTTGTGAGTGCCCAAACAAAGGAAGCAGAACCAGAAGAAATATGAATCTATTGCGTTTCATTGGATTTCTTCTCAGTGGGTTGTGGCAGCGTTCTCATCTTGAAGAAATTCAGGAGGTTACCCTCGCAATCATCTTCATCGCCATTGGGGTGGCATGTCAGGCAATCCAGGGGGGTAACACCCGATACTGGGTATGTATGACCATTGCAGCTCTCACAATCAGCACCCTCACAGTGTTCATTATTCATTTCGGTTACATTATGACAACCCCCGCCGAAACATGTGAAAACCGCAAAATCATTGGCATCAACATGGCATTGAGAACAATCGTTCCACTCATTGCGATGTTGACCACTGTAGATAGGGAAAGATTGCCCATCGTGATCAAAGGTTGAAGGCTCCCAGGCAGTCATGGAATGACATGATTCGCAATCCAGGGGAAAGGAAGCAGAAGCATGCGGCGGATTAGTGGCTGAATTATAATCCGGTAGGTGACAACTTCCATCGGCGCAGGTTCTTGGTGTAGGAATTATTTCCCAGGGGGTGTGGCAACTCTGGCATTCTGTACTTTCATGTGCTCCTTCAAGGGCGTAGCCCGTTGTCTGGGTGTCATGGACAAATTGTGATGGTAACCAGGCAGTGGTGGTATGACAATCCGTGCAAGACTGAGAAAATCCCATAGTTTCATGTGGGGGATTGCTTGAGGTTGAATAATTATCCTGATGGCAAGAAGCTGAGGCACAGTTTCTGATCTCAGTAGGAGGCTCCCAGCTCTCGTGACAGCTGCTGCAATTAATACTCAGGTGAGCTCCATCTGAGAGAAAACCGGTTGTTTCAACATCATGGGAAAAAGTACCTGGAATCCAGGCCGTGCTATTATGACAGTTGGCACAGTCAGTAGGAAAGGATAACTCAGCATGAGGTGGGTCTGAAGTTCCACTGTATTGAACCATATGACAGGTCACACAGCTGATTGATGTGGCACTATGGTCAAAGATGGACGGCTCCCAAACATCCTGGGAATGACAAGTCTCACAAAGATTCTCTGGAAACCCGTTTGCATCATGATCCGGATCGCTGGTGTTATCGAAATTAATCTGATGACAGGCGAAGCAATCTGCAGAGAGTCCGGTCCATTGTGCTGTCTCATGACAAGCAAAACAATTTTCTGGTAGCAGAGCGAGATGCGCACCTTGTATGGCGAAACCCGTCAGATTAGCATTATGATCGAATGAGGATGGTTTCCAGGTCACCTGACTATGGCAAATTATACAATCCTGACTAAAGCCATATTGGGTATGATCAGGACTGGGACTGGTGCTTGTTGAAGTATAATCTTGGAGGTGACAACCCTGACATTCCGTGGGTAAATCATAGCCATCGGCATGGCATGTCATGCATTCAATTTCAGTATGAGCCCCCTGTAGCGGAAAGGCAGTCTGGGTATGATCAATTTCTTCTGAACTCCAATTTACTGTCGTATGACATACATCGCAAGTCGTTGGCATACTGCTAGTTACATGATTAGGCTCAAGCGATTCATCATAGTCTGACTGGTGACAATCTACACATTCAGATGGCTGTGCTGAGTATGGAGCTACCGTATGACAGGCCTCACAACTTGGTCCAATGTGAGCTCCAGTTAATGGATACTCAGAGTCCCTGTCATGATCCCATAAACTTGGTAGCCAGGCTGTAACAGTGTGGCAATCTTCACAGGTCTCTCCAAATTCTGCATCCTCATGCGGAGGAACAACAGTCGCCTCCCAATTGTTCTGATGACAGCCAGAACATAACTCTGGTGTATTATCAAAATTCTGGTCAGCATGACAATCCAAACAAAGTGTTGTCTCGTGGGCTCCCTCCAGCAGAAAACCAGTTTGCTCATGCAGGAATGTGGAATTCCAGGTAAAACTGTCGTGGCAGGATTGACAATCCAGTGGAAACCCTTCTGTCTGATGAGGAGGTTGGAGAGTGGCATTAAATTCATTTATATGGCAATCTACGCATTCTGCGGGTGTATTATCTGCACTTTGCATATGGCAACTCCCACAGGTAGCAGTGTTATGCATTCCCAGTAAATAGTAGTCAGTATCATTGTGATTGAAGATTGAATTCGTCCAGTGAGCGCTCTGAGGAGCATGACAGGATTCACAATCGTTCCCGAGATTCAGAATTTGATGAGATGGATCATCACTTTCATTATAGTCTGAGGAATGACAACCAGCACAATCCAGGGGCAGCGTGGCCCCAGAACCAGGATTATTCAGATGACAACTTTCACAGCTCAAACTTCGATGGGGTCCCTGGAGCGGAAAATTTGTCAGGTCATGGTTTTGCTGTTGAGTCGATAGAGTCCATGTATCCGGACTATGGCAGCGTTCACAATCCTGTCCCCATTGATCATTATGAATATCTTCATGACAGGTCACACAATCCGATGAGACCTGACCAAAATTGTGTTTCTCAGCCGGTGTTGAGCCAGTGTGGCAATTTCCACAATCAATGTCAGCGTGGGTTCCAATTAACTCGTATCCCGTCATGATATGATCAAAATTCTGACCGATATCAGAACTCCAATCACCACCAGCATGACAAACTTCGCAGGTTAAATCTGTTTCAATATCAGAATCATCCTGAGCCAGGGCAAGATTGCTTAGGATGAAGAGGGACAGAGTAAGCAGTAACCTCATCGCTTTCATCGCTTGAAATCCCCAAAACTATGGCAGTCCTGACACTTATGAGGTATGGGTTTAAACCGGATGGTATTCAGCTGTGGTTCAAATTTATGACATTGACCACATGCTAAATCCAGGTGTTGATCATCCAGGGTGAATTCAGTCAAACCGAAATGGTCGAATTCTGGAATTTTCCAATTCTGAGTAGAATGACAATCGTCACAAACTTGTTCCTCAAACTGTTTCGCATGGACATCGCCATGGCAGCTGTTACAACTGGTATCAGTATCCTCATACTGGATTATCTCAACATTACTGATATGACAGGCTGAACAATCCAGATCCTCATGTTTTCCGGAGAGGGGGAAAAAGGTTGAGGCATGGTCGAAGGATAAATCAACCCAATCAGATGTCTTATGACAGTTCTCGCACCAGGTTTCATTTTGTTGATATCCAGTAAACTGCTCTCCATGAATTGTAGTATGACAGGACTTACAGGATAGGGGCTCCCAGCGATATACGGGTTCAAAATCTTGCTCGTGGCAAAAGATACAAGGTTGAGCAAGATGGGCTCCGTCGATGGCAAATCGAGTGTTACGATGTTCTATCACCCCGAATAATGGAGGGAAGAAGCCTCGAACGCTATGGCATTGATCACAAGAATTGTCACGTTCTGGTTTCTGAAAGATTCCGTCATGGTTATCTGGATGACAGTCAGAACACAGATCAAAGCTTGAAGCCAGATTAAACCGGTTTTTACTGGTATGGCACAATTCGCACTCGACGGTAGCGTGTTTACCAACGAGTGGATAGCGCGTTACCTGGTGATTAAATGCCCCAGCCACATCTTCCTGTTTAAAAGTACTCTCAGTATGACATTTGAGACAATTTGAGCCAAATGATCCTTTGTGTTCATCCGCATGGCAATTGGTACAGAGATTAAATTTCAAACCGGTAAATTGCTGAGCCTGGAAGTCACCTACGGCATCTTGGGTTGCTGTGTGGCATTTTTCACATTCAAGCTGTTTATGGGCTCCACGAATAGGAAAATTGGTATCAAAATCGTGATCGTAGTTATCTCTGGCGTCAGTCCAGTTGACTTCACTGTGACAATCGTCGCAGGTTTGGTCTACGAATTCGTTTGCATGAACATCCACATGACAGGTGGCGCATTCAGATCCCAATCCCAGGAATGTGGAGGAGAGAACATCGCTAGTTTTTTTAGATTTAGCATAATCCAGAATATCATCTGATATAATAAATTCGCTTTTGTGGCATTCATTGCAATTCAGTTTGAGGTGTTTACCCTCAAGCTCATAGCCCGTTTGTACATGGTCGAAATCTTTCTGAGATGGTTCCCAGTGAATCATTTCAAAATTTCTATTCATATGATCAGTGTGACATTCCAGGCAATCGTTTTCCTCGAGATTACCATGAAAGCCAAGTTCATCCTCAATCCTGGTTTGGATTGGTGTATGACATTCCAGGCATTTTGGGCTTAAATCTTTGCTACCCCAGGTATGGCAACTAAGACAGTTGGTGAGTCCCGATAAATGGGCATGTGGCTCTGCCAAAGCTCCAGGGCTCAATTGGGCCTCCAGAGTTACAGGATACAGGAGGAGAAAAAATAATCCTAGAGTTGCAAGAGTTGATTTCACGATATAGTTGAGGTTCCGAATTGGATGCCAATTGAATTCATCAATTTGAAAGGGGGGATTCCTCCAGCAAAGATGAAAACATAATCATTTTCAACCTGCTTCTTTTGGTTCTCGTGATTAATAATCACATGTTGTTCATCAATTGAATCCACAGTGGACTCATACATGATATTAATCCATCCGTTTTTAACCGCTTTGGCCACCTGTTCATCATTTCTGGTCTTGATTCTGGCAAAACCATTCTTGCGATACGAAAGGGTGACAGTATTTCCTATTTGCTGGCCCAGCCCCACAGCAGCCTCGACTGCAGAATCACCACCACCCACAACCAGAATATGTTTATCCTGGTAAGTTTCTGCATCCATCAATTTATAGGCAACCTTACTTAAATCTTCTCCAGGGACTTCCAACTTCCTGGGTGTACCACGTCGACCCAGGGCAAGAACAACATATTCGCTGCTGAACCCACCCATACTGGTGGTAATTTTATATCCGGCTCCATCTTTTTCAATGGCCTGCAATTGATGACCCCGACGGAAATCAGGAGAATGACTTTCAAATATATTGTCCCAAATCTCAAGTAACTCTTCTTTGGAGTATTCAGAGTTGGCCATTTCACCATAACCTGGCATCTCTATGGGTTGTACCATGACAAGTTTCCTTCTGGGATATTGAAGGATGGTGCCACCGGGTTCACTTTGGTCAAGAAGAACAACTGGTAACCCCATTTCCTTAAGAGAAATGGTGCATGAAAGTCCTGCAGGTCCTGCACCCACCACAACAATGGGTTGAGAGGGAGTTGAACCATTCAGCTTTGCTTGTATGGATTTAGCGACTCTGGCTCCCTGATTTACAGCATTTCTAATCAAAGCCAAACCACCCAGCTCTCCGATGACGTAAATGTTCTCAAAATTACTCTCAAGCTCTGAGCTGAGTTGAGGAATATCTTCTCTACTGGATATATCACCCAGACCCACCTCAATGCCACCCACTGGGCAACTCTCCATGCAGACTTCATGTCCCACACATTTGCTTCCATTGATGAGAACAGCTTTACCACCTACCAGACCAAGTACTTCACCCTCTGGACAAACTTTCGTGCAGATACCACAACCAATACATCTGGATAAATCGATGATGGGGTGCTGCATGAGTGCTTTGTTAGCCCCAATTCGTGTTGATTCGTTCAGTTTTTCTACTGTTTGATTCTGTTTGCGCTTCCAGCGAATGAGATAGGGTATTGTAAAAGCAAAAATGAGCAGACCACCCAATAACCAGGATAATACCGATTCGTTGTTTAGAATATCCATGTGAATCCAAAACTTAAGGTGAGTATGATATGCAGGGTTAAAACGATAAAAATCGCATAGGCGAAAGGTTTATGTATGACATGCCACCAGTGGAAGACTTTACTCACTGCATCAAGCACGATGACACGCTGACTCATGATGAGCTGCTTCTCAATTGTTGCTTTAAAGAAGACCAGGTTCTGCTTGCTTACGCCGTAACGTAGCTCAAAATCTTTGAGAATATGATTGAGTTGATAGCGGCGTTTTACATCAAAAACAGCAAGGTGGTAAAGCGAAACCAGAGTTCCTGCACCACTTAACTGAGGGGTTAAACCTTGTAGCTTGTTAATATCTTCAGGAGAAATGCCAAATTCCATCTGAAGTGAACGCAGTTTTGAAGCTTTCTCAGTATTAATTTGTTTCATGCTCATTTCATGACCATCCCGTCGACGAGGGATATGGCCATATAAATATCTCCCTACGATGCCGCTAAGCATGACAGCTATCATGGCCCAGTACATCACTCCGATAAGTCCCTCGAATTTGAAAGCAGCATGATATCCAGCCAGGAGGGGAGCCACAATCCCAAACCACATGTGATACTTGAGCCATTGACTCAGACGACCAACACCCCGTAAACGGTTCCAGCGCTTGCGAATGATATATAGCCAAAGTAAAAACATAAAAAATGCCGCTAGAAAACCAACGCCATGTCCATATAGACCTGAAGGACCATATAAACTGTCTAGCTCTTTTAACAGATAGCGTTCTTCAACTGGGGTGTTTAAATAGCTCATACTCTGGGCCGAGTAAAGCACCAGGAATGTTATGGTAAGCAGAGATAAGAGAATGATTACATAATTATGTAATTTTGCTTTAATCAATTTTGAAAGTCACTTCCTGTATTGTCAGACAAAGATTCGAGAAGCATTAATTTCTAAACGCACATAATAATAAAATATTATTCATATATAAACTTGTTCTAGATCAACTCAACAAAAGTATGCAAATAAGGGTTGTTCAAACCTGCGTTGAAAATAGTTTTCTCCTGAAGCTAGAGCCTATAAAAAAATAGGATTAATACCTGGGGAGATATTCTGATCAAATTTTTACATATTCGGATTGTTGTTGTTCTCATCCTCATGCTGTCCGCCAGCCCACTTTCAGGTTCTGATATAAGCTGGTTGCCTCAAGGGTCATTCTTCCCATCTAGATATCTGGATCCAGCAGCCGGTCAACAAAGCATCAGCATTTTGAGTTATGAGGTCGAAGGGGAGACCCAGCAACTGATCTATGTCCCAATTTCATTGAGCATGCACCAGCAATTTGTCCGTTCCGTGCAATCAGAGACCAGACAATGGGAAACAGGAATGGAGTTTACAATCTACTCACAATTTTCAATAGTTGATGCAGGGGAGGCCTTTATGGGAGGACTTCAAAATGCAGATTACCGGATATCCTCAATTTTTCACTATGAACACAATCCCAGCACACTGTATAGGGTAAGTCTTTTTCACCAATCCTCACATATTGGAGATGACTATATCATTCGCAATTTCATCGTGACTCCCACACTCCGAACCCAAAATTATGAGCAGCTGGATCTCACTCTGTTTAAGAGGTTTGTTGGGTGGAATATCTATGGTGTGGCAGGATACAATGTCTCGCCCAATACCGTCCGAGAGCGCATCTTGCTTCAACTAGGTGGTGATTGGTATCATCCACTCTCAAATCAGCCCGGATTGGCTCTTTTGGCTGGGACGGATATAAAGATTTATGAGCACTACGAATATGTCCCCAATATAAGAATTGGCGCTGGTATTGAATTCGCGAGAAGAACCCAAACTCCAGTGAAACTTTTATTCAGTTACTATCAGGGACAGTTACCCTATAGCACATTGGAATATCAAAAAGTAAGATTGGTGGGACTAAGCCTGATCTTCGACTTTCCCAAGAACATGAAATAGTGATATTGATTTAAGGAAAACCTGTATGTCTCTGAATAATAGCCTACTACGATTATCACCTCTACTCATATTTATTGCGTTCACCGCCTGTAGTCACCGCAGTGCTCGTCCGAATTCTGAAGAAATACTCATTCTCCAGAGTGCCATGAAAAATCTCTCAAGTGAGTATTCAAATCCTCGCTTGGTCACAGGTGAACTCTCTGTCAGTGTGAAGAATATTTTTAAGTTATCAAACGATGCCTTGATCGAATCTAACCAGAACAAAAGCATCCAGGATGAGCAACCACCAGCCTTGCATATATGGAGCTCAGATATCAGAGACTATCCAACTCAGAGAGTGTTGTCAGAATCCACTATCCAGCCAGAGCCGGCTCACCGATTTGATGATTCGGAGTATGGAAATCAGATACTGTATTGGAATCCATTGGTCCAGCATGAGGCTGACTTCACCATCTCTCGGAAATTCAGATATATCACCTATGATTATCGACCTGATGTAGACAAAGTCGCTGAACGAAGACACTGGAATCAAATCCCTCAAGATATCCTAGATAATTATACCAGGGTTGAGCGCTTTCTAGAGCAAGATGATGCCCTCATCGATACGGTTTTCAGATTATTGGAAAATATTGCAGATCCTGTGAGTCAGGCTGAGGCAATTTATAATTGGGTCCAAAGATCCATGACATACATCTATCCACCAGAGCAACGTGGTGTAAAAAATGCTTTTGAAACCCTGAAAGGGGATTGTGGCCAATACTCAGCTCTGTTTATGACCATGTGCAGGATAGCCGGTATCCCAGCCCGCCAACAATCCGGTTTTAACTTCGTACCTGAGAATACTGGAGCTCATGTCTGGTCAGAGATTTATCTGCCTGTCAAGGGATGGGTCCCTGTGGATGCCACGCGTAAGAACGGATTTCTGTTTCTGGATAATAAACGACTTATCACTTCAATCGGTCTAAATATTCCTCTCCAGCATACACCCTCGTGGGCAACTTTCGGAAATTCGGAAGTGGAGGATAGTCGCACAGATTTTATGCAAATGTACACCCTGGCCAGCTGCGGAATTGAAGCTACATATTCTAGCACTCGTCGGGTACTACGTTCTGTGGAACTCCCTTAGTTCTTAAACCCTCATCAGGTTTAAAATTTCGGCTTCGATGGGGCTTACAAGGGTAATATGGTATGAATCTCCCAAATTATTAAAAAAATATTGACCTAACTTCAATATATCTTTTGACATAGCTATTGTCAAAAATTATACTATGCGGCTTTGTCTCAGCATTTCAAGTAATAGCTTGAGAAAAAGTGTATAAGTAGGTTGAAATGTTGGTTTTAGAGAGGACCTATGCTAATAAGTATGACCGGCTATGGCCGGGCCGAAGAAAAAATTGGTGATCTTAAGGTAGTTATTGAGCTGAGAGCTGTGAATAGTCGGTTCCTTGAATTCGTCATGCGTCTTCCCCGAGGCTACGAAAAAGTGGAAGATGCTGCCAGAAACCATTTGCAGTCATTATTGACTCGCGGGAGAGTAACCGTAACCATGAATATGGGGACGGATCAATCTGCCATTGGCAGACCGCGGATGAACGAAGAATTGCTCCAGCATTACCAGCTAATTGCTAACAATAGCGCCCAGATTTTGGGGCGTGAAAGTGAATCACTATCCATTGCCGAACTACTTCGCTTTCCTGATGTCATCACATATGATACAGATGCAGAAGATCAGGTAAAATTTAACGATGCCGTTTTAAACCTGATCAAAAAAGCTTCAGAACAATTACAGGCCATGCGTTTGCGTGAGGGTGAATTACTCGAGCAGGCCATTCTTGAGCAACTGGATAATATTGTTGAGATCATCACCAAAATTCAAGCGGAAGATGGTGGTCGTCTGGAACACATCGCAGAAAAAATGCGTAAGAAAATAGGCGACAGCAGTTTAGAGAGCGAGTCACAGATTGATGAGAAGCGTCTTGAGCAGGAAATTGTGCTCTGGAGTGACAAGCTGGATATTGCAGAGGAATTAACCCGCCTGGATGCCCATATTCAACATTTCCGTGAGCTAATGGTGGAGAATGGTGATGCCGGTAAGCGCTTAAATTTCTTGCTGCAGGAGATGAATCGCGAAGCAAATACCATTGGTAGCAAAGCTAACTCCACTCCTATTGGACATGCTGTTGTGGAATTAAAAAATGAGATTGAACGCATAAGAGAACAGGTGCAAAATATTCAATGACAACCCAAACTGGAAGATTGATCATTGTGGCTGGACCCTCGGGTACAGGCAAGGGGACTGTTGAAAATGCTGTTATGGCAAAAATTCCTGAGATTCAATTCTCAGTCTCTGTTACTACACGTCCGCGAAGAGATTACGAGGTAGAAGGAAAGCATTACTTCTTTATCACTAAGGCTGATTTCCTGCAGCGTATCGAACGCGATGAATTGGTGGAATGGCAGGAAGTATATTCAAAAAATGGTCATTATTATGGAACTTTGCGTTCCTACGTGGATTCTGCTCTAGAGCAGGGGAAACAGTTACTTATTGATATCGATATAAAGGGTGGGATTAATCTGAAGAAGGCCTACCCTGAGAACAGTGTATCTATTTTTATTGAACCACCTTCAGTTGAGGCTTTAGAACAAAGACTCATCAACCGAAATACTGATAGTCCTGAACAGATCAGGATTCGTCTTGATCGTATGCCGGAAGAGATGCTATTGGGAAAACAATTTGACTATACCATCGTTAACTCTGAATTAAGTGAAGCAGTTAACGCGTTTACTGAAATATTAGAAAATGAAGTGTATCAACAACAAAGGAGTATATAAATGGGTTTAAAGACAGTACCGTTCAGAAAAATCGAAGAGCATACTGAAGATATTTTTGAAGCAGTGACTGTGATCGCTAAAAGAGCGAGACAGATCATTGGTGATCGTTATGTCATCGAAGAAGAACGCCGTCGTGAAGAAGAAAACCTTGAAGAAATCAGTGGTGAAGATGAAATGGCACCTGCCTACGAAGTAGACACTGAAATTGATCGAGAAGCCTATGATACTGTTGTGAAACCCACAACTGTAGGACTGACTGAATTTCTATCCGGTGACCTAAAATGGGAAAAGCAGGCCATGTTTGATGATGGTAACGCTGATGAAGAGGCAACTGAAGAAGCCTAACTGAGCAGGATTAATATCAGGTGATGAATAAGCATGACCAGATAAAAGCCTTCGTTAAAGAAGAGTTAGAGATTTTTGGTGGACCATTATACATGCCTGAAACCACTCAGGAAACTGATATGGAGAAAACCTCTGTGAGTAGTGATGTGAAAACTCTAAGTGAATTCAATAGTGCCATTGAGAACTGCATGAACTGTCCTCTCGGCGCTACCAGGACCAACTTTGTGTTTGGTGCCGGCAATCCCGATGCAGATATCATGTTCGTCGGTGAGGCTCCAGGTGAAAAAGAGGATCTTGAGGGTCTGCCTTTTGTCGGCCGATCAGGCAAATTGCTCACGGATATCCTCAAAGCCATCGATCTCACCAGGGAAGATGTCTATATCGCCAACATACTCAAATGCAGGCCACCTAATAATCGTGATCCAAATAAAGCTGAGATTGAAGAGTGTGAGCAATATCTCCTCAAGCAGATAGAGATGATCAAACCTAAACTTCTTGTTGCACTGGGCCGCATATCAGCGACCACTCTACTTCGGACCAAGGATTCTCTGACATCCATGCGAGGACAGGTCTTTGACTATCATGGTACCGATATGGTGGTTACCTATCATCCTGCTGCGCTACTAAGAAATCCCAACTGGAAACGTCCTGCCTGGGAAGATTTCAAGAAAATCCGTGAGATGTATCTAGAGAAAAGAGGGGAGCAGGCGTGAGTGAAACCAGTCAAAATTTGAGACTACCACCCCACAACGAAGAAGCCGAGCAGAGCGTCATTGGATCCATGATGTTGGATCGCATGGCACTTTCTTCAGCTATGGAATTTCTCGAGCCAGAAAGCTTTTATCGTCCAGCCCACGCGAAAATATTTAATGCCATCCTTAATCTGGACGCACGGGGTGAACCAGTCGATCAGATTTCCGTTGTTGATGAATTGAAAAGAAGTGGTGATCTCCAGGCAGCTGGTGGGGCCTATTATATCACTGAGTTGACTGAAAAAATTCCATCGACTGCCAATGCTCGTTACTATGCCCGACTCGTAATGGAAAGTTCAGCCCTGCGTGCCTTGATTCAACTCTCAGCCGAATTGTCCACTGAGGCTTATGAAACTCGTGAACGAGTTGATGATCTCCTTGAGAAAGCAGAAAGCAAAATATTCGAACTTTCTGAAAAGCGTTTTAAGACAGCTGACTTTGTAAGAATCCGTAGTGCCCTGGATGAGGCTTTTGCTCAAGCTGATAAATTCCACGAAAATCCCGGTGGTATCCGTGGTGTGGCCACAGGTTTTGATGCGCTGGATGATATTACATCTGGCTTCCAAAAATCTGATTTAATCATCGTCGCAGCCAGACCCTCCATGGGAAAAACAGCTCTAGCACTTTCCCTGGCTCGTAATGCCTCAGTAAAATTTGGTACCAAGATCGGTATTTTCTCTTTGGAGATGTCCAACTACCAATTGGCTATGCGTTTACTATGTAGTGAAGCCAAAGTTGATGCTCACCTTGTTAGAACCGGACGTCTTCCTTCAAATTTGTGGCCTAGACTCAGTACGGCTGCTGGAAACCTGGCCGAAGCCGAAATATATCTCGATGATTCTGCTTCTCTTAACATCACCGAACTCCGAGCCAAAGCTCGACGTTTGAAAGCTGATAAGGGTATCGACCTGATCATTGTTGACTATATGCAACTCCTGCAGGGGACTGGAAGAGTGGAATCCAGACAGCAGGAAATAAGTCAAATATCCAGATCATTCAAGATGCTAGCCAAGGAACTTGACCTTCCCATCATTGCCCTTTCACAGCTTTCAAGAGCAGTTGAAACAAGGGGAGGAGACAAACGCCCCATACTCTCAGATCTACGTGAATCTGGTTCCATTGAGCAGGATGCTGATGTGGTTATGTTTATATATCGTCCAGAAAAATACGGTGTGCTTGATGACAATGGAAATACCCAGGAGGGTTTAGCAGAACTCATCGTAGCCAAACAGCGTAACGGTCCCACAGGAACTGTGAAGCTTAGCTTTATTGATAAATTTGCTTCCTTTGAAAATCTTTCGGCCTATTCGCCATCTCCACCACCCAACGAAGGAGCTCCTGAACCCTTCTAATGGCTGCGGCAATTCTAGATCGAATCCTGAATACCGATGGGGTTAAATATCCCAACGACTTCCAGAACATCATCGAATTGATGGGTGGAAGCGATTCAGTGGGTCCCAGCGGGGAAGATTTTGTCTGGCGTGCCTACAATTTTGGTAAGAAAGCTCATCAGGGTCAATTACGGAAATCTGGCGAACCCTATTTTACGCATTGTGTTGAAGTGGCAACGATTCTTGCAGATATGAAACTCGATCCCGTCACCATTTCGGCAGCATTGCTCCATGATGTCATTGAGGATACAGGCTACACCCATAAGGATGTGGAACAAGAATTCTCAGAAGAGGTTGCCGCTCTGGTAGACGGTGTTACTAAACTTTCGGATATAAAATTTCGCAGTGAAGAAGACAAACAGGCAGTCAATTTTAGAAAGATGCTTCTTTCTGTGGCCGATGATATTCGTGTCATCATCATCAAATTTGCAGATCGGCTGCACAATATGCGTACCCTTGAACATCTCCCTGCTGTAAAGCAGAGACGAATTGCCCGGGAAACTCGAGATGTGTATGCCCCGCTGGCTCATCGTTTAGGGATGTATCGAATCAAGTCTGAAATGGAAGATCTCATCTTCGATATTCTGGAACCAAAAGCAGCTCAGGAACTGCATAAACTTATTCCCAAGCGACAGGTATTTTTTGAAAAATATGTTCAGAAATTCCTAGAGCCTGTAAAAGAGAAGATGGAAGCCACAGGATTTGAGGCCGTTTATAAAAGCAGATTCAAATCTCACTATTCCATATTTCGTAAAATGCGAGATCAGAATCGACCTTTTGAAGATGTTTTCGATATTTATGCAGTCCGTATCATAGTGGATAAGGTTGAAGCCTGTTATAGTGTCTTGGGACTCATTCATGCCTTCTATACACCTATCCAGGAACGCTTCAAAGATTTTATTGCTCAGCCCAAATCTAATGGATATCAGAGTATCCAGACTACGGTAGTGGGTCCTGATGGCTTTCCAGTTGAAGTGCAGGTCAGGACAAAGGACATGGATGATACGGCTGAAGAGGGTGTGGCTGCACACTGGCAGTATAAAGAGCAGGATTCAAAATCAACTCAAGAAGATATTGATCAGCAGGTAACCTGGTTAAGGAATTTGGTTGATATTCTCCAGACCGAAGATAAAACCACCTCGCATCAGTTTATGGATCTTCTGAAAATTGATCTCTACAAGGATGAAATTTTTGTCTATACCCCTAAAGGGGAAGTTCGAATTTTGCCACTGGGGGCTACACCTCTAGACTTTGCCTTTGATGTGCACTCTCAGGTGGGACTGCACTGTATCGGTGCCAAGGTAAATGGCCGCATCAAACCACTTAATAGTGAGCTAGAGAGTGGTGATAAGGTTGAGATTATAACAAGTGATTCTCAAAAACCCAATTCCTCATGGTTAAAATTTGTAAAAACCTCCAAAGCCAAATCAAATATCAGAAAATGGATCAAAGGTCAAGAGTTTGAGCAAAGCTTGCGACTTGGTAAGGAGATTCTTGAGCGAGAATTACGCAAGATCAAAAAAGCCAAGGAATGGAAGCATCTCAAAGATGCCTATGTCACACTAAAATTTGAATCTGAAGAGAAAATGATAGCCTCAATTGGTTCGGGTCATCGCACCATATCATCCATCCTTGGTAAATTCTTCCCCGAAGAATATTCCAAACCCCGGAAGGAAAAATCAGAGAGCTATTATGCCGAGTCATTTCTCAATCGAGCCAGAAGGAATACCAAAGGGGTTTCCATACAGGGCATTGATAACATGATGATAAGCTTTGGAAAATGCTGTAATCCTATTCCTGGTGATCCCATTCTGGGTTTTATCACACGGGGTAGGGGAATTACAGTTCATCATAAAGATTGTGATACTGTGGGAACCAACCTGCCGGAAGAAGAGCGCATTATTGATGTGGATTGGGCTGCTGCACGTTCACAGAAATTCCTTGTCCGCATGAAGATATTGGCACAGGAACGCAAACATTTAGTTCGAGACGTCACAGAGACGATCTCTTCCTATGACATTAACATTGATACTCTATCCATGAAGGTCGACGGTGATGTTGTCACCGGTCTGGTCATTATTGAGGTAGAAGGTGTCAAACAATTAGATCGATTAAAAGCAAAACTACTGGCGTCAGAAGGCGTGATAAGCGTAGAACGCGAGTAGAGCCATGGCTAAGAAAGGATAACCCATGTCAATCACATACACAAAAAAAGATGTTGCAAAAAAAACTGCTGAGAAACTCGGCCAAAAAATATTCCAGACTGAAGAAATCGTCGATGGCGTTTTCACCGTTCTTCGTGAAATGATGAGTGGTGATGAAGCTTCAATCCGAATTGAAGTCCGTAATTTTGGTGTTTTTGAAGTCAAACCTACTAAAGCAAAACCACGTGCTAGAAATCCTCGTACCAACGAAGAAATCTATGTTCCAGCCAGAAGAAAAACGCATTTCAAACCTGGTAAATTGCTCAAAGAAGTCTTGAAACAGCCAGTAGACTAAACCTTTAGGCACACTGTCACGTGCAAGGGCGAATATTAGCAATCGATCCCGGTGGGAGACGTGTGGGCCTAGCCCTCACAGATCCTTTGAGGATAATTGCCAGTCCTTATGAGACGCTGCTGATTTCGAGTAATGATGATGCAGTTGAACAAATCCGTGGAGTCATTCAACGGGAGCAAGTGACAGAAGTGGTGGTTGGAGTACCTCTCAGACCTGGTGCAGAAAAAAGTGAACAGGCTAAACGGGTTGAAGTATTTATTGAGGTACTAAAGACCAGGATTGACCAACCAGTGTTTACCATTGATGAGAGTTATAGCTCAGTTGAAGCTGAGGAATCTTTGCATCGAATGGGCAAAAAGATTGGTGATGATAAAGGTGCAGTCGATAGAATTGCGGCTGCTATTATATTGAAACAATATCTTCAGGAAACACAAGGATAATTAAACGGTAGAAAGATCATGACGAAGAGATTCACACCAGAAACACTCGCGATCATCTCTGGGTTATTACTTACCCTCAGTTTTCCACCTTTTGATATGTTCTTTATTGCCTGGGTAGCCTGGATACCTCTCTGGGCAGCTCTGCAGCAGGATGGATGGCAGCGAGGCTTCAAATTAGGGTACATTACTGGATTTATTTTCACGCTGACCAGTCTGAATTGGATAGCAAATAACTCTGGAACCAATATCTGGGTTGCCTCAGCCTCCATGATGGGTAGCGTGGCTTATATGTCACTCTGGTTTGGATTATTCGGATTGATGATTGCCAGAACGGGTAGAAACCTAGGTACAAAAGGTCTCTGGATGGCCCCTGCATTCTGGGTTTCCATTGAATTCTTGTACAGTTATCATGGTTATACTTTAGCATTCCCATGGTTATCACTTGCTATGACTCAGAATTTCGCGCTTCCACTCCAGCAATTGGCTGAATATGGTGGTATCTATGCCATCAGTTTTTGGGTAGTTATGATAAACACCATTCTCTTTCAACTGGAGTTTGGTAAACTCACTGTCAGAACCCAACAATTGGTCTGGGGTGTTTTGGGTTTCATTGTTGTTGGCTCCTTCATTTTCGGAGCAGTTCGCATGAAAGTGGTGGGAGAGTTAAATAATTCAACCATCAGAGTTGGAATTATTCAGACCAATCTGGATCCACATCAAAAATGGGTTCGTTCAAAAAAAACCAAACATGTTGAAGCCATCCTGGACCAATCCAGACGGGCGGTTAAGGATAGTGCACGTATTCTAATCTGGCCCGAAAGTGCTGTACCTGCTCATTTGCATTACTATCCACAGTTTGATCGCAAGATCAGAAAATTTGTTGAGAAAAATGCAGTTTCTGTCCTGGCTGGTGCTCTTCACCACGAGGAAAAAAACGGGGATTATCAATTCTTCAATTCAGCCTTCTATTATTCTCCAGGGATGCCAGTTGTTATTTCCAGTAAACAGGGTCTGGTTCCTTTTGCAGAACGTATACCCATGGTTGAAACCTTCCCCGTCCTGGCAAATCTAAATTTTGGCCAGGCCAATTTTCAACCAGGTGATGAATCAGTTGTATATCCCATGGGAAGTCGAGATGAGGTCACTGATCTTGGTACCTTAATATGCTACGAATCTGCTGACCCATACATCTTCCGAACTTTTATTAATAATGATGCTGATCTCATGTCCATCATTACAAATGATGCCTGGTTGGGTAATTCACCTGGTCCATATCAGCACCTTGCTGCAGGAAGGCTCAGAGCCATTGAGCATAGAATAAGTATAGCCAGGGCTGCTCAAACTGGTGTAAGCGCCATGATCTTACCTTCGGGTAGGATAGCAGAATCAATTCCCCTCGGTGAAAAAGGTGAGATTGTTTTTGATGCCCCCATAGGTTTGGAGAGAACCTTTTACAGTAGACATGGAAATGTTTTTGCATTGACAATTCTGCTGCTCTCCTCACTGGGACTACTCTGGGTGGTCCTGGGCAAATCCACCAAACCACAGTAAATATTTTTATTGATATTATGCCCATACCTAACGCATTCCAGGTATCGCCACATTGAAATATGTTCTGATTATTTGTTTGTTGTTCGGATTGGGATTCGGTCAATCCAGTCATCGGGAATTGACTACCGAACTCCTAAAAGATTTGCGTAAGGCCATAACTGACTCCACATCTCTGCCTAAGGATAGCCTGAATCTATCTTTTGTAGATGAATCAACGCTGGGAGCATTTTTGAATTCGTGTTTGCCCAGGACAAAAAGCCAGTATGAGATAGAACCAACTGACATCATTACCAATAAGATCACTATGTCAATAAATCATACCCCTACAAAATCTATGCGGAACTCAAGATACCTTCGCCAGTTAGAACTCAATGTGCTATTTATACATGAACAGACCGAATATGCCTGGAACGGGAAAATTTCAGACAACCTCTCAAAGGCTCAGGTAAAATCACTTCTCGGTGAAGAAATCCCTTTCGAGTTGAAAGGTGATTATTTGAGGGGTGAGCCTGCAGTAATCCTGATTGTTTTGACAACCCTGGGTGTATTTTCCCTTGGTGCAGCACTCTTTTTTATAAGGACTTAAATATTGCGACATCTCAACGTGAAAGTGGTACTTGTAACCATATTGGCAATCTTCCCGATAATTGGGGAATCTTCTGATAGCTCGATGTCCAAACCATCCGTCCTGAAAAGTACACTGATTCCCGGTTGGGGAGAGCACAGTTTCGGTGCTCATAACAGAGGTTATCTATTTAATGGCATCGAAGCTGCGCTGTGGATATTTGCAGGTATTGCCAGTTCAACCGCCCAGAACCACGAGAATGATCTATACTATTTTGCCAGTGAGTATGGTCATATCACTGATCCTCAAAATAAGTCAGATGTCTTTTTAGACCGTGTCTCTAAATACGAAAGTATGGAAGCCTATAATGAGCAGATGCTCCGAAATAGACAATGGGACCGGATCTATTCGGCCGAAAATGGTTATGACTGGCATTGGGATTCAGACGAAAAACGTGGTGAATATTTTGACATAAAAACAGAACGTTATTTATGGAGACAACGCCTGACATACACCTTCGGAGCGATCGCACTAAATCACCTGGTCAGTACCATGGACGCGCTCTATCTCAAGCGTTTGAATGCAACAATGGTCATTCAACCTGATATGACGGATAGAAGCGCTGGTTTGAGAATTGCTCTGACCTTTTGATGGCTGGACTAATTTGGTAGATACATACTCTTATAAAAAAAATGCATATGCAGATGTAGATCCCTTGCTGATCTGGTTCACCTTTTTTGTTTCAGCCCTCGTATTTATCTCACTCTTTTTAGTTTCATCACCCATGTGGCATGTGGGAATAAGCCTACTCACACTAGGAGTTCTTTTCACAACTTCTTCATCTCCCTGGAAGACACTCGCTTTTATTCTGGGTCTGGTTTTGTTTCTGGCCCTACTGCAAATCATATTCTCGCCATTTATGAGAGAACTTTTCCAAAAATCCTTGGTGGAAGGGTTCCATTGGGCAGACTGGCAATATTTGCTCTTTGCTGTAGAACGATTTGCCTGGCCCCTGGCCATTGTCTCAAGTTTTCAATCCCGACTAAGTAATCCAGCTACCATTGCCCAGCTAACCATACTCCTGTCGCCTCTGAGATGGTTGGGTTTCCAGATTGGCAAATTGCAGACCCTGGTAGTGCTGTCGTTGAGGTTTATTCCTTCTCTCAAACAGGAGTGGCAGCGATTTTCCAGGTTTCAACTCTATTTCGTATCTGGTGCTCCCAAAAAAACTTACATCCAAAGAATGAGGTATTGGCAGGGTGTTTTAAAAGCCATGATTTCTCATACAATTCATCGATCAATGACGCTAGGTGATTTACTTGCCATACGGGGACTACCCAATGTAAGGTCGAATAAAACATCAAAATATATGCTTCTATTGAGCTGTGGCTGGTTGAGTCTGGGGCTGGTCTTTCTTGCCGTAAATCATGTGATGATACTCATCTGGTCTTTAATGACGATCTGGATTGGATTGGTCAGCATTGCCAGGAAAACAGCCGCATGAAAATAGCTCTGCTCATTCAATATGAGGGATCGGCCTATCATGGATGGCAGATTCAGATAGATCCTGAAACAATCCAGGGTCATATAGAACGTGCTCTACACAAGGTATTAGATCAGGAAGTTGGTCTGATTGGATCAGGTAGAACAGATAGTGGTGTACATGCCCTGGGTCAGGTTGCACACTTTGAAGTTGAAACGTGCTCTATTCCAGTGGAAAATCTTTGGAAAGCCCTTAACCGCCAACTTCCTGATGACATCAGACTCATGGCATCAGCCACAGTCAGTGATGATTTTCACAGCCGCTTTGCTGCCAAACGACGCCAATATCTATACCAAATTACCACAGCACCTAATGTGCTGGATCGGAATACGCAATGGTATGTTCGACATCCCATTGATGTTTCCAAATTGCACACCCTATCAGAACTAATTTTAGGTGAGCATGATTTCTCAAGTTTTTGCTATGCTGGTACTGAGACTGAAAATATGGTTTGTAATCTGGCTGTGGCTTCCTGGGAAGTAAATCCATTAGGTGTCTTGAAATTTACCATCGCTGGAGATCGTTTTTTGCACCATATGGTGCGTATGCTTGTGGGGAGTATGATTGAAGTTGCGCGGGGGAAGTGGGATATTGAACATTTCGCTATGCTATTGAAAAAACCAAATCGAAAATCACACACAGTGACAGCTCCTGCCTATGGACTCGCTCTTATGCAGGTGAACTATCCAAAAGACCTTCAACCCGCTTGGTAAGTAGCAAAGGATGCCCTTGTCTGATCGAGTATTAGCGCTTATTATTTAGATTCGAGACTTGGAATGATAATACATCAATGAAAAAAATTACCACACTTATATTTGCCCTGGCCCTTTTCCTGGGAATGCTGACCCTATCTCTCAGAGAATTGAGAAACTGGCAAATACCAGGCGTCAGTGAGTATACTACTGCAATTACAGTAGATGATAGCCCGCTTCCATCAACCATTTCTCCTGCAGAGATTCCTGAAAAGATCTCATTGTACGACTCACGGGAAACTGCCATTACACAGGGTATCGCGGATGTTTCACCTACGGTTGTTGGTATCTCTACTACTCAGATTCGATATACTCAATCTCCACTCATGTCCGATCCCTTCTGGCGCTTCATCATGCCTGGGACACCACGATGGTTCCAGGAAAAAGAAGCCGTGATTGGTTCAGGGTTTATTTACGATGAAGATGGATATATAATCACCAATGCCCACGTTGTAGAAAATGCTGTGGAAATTCTGGTAACCCTGGCAAATGGAAGTCAGCACAAGGCTGAGGTCGTGGGGATAGATGAAAAAACAGATCTGGCTATTATTAAAATTATTGATCCAGGAAAGTATCCTGCAGCAGAGTTGGGTAACTCCGACCAAATTATTTTGGGTGAGTGGGTAATTGCTTTGGGCAATCCATTTGGTCTCTTTAGTGAGAGTAAAATGCCCATCGCAACGGCAGGAATTATTAGTAGTCTTCATATGGACTTCGGATTCCAGCAATCAGGTCGCATTTATCAAGATATGATCCAAACAGATGCCTCAATTAACTCAGGAAACAGTGGGGGACCATTGGTTAATTCTGAAGGGCAGGTCGTGGGAATTAATACTTTTATCTTTTCAGGTGGGAATCATAGCGGCTCCATTGGGATTGGATTTGCCCTACCAATCAATAGAGCCATCGGTATCATTGATGAATTGAGAGCCAAGGGTTTTGTAGATAGAAACTACTCTACAGGGATTAGTTATCGCCCAAACAACCCTCGAACAGCTCAACTTCTAAATTTGGGATCAAATGTAGGTGTGGTTGTGGTGAATGTTAAGGATGGTTCACCGGCTCACAGAGGTGGTGTCGAAGTTGGTGATCTCATCGTGGGTCTGGATGGTCAACAGATTCAGACTGACGATGATATATTTACCTACTTTAACCTTCAAGATCTGAAGAATGGTGACCAGCTTACTCTAAATGTTTTACGACAAACTGAGAGTATGGCCCTACCCATCATACTGGGTGAAACGGTTGTACCCGCTGAGTAACATACAATTCAGATTTTCTATTGTTCTGAGACCAGATTTTAAAAGCAGGTAGCATCGCTAATTTCTATATATTTAGTGGCTTTTCGCATCGAAAAGCGTGTTTTAATCTGGACACCCATCGCTTATCTTTGCGCGGCTTAATAGAGAGGAATTGTATAGATAATTATGGCTCGTGAAGGATATATAAATATAGCAATTGTGTTTGGGCTTACGCTGATCCTGACTGCAATAACTTTTTTCAATGGGGGTTCCCTTTACTGGAAAATCCCATCCATGGTGAGCGGCGTACTCTTACTATTTACTTTATACTTTTTCAGAGATCCTGAACGTGAAGTTGTAATCAACCCTAAACACATTTTGAGTCCTGGTGACGGTGTCATCGTAGATATCAAGGATGTTGAGGATGACTATGTGGGTGAAGCTACGCTCATCACGATGTTTTTATCTCCCTTAAATGTTCACATTAACCGTGTGCCCATCTCCGGTAAAATTGGCTTTGTCAACTATAAATACGGCGCCTTTAAAGCAGCCTTTGCTGAAGATGCCTCAGAAGTGAATGAACAAAGCGTCGTAGGAATGGAGAATGATTTGATGAAGGTTAAATTTGCCCAGATCGCTGGTGCTTTGGCTCGTCGAATTATCAATTACCTCAGGGAAGCCGACGAAGTAACCCAGGGTGACCGGTATGGTCTTATCAAATTTGGAAGCCGGATGGATATAGTTATTCCCAGAGCTGCCAATATTCTGGTGGAAATGAAGGAGCCAGTGCGCGGTGGTCTCACCGTCCTGGCCAAAATGGATTAATTATGGTTCGAGATCCTGCTCGTAAAAGACGACCTCTCAAGGAAAACCCACGTCGAAGGTTTATCCCTAACTCATTCACAATCTTTAATATGTTTCTGGGTTTTATGTCCATTCTTTCCTCTGCAAATGGTGATTATTTTTGGGCAGCCTGGTTCATTGTTTTTGGTGCCATCTTTGACGGTTTTGATGGAAAAATTGCCCGTGCACTTGACAGTACATCTGATTTTGGAATCCAGTTCGATTCTCTGGCAGATATTATCACCTTCTGTCTTGCACCCTCAGTATTTGTTTATATGGTCTGGGCTCAACCCCTTGGGCAATTGGTAGGTGGGTTTTATGCTTTTATGCCACTCATGTTGGGATCGATTAGACTGGCAAAATTTAATCTTGAAGCAGAAGGCGAACAGAAGGGGCAATTTTTTGGTGTCCCAACACCCCTCATGGCTTTAACGGTTGTGGGTATCTGGCTATTTATGAGCCAGATACATCAATATCCATTCTTGGGATGGACGCCTCATCAACCGGGGGGTGATGCTCGAATTGTCTTACCTCTCGTTATGATTATATCTAGCCTCATGCTATCGAAGATTCCGTTTTCAAAATCACCTCCCATGAGCTTGAAGGGATCAGCAAAAGAGAAATGGGTGCTCATATCCAGTGTAGCAATGGTTATTCTGGTCTTTGTTACCAAGGGTTTTCTCATGTTTCCACTGGCAGTTCTGATGATTCTTTCAAGTCTTTTGAAATGGACCAGAACCCAACGTGATGATGAGGTTGGGATTGAGTAATGGATCCAAGACGTCGTAATATTAAAATAATTGTTCTCATGATCTTTAGCGGCGCCATCATTGGTTCCGTATTAGGGGATGTAGCTGCTGCTTTGCTTCCTGAAAGTGTGGTCCGAGATTTCTTTGTACTATCCTTTGATACGGCAAAATATGGATTAGCCGAACCCTTTGTTCTCGATCTTAGAATATTCTCCCTCACCTTTGGATTTACTCTAAAAGTGAACTTTATGGGTGTCGTGGGAATGGGTGTAGCATATTATCTTTTACGTTATTATAGAGTTTAGTGAAGTGAGTAATAAAAGCATAATTAGAAATATTTATTAAGGAGTAATCCATGAGTTTACCTGGTGGCTGGGAATGGCTAATAATCATCTTATTTATATTGATCTTCTTTGGTGCAAAACGCCTGCCTGAAATGGCTAAGGGACTTGGTAAAGGTATCCGGGAATTCAAAGGTGCCCTGAGCGGTATTACTGATGAAATTGAAAAAGCTGGTAATACACCTGCTGAACCAAAAGCTGAAGAAAAAGCCGAAGAAAAGACTGAAAAAAAAGAAGACTAAACCTCATCCTGAATTTGTAGAAGTTGTATCTATTCTACCTATCCGAATATTATAATATTTTAAATTGCTGGGCTTTAAAGGGTTCTATGCATGAATTTAATATTCGTTTCATCTACATAGGATATACCCAAAAAAATATCGTTCCGTGCGAAACAATTAATAGGTCAATGACTATAAAAGATGTTTTGGATAAACTGCTGATTAATATGAAAAAAAAGATAGTATAAAATATAGTGTTACTTGCCTTTCAATACCCCGGGTTAGCCTGGTTGTTTTTGAGTATTCCTGCCCTGATTATCATCTACATATTCTATTCTCGGAAGCGATTCGGAACTCTAAGATTTTCATCCCTGCTCATGTTCGACGGAATTTCAAAAACTTCAGGTATGTGGCGAAAACATGTTCTCTATACGCTACGAGTTTTGGCTATTATGGCCATTTTTATTGCCCTGATGCGACCTCAAGAACGCAACGCCGTGCAGGAGGTCAATGCTGAAGGTATTGATATTATGATGGTCATAGATATCTCAGGATCCATGCGCGCTATGGATTTCAAACCCAATCGGTTAGAAGCAGTAAAAAAAGTTGCACAGACCTTTGTTTCCCAACGACAGAATGATCGCATTGGTCTCAACGTTTTTGCCAGGGAAAGTTTTATGCAATGTCCCCTGACGACTGACTTGAACAGATTGAATGAATTTATAGCAGGTCTTGAAATCGTAAATGAAAAATTTGATGGTACGGCCATCGGAATGGCTGTAGCTGGAGCTATCAATCGATTGCGTGACTCGAATGCGAAGAGTAAAGTCATTGTTCTCCTCTCAGATGGTCGCAATAATGCAGGTGAACTAGACCCCATAACGACATCTGATCTAGCCAAAGAGTTTGGTATTCGAATCTATACCATTGGTGCAGGAACCAGGGGCACTGCTGCCATGCCAGTCCAAACTGTTATTGGAGTAAGAAAAGTTCAGGTTCAAGTTGATATTGATGAAGAAACCCTGACCAAAATTGCTGATATCACTGGTGGACACTATTTTAGAGCCACCGATGAAAAGAGTCTGGCGGCCATTTATCAGGAAATTTCTGAGATGGAGACAACTGAGTACAGTGTCAGAGAATATGTACAGCACGCTGAACTCTTTTATTACCCCCTTCTTGTGGCGCTTTTGCTTTTGATTATTGAATTCATCTTAGAACGACTGGTTTTCAGGAGATTTCCCTGATGATTCAATTTGAAACATACCCCATATGGATACAGAGTTTACTCTGGTCGATAATCCCACTCATGATATTGGCAGGTATCTGGTTTCGTCTCTCACGCAAAAATTTGGTGAGGAGGGCTGGTGATCCTGAACTTATTGAACAACTCTCCAGAAGTGTAAGCAAGCGCAAGAGATTGTTAAAGGATATCCTTCGTTTGGTAGCTATACTGGTACTCCTGTTTGCTGCGTGGGGACCTAAATTTTCAGATGAGTTGACAGAGATTCATCGTGAAGGTGTTGATATCGTGGTGTTGCTGGATGTGTCCAATTCGATGCGAGCGCAGGACATCAAACCTGATCGGCTTGAGAAGGCTCGTTTTGAATTGAGAAAATTAATCAAAGAATTACGAGGAGATAGGGTTGGACTGGTTGTGTTTGCAGGACAAGCTCATCTCCAAACGCCCCTCACATTAGATTATTCAGCATTTGACATGTTTTTAGATATATCAGATGAGTCGCTCATTGGTGTCCAGGGTACCTCCTTTGAGAATGCTCTGGAAATTGGGCTTAGTGCATTCGATCCAGACGATCAGCAGCATCGCGCCATGATTGTTATTTCAGATGGTGAAGATCACGAAGGTAATCTTGAGGAAGTCCTTCAAAGGGCCCGCAAAGAAAATGTCATTATCCATACTGCTGGGATTGGCTCTTTCTCAGGCACACCCATACCTATATACGACGATAGGGGAACTATAAAGGGTTACCGTAAAACCAGCAGTGGTGAAGTCGTTACGACCAGACTCTATACGGAAACACTTCAATCTATAAGTGTGGAAACTGGCGGAAGATTTGTACATCTCAACACGGCTGCAGCAGGTCTTGAAGAAATCTATAATGACATCCTTGGAATGGACCAGAAGGAATTTAGTCGCCATGAATTCACCAATTATAAAGAACAATTCCATTGGTTCACCTGGCTCGCGCTACTCTTTCTGGTACTCGATTTATTGATAACGGATTTGCATAGCACAGAAAGAAACTGGGAAGGAGATTACATTCGTGATTAGCCTTGCCAAAACCCCCATTATTTATGCGATGTTGATTTTATTTCCTGTTTTCAGTGCATTTGGTCAATCCTCTGCAAAAAAAGCCTTCGATGAGCAGAAGTATGAGGAAGCTGTTGAAGCCTGGAATAAGCTGTTGGAAGAGAATCCAGATTTAAAGGATATTCATTATAATCAAGGCAATGCCAATTATAGATTAGGTGATCTGGATGAAGCCATAGGCTCTTATGAGCAGGCCCTGAGTCTAAAAGATAAAAATGCTCTTGCTGATGTATATTACAACCTGGGTAATGCCTATTTGAATAAGCAGGATGTGGAGAAGGCTAAAGATTTTTATAAACAAGCGCTTCGAATTCGTCCTGATGATCAAGATGCAAAAGCCAATTTAGAGCTGCTGAACCATATGCCTCCGCCACCTCCTCAAGACCAAGATTCTGAGGATGGGGAGGACGATAAGGAAAAGCAGGACAAAGAAGATCAGGAAGAGAAAAACGATTCTGAATCTGAAGACCAGAACGATGAACAGCAGGATGAAGAGCAGCAGGATCAAGACGACTCTGAGGATGATAAAGAGGATGAACAGCAATCTCAGGACGAGCAGGAACAGGAAGACAAGGAAGAGCAGCAAGAGAATCCTTCAGAAGGCGAGGAACCAGTCGATCAGGAAGAGTTAATGAATGCCCAGCAATTGTTAGATGCCCTGAAAGATCGTGAAACTGAAAATATGCGTGAACAGATCAGGCTAAAGACATCAGGTAAAGACAATGAAAAAGATTGGTAATGAGATGAAGTCAAAGACTGTCCTTTTCATCATCTTTCTCCTTGGTATCACCACGGCTTATGGGCAGGTCCAGGTTACCGCTAGTTTGGATGCCAAACAAATTCTGGTGAAAGAATCATTTACCTGGAAGTTGGAGGTTGAAGGTAGCGATATCATGCCAAATGTCCGTATTGGAGATATTGATAAGATTGCCCTGCTATCAGGTCCAATGCAATCATCTAACTATACCATTGTGAATGGAAAAACCAGTAGTAAAAAAACCATAAGCTATACATTTGTTGCCATGGAACCCGGTCAGGTCGTATTTCCCATAGTGGATGTGATTATAGGTAACAAAAGATACAAAACCAAACCATTGAGACTTGAGATCGTCTCGGCTCGCGGATCTGGAGGTAGGCAGACAGCTGCAAGCCAAACAGTCTATTTACGAGCTATACCATCGAAATCAAGTGTCTATGTTGGGGAACCACTTACTGTACGCTATAAGCTTTTTACGAAAGTTGGCGTTTATAACTATCAGGTAGAGAAACTTCCAGACGCAGTTGGGTTTTGGGCTGAAGAAATACCACAGTCCGCCCAGCCAAGACTGGTCTCTGAGGTGGTTGATGGTGTTCGTTACAATACAGCAGTTTTAAAAACAGTGCTGTATTATCCTACTCGATCTGGTGAATTGGTCATCGATCCTTTAAAGACCGAATTGGAAATTGAGGTGAAATCGAATCAGAGAAGTACTCGACGCTTCAATGATCCCTTTTTCAATGATCCCTTCTTTAGTGGCAACAGAAAAGCGACCAAAAACTATCTCTCTAACCCCCTAAAGATAAATGTGAAGAGTTTACCTGAGCCAAGACCCTATAAATTTAGCGGGGCAGTGGGCAATTTTCAAATTCGAGCCGGTTTGGATACCAATGCTGTATTCGCAAATGATGCTGTTGGGCTGAGTATCTCTCTCTCTGGCTCTGGCAATTTTAAATCCCTGCAACTACCTGAGCCAAAGCTTCCTGAAGGAATTGATATTTTCAAACCAGAAAGAGTTGACAATATCAAAATCAAGGGCATGAAGCACACAGGGTCAAAGAAATCAACCTATCTTTTGGTGCCTCGTATTTCTGGTGAAATCCTCATTGATCCTATTGAATTCACTTACTTCGATCTGAAATCTCAGAAGTATGTCACCAGAACTTCAGGCAAGATTATGATGAACGTCTATGATGCAGAAGGTTCCCAGCCTGTTGTAACCTCAGGGTATAGCAGGGAAGAGGTTGAATTAATGCAGGAAGACATTCGTTATATCAAATCTGCAGATACAAAATTTGTCAAAGCCACCACGTCCTCATTGGGAGGAACTTTCTGGATGCTTCACATATTGGGTCTTCTGGCTCTTGGTGGTGCCTTTGCTTATGAATATCAGTCTCGACGTCTTGAAGGCAATCTTGACCTACAGCGCAGGACCAATGCCATAAAGCAGGCGAGAAAGCAGATAAAGAAGGCCGAGAAGCTTTCTGAGGATTCGGAAGAGTTAAGAGCATTGCTACATCAATGTATTACAGGATTTATTGGTGCTCGACTCAATGTGGCCGAGAATACGCTGGATATATCAGAATTTACGGAATTATTGATCAAACATGATCTTCCTCAAGAAATTGTGGATGAGAACAAGACCTTTCTAGAGGGTCTTGCCATGGATCGGTTCGCTCCTGGAGCGGTGAAACGTTCAGCTTCAGAATGGATCTCAGCCACTCAAGAACTCTTCCAAAAGTTAAGGAGGGTCCTATAATGAGAACCTTCCTGCATTGGTCTTTGCTTTTTTTATTGATGCTCACCTCTGTTTTTGCGGTTGATGTTGAAGGTCTGATGGCTCAAGGGAATGGTCACTATGAAAAGGGCGATTTTGAATCCGCTATTACCACCTATGAAAAGGTGTTGGCTACAGATATGGTTTCTACAGCACTACATTACAATCTGGGTTGTGCTTATTTCTCTGAGAAAGCATACGGGAAAGCCATCTTACAATTTGAAAAAGCCCGACAATTGAGCCCCAGAGATCCAGATGTGCAGCATAACCTTGAATATTCAAGGTTATTTCTCAAAGATCGCTTTGAGTTGCCTGAACCCATGCCGTTTATCGCCTGGTTTAAAGCGTTGCGTAAAAGTCTGTCACTGGCCGAACTAAAATTCCTGGAACAGGCTCTATTTAGCATACTGATCCTTGGAATCATCCTAAGTCGACTTATGCGAGGAAATTCGCTGGGACGAGTATTAACACCGGCAACAATTATAGCAGGTGTTCTACTTTTGGTGGTGGGTGGATGGTTCATCGATAGATCAATTGCCACGAATGAGAAATATGCCGTTCTATTGGTTGACGAGGCGGATGTAACCAGTGCTCCAATACCAGGGTCCAGTACTTTATTTGTTATTCATGAAGGTACTTCAGGTGAAATTTTAGATGCGACAGATGCCTGGTATGAACTTAGATTGGAAGACGGAAAAACAGGATGGATAATTCATGAAGCTGTTGGCCTATATTAGTTTGCTTGTACCCCTCCTCGTGTTAGGGCAGGATAAGGTCAAATTAGATGAGTCTTTTGACCCTACTACCTTACACGATTGGCCCAGTTCAAAAGCTCGTATTGAACAAATAAAATCTTTGAGAGCCTATTATGCCAGTATGGGTGATGATCCTGATACTGTCGAGGTCACGGAGTACTCCAGTTTTGTTTTTCGAGTCCAATTGGGTAGCACAAATAATTATGATGAAGCAATTGCGTTGGAAACCAGGGCTGCTTCGACCTTCGAAGATGAAATCATGATTCAATTTGACAGTCCCTATTACAAAATTAGAGTCGGGAAAATGAACAATCGGGAAGATGCCCAAAGTTTGCAGCAATTTGCATTTCAAAATGGATTCCGACGAGCCTGGGTCATCAGGACTGAGAATACACCAGAATTAGAAAATTAGAGTGGGAGAATTATGTCCGGTCATAGTAAATGGTCCACCATTAAGAGAAAAAAAGCGGTTGTAGATGCCGCTAGAGGCAAAGTCTTTACAAGGATTGCCAAAGAATTAACCATTGCTGCACGAGCTGGTGGTGGTGATGAAGCAACAAATCCTCGTCTCCGTACGGCTATTTCTACAGCCAAAGCCTCCAACATGCCAACAGCCAACATTGAAAGAGCTGTCAAAAAAGGCACAGGCGATCTCGAAGGTGTCATCATTGAAGAAATTATTTATGAAGGCTATGGTCCAGGTGGTGTGGCTCTCATGATGGAGGTTGCCACAGACAATCGCAATCGGACCGTTTCCGAGATTCGTCATCTACTCAGCAAACATGGTGGTAATCTGGCACAGGCTGGAGCGGTGGGGTGGATGTTTGATACAAAGGGCATTCTCCAGGTTCCTGCAGAGGGTGTTGATGAAGATGAACTGATGATGGCTGCTCTTGAAGGTGGAGCTGAGGATATGAGTAATGAAGGTGATTTTTTTGAAATCATATCTGCCCCCAATGACCTCAATACGGTGAATGAAGCTGTGATTGAAGCGGGGTATTCAGTAGAAGTGGCTCAAGTTCAAAACATCCCCAATAATTTCACTGAAGTGAGCGCTGAGGATCTACCAAAAGTAGTTCACTTAATGGAACTCCTTGATGATCATGACGATATGCAAAAACTATCAGCCAGTGTGAATTTTACAGATGAAATGCTGGAAGGTCTGGAGTAGAACCTGAGGATCATTGGCATTGATCCTGGTCTGAGGATTCTAGGTGTTGGGGTTGTTGACTACGATGGAAATCGCTTTAAATCAGTCTATTCTGGTGTCATAAAAACCAAAAACAGTGATACATTATCTGATAAATTATCTGTTCTTTACAAGGGCATTGCTGAATCCATAAAACAGTTTGAACCGGATGTACTATCCATTGAAGAGGCTTTCTATGGCAAGAATGCCAGAACTGCCTTACTTATGGGTCATGTTCGTGGCGTGGCCATGTTGGCTGGAAAACATGCTGGTCTGGAAGTGCATGAATACGCCGCCCGCAAAGTTAAATCTGCTGTCACTGGCAATGGGGCTGCAGATAAGGAGCAGGTTCTCTATATGGTGAAACGATTACTCAAACTCAAAGAAGATCCAGTCACCATGGATGCTTCTGACGCATTGGGAATAGCGATCTGCCATGGTCTAAATTACAAACTATCAAAGTTGGGTATCTAATGTACGAGTTTATTTCCGGTAAGTTGGTAAGCAAACAGCCCGACCATGTTGTGGTTGAAACTTCAGGCATTGGCTATCGCCTCAAGGTATCCCATAGTACTTTTGAACAGTTGCCGGCTCCTGGCGATCAGATCATGATTTTCACCCATCTCCATGTCCGTGAAGATATTTTTGATCTGTATGGATTTGCACACCGGGATGAACGTGAGTTCTTCTTCAAATTGATTGCTATATCCAAGATTGGACCGAAAGCAGCCCTGGCAATTCTCTCTGGTGGTTCCCCTGCGGATATTAGTAACTGGATTATGGCTGAAGATGCCAAGACCATCGCTAAAACGCCTGGAATTGGCCCTACAACAGCAAAAAGACTTATACTTGAGCTCAAGCCTAAGATAGAGAAGGGCATGGGTGCCAGCGAACCAGGTGGTCTGACTTCAAGTCTAGGCACCAGCAGTATTGAGGATGAAGCCATCATGGCTCTGGAAGCCCTTGGATATTCACGTGCTGAAGTTTACTCAAAAATCCGCAAAATCGTTAAAGACAGTGACTCTGAACTGACCACTGAACAATTGATCAAGAAGACCCTTCAGAAGTAATAACTTCGATCGAAAATTAGGATAAAAGGATAATGGATCTGTTGCTATCTGGGAGCGGTCCGTCCAATAAGCATTGAGAAAAATATATTCTGTGAGAGTGAGTAGCTCAGAATAACTGCAACTGCAGACATTGGGAAGGTATTGATAATTAGCAGAAGCGCCAGGCCTGAATTCTTGTGGCTGAAGGATATAAGCGATCCCAGTTTACTCTCTTGAGGAAGGTAATATCCAACAGTGGCAAAGATTGTAAATATCCCTACTCCCAGCAAAAGTGGCCAGGCTAGATCGGCCAAACCAGCTTGGGTGTTTTCAAAATACCACACACCAACTTTAGAGGCTGATACGCCCAAAATGGCAGCCCACAAAAATCGAATCGCGAAGCCCACATATTTCTTTGGTTTCCAATCCCCTGAAAATCGTCCATAACGAAGCAATATTTTTGAAACAATTAATGGAATCACAACTGTCATACCCACTATTCTGAATGGTTCCAGAGTGGAGGTGAATGAATATGAATCATTTCCAATCAAAGGAGGAATGATGGAGAATGTGATACAGGCAAATAGATTGGTCACAACGATCACAGACATGACATGACTTAAGTTTACCCGCAACCCGGATGCCACTGTGCCTGCAGATACTGCCGTGGGTGCGAGTGCTATAACCAATCCTGCAGCTGCCACCTCAAGTGAAAATAGGTTTAAGAGAAAAAATATACCAATCGCGATACTGACTTGTCCCAGGATTACATATAAATGGAACTTTGATACATTTTTCCATATTTGTGCCCTGGAATCAATAAAAGTATGAAAAATAATAACCATGAGACTGGGTTGGATAAGCCATGTAAACTCAGCACCGAGTCTGGTGATGAGGCCGATGCCAATGGCAAGTGCTGGCAACCATCTAAAAATAGTGTTAATCCAACTCATCATATACTCGCTTGACAATTAATGATTGGGATTCCTCTCGTTGTATGAGACATATCTATTCTGCAAAACGGAGTAAAGTCACTTTCCCATCCGCGGCAGTGCAAATAACATGTTTGGAATCTATCACCCCAAGGGTGTTGACCAAACCATCGCTAATTCGGTGTCTCCAGACCAATTTACCAGTGGACCGCTCCAGACAAAAAACACTCCCGTTGTCTGTGCTAAAGAAAATGAATCCATCTTTTTCTATCATTGCATTGGGTGCGATGTCATAACCGAATCCTACATGCTTAACCCAATCTAATTCAAAGGATTTACCTGCAGTTTTTGAGGAGATGACTGAATCTTGCATGGTTCTGGCAAAAACATGCATCCCATCTTCGGTTATCCCAATGGATTCTCTCACCTTGTGACCAGATTCGCGCCAGATGGTCTCGCCAGTGGAGATATCGATTGCTGTTATTACACGGTCAGGAGCTACAATAAATACTTTGTTCCCAGCTGCTACTGGCCAACAAGCCGCTGGTGAGTAAAGCACTCCAGATCTACCATCTGACCACTGCCATTCAAGCTGTCCATTCCTGGCATTCAGGGCATAAACTGATTCATCCCAGGCCCCATATATTACTTTGCCCTCTACTAGAACAGGTTTCGTCTCGATGTATCCTGAGCCACCGCGAAAGATCCATTTCTTTTTACCATTTCTCAAGTTGAGGGCATGAACCTGACCTGCTCCATTCCCAATATATACTTTTCTGCCTTTTATAAGCGCTGAGCTAAAGACAGATGCCTCACTTTTAATCTGCCAAAGCAATTTACCATTCCCAGCTGAAATACATGAAATTGTAGAATCAACTGAGCCGATGACAACGCGTGATCCTTTTACTGCAGGGGTGGAGTGAATGGCTCCCCCAGCTTGCCAACTCCAATTCACTTGTCCACTTTTAATATCCAGCGCCATAAGTTCGCCACCAACTGTGCTGATAAATACCTGGGTACTTTCCACAGATGGGGCTGATGTGATTAATGAGCCAGTTTCATATTGCCAGACAATCTCAACTCCTGAGGTATCATTCTCTGAGTAGTCAGGGTAGGGTAGACTCAGGGAATCCTGAGAGTTATTGTTGCCAAGGGGGAGTCTGTACCAAAAGTGGGTGCTGTCCACATGGGGAATCCTTTCAATAAAGTTTGCATGATCAGGAAACAAATCAACAATGCTATATCCTGTGGGCTGTTGTCCACGTCTTAAAATGGAACGACTCATGACACCTGGGATACCTTCATAGGATGTAGCTCGATTGGCATGACCGTGTCCATGCAATACCGCTTGAATATTATAGGACCGCAGTACATCCCGAAGTGCATGCCAATTGTCAACGGCAGGATCCAGAGGATAGTGCATAACGATAAATATTTTTTGTCGGGGATCAGATAAGGAATTGAGAATAGAATCAATCCAGGAAATATCAGTTGGATCAATATAGCCTGCACCCATCCGCAGAAGTGGACCCTGATGTGACCCAATAAAACGATATTCTCCAACTTCGAAGTTGAATCTATCAGCTCCCCATAACTGTTCGAAAAGCAGGCCACCTGAAGAAGACCATTTCAAATCATGATTTCCGGGGATGATGTAATAGGGAATTTTGAGGCTATCTAAAATGGATTTTGCCAGAGGCAGATTTTGACCAACATCAAGTTCAGAGATATCTCCTGAGACGATAACAAATGAGATACTATCATTTTTGTTAATATCATGTACAACAATACTTAGATCATCAGCTCCGTTCCTTGTGCCAACATGGGTGTCTGTGAGCCAGGCGAATTTGATTGGTGAAGGTATATGAATCTGACCGAGGAGTGTTCCCAGAGAGAAGACGAAAGCGAGTGAGAGTCTGTAAATCGAAGTCATTTAGGATCCCCTTTTGAACCAATATAATTTATTGCCATGGGTAGAGAAGCAGCATTATTGAATCAGTTTGAATTATCATAAATATTAATTGCAGTAAGGCTTTTTTGCCTATCATACTCAATATTGAGTTGATTTTCAATTTTGACCTGATCTTATCACCATTAGATTCAAAGCTGAATAATTGTGTAAGGACCCACACTCATGAAACTAACCGCTTTCAACGCCATTCATAAATCACTTGGTGCCAAGATGGTGCCATTTGCCGGATATGAAATGCCCATTCAATACGAGGGTATAATTGCTGAGCATGAGAAAGTTAGAAATCAGGCAGGATTGTTTGATGTCTCCCACATGGGAGAGTTCTGGGTGACTGGGGAGCAAGCTCTGGAATTTGTAGAATATGCCACAGCAAATAATGTTTCTTCAATGGAAAAGGGTCAGGTCCAATATTCAACGATGTGTCTGGAAAATGGCGGCATTGTCGATGACCTTCTCATTTACCGATTTGCAGATCGTTTTTTACTGGTTGTAAATGCCTCAAATCTTGAGAAGGACTGGAACCATTTGTCTGAGCTGGTTGAAAAGTTTCAGGATGTGCAACTCACCAATGGTTCCGATGGAATTGCATTACTGGCTCTTCAGGGACCCGAAGCAAAGAATATTTTGTCAAAATTGACTTCAGCTAATCTCGACTCATTGGATTTCTACCATTTTGGAATTGGAGATGTTAGTGGGCTACCCATGATCATATCCCGAACAGGTTATACAGGTGAATTGGGTTACGAGCTTTATCATGATCCAGATGAATCTGAACAACTTTGGGCTGCACTCATGGATGCAGGTGAAGAATATGGTATTGCACCAATTGGGCTCGGTGCTCGCGATACATTGAGATTGGAAATGAAGTTTTGTCTATATGGTAATGATATTGATGAAACAACCACACCCCTGGAAGCCCGTCTTGGCTGGGCTACAGATCTAGATCATGAGGATTTCTTAGGAAGGGATGCTCTGCTCAAACAAAAGGAAACTGGATTATCAAGATTCCTTGTGGCTTTTGAAATGATCGATCGTGGATTGCCCCGCAACAAATATGAAATCTTCGCAGGAGATGAGAAGGTAGGCTATGTTACCAGTGGTGGACAAAGCCCTACACTTAAAAAGGGGATTGGTCTGGCGTACATCGATAAACCTCATCACAAGGCTAACAATGAGCTCAGTATTGATATTAGGGGAAAACGATTGAAAATTAAAATCATAAAACCCCCGTTTGTAAATAAGAAAACCAGTTGATTCTATGGTAGCCAAAAAGAAGCAAATCAGTTTAGAAGAAAAAAGTCGCGAGATTCTTGGTATTCTCACCATGGTGCTGGGAATATTTGTGCTCCTCAGCTTGGTGAGTCACGAATCCACAGAAGAACTAAGCATCATGCCTGGCGTACATTTCCACAATTGGATGGGGTATGTGGGAATATTCATCTCCTGGGTCTTGTTTAAAATGTTCCTGGGGTGGGGTTCACTGGTCATTGCCATTTTAATTGGCATCTGGGGTTATGTAGTATTCTCAGAAAAAGATTTTCAACCCATTTTCCGCTTTACAGGTTATAGCTTTGGAACCACGTTGATCCTGATGTCGCTCTTCGCCATGATTGCCGAGAAAAGTGGTATGGCTTCAGAACAATTGTTCAGACATAGTGGGTATCTTGTTGTAAGTATCGGTCAGTTGTTAAAGGATTTTCTGGGATTTCCCGGTGCTATACTCATTCTGCTAAGTATTGGGATTGTCACCATTCAGGCCTGGCGTGGTTTTTCATTCCGTCACGTCAATGATTGGATTGAGGATCGAATTTCTGAGCTTCGCAACAAGCTCAAGCTTGCCAGCAAGAAACGGGCAAAGGTTAAAGATCTCAAAGAAAGATCGCAGGCTCCTATTCAGCGGGAAGAGGAATTATCGCCTGCTAAGGCAGTACCGACACCTGCACCAGAACCGGCAGCGGAAGCCGTACCTCCACCAATTCAGCGGGAAGAGGTGCCACCTAAAAATTTAGGCAAAGCTGAACAAACCACGCTGAAACCCAATGAAATAGAAATTGAAGATGCTGTCATTGAAGATGAAGTGGACTATGATGAGACCCAGGACATCGTCCCCAAAAGAGAGTACAAACTACCCTCCGTCGATTTGCTCATGGAACCACCTCCAACTTCAGAAGGACAGTCCAAAGATATTCTATTAAGTAAGGCTGAGTTACTAATTCAGACGCTTGAGACTTTTGGTGTGGAAGGACGTGTTACCAACATTGCTCCCGGACCTGTTATTACCAGATACGAGGTCGAACCTGGTCCAGGAATTCGTGTATCAAAAATTGCCAATCTCTCCGATGATATTGCCAGGGTGATGGAAGCCCAAAGTGTTCGCATCATTGCACCCATTCCAGGAAAGAATTCAGTGGGGATTGAGCTACCAAATGATGAGCCGGAAATCGTGTATTTCAAGAGTGGTATCAATTCACCAAAATTCTCAGAACCTGCCTCAGTATTGACAATTGCCCTGGGTAAGACGACTGCCGGTGAAATCTTTGTGGCTGATCTGGCCAAGATGCCTCACTTGCTAGTTGCCGGAGCCACTGGCTCAGGTAAATCGGTATGTATTAACACTATTATTACATCACTCCTTTATCGTGCGCGACCTGATCAGGTGAAATTCATCATGATTGATCCCAAGAAATTGGAGCTTTCCACATACAAGCGTTTGCAGGGTTATCATTTGATTACCAGTGAGTCCATTGACGAATACGTCATTACGACCCCCAAGAATGCCATTCACGCTTTGCGTTCCGCTGAGTTGGAAATGGAGAAACGCTACAACTTGTTGAGTAAGAAAACGGTTCGAAATATTGATCAGTACAATGAACGCGCTACAGGCAAGGATGGATATGTTCCACTGCCATATATTGTTGTATTAGTCGATGAGTTGGCTGACTTGATGATCACAGCCGGCAAGGAAATTGAAGAACCTATTGCACGTCTGGCTCAAATGGCTCGCGCTGTGGGTATACACCTTGTCATAGCAACACAGAGACCATCTGTTGATGTTATCACCGGTGTGATCAAAGCAAATTTTCCAACACGTATTGCCTTCAAAGTGGCTCAGAAGAACGACTCAAGGACCATCCTAGATCAAAATGGTGCTGAAAAATTATTGGGACGCGGAGATATGTTATTCCTCGCACCTGGAGCACCTGCACCTGTGCGCCTTCATAATGCCTTTGTGACACTGGAGGAAATTGAGGATGTTCTGGATCATATTCAGGAACAACCCAAACCAGAAGAAGAATTATTGCCTGGTATTGTTGATGAACAGGATCCCACCATCGCTGGTACTGAAGGCGGGGGAGAGCTTGATCCTTTATTTGATGAAGCCTATCGTCTGGTCGTTCTTCATCAGCAGGGCTCCGTGAGTATGATACAACGAAGATTACGAGTGGGTTATGCTCGGGCTGGTAGACTTATAGATGAATTAGAACGTGCAGGCGTTGTGGGGCCTAATACGGGCAGCAAGGCACGAGATGTACTGGTTGGACCTGAAGTCTTGGATAATCCTTCATTTGATGAAGATATCCTTGATGATTAGACCTTTCGCTCGATACTCCCATTCGAGTCATTGCGAGGAGTACATCGACGAAGCAATCTCGGAAACTGGTCAGGCAGGAAACCGAGATCGCCGCGCTTCGCTCGCGAAGACATTAACAATAACTCTGCTATATGCTATCCTCTCAATGCAGATGGTTATGGCCGCCCAACCACCCAAGGAACTCTCAAAGGTTATCGATCATTTTATGAACCTGGAAGCAACCAGCGTGAAAATCAATCAGGTCATCGATTGGCGGTTCTCAGATAAAAGCGACACTGTGAGAATCCAAATGGATATCAATGGTGGTACCAATTTCCACGTGATGCTCGCTGATTTCGGAATGGAAATATTTGTATCTGAAAAAGAGATGATTACTCTCAACCATATCAGGCAACAGGTTTTGTATGAAAAGACGACTCCTGATGCCTTGTTGAAGCAACTCTTTGTGGGAGGGGATCTGAATAAGGCTCGCTTTAAAGGAGAGAAAAAGCTGAGGGATGGCAGGCGTCGGCTCAATTTTTCGTTTGATAGTGATTTCTCTGATTGGGAAAGTCTCTCTACGGTTTTAGGCGATGAAGACAAGCTCGAAAAACTGATTTTAGTTGATTACGATGGAAACAAATATATCATTTCATTGAGGTATTTGGTTGGGTATGAAGGATATTCCATCCCAAAAATTGATGAGGACTATCTGCACTATCAGGTTGCAGATCTTAGGGGGAAGTAATGCGTATCGTTGATTTGGTAAAAGAACACCCCTGGAAATTTTTAATATCTATAGCGGTGAGTCTGGGACTGGTCTACTATTCGTTCAAGGATCTTGAATGGGAGCCCTTCTGGCAGGCAGTCATATCCATAAATTATTGGTTGTTCGCTGCTGGTGCCTTTCTCCTGGTCTTTAGTAATGTGGTTCGGGCTGCTCGCTGGAAAATTTTACTTAGCCCACAAGGAGCAATCAAAACCAATCACTTGTTTGAAGCGACCATGATGGGGTATATGGGGAATAATGTGCTCCCTTTCAGGCTTGGCGAAGTATTGCGTGCCATGGTGGTCTCCAAACGACATAGTCTTAAGGTCAGTGGCGTTGGAGCTTCTATTGTTGTGGAACGTGCCCTGGATATGTTTTCATTTCTCATCCTGGCCGGTATCTATGCAACTCTGGTTCCAACATTTGAATCTGCACGCCTTTTAGCAATTCTGGGTCTCAGTGCCCTGCTTCTGATCATCATATTGGGTTTTTGGGTTAATCGACAACATGAAAAATTTCAAGTTCGGATTGGAGTCTGGAGTCAACGCTTTATTGATGGGGGGCATCCTAAAAGAGCGGAACATCTCTTGTCAATATTTCGGGGTCTCGAAACCCTGTGGCACATGCCAAAACCATTCATCGTTATCCTTCAAACTGGCTTTCTTTGGTTGGTTTATTTTTTGGTCACTTTCCTTGCACTAGCTGCTTTCGATTTTGGATTGGATCTGGTAGATCTTTGGAAGGTGTCATCCATTTTGTTGGTATTCACTACTTTATCATTATCTGTCCCTGCTGCACCTGGTTATGTAGGCACTTATCATGGGGCTGTGCTAGCTGCATTGATGATATTCAATATCGACAATGATGCCGCGAAAGCTTTTGCCATTGTGATGCACCTTATGAACTATTTGCTCTACACGCCAATGGGCGCCTGGTATCTCATGAAAGCAGGCTTAACCCTGGATCTGGCCAAAGGTCAGGATGATCCGGCTGGCTAAATTATATTAACTCCCTTCAGTAGATATTAAGCGTCCTGGAATTATTGGGATGCATTCTGAAAAACTTTTCACAGACCCGTCTGAGCTCCATTCCTTGCTTGACTGTTTGCTAGTCAGCAATTAGAATTAGAGGCTAAATTTTAAAGATAAAAGCTCAGCGTATATCCATTCCTGAATTCAACCAGTAAGTGCAATTTCTTGTTTCCCAAAGAATACATCATTGGGTGTTTTAAATCCAAGACGTTTCCTTGGCCTATTATTTAATCTGTCCATAACAAACATCTCATCCGACGCACTGATACTTGTGAAG
>JABHBL010000073.1 GCA_018673925.1 Fidelibacterota bacterium
CATGTTGCGGAGTTTAATGCTGAACAAGATTGGATCAGCATGGAGGACCAATCACCAGAGGATGGAAACAAATATCTTTTCCGTCTTTCAGGGAACCGGATTGGTACATGGTATTACACGTCCCATGAGTCGCAGCTCATGGTACAGGCAACACACTGGAAGCATTTGCCGGAGCCGCCTGAAGAAGATTAACAAACAAAATCCCACTAGCTGAGAGTGACTTACTGAAACCATTATTACTCTAATGGTGAACGTGTAGTAGTGAATGCGGCTGACCCGGCTTTACTCAGTAGGGTACTAATTTTAAAAAGGAGAGACCATGACAACGATATTAGATAGGCAGATAGGTGGCGATCACTATAAGAAGTATTCCATACAACCAGTAGAATTCATCATGGAAAACAATCTCGACTACTGCCAAGCGAATGTCATTAAGTACATTACGCGATTCCGTGACAAGAACGGCGTTGAAGATCTACGAAAGGCTAAACACTATGTCGAAATGCTGATTGAGTTTGAGTTGAAACAGCTAAAGGAGGAAGTTAATGATGACTAATAAAGAGCTAGAATTAATTTACGCTTCAATAGCAAGGAGACATGGGGCGTTCAGTCCTGTACTTGGTCCTGTTGAATACGACTTTGCTATTGAGATAGAAGATAGATCAGTTAAAGAGTGTGCTGATACCATTCGTAAACTCGGTATATTAGCTATTAAGCACGTAATGACCGACGACAAAGACTGGCCTGAACTATGCCGACTTGTGAATACACTGGAGGTCAATTCTGACCTACACAATCGTAAATGGAGTCTTTTAAATGGATATTGATTTTAGTGTTACAAAGAATGGTAAAGAGCTAGATAAGAGTCTTTACACTTGGGATGAAAATTCTAAGACTTTTAGTACCTGTGAAAATGGATTAGTGCTGGATTTCATAAGTGTTAATGGTTGTACGTTTAAGACAGGTGGTGATTGTACGTTTAAGACAGGTTTTGGTTGTACGTTTAAGACAGATGATTGTTGTACGTTTGATGTAGATGATGATTGTACGTTTAAGACAGGTGATTATTGTACGTTTAATACAGGTTATGATTGTACGTTTGATACAGGTGGTGATTGTACGTTTAAGACAGATGATTATTGTACGTTTAAGACAGGTGATTATTGTACGTTTAATACAGGTTATGATTGTACGTTTGATACGGGTCATAATTGTACGTTTGATACAGGTTATGATTGTACGTTTGATACGGGTGATTGTTGTACGTTTAAGACAGATGATTATTGTACGTTTAAGACAGGTGAAGAATGTGTTGCAGTGAGACGTGGTATTTTTGAAATTATAAAGCTCGAAAAGGGCGTTAAGATTAAGATTTAATAGGAGGAGAAATTACATGCCAGTGACTGACCCAAAAGGAAACCAGTTTAAAACCGAGAAGCAAATGGCGAAGGCTTGGGGCATACCTTATAATATGTATAAAGCCAGTATAGAACGAGGAGCGACTCTGGCAGAGGCACTGCAAGCACCAATGAGTCAGCAATCCCGATTGGGAATACGATTGACTGATCTGATTCGCCAATGTTTAAAGACTCGCAATCAGTGGTCAACTATCGCTCAAATGGCAGAGGTAGATAGCAGGATAAAAGAGTGGAAGCATTCATCCGTTATAGGCGCACTCAATCGCATGAAGGACATCATAAAAATAGGCGACTCACGCTCTCGCTGTTATGCCCTGCAAATAGAAGGCAAACCCAGACTGCCAGATCCAGTGGGATTAGGTCGAGATATGGGGCATAGTCGAGTAATTGTTGACCCGAAGCCAGAGATTCAAGTGTACCTACGGGGTAAGTACCACGATATGCAAGTTAGTAGAATTAGTTAATTAATGCCGCAAATCAGCTTCATGGTGATTTTTCATGTACAAAGGACAAAAGATGAAACTTAAAATAGACCAACCTATTATTGGTTACAAGATTAAAAGTGATGAATCATTAGAGGCAAAACCATCACTACCGGAACAAATTAAGCGTCCTGACCTGCTGAGTGGATACATACTGCGGATCAGAGCAGGAGGTTTCAATATCTATATGACAATCGGCTATTGCCCTGAGACAAATAGGCCAATGGAGTTATTCTTTTCTTCATCACATCTGGATTGCGCTGAATGGGTAGCAATTGCAACAAGACTAAGCTCTATGATATTAAAGTCATACGACCATCACATCAATAACTTAAATGCGTTAGCAACTGAATATTGCGAAACGGTGTCGCCTAAAGAGATACACGGTAAAGTGTGGGGTGAAAAGAAGCCACGATTCTTTAAGGGATTGATGCCTTTAATTGGGTATAACCTCAAGGCGCTACATGACGCTATGTCATCTGGGGATCTATCTATACTGAAAGAGGCTACTGATATGGATGCGCCGATACTTCCAGAAACACCTGCACAGAACCCATGTCCTGAATGCCAAGAGGAAATGCAATTAATGGATGGATGCTACACCTGCCCTGCGTGTGGTTGGTCCAAGTGCGCATGATATGTATAATCCAGCCGCGCCGAGGACAGACGAGATAGGGGATGATAGCTTTGACGGAAATATGCTACGCACAACAG
>JABHBL010000074.1 GCA_018673925.1 Fidelibacterota bacterium
AAATGTCAACATGGCACGCTCTAATTTTCTACCCATGGTAGCATTAAGCTATTCATACTCAAAGTCGGGGAACGATCTGGATTTATATTCAGAATGGAATGATAGCTATATGGTGGCTGTTGGAATGAGTTATGATTTGTTTGTTGGTGGCACGAGGTATTCGAAAGTACGCCAGGCGCAGATCGCCAAGCGACAAGTTGATTACGGTTACGAAGCTCTGAAGGACGGCATTCTGCTGGAAGTGGAACAGGTCTATTTAAGACTCATGGAAGCTGAGAAGAATATCCTTTCTCAGGAGAAAACAGTAGGTCAGGCTGAGGAGGCTGCTCGTTTGGCAAAAATCCAATTTCGTGAAGGAACCATTACCAACCTTCAGGCCAATCAGATACAGATCAATCTGACCGTAGCCAAAGCAAATTATTTACAGGCACTATTTAATTACACGCTCGCAGAAGCCAGTATAAAAAAGGTCATCGGCGAGTCTCTCCATAAACAAGGAGCTCAAAATTAATGAAAACGCTAAAACTCATTCTCGCACTCAGCTTTGGATTATTTCTTTTTAATGGCTGTAATAATGACGAAGCAACAGATACTGCTGACGACTGGATTCGAAAAGCGGTTCCAGTTCAGGTTGAGACTGCACAATCACAAAACTTTGTGAGCTCCCTTTCTTACAATGGCTCTTTGCTAGCTATTCAAACCGCTCGGATAATTCCTGAGATGCCTGGAAAAATTGAAGCCCTCCATGTTCAAATTGGTGATTATGTCCAGAAGGGCAGGACGCTGGTGCAAATGGATATCAGTACCATGACTTTACAGTACAAACAAGCCTCAGCAGGTGTATCTGTCGCTCATGCGAATCTGTTGGATGCACAAAAAAATTGGGAGCGGGTTCAGACGCTCCATAACGAAAATGCAGTTTCTCAGCAACAATTTGAAAAAATGAAACTGGGTCTTGATGCTGCCCAGGCGCAAATGAGCCAGGCTCAAGCCGGTCTTGATCTTCTCAAAATGCAATTGGACAAGGCTACCCTAACTGCTCCATTTGATGGTGTCATTACACAAAGGGGTTTCAGCAAGGGAGATCTCTTCAGTCCAGCAGTTATGATGCCTGTTTTCACACTCCAGGATGTATCATCCATAAAAGTTGAACTTCAAATCACCTCTCAGGAAATTATGAGCATCAAGAAAGGTCAAAATGCCTACTTGACCGTAGACTATCTGGATTATCCAGTCCCTGGATCAGTTACACTTGTGGGAGTAGCAGCTGACCCTCTTTCAAAAACTTTTTTTGTAGAATGCCAGTTCAATAATAGCTCAGGGAATCTCAGAGCAGGAACATTTGGTCAAGTAGATATTTCGATTGAGGAAATTGGAGATGTGATGGTGGTACCGAAAAACGCTGTCATAGATAGATCCCACATGTTTGTTGTTGAGGAGAATTACGCTTATCAACGGGATGTTGAAGTCCTCCAGGAGAGCCTAAAAGAACTTATTATCGGTGCAGGCCTCATCGAAGGTGAAACCTACGTTACCAGCGGTGCCTTTATCCTTACAGACAGCAGTCTTGTCCAGATAGAGGACTAGGAGTCAGCTATGAAAATTGTTGATCTATCCGTCGATCGCAAGATAACTGTCACCATGATCACATTGATTGTGATCCTTGGTGGTATCATTTCTTTCACCAAACTGGGTCTCGATATGCTCCCAGATGTAGAATTCCCCATGGTGTCAGTAGTCACCGTCTATAGTGGTGCCAGCCCTGAAGATATTGAATCAATCGTTACAAAACCCATCGAACAGGCCATTGCTTCTGTTTCAGGAGTGAAGGGTGTCGTTTCCACCACTGTGGAAGGCATGTCCATGATCGCAGTTGAATTTGAGAGTGGATCAAATCTCGATTTTGCAGCCCAGGATCTCCGGGATCAACTCGCCATGTTTGCTGACTTTCTGCCTGATGATATTCAAACACCCCTGGTCATGAAATTTGACATGTCTGCGCTGCCCCTGCTCTTTTATGGGGTCACCAGTGAAGAACGACCCCTCAATGAGCTGGCCGAGTATATGGACGAATCTGCTGGTTACCGTTTGGAACGCATTGAGGGTGTGGCTTCAGTCATCGTTCAGTCTCCAGAAGTAAGAGAAATTCAGGTGGAAATTGATCAGCATGCCCTGGAAACCTCAGGAATCACACTGGACCAAGTCATCCAGATGATTGGATTTGAAAATCTGAATATGCCTGCGGGTAGAATCGTAGAAGATCACAAAGATTTTCTGGTCCGTACCCGAGCTGAATTTGCATCCCTGACGGAGTTAGAAGACCTGATTGTTGGAGCATCACCTACAGGCAATCCCATCAAACTCCGACAGGTTGCCAAGGTCAAAGACACTGTCTCAGATTTGCGTACAGAAATGCGGGTCCAGTCTAAGCCAGGTGTCATGATGATTGTTACCAAACAGTCAGGGGCTAACACCGTACGGGTGGCAGATGCTGTAAAGGCTGAACTTGCTGATCTTCAGCAGGTTTTGCCCGAAGATATTGAGATGCATATCGGGATGGATATGTCCTCAAGTGTAAAACTCACGGTGAACAGTACTGGCCGAACCGCAATGCTGGGTGGTTTTCTAGCTATGCTCATGATCTATTTCTTCTTGAGAAATATTCGTCCCACACTGGCAGTGGGAATTGCCATCCCCGTTTCCATAGTTGTTACCTTTATTCCTCTTAATGCAGTGGGTTATACACTCAATCTCCTCACCCTGGGAGGATTGGCTCTAGGTATAGGTATGTTGGTGGATAACGCCATTGTGGTAATCGAAAATGTCTTTAGGCATCTTGAAGAGGGCAAAAGTCGTAAGGAGGCAGCCCGTCTGGGGGCCTCAGAAGTGGGTATGGCTATTACGGCATCCACATTGACAACCCTGGCCGTATTTCTACCCATGGCCATGGGTTCAGGTACTGCCGGACAACTTGTCCGGGGCCTGGCGCTCTCCATCTCATTTTCACTACTTGCTTCTCTTTTTGTTTCACTCACCATGGTGCCCATGATTGCCTCGGTCTTTTTCAAACCAAGGAGTAAAGTGGACTACACCCTGAAAGCAGATGAGTCTTGGATAGTTCGTTTACGAGCTGTTTATACAGCCTCGCTTACTATAGTTCTCCAGCATCGCGGGAAGACACTGGGAGCTGCAACAGCCTTATTTATTATTTCCATGGCGCTCATACCTGTTGTTGGAACTGAATTTATGCCAGAGATGGATCAAGCCATGCTTATGATGAAAATCAAGCTGCCCGTGGGGTCTGCCCTGGAAGAAACTGACCAGGCTGTGAGACAAGTTGAAAAAATTGCTCTTTCAGAAGATGCTGTCCAGACAGTGATTGTTTCCAACGGCGTCAATGAGGAAGATCGCGGGCAAAGTGGAGATATGGCAAATGCCGGCTCCCATGAAGGCATGATCATGTTGGCTATGAAGCCAAAATCTGAGAGATCACTTTCTACAACGAAGATCGGTGAAAAAATCCGTGGCGAGATTCCAGCCATGCGTGATGTTACCATCCAGAGTATTGACTTTGGAGCAGCTATGGGTGGCAGTGGAGCGGATGTCGAGATTCAGGTCTTTGGCAAAGATTTCGTTATTCTGGAAGAGATTAGTAAAGAAGTAGCTGCAATCATCGCAGACGTCGAGGGCGTTATGGATATCAAGTCCTCCATGGAAGAAGCCAAGCCTGAATATCATATTGCCCTCAATCGAGAAGAAATTAATCGCATGGGACTTGTCTCAGGACAAGTGGCCAACACCATTAAGGCCTCTACTCTGGGTCAGGTAGCAACCAGGTACCGCTTTGCCGGTGACGAAACCAATGTGCGTATCAAATTCCGTGAAGATCAGCGTAATTCCATACGAGATATAGGACAGATCAAGCTGACAACCCCTATGAAATCTCAAATCCCACTGGCTCAGGTCGCTTCAATCACACAAGAGGAAGGACCTGTTAAGATCGTCAGGGACAATCAGAGTCGTATGGTTCTGGTAACTGCCAGTATCCTGGATCGAGATATGGGATCGGTGATGGAGGAAATCATCGAAATCCTCAAGCCTATTCAGTCAACCCTGCCAGATGGTTATTTTGTTGAATACGGGGGTCAATACGAACAGATGATTGATACATTCATTACGCTAGGTCAGGCCCTGGCTTTAGCCATCCTGCTGGTGTTTATGGTCATGGCCTCACAATTTGAATCTTTGATTCACCCTTTCGTCATCATGGTTACCATTCCCCTGGCATTGATAGGTGTTGTCATCGGATTTCTTGTTTCCGGTGTCACCATCAGTCTCACCAGCTTTATCGGTTTTATCATGCTGACAGGAATTGTGGTGAACAATGGTATTGTGCTGGTGGATTATATCAATCAACTGAGACGTAAAGGTGTCGAGGCAACTGCAGCTATTATTGAAGCTGGCTCAACACGACTTCGTCCTGTTTTGATTACTGCTCTCACTACCATTTTTGGAATGCTTCCCATGGTATTGGATTCCAGTGAAGGAGCGGAAATGCGTGCACCAATGGCTATCACTGTGATTGGTGGGTTGACCGCTGCCACTTTCCTTACCTTGTTTGTTGTGCCCTCACTTTACAGTTTGCTTGCAGATGCAGGCATTCGACGTGCTGAACGGAAACAATTGAAAAGCACCTAAACTGATAGGTGCACTTAATTCTTCTCATAAAGGGGTTGTTTCAAACAGCCCCTTTTTCTTATCGCAACTGTCAGGCAGAATACAGTTCCGCTTACCATCTTTCATATTTTAGGTGAGAATTAAATTAATGGAGAACTCATGTTTAAAATCTCAAGATCCTATTTCCTATCTGTCGTGCTGACGGCCTTTATGGCCACCTGTGTCTGTGCTCAGAATCTGCCAACTGAGGATATTTCAACTACATCACCTGGTGTTGGCGATGTCTTCCCTCATTTCCAGCTTACCACCACAGACTACGAATCAGTCGATTTATATGACTATCTGCAAAATCAACCTGTCGTATTGATTTATTATCGCGGAGGTTGGTGACCATACTGCAATTTACAGTTGGGTCAACTGTTAGAAATTGAAGGTGAGGTGATTGAGCTGGGATACCGCATTGTTGCGGTGAGTCCAGATCGTCCCACAGAACTCTCAAAAACTATCGATTCAAATGAATTGACATATACTCTGCTATCAGACAGCAGCATGGTGGGTGCTCAATCTCTGGGTATTGCAGAGCGTTTTGGAGCAGTTAAGGTTGCAGCCTACAAACTAAACAGTCAGAATATTGAAACTGCTTCAGGGCAGGATCACCATCTCATCCCAGTGCCCAGCGTCTACATCATTGATAAGGATGGGACAATTCGCTTCGCTCATAAGGATAACAACCATCGCAAACGAATTGATACATTTGAAATTTTGTCCATAGCACAAAGTCTTATCAAGGGATGATATGGCTTTAGTCCGGTTGCCGTGGTCTATCGATACTTTGACAATTCATCCAGAAAAGCCTGTTGAACTTTAAAACCTAAGGCTTTGGCTCTATCTGCATGTGTAATAGCCAATTTATATTGTCGCACAGTATAATAATTGATGGCGATGTTATTGTGCGTCCCGCTATGATTCGGATCAATTGTCAGGGCTAGCTTATACTGATCGATGGCAGCTTCATACTCACTCAGATTCTGATACATAGCCCCAAGGCCGATAATAGCATTGAGATAGTCTGGTTTCAATGAGAGAGCCCGCTCAAAATCAACAATCGCTTCTTTATATTTTTGTTTCTGAATCAACATGACAGCTTGATTATAAAAATATCTGGGGTCAGTGCTTTTGTCTGATTTAGCTGTACGAGGAGGCATCTGAACTGATACCTTGGGCTGTTCCTGCTCCATTTGCACAGTGAGATTTTTTATTTCCATCTGGGCTTCTTTTAGACCAGGACGAATTTTGAGGAGGGCTTCCATTATTCCAATGGCCTTCTCATAATCTCCCGTAAGTTGATAGATTTGGCTGATCCGGTAATAGGCAGGGATGTATTCAGGGTCCAGTTTCAGCACGGTAGTATAGGCAAACATGGCTGAATCCACAGCTCCAGAACTCATATGTAAGCGTGCAAGATTGAAATGTGCCATTGCCAGATCGGGATCAAGGAGGACGGCCTGCTCGTAGTAAGCTTGGGCTCGTTTTTTCTCTCCATCCTGCTCGAAAAGTGTCCCCAGATTATTATAGGCATGACTATGCTCAGGATCCAGCTCCAGGACGGTATTATAAGCAGCTATTGCCTCCTCATTGCGCCCGGCATTCATACAAAACAAGCCTAAATTGAGATTCGCCTCAATGGGGTCGCTGCCCATTTCAATAATGTGCCGACAATATTTGATGGCCTCATCGAACTCTCCCAACTCAGCATGAGCATTGGCCAGGATGAAAAAGGAAGCTAGTCGATTCGGGAGATTGGGTAAATTTTGGGTAATTTGTGCGATTTGTGTTTGAATAACGGTATCTCTCAAACCCATGTTCTCAAACATATCGTAATCATGAATTGCATTATTCTCACCATATGCCAGTAACATTTCGGCATACTCAACTTTTTGCTCCTCTGTGGCGACTGTTAAGTCGACCATATCCTCGAAGGGGGAATAAACCGAAAGCATAAACCTGGCAAATTTGAGCTGGCCATCTACATCAATAACTTCCCGCATCACATCAATAATATCATCACTGAGTGTGCGTCTCGCTGCCAGGGTTTTTTCCACGGTTTTATCTACCAGATGCATCCGTTTTGGCGCCATAAATTCAAGAATAGGGTGATCATCACTGTGCCCTGGACCTGACCCGAACAAAGCAGGCAGATTATCACTAACAATGAGCCGATACAGAATCCTGGGATCTTCAACAATCAAATGAGGAGATTTTTGAAGCTTGGGCAAATTTTTGAGTCCGTTTTCAATGTCTAGTTGTTTCAAGCCATTAAAACCAACCAATAAATAATCATTACCTCCAATAAAGGATTTCATCAATAGGCTGTTGGGAAAGACCTTGGTGAAAGTTCTTCCTATCATGGAGAAGGTGGTCCAATCCATCTGGTAAGATGGTAACCACTGAATAAATACACCATCCCAACTCAGTCTATTTTTTGTCAGTCTGAAAAATTCTTCAGTAAATAAGTTTGCCAATCCGGCCATCCATGGATTGGATGGCTCTGAAGTAATGACATCATATGTTTGCTCGGTCAATTCCAGGTGAGCTCTACCATCCTGGATAATCAAATTCGTTGAGGGATGTGATAAAACATTGCTATTTGTTTCACTAAAGAAATCGCTGGCTTCCACGACCTGTTCACTAATTTCCAGAATATCCAATCTGTCAAGGTCATAATACAGCGCTTCACCTCCCGTAACACCACTGGCCAACCCCAAAATCATCATACTTTTAGGTTGGGGGTGAAACAAGAGAGGTAGATGGGCTGCCAGGGTTTGTGTTGCCATATCAGACTCAGAAGAAGCATCAGCTTTGCCACTGTTGTATAGAACATATTGTGGCTTACCAAGCGGGTCAACATCCTGTTCCACTGTTGTAAAACCGCCTATACCATCGCCATAAAAAACAACCTCAGTACCACTGATATTTGGCATGAAATCCCGGGGCATCTTCACCAGGGCATCCCACCAGCTAGTGTTTTTTAGCATGTCTGCATAACTGCTAAACCGATAATATTTCCCAGTAGCTAATTGTTCTCTATCCCAATGAGGGAAGGCGAGTGTAAGAACCAACCCCAGTACACTCATGAGAACCAAAGCTTTGTTTCTCAATTTGTCACTCTTTGGCTTGAGGATACCTACCACAATGAGTATGGTAAGTAGTTGAGCACCAATCACGACGCTCAGGCTGTTTTCTTTCCCCAGTAATGGAATCAGAATAAATCCAGCCGAGAATGATCCAAGTAATGCACCGATGGTATTGATGGCATATGCGAACCCAATGGACTTACCGAGTTTATGAATTGAGCTGGTGTAAATTTTTCCTACCAGGGGAAATGTGGCTCCTAGTGCTAGGGTTGGACCGAGTAGAAGGAGGAATAATAGCGCTGCTTTGGCTATGGATAGCGTGACAAAATCATCTCTAAAGCTAAAGATCAACTTGGCGAAGAAAAATTGACTATTCCCCAAAAATTGACTTACAGCCAGGGCTAGAATGGCTGCACAAAGCTGGGTAACAAGAAGGAGTCGAAAAGGATGTTTGCTCCGGTCAGCCAGCCAGCCAAAGAACATCGATCCCAGTGCCAGACCCACGATAAACGTAGTGAGTACAATTGTGAATGAATACGTCGTCGGTCCAATGATTAGCCCCAGCAATCTTGTCCAAATCACCTCATAAGCCATAGCTGCATAGCCAGAAACAGCGAATATTGCTAATACAGCCAACTGGTGAGAACGCGAATATTGAATACCAGTACTGGGTAGTGGAGCTTGAACATCATGTTTGTCTACAGCCTGTTCATCTAGGGCTGAACGTTTGGCAACCCAGCTGGCCAAAACAAATGAAATGCCACCAATCAAGAAATTAATGACAACGGCAAATCGGAGTGTACCATCAACACCCCACAATTTTATCAACAAAAATCCACTTAAAATTGAGCCAACTGCTGCGCCAATTGTATTGATAGCATACAGACGACCAACTCGGGCTCCGAGATGACCTAAATTGGCTACATAAAATCGAATAAGAATGGGTAGGGTAGCACCCATTAGTGTCACAGGGACAATGAATAGAACAAATGCCCCCAACAGAATAACAGCATTGAATATCAAAAGATGCTCTGACGAGTGATTGTATATAGAGCTAAAGAGTGGCTGACTCGCAGCAATCATTCCCTTAAGTACAAAGGCATATATACCAATCCCAATTTCCATGAGACCATATAATTGAAGAAGTTGTGAGGATTTCTTTATCTGATCGATATATCTACCGGCCAGATAGCTCCCCAACCCTAGACCTCCCATGAACACTGTGAGTACAATGCTAATGGCAAATGGAGCTGCTCCAATCACCTTGACAATCATCCGGGACCAGATCACTTGGTACAATAATCCCGTCATCCCTGAGCACAGGAACAGCACGAGTATCATGAGGCTAACAAATCGGGTGATATTGCCTGTTGTCGATTCAGTTTTTTCTAGATCGGTCATTGGAATTTCTCGACTATTGTAGATTTATTGTCACAGTTATCGCTAAATAAGTTAGACCCAGCAGTATGGGATGCATCCGTTAATCTCAAGGACTATAACTCAAATTGCACTTGGACTCTGTTACCTTATCTTGTTTCAACTCTTGAAAGTGACCAACTGGCACTATCCATGCTTTGATTGATACAATATTAATTGTACTCCTTGTTGAGTTCTGAAATAAATAATTGGTGAAGATGAAACCAACTGAAGCATTAAAAAATTATAAGGCAACCCGCAAAGCCATCGGTTATGTGGAACGTCAAAAAGCTAGCCCAAATGACTATCAGCGTATTGGTTTTAAATCAGGATTGGAAGTCCATCAACAGCTCAAAACGCAGAGTAAGCTTTTTTGCCGTTGTCCCGCTGGTATCTATCATTCAGATGATGATTTTGATGCTGAAGTGATACGTCATATGCGTCCCACTTTAAGCGAACTGGGTGAGTATGATGGAACCGCCCTCATGGAATTCAAGACCCGCAAGAATATCACCTATCGTCTTAACAACCAGAACGCTTGCACCTATGAAGTCGATGATACCCCCCCTTTTCATATAGATCCGGAAGCTTTGGAAATTGCTATTGAAATATCACTGCTCTCCAAGTTGAATATTGTTGGTGAAGTTCACATCACTCGCAAGCAGTATCTTGATGGCAGTATCCCAACCGGTTTCCAAAGGACAGCCATTCTTGGTGTTGAAGGTGAAATTCAACTAAAAAACAAGAAAGTGCGTCTGATTCAACTCAGTATCGAAGAAGATTCCTGCCGAGAAATATCTGATATAGGTCATGAACGAATCTATAAAACTGATCGACTCGGCATGCCCCTCATCGAAACCGTAACACATCCTGATATGACCACCCCGGATGAATTGGCAGAAGCTGCAGAATACATCCGATTTTTGAATCGCAGTACAGGTAAAGTGCGCACTGGGATGGGTGCGGGTCGTGAAGATGTTAATGTGAGCTGCGCTGGAGGGAGCCGAGTTGAAATAAAAGGTGTGGCCCACAACAAATGGATCCCTGAACTCTCGCATAATGAAGCCTTTCGTCAATGGGCGCTTCTACATATTAAAAAGCTCATCCACGATCGTGGTATTCAGCTCAATAAATGGAAAATGAGCCACAAAGAAATAGATTTTTCCATGCCAGAGCTACTGGCAACGCCCCTCAGAGATAAGCTGAATCAGAGAATGAAGGTCATCGCTATTAACCTCCCTAAACTGCGGGGAATTCTCTCACACTTTACTCAACCAAGACACACTTTTGCCCATGAGATAACTCATCGTCTGAAAGTTATCGCCTGTATTGAACGGCCCAATATGACCCATTCGGAAAGCTTAGATCCCCTACTAAGTGATGACGAATTAGGCAAAATTTCTAAATGGATGGGAGCCAAGAAAAACGATGCTCAGATCATTCTCTGGGGACCAGTCGAGGATATCCCAACTGCCCTTGAAACCGTGGAAGAACGAATTCGAATGGCTTTTGAGGGTGTCCCTGAAGAAACACGGAAATCCTTTCCAGATGGAACTACTATTTTTGAGCGAGTTCTTCCAGGTAGCGATCGTATGTATCCCGACACAGATTCTGCGCCCATCCCCTTAACGGTTGAATTCATCGACAGTCTTGGGAAACAATTACCCCTAGATATTGCTGATCGTTATGCTCAGATGAAAAAGTGGGGTATCCCGGAGGACACCTGGAAATATCTCCTCAGCAAAAACATGATCCCCCTGATTGAAAATATCTGTACGGATCATGGCTTCAATCACAAATTCATCGGTTCCTTTCTGGGGCACACCTTTAAAAACATCGAAGGTAAGTGCGACTTACATAAAAATTTCTTCTATGAAAAAATCTATGAGCTTTTTCGTTATATCAAGGAAAAGAAATTGGAGCCAGGTATTGCTAAATATATGATACCAGTGATTTATGAATTCCCAGATATGCAGTTTAGTTCTGTTCTCACCAGTATCAATTTCAGAAAACGCAAAATAGCTGAAATTGCAGCCCCTATTGAATTTCTTCGCGAAAAATATCAAGAGAACACACCAAAGCCAGAACCAGGTGACGACATCAACTGGATCATGGGCCAGTTACATCATCAGGCCATTGGGAATGTGGCATTATCTGAGTTGTTTTCTGAAATCGATCAGAAATTAAAAAAAGAGAGTCAGTCCAATGGGCGATGACATTTTTCAAGGATACAAAGGGGATGCTCTCGCCACACTCAAGAAGTTCAGTGTGAGGGTCTGGGGTCAAGCTGAAATTCATACCACCCGGGGTACTTTTGATGGCACGGTTCTCCCCCGTTCAGAAAATGATGATGATCAGCATATCGTCTTGAAGATTCAAACTGGTTATAATATTGGTATCGATATCGTGACCATTAAAAAAATGGTTGAAACAGGCTATCAAAAAGCCAATTACAAAATTCCCGAGAAAGCCTTCCCCTATTCAGATGATAAACCAAATGTGAAATTATTTGGGACCGGTGGAACGATTGCTTCCCGTCTGGATTATCGTACGGGTGCAGTCATTCCTGCCTTTTCTCCTGGTGAATTGTATGGTGCTGTACCTGAATTGGCAGATATTTGTAATATCGATACAGAAAAATTATTCGCGGTTTTTAGCGAAAACATGGGTCCCGATCAATACAAAATCCTGGCAGAAAGCATTGGCAAAGAAATTGCCAACGGCACTGATGGTATTGTTATCGGTCACGGGACAGACACCCTCCATCACACGGCTGCAGCCCTTTCGTTCATGGTCCAGGATTCACCCATCCCCATCATACTTGTGGGATCACAACGCTCTTCAGATCGACCATCCTCAGATGCCGCTCTGAATTTGATCCACGCTTCTTATGCTGCTGGACATGGTGATATCGCGGAAACATTGGTATGTATGTTTGGTCCTACTTCTGATGAGTACGGTTTTTTACATCGGGGAACCCGTGTGAGAAAAATGCACAGCTCTTATAGATCAACCTTTCGTACCATTGGAGATACACCAGCTGCCACAGTGACTCGCGAAGGTCTGAAGATTATCAAAACTGAATTCAAACATCGGCGAAAAGACAGGGATGTAAAAATTATCCCCACTTTCAATGAGAAGGTGACCATGCTCTACTATTATCCTCATATGCAAGGGGACATTATAGACTCATTGGTAGATGCTGGATACAAGGGAATCGTAATCGTAGGAACAGGTCTTGGACATGTAAACAGAGAATTGTATCCTGCACTTGAGAGAGCCCGGGACAAGGGTGTATCAGTTTTTATGACTCTCCAGACTATCTGGGGATATGCACATATGTTTGTCTATGATACTGGTCGTGATATGATGGCCCTTGGTGTGACACCTCTGGGCAACATGCTTCCTGAAGTTGCCTGGGTAAAATTAGGCTGGGCTCTAGGGCAAACAGAGGATCCCAAAAAAATCAAAGAGATTATGCTCACACCTATCAATGATGATATTACTGAACGGGAGCCATACAATGGTTACCTTGTTTATCAAGGTGGTGTACCTGAAGTAGAAGGTTTTGTCAGAAAATTCAGGAAGTAAGTTTTATCAATATCAACTGACTTCATTCAGGTGATATAAAGGGACACCAATATTGACAAACCGTTTAATCGATTTTAAGGTGTGAATCAAATCATCTATCCACTACCAACTGAAGGTTGGTTGTTATTTTGAATGAGCTGCCATATATGATGATACCAGACCGATCAGAATACCTCAAGGGACTGGCCCAAACAGGTCAGAAAATCATGGGTGTGTTGCCGGCACTATATCCCCGGGAGCTACTCTGGGCCTTTGATATTCATGCTGCTGAAATCTGGGATCCTCCTGGAGAAATACTCCACGCCAATGCGCATTTGCAGACCACCATTTGCCCCATTGTAAAAAAAAGCCTGGAGTTCATTCTCAAAGATCCTGATATCATCAATGCAGGATATCTTTTCCCACATACCTGTGATTCCCTGCAAAACCTGGGGACTCAGGTCAAGGATCTCATCGGTGTGTCCCTTCCTGTATACACCTTTTACAATCCCAAGGGCAGTTTTAACAACACGACCATAAAATATTACCGGGATATTCTCCAAAATTTCCAATTAACTCTGGAAACAATCTATAGACCTTTAGATCCGGAGAAACTGCTGACTGCCTGTGAATTGAGCCATAAAATCGATTCACATCTCCTAGCAATCCATCAGGCTCGTATGACAAATCACCTGTCATTGAGTAATGAGGAGTATTTCAAACTCATGCGAGCCCAGGAATACCTGCTCCCTGCGGACTATTTGAACCTGCTCGAGCAAGTAGATATTCTGGATCAACCAGGTGAATCTCTAAAGACACGATTGATGGTGTCGGGCATCCTGCCACCCACTTCAAAGATCCTGGAATTTCTTGATGAATTGGGGGTAAGCATTGTAGCGGATGATTTGCTGGCTGGTAGTCGACGCATTCCCAAATTTTCTATGGATGCTCCGAGTTCTCCCATTGATTACTTGACAGATCGATTCTTCGTTTTACCTCCTTGCTCTACACGAGGGGGTGATCTAGATGAACGCATGCATCATATAAGTACTCGTATGAAAGATAGTAGGGCTCAAGGAATGTTGTTCGATATGGTAAAATTCTGTGAGCCTGAGTTATTCGATCATCGTCTTCTGGTGAAAACACTTCGGGAGAAAAGCATTCCAGTTTTAACTCTGGAAACAGAGCTGGAACACCACATCTCAGGACAAGACAAAACCCGTATTGAAGCGTTCACTGAGCTTCTATTTGATATGGTTTCGACATGAGCATCAGAGCTGAATTAAAATATAAAATTATGAAGGATTATGGAGCTCCAGCTGTCATGGCGTTTCAAGATTTCAAAAGACGGAAACCTCGTCCTGTTCCAGAGGCATTTGGACCCCCTTTAGAAACCAATAAGCGGCTTAAGGAAATTCTTAGTCGTCATTATTTCCTCTCCAGATATGTTCCTGGTGTAAAAAAAGTCGCCTGGGTCACTAGCGGTGCTCCCGTAGAACTCCTACGGGCTTTCGATTTCTATACCATCTATCCGGAGAATCATTCTGCCCTGGTTGGAGCCAAAAAACAAGGCGCTGACTACTGTGGAATCGCAGAAAGGAGTGGCTTCAGTCAGGACCTGTGTTCCTATGCCCGCATCGATCTGGGACATATGCTATCAGGGAAAACACCAGCTGGAAAACTTCCCAAACCAGATCTGTTGTTTTGTTCAAACAATATCTGTCAGACTGTCCTGTATTGGTATAAAGCCATCGCCCATGAACTGAATATTCCCCTGATACACTTTGATGCACCATTTGTTACTACTGAACAAACCGAAGCTGATATCAATTACATGGCTCAGCAATTACAAGACATGATTCCTATTCTTGAACGAGTATCAGGACGAGTTTTTTACCAAAATATTTTTGAAGATATCCTCAAGCGTTCCATGGAAACATCTAAGACCTGGGGTGCCATCCTGGATGCAATGAAGGCTCAACCTGCCCCGATGACGATCTTCGATGCTTTTGGTCATCTTGCTCCCATTGTTTCCCTGCGAGGTTTACCTGTAGCTCAAGATTACTACCATATTTTGATGGAAGAGGTCGATGCTCGGGTTTCCATGGGGATTGGTGCAATAAGTGATGAACGTTACCGCTTAATCTGGGACAATATTGCCATCTGGTACAAGGTTCGTTTTTTAGCTACCTTTTTTGCTGAGAGGAAAATGAATTTTGTGACAGCTACCTATACCAACGCATGGGCTGAAACCACAGGGTATCTTGATGTAAAAGATCCCTGGATCTCCATGGCTAAAACTTATGGACAGATAATCCTGAATAACAATTTGAAGCACCGGCTTGATCTGATGAAAAAGATGATTAAGACCTATTCAGTGGATGGGATGGTCATGCATTCAACTCGCAGCTGTAAACCTTATTCAGTAGGTCAATTTGATCTGCGGAAGGCCATTACTGCTGATCTTGATTTACCAGCTGTTATTCTGGATGCGGATATTGCTGATGAGCGGGTCTGGTCTGAACAACAAATCCACACTCGACTAGAAGCCTTTTGTGAAACTCTGGAAGGATCAAAATTTGGCTGAATTCTATTTTGCCGGCGTGGATGTAGGCTCTCTCAGCACCGATGTATCCATTATTGATGATTCAGGAAAAGTCCTGTCTGAAATCGTAATCCCCACTAGCGTTAATGGTTCTGAGGCAGCTGAAGCGGCTTTTGATTCTGCATTAAAACTGACAAATCTCTCAAGGGACGGCATCACCGCCATCACGGCTACGGGTTATGGACGTGCTTCAGTGGCTTTTGCCACGGGAAAAACGACTGAGATCAGTTGCCATGGCGTCGGGGCACATCAACTCTTTCCCAAAACGGGAACAGTAATTGATATTGGGGGCCAGGACAGCAAAGTGATCCAAATAGACTCACGAGGCCGCATGCTGGATTTCACCATGAATGATAAATGTGCGGCTGGAACAGGTCGTTTTCTCGAGGTCATGGCCAACCGTCTGGAACTGGATCTGGATGAATTGAGCAGCTCAAAAAATATCCAGGGAGAGTCAGCTCCCATCAGCAGCACTTGTACAGTATTTGCTGAGAGTGAGGTCATTTCTCTCCTGGCCAAAAATACACCTCGTGAGGAAATCGTACATGGATTGCAGCGTTCTATCGTGAATCGGATCTGGAGCATGGTCACCTCAATAGGTATTGAAGGCGAAGTGACGCTGACAGGAGGTGTTGCTCACAATAAAGGTCTAGTCGCGTTGCTGGAGGAGAAATTGGGGTTAACTTTAAACATTCCTGAAAACCCACAAACTGTGGGTGCTCTGGGTGGGGCTCATATCGCCAGGCGGGCCTATCACATCAGTCTAGAGTCTGGCACAAATTAACCAATCAGGAACTTATCGGGTCAAAGGGATTAAATAGAATGAGGTGCATTATGAAATTTAGCAAACTTATTTTCCTTCTACTTATCCTGGCAGTCGCGGTGCAGGCTGGGCCCCGATCAAGAAGACATCATCACCACCCCGCAAGAAACTATCACTCCTCCTATTACCCCCACTATTACAATAATCACTTTTCAGCTTTTGGATATTACCGCTATTCTTATAGACCTGTCATGGTCACCACCCAATCAACCACCACCTATCCCACAAACCTGGTTACCATCACAGCTGAGAGTGTGTCTGAAGATATTGTTGTCTTGAATCGTATGATGTCACGTGGTGTTATTAGTGAAAAGGACTATGAGAGAGCCAAGAAGACACTACTCAATCGTATCGGCATGTCCATGAATCCAGATGCCCAGGTAGCAACTACAGAAGAACTCATTGGGCAAATCGAAGCTTTACACCAGATGTACTCTAAACAAATCATTACCGAAAAAGAATTCAAGAAACAAAAGAATAAGCTACTGGCAATGATATAGGTTCACATTATAGATGCCTTTCTTGTTTTAAATCTTCTGTTTGACTCTGTATCACATCTAAACAATCAAATTTGACCCTAATTATTTCTTGGGAAGCAATAGCCAGCAGTTAGCATGCTGGTTAACTGATATTTTCATAAAGGAAACCTGCATGTACCCCTATCTCAGAACCATAAAGACCATTCTCTCAGCCAGATATCGCAGCTCACTAAATTTTGGCGACACCGCTATATTGAATCTTCGAGCTGGATTCACAGATATTGATCACTACGGAGAAATCAATAATGGCAGACAGTTGACCCTCATGGACTTGGGCAGATATGATCTTGGAGTTCGGGGTGGTTTAATGAAGCTCATCGCAGAAAAGAAATGGGGCTTTGCTGTTGGCGGTTCCAGTATTCGTTACCGTCGCAGAATAACCCTGTGGAAAAAGTTTCAATTACATACTGAAGTCATCGGTCATGATGGCCGCTGGTTTTACTTTCTCCAGAAAATGTGTCAGGGTGAAAACATCTGTTCCTCCGCTCTGATCAAGGCAGGGGTTGTCTCAAAAAATGGATTGGTGCCTGCTGAGAAAGTCATGGAGGAATTTCCAGACAATTCCTGGGCTGGTGATTTACCAGAATGGGTTAAGGCTTGGATTGATGCTGAAAGCCAGCGACCCTGGCCATCAAACCCCTCTAGTTAGTAAACATTTACCTTAACAAAGTGTGGGTGTCATAACTCTCAGGATATCAAACCACCATCTACAGAGAGAGTAGTACCATGAATAAAGGAGGCTTCATCTGAAGCCAGAAATGCATAAACAGTCGCCACTTCTGATGGTTCACCAATACGCTGCATAGGTACCCTATCCACCATCATCTCTATGACATTCTCAGGCATTTTTTTAACCATCTCAGTTGCAATAAATCCAGGGGCAATGGCATTTACCCGCACTCCTTTGCGACCTAGCTCTCTGGCCCATACCTGAGTCATTCCTATGACACCTGCTTTGGAAGCCACATAATTAGTCTGTCCAAAATTTCCATAGAGTCCCACAACCGAGCTAGCATTGAGAATCACGCCTGATCCCTGGGCAACCATTTGTTTGGCCGCTGCTTGACCGCAAATAAATACTGCTTTTAAATTCACATCAATGACCTGATCAAAAGCGGCTCCTTCCATTTTGAGAAGGGTGGCATCTCTGGTGATGCCGGCGTTATTGATCATCACATCAAGTTGTCCATATTTTTCAACGATGGCTGTTATTGCAACATTAACAGAATCTTCATCTGTCACATCCACGGCTCGAAACTCTAGCCTCTTATCAGAAGTTTGCAGATCTGCAATGAGGGCATCACCCATTTCCTGATTGATATCCCAGGCCGATACGATGGCTCCTTCTGCCAGGAACTTTTCCACGGTGGCCATACCTATTCCAGCTGCGCCTCCAGTGATTATTGCAACTTTTGATTCAAGTTTTTTCATGCTTTCCTCAATCTGATCAACGGGTCAGTTTGTTTCTTCTACCTTTAACTCCTGCATGGCAGGCTCAATATCTTCTGGACTCACAATCACCCCATGATACAGCTTCATCCACATCACCCGGGCTCGATTGGTCACGAGATAACTTGATGGTAAGACCACCAGGATGAGAAAGGTTCCGAAGAGGAGACCATAGGCCAGTGAAATGGCCATGGGAATCAGGAACTGTGCCTGTCGGCTCGTCTCAAAAATCAAAGGAGCTAATCCGAAAGCTGTGGTGAACGTTGTTAACAGAATGGGGCGTAGACGACTGATACCAGCATTAAAAACTGCATCATATAGCTTCATCCCCTCTTTTAGGTTTCGATTAATTTTATCCACCAAGACAATACTATCATTCACGATAATACCTGTAAGTGCGAGAATCCCATATACAGAAAGCGTGTTCACCTGAATACCATGTAAGCCATGTCCCCAGAAAGCGCCAACCACGCCAAAGGGTATCAACCCAAAAATGAGCAGGGCTTGTATATAGGAACGGAAAACCAGGATCAGTAAAATGAACATACCCAAAAAAGCCAGCGGGAAGGTCCTGCGGAAACTTGCTCCTGTTTTAGCTTGATCCCTGGATTGACCCTCATACGAAACATGCACCCCCTGAACCTGTGACAGAACCCGAGGGATAACCTCTTCCCGAATCTCGGCTAGAATTGGTGGTAAATCTAGACTTCCATCTGCTAGATCAGCCTCAACGGTCAATTCGCGTTTTTTATCAAGATGACTTATGGATGTAATCCCACGTTTGAGGGTATAGGTTGCCAATTCTCCAAAAGGATACTCCTGGCCACTTTGAGTCCGAATGAGCATGCGATCCAGATAACCCAATGAGGAACGATCCTCTGGTGAATAGCGTACCCATACTCGAATTTCATCACGTCCCCTTTGAATTCGTTGGACCTCCTGTCCAAAAAATCCCTGACGAACCTGACCGGCGACATCCCTGAGAGTAAGACCCATGGAATAAGCCAACGGTTTCAAAGTGATATCAATTTCTCGACGTCCCTCTTTGGTACCTAGAGACACATCTCTCAAGGTGGAAAATTGCTGCAATTCTGCAGTGAGAAGATTACTGGCTTTTTTCAGTTCATCCATATTGCTGCCCAACAAACTGACAGATACAGGCTTTCCAAACATGCTGGCTCGACCAAATGAAATCTTCTGCGCTTCTGGCTGGGGTCCCACAGCTTTTCGAATCTTGTTGGCCAACACAAAGCTATCCATGCCGCGCAATTCACCATCCAGCAATTGGAGTGTCAACTTGCCAGCATGGCTTCCAGCATCACCAAAATCATTACTGCCAATATCCCTCTTTATCCCCAAAATGTATTGAAGGCTGTCTTCCCGATTGGCACTCATTTCTTCGTTGACTGACCAGACCACACCTTCGATTTCGGACAGGAATTTATCTACGTCCGCCTCTTGTCGTCCGGCTACCAGACTGACATTAATAGGTAGTGTATCTCCATCAATAAATGGGAAAAAAGTAAAGCCGATGAATCCGCCACCAAAGAGACCGGCGGTAATTAACACAAAGACCAGGGGCATGGTTACTGTGATCCATTTATAGCGCAAGGCATACTTCAGTGAAGGAGCGTACATGCGATAAGTCATGAAATGAATGATCTTCTCAATTCGTTTACGCATTCTCGAATCTTTACTGTGAGCATGCAAACCTTTGGAATGAGCGAGGTGAGCAGGAAGAATGAGAAATGATTCAATAAGTGAAAAGACTAGAGCTGCCACTACGACTGCAGCCAAATTCCAAATAAACCGACCCAAAAAGCCATCCAGAAAGAAGAAGGGCAGGAAAACGAGTATCGTAGTCATGACTGAAGTGGTGACTGGTCCCAGCATGATAAGGGCTCCATCAATGGCAGCACGTATACCTTTTTTACCCCTTTCAAACTCGCTAAAGATGCTTTCAGAAACCACAATGGCATCATCCACAAGAATTCCAATGACGATGATCATACCAAAAAGGGAGATAACATTCAGCGTAATCCCGGCAAAACTCAAGACCAGAAACATCCCCGCAAATGAGAATGGAATGCCTAGAGCCACCCAAAAAGAGATCCGTAAATTCAAAAAGAAACTGAGACTGAGGACAACCAGAACCAATCCGATAAAACCATTATTGATCAAGAGTTCAAGTCTTTGGCGCAAGCTGATGGTATTGTCGGCCAGAACCTTAGCTTGAATAACAGAGTTCTCCGAATTGAATTTCTCAACAAGGTCTTTTGATAAATCTGCTACGGTAATGACATTCTCTTCACGGGTTTTGCTAACATTTAAAACCACAGCGGTATGGCCATTGTAGTAGGATTTATTGGGAGAGTCAGCCCATCTTTCCCGAATGGTGGCCACATCTTTAAGAAATATCAGATTTCCATCATTATCTCCCCTGATGACCAGGTTGGCTAATTCGGTCGCTTCATATTCTCGACCATAAGCTCGAATGAGAATCTCTTCGTCCCGGGTTTCAAATTTACCACCAGAGAGATTCACATTTTCTGACTGGATGCGGCGTGAAATTTCATCAAAGGTCAGTTGGAAGCGCCGCAGGTTGGCTTCAGAAACTTCAATAGAAATCTCAAGACCAGGATAGCCCTGTATGGCCACCTGCGAAATTTCCGGAGAAGCGATGAGCTCGTCTCGCATGTTCTCGGCAAAAACTTTCATGGTCTTCAAATCAGTTTCACCAAAAAGAACAATAGACAGAGCTCTGGATCTGAATTTTTGCTGGTAGACAACAGGCTTTTCAGCACTTATGGGAAAGGAGCCAATTCTATCTACAGCGTTTTTAACATCGGTGAGTACCTTGTCCATATCAGCACCACGAATTGCTTCAATATTGACTGACCCGACGTTTTCAGAGGATGTGGATGTAACTCTATCTATACCTTCAAGACCATCCAGGTTTTCCTCAATTTTGAGGATAACCCCTTCTTCAACTTCATGAGGTGAAGCACCAGGGTATAAGACCTGAATAATAATGCGGTTTGGCGCAATTTCAGGGAAGGTGGAGTAGCGCAGGTTAGAGAGGGCAAGCCCTCCAAAAAGAAGCACAGCGACCAATAGAACATTGGTCCAGATAGGATAACGGGCAAAAAACTCAACAACGCGTCGCATTGGGTTAACTACTCTTTAGATTCGAAAGCATTACGGGATCGAGCGGGCATCCCTGCCGATACACCCTGGAGAAGTTCAGTTACCAGAGTATCACTTGCTGTCAGACCCCGGTTGATGATGTAATAGTCACCTTCATCAAAAGCCACTCCAACAGGACGTTTCTCAAAAACACCACCATTGATGAGAAATACATAGGACTCCTCGTAGACTGCACGACGACTCACTTTGATGGCGTCTGGAATCATACGAGCTTCAATATCCGCTTTGACAAATACACCAGCCAGGGGGTTCACATCACCTGTGTCGTCTAACTTGATATAGGCTAGAACCGATTGTGAGCGTTCATCAATGATGTTTCCGATTCTTTCGATATGTCCTATCCATTGGATGCCATTCTCTTCTGGCTCTAGTATGACAGGGGAGCCCTCATGAATCCAGCCGATATCCTTCGCTGGGACTTGAATCTCAACTTCAAGTTTTTCAAGGTTAATGAGTTCTCCCAATCGGCTTCCAGGAGCAGCAGTGCTTCCATCGCGAAGCTGAGTGGATATGATGGATCCATTGAAAGGTGCATAGAAAAAATGTTTTGAAGCTCTGATTTCCAAATTCTGGACAGCAAAGTAGAGTTTGAAGATATTGTATCTGGCAAGAAGCGCCTTGAGTCTCTGGTCTTGCGTGGTGGGAAGCTCTCCAATGGGTTCGTCAAAGTTGATGGAGTCAAAATACTGTTGCCAGACCTGAAATATTTTGGGTGAGCTGACTTTAATCTCGGGCATGAGCGAGGACAATGCCGTCAATAAATCACTCTTGGTACTGTTTAATTCCAGATTTATTTGACGATTATCCACCTTTAATAATAAATCACCCCTTTTAAAGGATTGAGCAGGCTGGAAGGCAATATCACCGGCTTGAAGTGTCCCTGAGACCTCACTTATCAATGTCACTGGTTGACTACTGGCCAGAGTACCGTAAGTCGTCAATTTTGCAGGTACTTCTCCAAGAGAAACAACAGATGTAGCCACAATGCGTGGAGTAATCTGAGAATTACGCTTGGGCTTTTCTGCTTTAAAAGAAAATAGAATTTTCATAATTATAAATCCACCAACCAAGAGAACCAGGGGTGAAAGTATCAGAGCTTTTCGTTTCATATATATCCTTCGCACCTGATCTAGAGGTGCCAATTATCCAGGTAAAACATGATCACTTCAGTTTGTCAAAATGACAAAGAGTTCAGGATAGTCGATGAACCATAGCATAGCAAGTATTCTTAACGCAAAGTATACACAGCGGCAGGTATATATTCCTGAATGTAATAGGTTTGAGAGTTAGTCGAAAAAATTGTGGAAAAGACGTATCGCTTGAACTGGTTTTTGAACCTTGATTATTTCTGGGGATGGTGCCTTCAGCAATCCTTTGGTCACATCAACGCTGATGTCGTATGCACCCTTCTCATCATCTGAAGAATCATCTGGATCCAGATAATCCCAATACTTTTTTACCACAAAATAGTAGTCACCCGTGCTGGGACAGGTCCACTCTATTTTTGGGTCTACATTTGTGGTGGGTACTTGATCATCATTATAGGCAATAAGACCCTGACCGGAAAACAATGATAAAGTTAAATCGATATCCGTACCTGGAGCTGCTTCAGCTTCAATAATATAGATAGTACTATCCAGGGCTTCAAAAATAAAAAAATCATTGTCATCGCAGACAGCCGAATAGTGAGTCTGAATGGTGCCTGCCGCAGAAATCCTGGTTGCCAGATTCAAACTGCTGTCTGGTTCATAGATGTCATTGGTTAGATATCGCGGGTTGGTCCATGACGCGGGAGGGAAATTTGATCCGTATCCTACCAGGACTATAACGTCGTCGCTCTTAGACAGGGTAAGTTGGTCACCACTTACACTATAGTAAAGATTCGTATCATCTGTAAAAATAATAGATGTATCAGTCACTGTATCAATGATTCTGGCATCCATCTCAAACGTTGAATCACATAGATTTATATCATTCATATAGGACAATAAATTGTCGCTGGTGATATCAATAATCCAGGCTTCTTCAATGGGCAACGTGCTATAACTGGTATTAACCCCATCAACGAGGGCAGTTTCAACAATATAGACACCTACAATATCTGAGGTATAATCAATGGTGGCATCTTCACAGGTCACCATGACGAGTCCTAGAAACAGTAAGCATGCCCTGTTAAGCCATTGATTCAATCTTGATCCCTTCCAATTATACGAGCTTGTAAAAACTATTTCTCCGAGGAACACATGCAATAACTATTGTGACCATATTGAGGAATAGCTCAAGTATAACGCCGTGGATGAAACAAGATGGTGCCCGATATGACAACTTTGTCATATTCAAGACAGAAGCTCGTCTGGATAAAAGTTACCCTCTCAGCAGAATTAAATACTCGTTGAAAGGAGTTAATTTTGAATCTTAAAAATTTGATCGCAACGATAATCACCATTTTTCCCCTGTTGAGTTGGGCAAATATCACAATCACTGAAGCAAACGGCAGCTTTGAAGGTTTGGGACATGCCCGAACACACGACTTTCCTGTTGAAGCACGAATTTTTACTGTTTCTGTTAGTGACGCTGACACCAGCGGAAATAGAAAGGTCAGTGTAGAGGTCTCAGTGAATGATCTTCATACTGGAAACAGAATGCGTGATTCTCACATGCGCATGTCGGTTTTAGACCGTAAAAAGCATCCACTCATCACCTTTAAATCAGATGTGAATTTACCTGAGCTAATGACTGGTACGGTAACCTTGACTGGCAATCTTCAAGTTAATGGAATTACAAAACCCTACACCCTGATACTAAACTTGAACCAGGCAGAAGGAAAATGGAACGCTACTGGTAGTTTCCTCATTGTACCTACGGATTTTGATCTCCCTCTGGTTGGGATGGGCCCTATGAAAGTTTTAGATAAGGTTAATCTCCACCTGGATGTCAGTTTCTAACGGAATTATCGCTGCATTTTTCCTATGTGAGTTCGAAGGCACCCTGTTTTTAATACTAATTTAGGGTGCTTTTGTTAAGTTCAGCCACCTATCAATCGTATAAGAAAAAAGAATACTTAAGGCTTTGAAGCAGTTATGAACAATTCAGGGGAAAAACAGGATTTAAGAACACAGCTTATTGAAAAATACACAGCGGTTCGAGGATTTACGGAACAGCTTTGTGCACCACTGGAAAAGGAAGATTTTGTGGTTCAATCCATGCCGGATGTGAGCCCTACACGATGGCATCTTGCCCATACTGCCTGGTTTTTTGAGACCTTTATCCTCAAACCAGAGCTTGATGGTTATGAGACTCCTAATAAACTTTATAATTATCTGTTTAACTCATATTACAATGCTGTTGGAAAGCAATTTCCCCGTCCTGAAAGAGGTCACTTGAGCCGGCCTACAGTTGATGAGGTCATTGCATATCGTCATCATGTCGACCATGAAATAATCCGTCTTTTTGAGACCCTGGATGAGCATAAAATCTCTAAGCTTGAATCAATTTTAGTTTTAGGACTTCACCATGAACAACAGCACCAGGAATTGATGCTCACTGATATCAAACATGTCTTTTTTCAAAATCCCATATACCCAAACTATATGAAGGTTGAACAGCCAAGGGGTTCTGATAATTATCAAGAGCTCAATTGGATCGCTTTTGATGGTGGAAGGATTCAACATGGCTTCTCCGGTAGTGAGTTTAGTTTTGATAATGAAACACCCCGACATGATGCTCTCCTCCAACCCTTTGAATTGGGTAATCGTCTAGTAACAAATCGGGAGTATCTATCATTTGTACAAGATGGTGGGTACAATCAGGCAGCTCTCTGGTTGTCAGATGGATGGGCTTTGATCAATAAAGAAGGATGGACTGCCCCCCTCTATTGGGTTCAACGGGAGAATCAATGGTTTGAGTTTACACTTGCGGGTCTTGTCCCTTTGAATCTTGACAGTCCTGTCACCCACCTTAGTTATTATGAAGCCGATGCCTACGCAAATTGGTGTGGAGCGCGACTTCCCAGCGAGATTGAATGGGAACATGCCGCACAGAATGTTCCACTTGAGGGAAATTTTGTCCAGACACAACGCTTTCATCCAGTGCCAGCAGAGCCTGCTACTACACAATTGAGCCAGATGTTTGGGGATGTCTGGGAATGGACTCGCAGCCCCTATACCCCCTACCCCGGGTTTCAATCTGCCAGTGGCGCAGTGGGCGAATACAATGGAAAGTTTATGTCCAACCAGATGGTTTTACGAGGAGGTTCTTGCGTTAGCAGCAGCGACCACCTTCGATCCACCTATCGCAATTTCTTTTATCCTCACTCGCGTTGGCAATTCATAGGGATTCGTCTCGCTCGAGATATCTAGACAGAAGACAGTATTGGAAATAGAATGAATGAGGCAAACTGGAAATTATTGATCCCACTCGCGGACAAGCGATTACTGCAGGCTCGCGGACAACTACACCAGGCCGTTCAACTTCTCACAGCTGCAGGTATATCTTTTGTAGAACATAGGCCTGATGATAGCCACACATCGTTGCTGTGGGATTCCCAGTCCAACATGTTTTTGAGTCAAACCTTTGGTCCTGACCACAATTTTCAGATCGGTCTATCACCCCAGAATCTTAGCTGTCATGTCCTTCATAGTCATGAAACCCTACTTGAGCTGAAATTAAATGGAACCACCCTGAAACAGGTTGCTTCCGATTTGCAATTCTTCCTGGAAGATCATGGTCTCCCCAAGTCTGTCTTCACCATGGAAAGACATTTTGATTTACCTAACTATCCTGATAACTGGTCAAGCCCATTTGATACATCGGATCAGGAAGCATTTGACCAATTATCCTCAGCTTATTCCAATGCCTATCCGCTGATTAAGCCAATTGCCCACAGAGATGAAAGAGCAGGAAGTCTGTTGACCTGGCCTCATCATTTTGATATGGCAATTTTACTCTCTTTGGGAGGAGAAAAATCTATTGGTATAGGTATGTCGCCTGGTGATACCAACTATGCATCTCCTTACTATTATGTAAATGTATGGCCTTACCCCTCCGAGGATCAAATTATAGATTTGCCCCTGACTTTTGGAAAATGGCACACCGAGGGCTGGATAGGTATGGTTTTACCTATGAATCAAATAGTTAAAGAAGATGCTCTAGCGGTACAAAAATCAATGGTGATTACATTTCTAGAACAGGCCATTCAACACGCTGAAAGTATTAGTGGAGAAAACCGCTAACTCATATGATTCAACTAAGGGATATAAGTAAAAGTTTTAATGGAAATGAGGTCATCCATGACCTTTCCTTAGAAATACCTCAAGGGAAAACCGTGGTTCTCATCGGTCCCAGTGGGTGTGGGAAATCAACCTTGCTAAGGCTTATGGTGGGTTTGTTGTGGCCTGAGAAGGGCAATATTTCACTTTTCCAGGAGAACTTATCCAAAGACAATGTTGAAAAATTGCGTCAGCAGGTGGGATTTGTACTCCAGGATGGAGGTTTATTTCCTCATATGACCGCAGTTCAAAACATGCGTCTTATGGCAGATTATTTAGATCATGATCCTCAAAAAACCGAACAACGCATAGCTGAATTATGTGAATTGACCCATATCTCTGCAGACATGTTAAAACGCTACCCCTCGGAACTTTCCGGTGGCCAGGTTCAACGGGTTGCCCTGATGCGTGCACTCATGCTGGATCCACAGATTTTGTTTCTGGATGAACCCCTGGGTGCCCTGGACCCGCTAAATAGAGTCAGCCTGCAGGAAGAGATGAAGACCATCTTCAGTCAACTCGGGAAAACCGTCGTTCTGGTGACCCACGACATGGGTGAAGCAGCCTCGCTGGCTGATTTGATTGTTATAATGAAAGATGGATATTTACTTCAATATGATACTCTCTCAAAACTTTCGTCACAGCCTGCGGACCCCTTTGTAACCGAATTTATCAATGCACAGCGCAAACCCTGGCAGCGGCTAGAGGATCAGATCAAATGAAGACTCTGAAACTTTATCTAAGGCTGACCCTATCATTCCTGGCCATCGCTTCAGCGCAGGCAGATTCAGATTCAGAGATCCGGATTGGATCTAAGAAATTTACTGAGTCTGTGATATTAAGCGAGGTCATTACCCAACACCTTCAAAACAAAGGTTTAACAGCCGCTCATAAGGATCAGTTGGGCGGCACTCGCCTGCTCTGGAAGGCTCTGCTTCAGGGAGAATTGGACATTTACCCCGATTATACCGGTACGATTATATATGAGATTCTTCAAGGTGAGGGGATTTCATCAGATGCAGATATCAAGGCGGCGCTTGCCCGGCAAGGGGTGAGTATGACAGATCCCCTGGGATTTAACAATACCTATGCCCTTGGAGTCACTCCATCAACAGCCAGGAAATTTTCGCTGGAGAATATCAGCGATTTACGCCAGCATCCAGGGCTCCGGTTTGGATTTACCAATGAATTTATGGATCGCGAGGATGGCTGGCCCAGCCTCAGGGATCATTATCAATTGCCCCAAACCACAGTACGCGGCTTAGATCATGATCTAGCATACAAGGGGTTAGAGGCCGGGTCCATTGATCTGATTGACCTTTATTCCACGGATGCAGAAATTGCCTATTATCAATTGAATGTTCTAGAAGATGATGCGAGTTATTTTCCTGATTACCGAGCTGTAATACTATATCGAACTGATCTAATAGATCGTGACCCGAAAATTCAGTCCTACCTAACACAACTTGGTGGTATCATTTCTGAAACTGAGATGATCAAGATGAATTCTGATGTTAAGCTAGATGGTCGTAGTGAGGCTGAAGTGGCTCAGAGTTTCTTGAAGGTCAAATTTAACACGCTCTCTAAGATAGAAGTCTCAACAAGACTGGATAGATTGATATCCACCACATCGGAACATTTATTTTTGGTCTGTCTGTCTCTGGGAGCTGCCATTCTGGTGGCTATACCTCTGGGTATTTGGGGCGCCAGAAATTCTACACTGGGACAGGTTATTCTCAGTAGTGTCGGTATTATCCAGACCATACCTTCACTGGCACTTCTAGTATTTATGATTCCCCTGCTGGGCATCGGTGGACCACCTGCGCTGGTAGCATTATTTCTATACAGCTTGCTTCCCATTGTACGAAATACTTTGAGTGGCTTGACCGGGCTGCCCATTGATGTGCAGGAATCGGCCCATGCACTGGGTCTCCCTGCTTCAGCTCGACTTAGATTAATTGAACTCCCCCTGGCTGCTCGTTCGATTCTGGCAGGCATAAAAACATCTGCTGTTATTAATGTTGGAACGGCAACCTTAGGTGCCCTGATTGGCGCTGGAGGATATGGCCAACCCATTCTCACAGGCATCAGACTGGATGACACCAGCCTCATTCTCGAAGGTGCTATCCCGGCTGCTGTTCTGGCCCTTCTCGTTCAATGGAGCTTTGATTTTGTTGAACGTACTTTGCTCTCACCTGGACTCCAAATAAAACAGGAATCTAACTCATGACTGAAACACTCCGCACACCCCAGATTATTATGGCTCAGGATCAAATTGAAAATCCAACTATGGCTTTCGCCAAGGACGTACTTAAGGGATTAAACAATACACCAAAACGTTTATCGTCAGTCTATTTCTATGACGAACGTGGATCCCAGATATTTGAAGATATTTGTGAACTGGAAGAATATTATCTCACGCGCAAAGAGACTGAAATCCTCCAGCGATCTGCAGCCGAAATCATCTCAAAACTGCCCCACAATACACACCTCGTTGAATTGGGAAGTGGCAGCTCAACCAAAACAAGGATATTATTAGAAGCTGCCTTGGAACGCTTTGGAACAACACAATACTCACCTATTGATGTATCAGCTGAAATTCTGACTGATACGGTAAATGATCTTAACCAGCGATATCCACAACTTCAATTGGAAGCCGTAGCTGGACGCTACGAATTTGGTATGGAGTACATCTTAAAGAACAGCACAACCTCAAATTGCATTATGTGGTTAGGATCCAGCATTGGGAATCTGACACGGGTTGAAGCAGCTCAATTTTTGAGAGAAGTCCGCAGGAAAATTGGGGATCAGGATAGTTTATTATTGGGTATAGATCTCCGCAAGGGACCAGAGATTCTGGAGCCTGCCTATGATGATGCTAAAGGAGTCACTGCAGATTTTAATCTGAATCTGCTGGATCGCCTCAACAACGAATTGGGGGGTGCTTTTGAGCGCGAGAATTTCCATCACCAAGCCATTTACAATGTAGAAGAGGGACGCATTGAGATGTATTTGGTTAGCGATATCGATCAGGAAGTTGAAATAGAAAATATTGGAGTCAGTATCTCATTCAAAAAAGATGAGAAGATTTTGACTGAATATTCTTATAAGTATTCACACAATGAAATAATTGCTTTAGCTGAAGCCTCTGGCTTTTTTCTGGAGCAGCAATGGTTGGATGATGAAGGCTGGTTCAGCCTAAATTGTTTTAAACCCCAAAATAACGCGCCAGAGTTGCGCGCCCTATAAAGGAGCTACAAATGAAAGCCATTTGGAATGACAACGTTATTGCTGAAAGTGACAAAACCGTTGTCATCGAGGGGAATCATTATTTTCCCGTCAATTCTGTAAACCCGGCATATTTGAGAGATAGTCAGACCCATACCATCTGTCACTGGAAAGGTACTGCAAGCTATTACCACCTTGAAGTAGAGGGAATGGACAATCGTGATGCCGCATGGTACTACCCCGACCCATCAGATGCCGCTCAACCAATCAAAGACCATATCGCTTTCTGGAAGGGCGTAGAAGTTCTTCCCTAAGTCCTTTGTAGATTGGATAATACTTGCACAGCTTTCAATCATCCCTAAAATATGAGCACGCTTTAATAATCGTATAAAGGTCTTTTTATTTTACTCCATCGTTTTTTTTCAATTGATGGAATAAAATTGCAGGATGGTTTTATAAAAGTAGGTATTTGAGAGGTATAATTCTCAGATCAATTATAAAGAAAAGGAAAGCAGCATGAAAAAGGTATCATTTAGTATTTTGTTTGTTTTGTTAAGCGTTGGCTTGTTTGCAGGTCTCCCGGTTGGTCAGAATGCTCCCCTCTTAGAAATCTCCGGTGATGATGGTGGTCGAGTTGACGATACAGCCTGGAGCAGTAGTGAATTAGTTGGGAAAGTTTGGGTGGTTGTCCATGCAGATCCCGATGAAAGCGAAACCAATAATGCCGCTACAGAAGCTTTAAAAGCTGAGGACTATCCTAAAGATGTTTATGGTTCAGTTGCTCTGATTAATATGGCTGCCACCTGGAAACCAAATTTTGCAATTAACCTGATTCTTGCTGGAAAACAGGAAGACTACCCCAGCACCGTCTACGTGCGTGACAATGACAACATGGTTGGTGAAAAATGGGGTCTGGCAGATGACTCAAATAACATGGTCGTTTTTGATCCAACTGGAAAAGTAATTTTTAGTGTGGACGGCCAGGTCTCTGATGCTGACATTAAAAAGATGATCGCTATGATCAATGTTGAAATTGAATTATTGAGAAATCCACCTCCTACAGAGGAAGTTGATGAAACTATGGAAACTGAGGAAGCCGCCGAAGAAACAGAGGCGACTGAATAGCAATATTCAAGAACGAAGCGTTATAAAAAGACCATCCCTTGAGGGGTGGTCTTTTTTTTGATCTTTACCAGTCAATTCCTGTGGGACAGGTAATCCAAATACACAGTTTGGGAGGTAGATTTTTCTTCGTTTTCAGGTAACTGAATAAAGTGCCCATGAAAACTGGATCCCAGGTTTGGCCCGTCATCTCATTTACTTCTCTTATTGTGTGAATGCGATTCCTAAGAAGGGGTTTCCAAATCCCTGATGCTTTATTTAGCCGAAAATATTTCAGGATTCGAATTGCAAGTGGTTGGGTGAGCACACCCGTCACTTCTGGTGTCTGTTTAGAGATAGTTGTAATTAGATCACCCGATGCTACAGCAACCACATGATGAAATTCTTCACCAAGCATCCCAATGGTTTCTTTAACCGCAGACTGGGTAGACATATCTGTTCCTAAACTCCCGCCAATTCGCATGAAATGATGACCGGACCCAGACCTCCTTTTTTGCCTGTTAAATTCCAGACTCATTGCCCAAAAGGTACCAACTTTCTGGATAATATTCTTGGAGGTATTAAGTTGGGAAACCATGGCTTTCTCATAACTACCCCCTCCATAGTGGGTTCCATAAAGATAGATCATTACCTCTGGTAAAAGTTTCGCCAGAGTAAAGGCAGTATGCGAACCGGCATAAGAAAGCAAGTGAATATGCTTCACACCTTCAAGTTCCTGAGCAAAATGCTCAAGCGCTCGTCTTTTCTTGCCCCCACCATCTGGGAGTAAATCTTCACGAACAAGGGCTACCTCTTGAACATTGAGCCAACGGGCAAGATTGGTGTCAAACTCGATCTGAGTCTTTAGTTTTGTCATCTTGCCAATAGTTTGGACAGTCTTGGTGCAACATATTGAGAACCGATCATAAACTTCATGGGGGGTCCAAAGAACATTTCAGTAGAGGGTCCGATAAAGTACAAATCCCGCATAGAGCTCATGAAGTTTTTATCGATGCGAGGCATGGCCGCTTTCATCTCCAGGCTATCACGCAAATCATCTGCTAGAAAGTTCATGTGATTCAGTGTGTAATTGTAGCCTGTAGCTGAAATGACATGATCATAAGTGCTCAAGTCAGGCAGGGTTGAGAAGCTATCAATCCCCGTCAATTTTGCTTCATTATCAGGCGTCATTGTTGTTGCAGAAAAGATTGAAAACATGTACTGGATAAGACTGTGGGGTAGAGTTCGAAACAGTCCGGCACTTTTCACCACCAGATTGAATATCCACTTTGGGAGATCCAGAGGCTCCGAGTAAAACCGGGGCGCTTTACGAGCATACCAGTGTACTTCATTTTCATTTTTTTGACAGATCTCCATAGCTTCCGCTGCAGATTGACCAGCGCCAACAACCAATACCTTTTTGCCCTGGAGGGCTTCGATTTCTTGGGTGTAATAACTATGAATGACGTCTTTGGCACTTGAGAATTCAGCAGGAACCTTCAGGTGATGCGCCACACCAGTAGCAATAACAACCTGCTTGGCTTTCAGCGTTTCACCAGATTCCAGCTTTGCTTTAAAATAGTCGTCCATTTGAGAAAGATTTGTCAGATATTCCGGCTGAATCTCATAAGGAATTTCACCGAGGACCCAATCGATGTATTGGCGATATTCCTTCACATCAATTCTTTCACTTGGTTTGCCTCTATCAAGACCATTCTGCGTGCGAAAAGTCTGAATAGAGTAAGCACTCTGGGGATGAGCAATTTCTGAAGTCGCCATTTCTGATCTTAAAGAGGCTTCACTAAAAGTATGTTCTCTCCAGAGCTCCATGGGCTTACCAATTATTTTGAATTCCTGCCCCATAGCTGACATATAATTGGCAAGAGACAAACCATAGGGGCCTGCCCCAACAATTAGTACCGGGATCATATGCTTACCAGCTCCCAATTTTTCTGCCATGGGTTCCATAAGCCAATCCCATTATTACAGGAGCCAGAATAAGTACACCCAGGGTGGCTCGTAGACTCTGGATACCTTCAGAAACGCTATACTTTCCTATAATCATTCCGCCTGAGAGTACATAGGTCATGATGCCCAATCCCAGGACGATAAATGATACGCTAAACCACTGCCAAATGGTCAATCCAGAAAAATACACTCTGGGAAATTCACCACGCAAAAATTCTACATTAAAACGCTTGATCCCATACATTCCCATATACATGGCTATCAGCATACCAACGGGGCGTTCATCCCAAAATATGCTTAGTGTTAATATGGTTAGATAAATAACCGTGTTGGCTAGAACTGAATACAGTTGGGTCGGGTGTAATCGCTTGCCTCTCAACTCTGGGTTAAAACGTAAAACCTTCGTTTTTGAATCAAAATAGCGAATTCCTGGTTGATGATGGGAAGTACACTCTTTGCCATGGCAGCAACCATAATTCAGGCATCCCAGACGTCCAAAAGCCTGAGCCAAGGGGACACCTAGCGCGAAGGCATCAAGGAGAGCCAGTAGGGCGATGTTGTTAATGGAGGCAAAAGCTGTAATGACAATTAATCCCCCGGTGAGACTGCCCCACAATCCAAAACTTACGGTGCGGATATATTCAATAAATGATTTTTCACCGGAGAGCCAGGTCCTTATATCCAAAAGTCTGGTCATGATATAACCGGATATGGGTGCGACAATAGCTACGGTTATTGCGAGTTGAGCTATCTGGTTGTCCTGGGGCATAATTTGATATGCTCCGAGATAAAAGATGGCATGAAGAACAGCCAATAAGGTACCGATACCTACAAAGAGACCAAAACCAACCAGAGTAAAGGATTGACCCTGGTACAGAACAACAGGACCATAATCACCGCCCCCACTGAATGCTTTTTCACCAGATCTTTCAGTATCAGTTAATCCATCTATCATTTCTACACGTTCATTCATCATTTCATCCTTTGAGTTGATCTATAATCATGACTTAATCGATCACAATATACTCATCGCAAGGATTTAGTATGTCAGCATAGTTACATTTTACAGAAAGAACATAAAAATGATTTGGAATAAATGAATGATCGTTTATTATAGAATGTGAGAGTAAAAGATGAAAATAAGCAACAAGCAATAATCAGCGCTACCATTGCCCTGGTGAATGAAATTGGCTTTGCCTCCAGTTCAGTGTCTAAAATCGCTAAACGAGCTGGCGTTTCACCGGCAACTATTTACATCTACTACAAGAATAAGGATGATTTGCTGGTTTCAACTTATGTAACCATCAAGACCTGTCTCGGCGATGCTTTGATGGATGATTTTGATGCGTCACTACCAGTTCAGGATGCCTTGATGAACACAGGAGTCAACCTTTTCAATTACATCTCTGACAATTCAGAGCTCTTCTATTTTACTGAGCAATTTGCCAATTCACCTTACAACGACCTGGTGGATAAAGCAAAAATAGAAGCTGCTTTCCTACCTTTGTTTGATGTACTGCGAAAGGGCGTAAACAATAAAATCATCAAGGATGTCCCCTTTGAGCTCATCTTTTCTCACCTATACTACCCGATCTTCGGTTTAGCGAACCCACGTTTGAACCCGGATTTTAAAGCCACACCAGACAATGTCAGGGCTGTCATGTCCATGGCCTGGGACGCTATCAAACTATGATTCCCTACAAACCAACAACTACAACCCAGCTTCGCTTACCAAGCTTCGACGCGGTTATCCGCCACAACACTAGAATCATATCGCGACGAAGTTGAGACGAAGGCGGATAAAAAAATTTACAAGGATAACTGAATGAACATTCGTTTAAATATATCACTAAAGAGACCTGGAAAGATCATCATCGCCTTGATGTTGATCCTTACTGGCTCAATTTTTACCATCAACACCGTCTTATCCGCGGCTGAATATGAACAAGGAGATGATCCTTTGAATAAAATCGAAGCCTCCCCTCAATACAAAGAGGGGAAATTTACCAACCCTAAAACATTGAATATGAACCCTTCCTTTGGTATGATAAAAAAGTATCTCTTTGGGAAAGAACAACGTTCTCCAGAAACAGTCCTACCTCAGGAGCAAATAGATCTGAATCTCCTGGAGTCTGTTGATAGTTCTTATCTAAAAGTCACCAATGCAGGACATTCATCCCTCCTGATCCACATGGATGGGTACCGGATTCTCACAGATCCAGTTTATGAAGCAAAAATCAGCCCAGTGGGACCCACTCGCTTCAACAAGGAAATCCCCATTGATCCAACACTCCTGAGAGATATCGATGTGGTTGTCATTTCACACAATCATTATGATCATCTCAACAAGTACTCCATCAAAACCATTCATCCTGAAGTTTCTCGCTTTGTTGTCCCTCTGGGTGTTGGAGCCCAGCTTGAGAAATGGGGCGTGCCGCGTGAGAAGATTACCGAGCTGGATTGGTGGGATTCCTATGATTTCGATGATAAATTGACCATCACATCAACACCCAGTCAGCATTTTTCTGGTCGTGGACTCCTGGATCGTGATAAGACCTTATGGACTTCTTATGTGATTGCCACTCTTGATCACAATGTTTACTTCAGCGGTGATTCAGGATATTTTGATGGTTTTAAAACTATTGGTGAAAAATATGGGCCATTTGACATCGCCTTCATGGAATGTGGAGCCTACAACTTGGAATGGGCTGATGTGCATATGTTTCCAGAGGAAACGGTTCAAGCATCTCTTGATTTGAAGGCCCATTTCGTGTGGCCCATTCACTGGGGTACCTTTAACCTGGCACTCCATGATTGGTTTGATCCCATGAAGCGGGTTACTCAGGCTGCTGAAGCTCAAGGAGTAAGACTCTTAACACCTATATTTGGACAGGTCGTTGAGTATCCTGGCAGAATGCAAACTGAAAAATGGTGGGCTCCCTATCTCCCCGAAACCACTCCAGAACCACTTGCTGTGTCCACACCACAATTAGAAACACCATAAAGGAGCCTGGGAAATCATGTCAATAAAAGCAATAATTACTGGTTCCACTGGAATGGTTGGAGAGGGTGTACTCCATGAGAGTCTGAATCATCCAGACGTTGAATCAGTACTGGTCATCAACCGAAAATCATGTGGTATCGAACATCCCAAATTAAGTGAAATCATTCATACTGATTTTTCTGATTTCAGTTCCATTGAATCCTCACTCAAAGGTTACAACGCAGCCTATCTGTGTATGGGCACCACCTCCTTTTTGGTTTCTGAAGAGAAATACACATATGTGACCTATGATCTGACAATGGCACTTGCTACGCCATTGGCAACACTAAATCCTGAAATTACTATCTGTTACGTGTCTGGTGCAGGAACTGACTCAACCGAAGAGGGCCGACTGATGTGGACTCGCATCAAGGGCAAGACAGAGAATGACTTGTTGAAATTACCCAACAAGCAATCCTTTATGTTTCGAGCTGGAATGATTCAACCTACTCAAGGTCTTGAAAATGCGTACCTCATGTACAAGTTGGTAAATCCAATTATTCCACTCCTGCGCAAAATATTTCCGGGGATTGTGAGTTCGCTCAAGGAAATTGGGATAGCAATGATAGAGGCAACTCGTTCAGGCTATAAATCACAAATAATTGAAGTTAATGATATCGTGCAGCTCGCTGCAAACAACAAAGAAAAGAAACAAACTTATGAAAAACTCTAACTGGACAACCGAAAACATACCCGATCAAACAGGTCGAATAACAATTGTTACTGGTTCCAACAGTGGTATTGGTTTTGAGGCAGCAAAAGTTCTGGCAGCAAAAGGTGCCGACGTTGTTTTGGCAGTCCGTAATCAGGAAAAGGGTGATCAGGCGAAAGCTGAGATCATCAAAGGACATGCTCAGGCTAAGGTCACCGTCTCACTACTGGATCTGTCCAGCTTGAAATCTGTAAAGGCTTTTTCCGAAGAATTTGCAAACACCCATACTCAGTTGGATCTATTGATCAATAATGCTGGCATCATGATTCCACCCTATGGAAAAACTGAAGATGGGTTTGAATCGCAAATGGGTACCAACCACCTCGGTCACTTTGCCCTGACAGCCCAACTGTTTCCTCTGCTAAAAAATACTAGGGACAGTCGTATTGTGAATGTGAGCAGCACCGCTCACAATATGGGTAGTATTGATTTTGATGATCTCCAGTGGGAATCAAGGAAATATGTCGCCTGGAAGGCCTATGGTGATAGTAAGATCGCGAACTTGTATTTCACCAATGAATTAGGTAAGCGCATGAAAGCGGCTGGTCTAACTGTAACAACAACAGCTGCACATCCAGGCTACGCAGCCACAGGCCTTCAAAAAGGAATCTTCCTGAAATTTTTAAATGTTATCGTGGCGCAATCGGGATTTATGGGTGCTACGCCTACCCTCATGGCGGCCATTGATCCAGAAGCCTCCAGTGGCGATTTCTATGGTCCATCGGGAATTGCCCAGCAACGGGGTTGGCCTAAACAAGTGGTCCCCAATAAACTGTCCCAGGATGATGATATTGCCAAAAAACTATGGTCCATCTCAGAGGAATTGACTGCTCAACCATTCAATATCTAGACTTATACCTCACCTGCACGTGAGTGGCCCTGCCTATGGCGGGGCTTTTTTGTCTCTTGAAGCACCTCCCACCTCTCTTATATTTGCGCCGCTTTTTAAATGGAGAGATTTTTAAAACTTGTAACCAGTCCCTGTTATTCATCATCTGATGAATGTCTGTAAAAGGATGTTTCAGGTCGGGAACCTGAGTTGAATTGACACATTAAACCCAACGAAAATTTGATATTTGGGAGAGAGATAAAAAATGACAAAACATGTATTTCAAACTGAGGTAAATGAACTTTTACACCTCATCATTCATTCGCTGTATTCGCACAAGGAAATTTTCCTCCGTGAGCTGGTGTCCAATGCATCAGATGCTCTGGATAAACTAAAATATTTGACCCTTACTGAAGACAAATTCAAGAAGATCTCCTTTGATCCAAAAATTGATATTGTCTTCAATGACTCTTCGGATGGTCGCTCCATTACTATTTCAGATTCAGGTATTGGTATGAGTGAGGAGGATCTCATCGAGCATCTAGGAACTATTGCGCGCTCAGGTACCAAGAATTTCCTGGGGAAACTCACCGGAGATGCAAAAAAGGACTCCAACTTAATTGGACAGTTCGGGGTTGGTTTTTATTCCTGTTTTATGGTGGCCGATCAGGTAGAAGTAATTACTCGTAAGGCTGGTGAGAAAGAGGCACATCGCTGGGTTAGTGATGGCAAGACTGGTTTTGAGCTGGATAAGACTGAGAAAAAAGAACCTGGTACTGAAATCACCCTGCATCTAAATGATGAAGGAAAAGAATATGCCAATCGCTGGTCTATTACTGAAATTCTGAAGAAGTACTCTAACCATATTGCCTTCCCAGTATATCTTCATTATGAAGAGACCACCTTCGATGGTGAGGGTGATGATAAAAAGGAAATTAAAGAGCAAAAGACCGAACAGGTCAATGATGCGACAGCTTTCTGGAAAAAACCAAAAGCAGAACTAAAGAAAAAAGACTATAACGAATTCTACAAAACCTTTAGCAATGACTTTCAGGATCCAGCCCTGCATGTTCATACTCAGGCTGAGGGAGCCATGGATTATACGACGCTATTCTTCGTCCCTGAAAAGGCACCTCAGGACCTTTTTTATGCTGATTACAAACCAGGTGTGAAACTTTATGTCAAACGCGTTTTCATCACTGATGATGAAAAAGAACTTTTACCAACATATCTGCGCTTCGTAAAGGGAATTATTGATTCTGAGGATCTGCCTCTGAATGTAAGTCGTGAGATTCTCCAGCAAAATCGCGTGTTGGACAACATCCGTAAAGCCTCAGTCAAAAAACTCCTGAAGTCTTTCCAGACCCTTGCAAAGAAGGATAAGGAGTATATCAAATTTTATGAAGAATTTGGTCGCCCTCTGAAGGAAGGTTACTATCAGGATCGTGACAATCGCGAACTCCTGGAAAAATTGGTCCGTTTCAAATCCACTAAAGCTGAAGGTTACACCACGCTTGAAGATTATGTGAGTCGTATGCCGGAAGATCAGAAGGGCATCTACTATATTACTGGAGATAACGAGGCAACCTTACGCCGTTCACCCCTCATTGAAATGTATACCAAGAAGGATATCGAGGTCTTGATTGCTGATGATGAGATTGATGAAATCATCATTCCAGGAGCTGCTAAATTTGGTGATCACGACTTCAAATCAGTCAATCGTAGCAATGCTGGTGATGAACTGAAGAAAGATGGTGATGAGCCAGATGAAGAGACTCTTGAGAAGGAAGTAAAGCCCTTTATCAAAAAGGTTAAAAAGGTTCTGGGTGATAAGGTCAAAGATGTGAAGGTCTCTTCCCGTCTCACCGACTCCCCATCAGTCCTCGTGGCTGATGCAGATGACCCCACATTCCAGATGCAGGAAATGATGCGCGCCATGGGTCAGGCAGGTATGCCAGATGCCAAGCCCATCCTTGAGATCAACCTGGATCATCCCATCTTGAAAAAGATGAAGGATATGCGCAAGTCAAAGGATTTTGACAACGCTACCGAGCTCCTTTATGAGCAGGCTCTCTTGTTAGAGGGTATGAAGCTGGAAAATCCTGCTGACTTTGTGAAGCGCTTGAACGAGGTTTTGACAAAGTCCCTATAATAGTACAATCAACAGCTATTCAAGTGTAGAAAGCCCCCAAGTTGGGGCTTTCTTTTTTTTGGTGCTCAAGCATATTGTAGGAATTCAGTGGGGACAGGAGGAAATCATATGAACTGGGATGCAGTTAGTGCTATTGCTGAATCGGTAGGTGCCCTTGGAGTGATCATTACACTACTTTACCTAGCCAGGGAAATGCGCCGAAGTGGAAAGGCAACCAGCATGCATGCCTATCAACAGTTGCTGGATCATATTTCAGAAATCAGCAAGACCATCATATCAGACAAGGAATTCCGTGCCCTACTCATTCAGATGCGTGATCCTGAATTCGAGCCAGATGAGAATGAGCGCATGGCTTTGATAACCGTGGTACTTATGGCGATGAGAAATTATGCTCACGCGTTCGAAATGTATCAAGAGGGTACAATCAATGCTTCTCAATGGAGTTCATTGGCCATGGGTCTAGACAATGGGATCATGAATGGCTGGTTTAAGCGAAGTGCTGATGATGTAATGAGGGGATTCTCACAAGATTTTCAAGACTACGTGGAGAGCCGCATTTCAGCTCTTGAAGGGAAACAGCTTTAAACTTTAACCTGACCTCAGCTGTCAGTCGCTGCTGCGTCATTCTGCCTGCAGGTCGAAGCTCAAATAGCGAAGCCTGGAACTCGTCGAAAGACAGCCACAGAGTATAGCTAAAATAAAAATGGACCCTGCAAATAGGGAAAGCCAGCGTTCAAATTCTTAAGCATCAACATAAATTGATATTCTTGTCCATCTACCAGATTGATTTACAAATGGAGCCTTATTAGAACGAGCCAAAGCCCAAGAATTTTGTCGGATTGATGTTTCTTCTTTTTGCCAAAAAGAAGCATAGCCAGGAAAAATGCTTGAATAGTTGCCAGTACAAGAATGGTATTCATCGATACCAGTCTAACCTGTAGACTCTTCTTAAGGATCAAATTAATCGATTATTCATGCAACCAAGCTAACAGGGATTTTCGTGGTAAAGTACAATGTAGAGGTCGTTCCATCTACATTTTGTAAACATTGAGGGACAGAAGAGCTATTGAATTGAACTGTTTCCTGGCGAAACAATCTAATATTTGCCATCAACAGGTATACAAATGCGACAAAACAGGTTCTATTTGCGACAATATTGGTCATATTTATAGTTAATCCCCATCCCTCCCCTAGCTTTGTAGCATTGTAGCAACATATGTCATAACGCAGTGTTATGATAATAATCTGGGCGCTGTCTCGTAGAGCCGATCCATATTCAACAGATTTCCTTGGTTTTACTTTCAGCCATTCACACTTGAAAGGATTTATTAGGATGAAAATTGTTAAAGGTTTTCTCTCCATCGCTCTATTTACATTATTTAGTTTTGGATTAGCTGTGGGCGCAGATGTCCTGCCAGCAGAATTCCAGGCTGATTCACCTGCTTCGAACGAATTACTAATCTATAGTACAATTGGTGAGTATTCAAAACTTACAGCCATTGAAAGTGCCGTAGCTCCAGAAGAGCATGCTCTCTCTGGTCCGCAATCGAAAACTTTGATTGAAGATAATCTAGGTGATGGAAACTCAATCCTTTCCACCGTGTGTGATTATAATGGCTTTGGATATTGGAATGGGTATCAAACACAGGTTGGTAATATCTCTATTAGCCCATACTTATACAGTTATTACGCGCACTATTATACATATTACGGTTATAACTGGCAACCCACAACATTTACCTTTTCCGACCCTGCAACCAGCGTCTCTATGGGTTTCTATTATGGTGGAACCTTAATTGCTTATGATACGAATGGTAATTATCTCGGTCAGGCCAGTTCCTATAATCAATATTGGTGGCACACTGTTTCATATACAGCACCAGCTGGCACTACAATCGGTTATGTTGTAGCCCAGAGTTCTTACGGTGCGTATAACTACTATTACTCACATTACATGACTGTTTGCTCTGAAGACAATCAGCCACCAGTTGCTGATGCAGGTTCAGACCAATCCTTTGATTGTGTCATCGTTAGCCAGTCAGTGATTCTTGATGGTTCAGGCTCATCTGATCCTGATGGAGATGTCCTAACATATTCATGGGCAGGTTCATTTGGAACCGCTTCAGGTGTCAACCCTTCGATCGCACTTGGTGCAGGTTCTCATTCAATCTCATTAACTGTAGATGATGGCAACGGTGGTGTTTCTTCAGATGATGTTCTGGTAACTGTCGTTCTGGATACAGAAGCTCCTGAGCTGGAAGCACCAGCTGATCTCATGGTTTATGCCAATACAGCAGGTGGATTTTCTGGAGCCATTGGAGATGCTACAGCTGTTGATGTCTGCGACCCCAATCCAGGTATTTCCAACAATGCTCCAAGTTTATTCCCACTAGGTGATACTGAAGTAACCTACACTGCAGTTGATGAAGCCGGTAATAGTAGCTCAGCAACCCAAACCGTTACAGTAGAACCATTCCCAGTAACCGTTGATATTAAGCCCGGTGATGACAACAACCGTGTCAACACTCGTAGTAGAGGAGTTATCCCCGTTGCCATACTAAGTGACGCTGACTTTGATGCCACAACATTAGATGTAAGCTCTTTGAGTTTTGGACCAGATGGTGCAAGCACAGCCCATAGTGGTCACATTGAGGATGTTGATGATGATGGAGATGATGACCTGATGCTGCATTTCAGAACCCAGGCTACTGGTGTATCAAACAATACTGAAGCTCTCTGTCTGACTGGATTTACTGAATCCGGTATACCAATTGCTGGATGTGACGGGATTAATGGCAATAGTCTCGGAAGAAAACTCACTGATTCCAATGAAGGATCAATTCCCTCAGCATTTATACTTGAACAGAATTATCCCAATCCCTTTAATCCATCAACGGTGATTGAATATGGAATTCCCGAAGCTTCTAGTGTCAACCTGGTTGTTTACAATATGCTTGGTGCCAGAGTAGCAACTCTCGTAAATGACTATCAATCTGCAGGTTCATATCAAGTTGAATTCGATGCGGCAGAGCTCAGCTCAGGTACATATATTTATGTCCTGAATGCGAATGGTGTGCAATCGATTAAACGATTCTCCTTGATGAAATAATCTCAGCATAAGTGTTTATCAAAAGAGCCCCTTAATAAGGGGCTCTTTTTTTTGGTGGTCGATGTAGGACTCGAACCTACGACCTCCCGGATGTGAACCGAGCGCTCTAACCAGCTGAGCCAATCGACCTTAAAAGTCGAACCGAATATACCTTTTCTTAATGCTTACGCAAATGGCTATCAGAGGAGCTCAACCCAGGCTGTTCTGATCATCTCTATAGCTAGCGCAACCAGTAAAAGCCCCATAACACGACTCATGATTTCCAGACCCTGTTCCCCCAGAAATTTTTTGATGTATCTCGCATAATACATGGCCAGCCAAAAGATGAAAAGATTTAGCAACATGGCCGCTAGAGGCACCCAAAATCCATATTTCGAAACCAGAATAATTATTGCTGTAATGGCACCGGGGCCAGCAATGAGAGGAGTGGCCATGGGAATGACGATATCCTTGGAATAATCTTTATCATCACCCAGAGTTACACCCAAAACATATAGTAGTCCCAAAGAAAGCAGGATAAGCCCACCACCTACCTGGAATGAAAACATTGTTATGCTAAAAAATTCAAGAATACCTTCCCCCACAAATACGAAAAGAGTGAGCAAAATGAGAGATACACGGATTGCTCGGTGGGCACTGTGCTTTGCACGTTCTTCAGGATAATCTTTGGTTAATGTCATAAACACTGGCAATCCACCAAACGGATCCATAATGACCAACAGGGTCACAAAGGCATGCATAAAAGCATTAAAATCTAGAGTCATTCGCCACCCTCCCAGGCAGTTCTAATGGCATCTACAGCCAATTTTATCATCAACGTTGGAACCCCGGTCTGCATATAGGCATCTCCAAGACTATGTAGCAAAACAAAGTTTAACTGTGAATTCGCTACCTTTTTATCCAGGCGGGTTGCCATTTCAATGGCTTCTGGGTTTAAAGACTCCAGTGGAAGCTCAAGGGGAATGCTTTTCAGCATGGCTGACAGTTTATCCCAATCTTTCATCGATAAATCACCGACCTGATTCGAGAGCCACCCTGCACCAAACATGCCAAGAATGACGGCCTCACCATGTCGGACAACACCATATCCAAGCGTCGATTCAATAGCATGACCGAGCGTATGCCCAAAATTTAAAATCCTACGCAAATCCGCTTCCCTCTCATCTGCTTCTACCACTTCAGCTTTTAGCTCACAGCTTCGAGTAATTGCTTGAATGAGGATATCGCCAGAGTCAACCGCCAGACACGCTTCCATATGATCAACGAGAAACTCCAGATAGCTGGTATCGCGAATGACACCCATCTTAAACATTTCTGCATATCCCGAGATGCGATCACGTACCTGCAGGGTTTCCAGGGTTTTTATATCCATGATGACTAAGTCAGGTTGATAAAAGCTCCCAATCAGATTTTTACCACTGGAATGATTAACACCGGTCTTACCACCCACAGCGGCATCCACCATAGATAACAGAGTAGTTGGAATATGGACCAGTTTGACCCCGCGATAGAGAATGCTTGCCACAAAACCACCCAGATCAGTAACTACACCACCTCCCAGAGTAAGAATGGTCCCAGAGCGTTCCATGCCCTGGGCGATCAAAGCGGACATCACTTGCTCAGCCGAAGCCAGGGTTTTGTATTCTTCTCCTTCAGGGATCAGGATGGTTCGAGTTACCAAGCCGGCCTGGTTAAGCGCTTCCCGTATGGGTCCACCATAGAGATCATTGACTGCAGCATTGCTAATAATACCTACTGGTCCAGAGGCACCAACACTTGTGAGTAACTCTGAGACCGAATCCAACAGATTCCGACCCACGCGAATCTCGTAGGTGCCAGTTTTGTAGGTGACAGTAAGAGCTGATGAATCAGGCATGATATCTTTCTAATTTTTCAAGTATTTCATGGGCGATCATATCTGGAGCCCTTTCACCTGTATTTATGCGGAGTGAGGCGGCTTCGCCATACCCAACCTGGCGATTGTCCAAAATTTCCTGTAATTTTTTTATCGTATCCTTGCATTCGGTTAACAGGGGACGATGATCAGAATGCTCCAGTCGAGCTGCAGCTTCTTCAGGAGAGACATCCAGCCAGATAGTGAGATGATCCTTAAGATATTCCACGTTTTCAGGTCGGGTGACAATACCGCCCCCACAAGGTATGATGGCTTCACTTAGTGAAGCTGTTTCCATGAGAACCTGAGCTTCGTAGTCACGAAATCCATCCTCACCGTGGGCTTCAAAAATGGTAGGGATGTCATTTCCCGAAATTTTTTCAATCTCGTTATCAATATCCAATAATTGCCAGCTGAGGGCATCAGCCAAAAGTTGGCCAACAGTACTTTTTCCAGCTCCCATCAAGCCAATCAAGTATACTTTACTAATGCTCATCATTAAATCCCTTCGGCTACTCTACACGCCTGTAGCAGCCATGTGCGCTTTGACCTGCACAAGAGAATCCCCACCAAACTTTTCAAGAATAGCATCAGTCAAAACCAGAGCCATCATAGCCTCTCCAATTACGGAAGCAGCTGGTACGGCACAGGCATCAGTTCTTTCCTTGTGCGCTATTCCTGGTTGATGGGTTTTGATATCCACCGATCTCAAGGGTCTTGCCAGTGTTGGGATGGGTTTCATGGTGACTTGAACCTGAATCAGCTCACCATTTGACATCCCGCCTTCTATACCCCCGGCATGATTTGTGGCTCTGCGAATCGTGTCATTCTTTTTGACAATTTCATCATGGACCTGAGATCCAGTAGCCTCACCAACATCCAGACCATCTCCAATACTCACGGATTTCATGGCATTGATTGACATCATGGCAGCGGCCAGGCGTGCATCCAGTTTGCGATCCCAATGTGTATAGGATCCTAGACCAGGTGGTAAACCCGATGCAAGAACCTCAAAAACACCACCCACAGAATCCCCAGCTTTACGAGTTACATCAATATGCTTGATCATGGCCTCAGCAGCTACTTGATCCAAACATCTCACATCTGAAGCATCCGCTGCTTTATTCGTATCTTTGTGCAATTGATCTGGTTTTGCCGTGGCTTTGATAGGACCAATCTGTATGACATGGCTGAATATCTCAACACCTACTTCACTTAAAAATGTACGGCAAACTGCACCCAGGGCTACCCGCATGGCCGTTTCACGTGCAGATGACCGCTCCAGAACATTACGGATATCACTAAAGCCAAATTTTTGAACTCCAGCCAGATCAGCATGACCTGGACGAGGCAAGGTCACTTCTGGAACAGGATTCAAGGGTGCCTCGTGTGACATTTTATCCTGTTTCCAGTTTTCCCAATCCCGATTCTGAATCCACAATGCTATGGGAGAACCAAGGGTATATCCATGCCGCAGACCACTGGTTATTTCAGCATGATCCTTCTCAATAGCCATGCGACCACCACGACCGTGACCCATTTGCCGACGAGCCAGATCTCTGGCAATCAAATTTTCTGAAAGAGGCACACCGGCAGGAAAACCTTCAAGAATTCCTGATAGGCCTTTGCCGTGTGATTCCCCTGCGGTGAGAAATTTCAGTCTATTTAGCATACTAATAATCCTTATCCCTCGACTCCGCTCGAGATGACAAAAACTTGTCTCCCTGAGCTTGTCGAAGGGTTCATAGACAAGCTACCAACAGGCAATTCCTGACCATGGTTTTGTCTAAAAATGAGTTGAGAGGAATAGAAGATCACTCAAATTTCCGCTTAAAACCTGTAATTTTGTTGTGAACGGCTTCTCGCATCTCATTCATCTTTATACGGTTCCAATCCTGGGGTCCAAACCAAACATCTACTGAGGCCATGGCCTGATAAAGATACATATCTAAACCGGAAACGGTTTGACAGTCTGAAAATATTGCCTCTGAGAGCAAGCGTGTATTCAAAGGATTAAAAATAGTGTCAACTACAACATCAATTGATTCCAGAAGATCTCCATCCAGAGGACTCTCATTCTGTTTTGGTTTCATTCCGATAGGTGTACAGTTGACCAGGCAATAGGCATCTTCTATGGGTGCAACTGCCCTTTCATCCCAGGAGCAACCAACCAATTTCATGCCTTCAGCGGAACTGCTCATATCCTTAATTAGAGTTTTGGCCCTCTCGGGATCTCGTGCAATCACAGTGGTTTTCCCAGCTCCAATGCGGGCCAGGCCAAAGGTGATGGCTCTTGCAGCACCTCCACTCCCCAGAACGACTACTTTTTTTCCCGCCAGATCTACATCTGCGGCTTCCAGGGATTTCACAAAACCATACCAGTCTGTATTGTATCCTGTGAGTTTCCCATCATGGCGTCTGATACAATTCACAGCACCAATAGGTGCAGTACGATCATTCACGTTATCCAGAAAGGGAATTATATCCTCTTTGTGGGGGATGGTCACATTAAATCCAGCCAACTTCTTGGCAGAAGGGAGATTTACCCAGCGTTCCAGATCTCCCTGTACAACCTTGATCTTTTTATACTCAGCTTCCAGGGCAAGTTGTTCATATATCCAACCATGCATAAAATCGCTGACACTTTGTCTGAGAGGATCACCAATAACGGCTAATTTCACATTTATCTCCTGATTCGTGTGTTCAAAATGCTTATTCTAAACTTTTAACTTATTAAACCCCGAAGTTCATCAAAGAAACCAGGATAAGAAATATCTACACAATCCGGGTCATCCAGAGTTGCTGGTAATTTGCTAATCAATCCTGCGATACCCAGTGTCATGGCAATTCGATGATCATGAAAAGTTTTGACCTTGCCCCCCTTGAGAGGTGTTGGTCCTTCTACATGAAATCCATCGGGTTGCTCAAATATTTTGGCACCCCAGGCACTAAGATTGGTCACTATCGCAGCGATTCGATCTGATTCTTTCACACGCAATTCTTCAGCTCCCGTCACCACAGTTTCACCTTCAGCTTGTGTAGCCAATAGTGCAATGAGAGGCAATTCATCAATCAGATTAGGAATCTGTTCCGGATAGATTTGAATACATTTTAACTGAGATGCTCGGATGCGTATATCAGCAATGGCTTCACCGCTGAGTTTTGCTTTATTAGCGACAGTAACTTTTCCACCCATATCCTTAACAGCTTTGAGAAAGGCGGTTCTGGTTGGATTAATCCCAACACCGCGAAGGATTACATCTGAATCAGGAACCAATAGGGCTGCAGCAATAAAAAAGGCTGCCGCTGAAAAGTCACCTGGTATCACAAAATCTATTGGCTTGAGAGGTCTAGTCAGTTGATGGACTGTCACCTCACGTCCTTTGACCTTGATACGTGCACCCATAGCCTTGAGCATTTGCTCGGTATGATCGCGACTAAAAGCTGGTGATTTGACCGTGGTTTGTCCCTTTGCGTGCAATCCTGCCAAAAGAATGGCTGATTTAACCTGAGCGCTGGCATATGGAAGCTGGTAATCCAGTGCCCACAGATCACGTCCACTCAGCATCAGAGGTAAATATTTTCTTTTGTTGGCTGAAATATTGGAACCCATTTGCTGGAGAGGTCTGAAAACTCTGTCCATGGGTCGGTTGCTTAGAGATTGATCCCCTGTGAACTGAACATGGATGGGGTGAGCCGCTAAAAGACCCATCATCAGACGTGCCGTAGTCCCCGAGTTTCCACAATCAAGACCCAGATCTGGTTGCTTGAAAGGGCGTAATCCACCTCCCTGGACATGGATGACACCATGCTTTTCTTCGATATGAATTCCACAGTTGATCAAGGCGCGCTGAGTTGTGGCAACATCGGCCCCGGGATTCAGATTTTCAAGGCGACTAAGACCATCGCTCAATGCAGTGAACATGAGGGCTCGATGGCTTATTGATTTGTCACCAGGTAGCCTAATTTCTCCAAGCAAAGCCATGGGTGACTCCTTCTAAAGGATCAGTCCAGTTTTTTTCCAACAGCTTCAGCAACCAGTCTGATTCGATCTACCAGATCTTTGAAATCTGCAGGAACCAATTGCTGGGGTCCATCACTGAGAGCAACTTCAGGGTTAGGATGAACTTCAACCATGACACCCTGAGCTCCAGCTGCCACCCCAGCTAAAGAAAGGGGTAACACCTTTGATCGTTTTCCTGCAGCATGACTGGGATCAACGACTACAGGGAGATGGGTCAAACGCTGAAAGGCTGGAATGGCACTCACATCCAGCGTATTCCTGGTATGATCCACATAGGTACGAATACCTCGTTCACATAGAACCAGCTTTTCATTTCCTTCGTTCAAAATATACTCAGCCGCCAGGATAGTTTCTTTCACTGTCGCTGACATTCCGCGTTTTAAAAAGATGGGCATACCAGTACGAGCGGCAGCTTTGATAAGCGTAAAATTCTGCATGTTCCGAGTACCTATCTGGAGCATGTCAGTATGTTGGGCCGTGATATCCAGGACTTCTGTATCTGTCACTTCAGTCACTGTGGGTAAGCCAACTTCTTTTCCAACCTGTTTCAGGATTTTGAGACCTTCAACACCCAGACCCTGGAAGGAATAGGGAGAAGTTCGTGGTTTGAATGCACCACCACGGAGAAAGTGACCTCCAGCTGCTTTTACAGCATCACCTACTGTTTTGGTTTGCTCATAGGATTCAATCGAACAGGGACCGGCAATAATAGACACGCCGGCGCCACCAATACGAGCTTCACCCACATTCACGATGGTATCCTGTGGTTGCCATTCCCGTGAGGCTAATTTATAAGGTGTACTGATCTCAATAACATTTGAAACTTCTGGCAAGGCTTGAAGGTGCTGCTTGCCGCGTAGAGGTTTGGTTCCCATCACTCCGACAATGGTACGGGTTTCACCAGGAGCAGGCTTGGGTGTATATCCTAATTTGGTAATTTCCTGCTGGACTCTATCGATTGCTTCTGGGGAAGCATTTACATTCATTATGACAATCATCGTATACTATCCTTTAATAGTGGCCTATAAGGTTTTATTTCTGTTAAGTAATTGCAACTTAAATCGAGGTTCCTGTTCGCTCTACAACGAGGAACAGCGTCTTATTGTCTTTCAAGTCCTGAATCCCAAACTGACTCACATTCAGTTCATATAGTTCAGCTGCTCGGGCTGGTGCAATGACAGCGGTAGTGTCTGAATATTCCCCCCGATGCAGCTTCCTGGCAGCTTCAGCAGTATCTTCAGCTTCAATGTGAGGAACCTCCGTAAAATTCTCCCTTAAAAAACGTGAACACTGTTTAAGAGCTTGAGGGTGAGATCGAACTTCAGATATCTCTTTGGGATCAACTCCTGCTTTTGTAATAAGACATTGGTTTACCTGAATGTGGAACATAGAGCGTACCTTGCAGCGAGCTTTGGCCAGAGCATGAATACTCTCATGTACCACGCCCCCCCGTGCATTTTCCATGGCGATAATTCCACGATCTATTTCATAAGTATACAAACTTTCCATGACATTTCGACTGGTGAGACAGGGTTTGGTATCTATGTCTCCCAGCTTTTCCTCTTTCATATAATTGCGTGCTGCTTCCTCAGAAAAGCTGCCGGGGATGCCCTGATATCCAATCACCTCAGGGGGTGAATCGGGTCGATACACACGAGCTTTCACTGCATGAACCGATCGTGAGAAGTCGGTGAGCATTTCAGGTGTATAGGGGTTGTAATACTGCAAATCATGGAATAGTTCTTCAGTATCCTGACAGGTTTGTTCAACCACATGATGCACTTGTCTGAAACCATGTGTGTCTACAGCAGTGGATTGAATATCCATCCCCTTCATGACACGACCCACAAAGTGGGTGATACCTTGAGAGCGAGCCGCTAATCTGTCATGATCTTCAACCTCAAGATCAATGAGTCTGCAACCCCAGGATTCAAAAATATTGCGCCAGTTACTCTCTGTAACTCCATCAATACGAGTGGGACAGAATACCATCCTCAGATCACGATCCCGTTTGTAGGAATCAGGTCCAAACATGGGATGTGTATTCAATATTTGAACGGTTGAGGGTAATTCCGCAATCATCCAGTCTCGAATGCGGGTTTTTACTGAGGCCACATCAATCAAAACCTGACCTGGTCGACTTAATGGAGATATTTCCTTTAGCAAACTCTCCATCCGACTGATAGGAACAGCCAAAAAAACAGTCTGTTGCTCCATGACAGTTTCAAGATTCGCCCAGGGATATCCTGAGGACTGAGCCTGCCCAGATAGGTCGCGTTCATCTGTGATGATGGGCTGATAATCACTACTCAACAAGTCGGCAAGCAGGGCTCCAAAGCGTCCAAAGCCTATTATTCCAATCTTTTGTTTATTTCGTCCCACTGTGTTTATCCTTTTTTCCTGGTTCAAGCTTTGTTATAAACCCAACCCGGCTTTTCTTACGGTTTCGCGGTGGTACCATCAAGCTGTGCTTGATGGTAAAAAAAACCCCCCGCCAATTGACGAGGGTGAAAGTGTTCAAATATACAAATTTAAACCATCACCCTGATCGCATAAAAAAGTAATATGATGCATTCCATTTCATTTCGAGGTGAATATAGACCTGAGTTTTGCGCATGCAAAGATTTTGAACTCTAATTTGCCTTAACAATTGGAAAACGGCCTTTCAGCCTTTGAAAGAATCCAGTATTGGCCTCCATCCCTCACTCCGCTATATTTACTGATAAGAATCCACCATGAGCAAGATCAAGCAAATACGCCCCTCAGCTGTGTCAGGTATGTTCTATCCTGGTGAGCCTGACACATTAAGCGATCAAATCTTCGGCTTCATCCATGAAAAGCCAATCGAAACCACCGCGGTTCCCAAAGCTATAATTGTTCCTCATGCCGGTACTGTCTATTCAGGTTCGATAGCTGCATCTGCATATCGTACCCTACTCCAATACAGACATGTCATCCACAAGGTGATACTTCTCGGACCGGCTCATCGTGTTTATCTGCATGGATTGGCGCTCCCCACAGTAGACCAATTCCAGACGCCCCTGGGCGAGATCAATCTGGACACAAAGACCATTCAAAACCTGGTTGATGATTATCCTCAGATATCCTATTCTGATCAAGCTCACGCCGAGGAGCATTCCCTTGAAGTCCAGCTTCCCTTTTTACAGGAGGTTCTGGCCAGCTTTAGGCTGATTCCATTCGTAGTTGGTGAAGCATCGCAAAAAGAGGTTGGTGATGTTATCAAACATCTTTGGGGTGGCGAGGAGTGTCTCATCGTCATTTCCACTGACTTGAGTCACTTTCACAGTTATGACGAAGCTGTCAAGCAAGATACTGTTACAGCCAACCACATCGAAACCTTTCAAGGAGAGCAGTTGGGAGATCGCTCAGCCTGTGGCCGTATACCCATCCGGGGATTGCTTCATATAGCTCAACAAAAGGGGTTGTCCATCAAACGATTCGATCTTCGAAACTCAGGTGACACATCTGGCCGCAAAGACCAGGTTGTTGGTTATGGTGCGTGGGGCTTTTTTTGAATCTTAAGCACACATCTTTATCACCTCAATTTAGTCTCAGTAGATCCGCACAGTTATCCTTGTTGTCTCTAGCGCGAGAATCCATTCAGCACGGTCTGGACCATGGCTCACCTGTCCGTGTCAATCCTGGAATTTTTGACGCTGAATTCAATGCGCCAGGAGCTGCCTTTGTCACTCTGGAAAAACAAGGAGATTTGCGAGGCTGTATCGGTTCCGTAGAGGCCTATAGACCACTGGTAGAAGATGTGGCAGAAAACGCCTGGAACGCTGCTTTCACTGATCCCCGTTTTAGTCCGGTTACTTCAACCGAATTTCATCAACTCCACATCGAGATTTCTGTGTTGACCCAACCTGAAGAAATGGCTGTTGAATCCGAGGACGATTTAAAAAACCAACTCGTGCCCTTCAAAGACGGACTCATCATTCGAGACGGGTATCACCGTGGCTTATTTCTGCCCGCTGTCTGGGATAAACTTCCAGATGTAGATTCATTCCTGTCACATCTCAAACAGAAAGCGGGTTTCCCGCAGGGATATTGGTCAGATTCAATATCCTGCCAGAAATTCTATAGTGTTGAATTTGGTGATGAGGATGCGTAGCCACTCATATAAGCAAAATAGTTAGATCACATATGATTCCCCAACACCCCCAATTTAGGATTAAGAAAAGCGATGGGCGTCTTCAATGCACCTTGTGCCCAAGAGACTGCAAGCTGGCTGATAAACAGAGAGGTTTATGTTTTGTCCGTCAACGCCAGGGGGACAGAATTGAACTGACTACCTATGGTCGCTCCAGTGGTTTTGTTATCGATCCCATTGAGAAAAAACCCCTTAATCATTTCTACCCCGGTAGTTCAGTCCTCTCCTTTGGGACTGCCGGCTGCAACTTGAGCTGCAAGTTTTGTCAGAATTGGGATATGAGTAAATCAAGAGAGCTGGATATTCTCCAATCTCCTGCCACCCCTGAAGCCATCGCCCAGGCCGCCAAGGACCACAAATGTCATAGTGTTGCCTTCACCTATAATGATCCTGTTATTTTTTATGAATACGCTGTGGACACGGCAATCGCATGTCATGAGTCAGATATCAAAACCGTCGCCGTAACTGCCGGCTTTATCAATGAAATCGCCCGAGAAGGTTTCTTTCAACATATGGATGCAGTAAACGTGGATCTGAAAGGTTTTAGCGAATCCTTTTACCATGAACTTTGTGCCGGTTCCCTACAACCGGTCCTGGATACACTTGAGTATCTTGTTCACCAGACTTCAGCGTGGACAGAAATCACCACCTTACTCATTCCTGGAGAAAATGATTCGGAACAAGAATTAGATAAATTGACAGGTTGGATCAGTGAACATCTTGGTCCTGATGTACCCCTGCATTTTTCAGCCTTTCACCCTGATTACAGGTTAAGAACTCATCCACCAACGACTCACCAATCACTGCTCAAGGCCAAGCAAATCGCCTCGAGAAACGGTCTCAATTATGTTTATCTTGGAAATGTTCATGATCCTGAAAATGCAGCTACTATCTGTCCAGCGTGTGACCTACTTTTAATTGGCAGGGTGGGCTATACTATTATTGGGTGGCATCTTGATGAAAAGGGCAGTTGCGAATCATGCGGTCAGAACCTACCGGGAGTGCTAGAGGCAACCCATGGATCCTGGGGGAATCGCTATCAACGAATCCAGATATAGAATATTTTGGGGAAATTAATTGTGGTACAAAAAAGGGTCCCAAACGGAACCCTTTTTTTATCTATGTAAATCTGCGCTAGTTAATCGCAGCAAAGGCCTCTTCATCTTCTTGAATGGTACTGGCATATTCAATGTCATCACCTTGATGGTAGAGAATACCTGATTTTTTGCCAAACTGAACTGCCTTGTCATAGTCCAGCATGAACACATCACCGCGACCACGCCAGCGTTTATTCATGGTATCTTCAACTTGCATGGGTACTACCACCCAAACTTTATCACCATATTGAATATCGCCACCATGACCATAACGAGTGATTAACTCTCGACTCAATGCCAATACACCAGGAAAAATCTGTTTATTACTGGCTGTGATATTGGGAGTGTCATCTGTCTGCCCCACCAAAGCATTATAAGCGGTAAATACCAGGGGATGTCCTTCTGTGAAGAGATCCAGGGCAGCTGCCATTTCGACCATGTAGGTGTTTAGGGAATCTTTAATCATAGATTCATGAGCAAGAATATTTTCAATTTCTGTATGATGTTTCGCTTCACGATTCACGTGAACTGCCCAAAATGCGAGCAGGATCATTGTGTAAGCGATTATGTGTCTGTATTTCATATTTCCTCTATCGTGGCTATCTTTTTTTTTAATTTTCTGTAAGTTGGATTTTTTCATAGGGTTAATGTCTTTGGGCAGCCAGTATAGACGGCGCGAATTGGGTCAACAAGGGCTAAATGACATTCTTTCTCATCTTTGTTTTGACGGTTGACAAATGTCACAAAATCACTTTATTTAAAATATTATCACATCCTAATATATTGATATATATAGCCTTATGTGATTTGTTAATAATCAGTCACTCCGATCATAGTTACTGTTTTCTACCCTCTGGCCAGAATTTTCTGCTTTTCAGGGTGGAATATTAAGGTTTTGGGAGGCATTCATTTTGGAGGCGACAAACTCAGGTATTCTCGCCTTTGTGAGGTGAGTAAGTTTTTCCTTGGATGATATCCTGTAACATTATAATACTTTAGAAATCTTGAAACACTCGAAATAAGGAATATACATGAAAGCTTATGTCCTCAATAAAGTTGGTGGTGCGGACGTTTTAAAAATCTCAGATGTTGGCTCAGCTCCTGTGGGTCCAAATAAAGTCAGAGTTCAAGTTCAGACAATTGGTTTGAATTACGCAGAGATCCAGAGTCGCAAGGGACTTTATGGCTGGGCTCCCAAACGTCCTTACATCCCCGGGATGGAAGCCTATGGGAAAATCGAAACCCTGGGAGAAGGAGTTTCTCAGCTTCAGGTTGGAACCCCTGTGATCGTGGTGGGACAATTTGGATGTTATACTGAGGAAGTAGTGGTGCCAGTCAGTCAGATTTTGCCAGCCTTTGAAAATTTTAGTCCCGCTGAAAATGCTGCATTTGCTGTCCAATTTATGACAGCCTGGGTTGCTCTTTTCGAAGTTTGTAGAATCAGAGAGACTGATCGTGTTCTGATTCAAGCCGCAGCCGGAGGTGTTGGGACTGCAGCTGTACTATTGGCCAAGGCACTAGGTTGTGAAGTTTTTGGAACTGCCAGCAAAGATGCCAAGTTGGATTTGATTCGCCAGCTGGGAGCAGACCATCCCATCAATTATCAGACTCATGATTTTGTTGAGTTCATTCGAGAAAAAACGGGAGGGCAGGGTGTAGATGTCATTCTTGAAGTCGTGGGTGGTGAGGTTTTCCGCAAGAGCATGGAAGTATTGAACCCCTTTGGTAGACTTGCTGTAATCGGGTTTGCCAGTCTGAATCTGAATAAATTGAATCCCTTTTCCTGGTGGAAAACCTGGCAGGATATCCCCAGAGTAAAAATCGATGCCATGGCCACAGCGTCACAGGTGGTGGGAGCCAGTCACCTTGGCTATCTCTTGAAAGACACTGAACGGATGATGAGAATATGGGGAGACTTGAGCTCATACACACTTCAACATGGACTCAAACCCATTGTGGGGCACGAATTCAAGTTTGAAGAGATGGCCGAAGCGCACAGGCTCATGGAATCTCGGAATAGCCAGGGGAAAATTGTTGTTCATATATAATTACATGCCGGCGAGGATTGGAAACGAAGTGGAAACAGGCATAATTAATTGGTGTGCCTATGTTAAATAATGGATAAAGCCAATCCTCGCCTAGAAGATTCTGATTATATTCCCTCATGAATTTTTCACAAATCTTATTTCAAAATGCAGCCGAGGCCGACAAGAGCTGTGTAGGTATTCTCGGTGGCGGCGGCAAAACCGCCCTTCTGCATGAGCTTGGCAATGAACTCTCAAAATCATATGATCATGTCATGCTTTCATCGCTTACGAAAGCTGGAATTTCCTCACAGCACCAGGTCCACTTCTTCCCAGAGTTTGAAACCGAAGCAAGTCGAGAAGCATTACTGGAGATTAATCCCCTCTATATCATGGGTGACCAGGAAAGTGAGCACAAACTTATTGGTCTTGAACCTGACCAACTGCAATTAGTGCATGAAGCTTCTGATCTGACACTCTTTGAGTGTGATGGTGCGAGAAAAAAACCTATCAAAGCACACCAACCCTTTGATCCAGTTATTCCCCATTTTGCTACACATGCTATTATTGTGGTGGGAGCAGATGCTGTAGGTGCCAAAGTAGATGGAAAAATGGTGCATCGACCTGAATTATTTAGAGAGCTCTGGGATGTGAATGCCAACCAAACACTTGATCCTATCTTCATCACACGGGTACTCACCAGTGAATATGGATATCTCCAGAAGGTGCCAAAGGAAATCAAATTAACCTATTTTGTAAACAAGGCCGATGCGTATCCGGATCAAGCTTATGAGCTGGCAAAGACACTTTCACGCTTGAGTCATGATTCAGTTTATTATGGCAGTATAGAACAGGGTAATATTCAAAAGGTTAATTAATGCTGAACCTGGCGATGATTATCACAGCGGCTGGTCGTTCCACGCGCTTCCCACCCAATAAACTTCTTGAAATACTGGAAGACCGCAGTGCTATAGAGCATACGGTAAACACCTTTATAGATTTTGAACTAGATGTTTACGTTATTCTTGGTTACCAGAGTGAAAAAATTCAAAGAGTACTGGACCAACGCTTTGATGATAAAATCATTTACGAATTTAATACCGACTTTCATTCTGGTATGGCCAGCTCTGTAGTTACTGGAGTAAAGGCAGCAGGGCGAACCTATGATTACTGGTGTTTTTGTCCTGGTGACAAACCCTTTATACAGCAAAAGACTGTTGCTACCCTCATTGATAAACTAAATGAAAAGAAGCCTCTTATTTTAGCTCCTCGCCACCAGAACAAACCGGGACACCCCACCTTTTTCTCCACCGAGCTATCTCCCTTCTTTCTAGCAGCCACAGGTGATGTGGGGGGGCGTCAAGTGATTGAAACATTTCGGTCTGACACCCTGTTCATTGATGTGCCCGATGAAGGAGTCAGTATGGACATGGACCATTACCTGGAGTTTGAAAATGCTCGCCAATGAGCTGGTCTGGGTTCGAGGTGCTGGTGAATTGGGTAGTGGAGTGGCCCACCTACTCCATCGCGTGGGATTGCATGTATTTATGTCAGACCTCGCTCCTCCCCTGGCGATTCGGAGACCTGTCACCTTCAGTTGTGCATTAGTAGATGGTAGTACAGTTGTTGAGGGTGTTGAGGCAAAAAAGACTCAATCACAAAAACTGAACCCATCAAAGCCCTGGAAGCACATTCCCTTGTTTGAGGATAATCCGGAGAAGCTGCTTAAATTTAGACCCACAGTCCTTATTGATGCACGTATGCTAAAAAAATATAAAGAAGATTTCAGACCATGGGCAGATCTGGTCATTGGCTTGGGACCTGGATTTGAAGTTGGTAAAAACTGTCATCTCGCCATTGAAACCATGCGAGGACACAATCTTGGTCGCATCATCTCCAAAGGGGCACCCCTGGCAGATTCAGGTATACCTGGAAATATAGGTGGGGAAACCACACGTCGATTAATTCGGGCTACCCGTACTGGTCAAATGAAGTGGGCTACCCAGTTTGGAGAACTCGTGAGTAAAGGTCAACAACTTGCCTTGATCAATAACGATAAACCCGTATTTGCTCCACTTGATGGTATGGTTCGCGGTATGATCTCTGAGCACACCCCTGTAGTCAAGGGAATGAAAATTGGTGATATTGATCCTCGAGGAGAATCTGTGGAATACAAGCAAATCTCAGAAAAAGCCCGTACCATTGCAGCTGGTGTATTTGAAGCGATTGTGCTCCACCACAATGAGATATCCAATGATTAAAGCTCTCCTGAATCAATGGAAGTCGTTGGGTGATGGCAGAATTGCCATGCTCTGTTCTGTCGTTCAATGGAAAGGCTCAGTCCCCCGCAAAGACTATCCCATGATGCTTGTTTTGGATGATGGCACACTTCTGGGCACCATTGGCGGCGGATCCATGGAATTGAAAGTCAGTCAGGCTGCCCAGAAAATGATTTCCAAACCCAGTTCAACGCTGTTTGACTTTGATATGACAGGGAACGATGTAGATGCTGATGTGGGGTTATGTGGTGGAACCTTGAAAGTTCTTGTTGAGCCCTTCTCTCCTGAACTGGAAACTTTTTATAGCGATATGCTTCAACAATCGGCTCTTAACATGAAACTCATGGTCAAACTCCATATGAGTGGAGATGCTCCAACTCAAGTCCTCAGGCAAATTGTGACCTCTCGCCGGGATATTGAGGAAACTGAGGTGGAGCTGGAAAAAAGGTTGAAAAGTATTTTCGAAAATCAACTCACCAGGTCCCTGGTGAGTGGCGATTCCCTTTATCTCATGTGGCAGGTGTTTTCTCCACCCATGCTTCACATCTTTGGAGCCGGACATGTTGGTCAGGCTGTCGCTCAATTGGCCCATTTTAATGAGCTTCAGGTCAAGGTCTACGATGATCGAACAAAATTGATAACTCCTGAGCGATTCCCCCATGCAGAAAGGCTTCAAACTGAGTTCCCGATAAATCGGGAAGCCATTTCACACATTCCGAAGCGCGATTTTATCCTCATTGCCAGTCGGGAACACAAACACGACCGCCAGCTCTTATCTCATGCGCTTGATATTTCGGCGCGGTACATCGGACTCGTAAGTAGTGCACGGAAATGGAAGCTATTATCTGAAAATTTACACTCCGGCGGATTTACCCAGGAAGCCCTGGCAAAAGTTCATGCACCAGTAGGCATTGATATAGATGCCCAGACCGTACCGGAGATCGCCATCAGCATTTTATCTGAAATTATTTCTGTCTACAGAGGGAAATCAGTTTGAGTTCTTTGCTCATAAGAAATGGTTTGGTTATAGGTCCTGCCACCCAGGAAATTCAAGATATCCTCATAGAGGACGATCTATTCACAGAAATAGCTCCCGTTATTAATCCACCAGAGAACACCAGAATTTTAGATGCTGGAGGAAAATGGATCTTCCCCGGAGTCATTGATCCGCACACACACATGGGGATCCCTATCAAAAGTGGTCATTCTGCGGACACATTCGGCTCAGGAAGCCGCTCGGCCCTTCATGGAGGGGTAACCACCATTCTGGACTTCACCGTGCTAGAATCGGGACAAACATTGGCAGAAAGTCTCAATACCCGCATTGAGCTGGCAGGTGAGTCCCTTTGTGATGTGGGAATCCATGTCAACATCACGCGTTTCGAGCCAGAAATTCTGGCTGAGATCCCAGAATTGATTGCCCGGGGGTTCACCAGCTTCAAAGTGTTTACCACCTATGCTGAAGCAAACATGATGCTCACTTATGATCAAATTGAAGCTGTGGCAAAAATAATTGCACAGCACCATGGCATCCTCATGGTGCACTCTGAAGACAATGACGTCATCACCCGCGCTTCAGACACCTTTAACGATGAAAAGGAAACCCATCCAAGATATCACGGTTTGAGTCGACCAGCTGAAGCTGAATTGGTGGCAGTGCGTCAGCTCGGAGAAATCTCTTCTCGAACCAACTGCACCATATATGTCGTCCATCTTAATACTGCAGCAGGTTTGGCTAAAGCAGCCGAATATCCCCTGTTAAAGGTTGAGACATGCCCCCACTATTTACTACTCTCTGATAAGATGTACGAGAAGTCTGATGGGCGGATGTTTGTATCCAGTCCACCTCTACGCACTGACGCAGATTCTCAAGCATTGTGGCTGGGGCTCCAGAATGGACAAATTCATACACTTGGTTCTGACCATTGCCCATTTTGTCTATCAGACAAACCAATGGACACTCCTTTTCAGAATATTCCCAATGGGATGGGTGGTGTGGAAACACTTTTCCCAGCCCTGCTAGCCCAATTTATGGAGCGCCATCTTGATCTTGAATTATTGGTTCGTCTTAGCAGCAGGAATCCCGCTAAGATTTTTGGAATTGATCATCTTAAAGGTGGCATTAAGCCTGGTTTACATGCGGATCTGATGATTGTCGATCCCTGGTCAATCAATGATAACTGGGAATCCAAACTGGATACAGTGTTGGATTGGAACGCCTACACAAATTTTCCTGCTCTGTTTCCGGAAACAGTTATCAGGCGGGGAGAAATTGTTATTGATGAGGGCTCTACTGTTTCCCCGTCCGCAGGTCATCTACTCAAGTCAAAATAAATACATCTTCTAAAAAAAGACATTCCTTACTCTCGGGATTCAGGTTAGCCTAGCGGCCTATGCAAAAAGCCAGACAAGATCGTATGTTCCTTTTCCTCGCCGTCATGTCCGTTGTAACAACCATGGGATTTCAGGTCTGGCGCACCCTCTTCAATAACTTTGCCGTAGATGTGGTGGGGCTAGGTGGTAATCATATTGGAGTTATCCAATCGGTAAGGGAAATCCCAGGTTTTTTGGCCCTCCTCGTGGTTTTTGTCACCCTGGTTATCAAAGAGCATCGTCTTTCGGCTTTATCTGTGGCTATTTTGGGTCTTGGAATCAGTTTTACCGGTGTCTTTCCCTCATTTACTGGCTTGATTTTTACCACCCTGCTCATGAGCTTTGGTTTTCACTATTTTGAAACTACGAATCAGTCCTTAACGCTACAGTATTTCGATACGCATACTTCCCCATGGGTCATGGGTAAATTACGTAGCTACTCGTCTGCATCTGCCATCGTTATTGGATTTGTTTTACTGGGGGCCAGCTCAGTTCTCAGTTATGAATTGATGTTTGGTATCCTAGGTGGCTTAATTGTCATCGCCGGTCTCTGGGGTATGCTTCAAAATCCCACTAGACAGGATGTCATTCCTCAACAAAAAAAGATGATTTTCAGGAAGCGCTATAGCCTCTACTATTTCCTCACCTTTATGGCAGGTGCTCGTCGCCAGATCTTTGTGGCCTTTGCCGTTTTCCTGCTGGTGGAAAAATTTCAATTTAGTGTTAAAGAAATAACCATGCTCTTCATGCTCAACAATGCTATCAATTACTTTCTGAGTCCCTTGATTGGTAAAGCCATCATTCGTTTTGGTGAGCAAAAAGTACTCTCCATCGAATATCTCAGCCTGATCTTTGTCTTTATTGCCTATGCCACCGTAGAAACCAAGGCAATCATCGCAGTACTCTATATTCTTGATCATATTTTCTTCAATTTTTCTATGGGTATTCGCACATTCTTCCAAAAAGTGGGCGATGCTGACCACATGGCACCCACGATGGCTATGGGTTTCACCATCAACCATATCGCAGCCGTGGTTATTCCCGTATTGGGAGGCCTGGCCTGGATTGTAGACTATAGAATCCCATTTATTGCTGGTGCGGTAATGAGTCTTATCTCACTCATTGCTGTTCAGTATATATCAGGAAGTATCCGCAAAGCGGAGATAAGGCACAGCACGAACACCTAGGGGAGAAAACGTTCTCTCAGCTCAGGCGTTGGTATCAAACAGACGTCTTTTTTGCCAAACCAGGCATATCTATTCCCCGCGATCAAATCGTAAACCCAATTGCGGAATGAAATTGGTAAATATTTAAACACTGCCAGCGGTCGATAGAATCCTCCCAGAAGATGAAAAACATCCAGGACGGCATCACTTTTTATTGAGCAGGAATCACCGTTAATCAACACCACTGAATCAATATCAATGTTACTGAGGCTATGCTGATTCAGCAGTGCTTGACCCAGATCAGACTGGAGGCTGACAAAACGAAAAATTCTCTGAGGGTCCCGCCTGATGATCGCCAATACAGATCCACTGCACAGGTTACAATAACCATCAAAAAGCAGGGTTGGATGATCTAATGTAGTGGCTTTGGTTAACATCCAATGATACTAATCCTATTTTTCAGGAGTTGTCAAGCTGAGTTGCAAAATTTAGCTTAAAGGATAAAGGAGATATTTATGCAAATTAAAATTGAATATTGCGTCACTTGAAACTACCTACCTCGAGCAACCAGTTTGGTTGCAGGCATTCTAGATAAATTTGGCAGTGAAGTTGACAACCTGACCATCCTGCCTTCCTCCGGTGGAGCATATAATGTTTGGAAAGATGATAAGTTGATCTTTTCAAAAAAGGAATTGGGTCGTTTTCCCTTGAGTGATGATGAGGTGATTGATCAATTAGCATAGGTCATTTCCCAACATTACTGCCCAAAATCATTACCCAGGTTCCTTTTGAATCTGGGTTTTTTTCAATTTCTAATACTGAGCAAGACCAAAAATCATCTCAAGATATTATGAATGTTAAGCTTTTGACATTTGCAGGTCGACCCTTCCGTATTTAGTTTGGTAAGTATATTTACAAACTAGGTGATCTATGGATCATCACGACATAATTGGAGATAGCCATGACAAATAAAGTGGGATTACTCATTAGCTTGATTCTCCTCTGCTCTTCTAACATTCTAGCAAAGCAGATTGAGACTAGGGGTGACCCTGTCGCGCTTAGTAGCCCTGGAGAATATTTCATGGGACCGAAGTGGTCACCCAGTGGAGACCAGGTTGCAGTTGGAGGAGCCAGCTATACCGGTTTATATCTTCTGGATTTCCCCTCGGGAAGTGTTCAGCAGATCAGCAATGACTACAGCGCAGGGTACGGCTTTGCGTGGTCTCATGATGGATCTCGAATCGCATCCAAAATTTCGCACTTTAGTAAAATGCGACGTTCACATACCCTAGTCAGTTTTAATGTCTCCGATGGCAGCATGACAACGCTTTCATCACCACGTGCCAGAATGAGTGGCACACCCGTCTGGACAGATGATGATTCGCAACTATATCTCACCTTTGTTGAACAATTTGAGAGCTTTAATACAGATGACTCCAAACAGGAAGTAGCTTTACCAGCACTTAACTATATAAAAGATGGTCGATTTCAAAACCGATCGAACCAGCAAAGCACAGGCATATCCTCAGAAACCACACAGTTCTCCGATCAGGATCATATCTACAGTTATGCCCTCTCTCCCGATGGTTCGCAGGTCGTTTACTCTACAGCAGGTCAAAACTTATGGTTGGCTAAGGTGGATGGAGCTGATCGCATGAGTCTGGGTAGAGGCAGCGCACCGGCCTGGTCTCCTGATGGAGAATGGATCACATTTATGCTTACTTTTGATGATGGCCACTCCATCACGGCTTCAGATATTTATGCCATCCAGGTTGATGGCAGTTCTCGCACAAATTTGACTGAGACACCTGAAATATTTGAAATGAATCCTCAGTGGTCACCAGATGGTGCCTGGATTGTCTATGATACAGATCAGCGTGGTCAACTCTTCATTCAACAAGTGGGCTGGAGGTAGATATGAATAGAGCAATAGTCTATCTCGTATTTGCAGCATCAATGCTCAACGCCCAGGTTACCGGTTTATCTGGCTGGAACATCTTTGTGGATCCCGGTCACAGCATCACCCAGAACATGGGTGTTAATGGTTATTCGGAGGCTGAAGAAACATTACAGACTGCACTCCATCTCCGGCAATTGCTGCTCTCAAAAACTGACATCGATACTGTCTGGTCTTCCCGATACAACGATCAGGTCGAGGTGGGTCTTTCCGAGAGAAGTACAGATGCCAACAATCGAGGTGCATCTTGGTTTCACTCGATTCATAGTAATGCAGGATCTACCACCCATAATAATGTCCTCCTTTTATGGGGTCAGCTCTGGAATGGTACTCCTGATCCACCAGTAGGTGGTGAGGCCATGAGCGATATTATGGTAGACATCCTCGCTGATGTCATGCGCATCCCACAGCATAGTTGGGGATCCACTGGAGATTGCAGCTTTTATGGAACTTGCTCGCAAACCGGTTTTCAGGGACCCTACCTTTCCGTAAATAGACGCACAAATATGCCCAGCGAACTGAGTGAGCAAGGCCATCACACCAATCCACTCCAAAACCAACTTGACATGAATACTGATTACACCCGCATGTTGGCATACAGTATGTTCTGGACCATTCTGGATAAATTTGAACTAGCCAGGCCTTATCCAGGTATCCTTGCCGGTATAATTACTAATTCCGAAACCGGGGTTCGTGTCAACGGAGCAACCGTGGAGGTCAATGGAGAAACTTATACCACTGACACCTATGAATCCCTTTTTTACCAATTCCCTAATGGAGAAGAACTTCACAATGGCTTTTACTTTTTTGAGGATCTTCCCGACACAACCCTTGAGGTGATTGTATCAGCGGATGGGTATTTTACTGACACTCTGGTGGTCTCAGCCATGTCTCCAGATTTTGTGACATTCCGGGACATATCACTGGTTCCAAGTATACCGCCTTTTGTAGTTGAGTCAAATCCTGTTGAGGGCGAGTCTTCATTCTCAGCCTTTAGCAATCCCAGTATCACTTTCTCAAGGGCTATGGATGAGACGTCCACGGCACTGGCCTTTTCCATTGATCCGCCCTCTGCTGGAACCATCAATTTTTCACCTGATCAAAAACGATTGACCTTCCAGGTTCAGGACACATTAGAGTTTGTTACAAATTACACTATGAGTGTTGCTGGTACTGCCGTCGATTTGTTGGGACGACCACTCGATGGCAATCAGGACAGCGTTGGGGGTGACGACTGGAGTATACAGTTCATAACCAGCCCACCAGATATTTCTCCACCCTTTGTGAGTGCCTCGACACCTTCAAATGGTTCCACCACAGTTGATCAGAGACCTATTGTTAGTCTGGTATGGAATGAAGAACTTCATCCTAATAGTGTCAGTTCTGACTTGGTGGTCTTTGAGCAAGTTTCCAATGGACAGCTTCAACCCTTCACCTTGGAACACCATGTGATCAATTCAAGAAGTGTCCTCGTGATCTATTCTACCAATGATTTGCTGGATGTTGAAGCCTATCGCATCAGGCTATTGTCAGGTTTTGCAGATCTATTGGGAAATGTGCGGACTGTTGAAACAGAAATGAATTTTTCAACAAGCAACTTTGGATATCAGGTTATAAATATTGATAATTTTGAAACAGACGCTGCCAATTACTGGTGGGAAATCACGGCTTCCGGAAGCAATTCTGGCATTCTCGCCCCGCTTTGTACCAGAAGTTTTGTAACAGATCTAAGCGTTTTCACAGCAACAGACAACACTGCACTGAAACTGAATTATGGCTGGGATACCAATGCCAGCTCATGGCTTATTCGTGAATACCTCAGCGGCGGTCCTGGACGCAATGTTCATTTCAATGCCAATAAAATCATGCAGGCTTTTGTTTTTGGTGATGGGAATGGAAACAAATTCAGGTTTTGTGTTGATGATAATATTTTCGGCACAGGTGCTCATGAAGTGAGCCCCTGGTATACAGTGGATTGGTATGGCTGGAAATTGGTCAGTTGGAATATGGCTTTAGATGGTACTGGAACCTGGATAGGGGACGGAAATCTTGATGGGACTCTCGAGTTCGATAGTATCCAATTGAGCCACACACCGGGTCAAAACAATATCGGGTCTTATCACATAGACAATCTTCGTGTTGTGAGTCGAAGCTATCTCGGAGTTGACGAGAATGATCTACAGCAACCGTCTGAACTTGCACTTTTGCCCAATTATCCCAACCCATTCAATCCCTGGACCACTATTCCATTTACCCTTGTTGAAGATTCCCAGACAAGTGTGAAGGTCTATAACCTGAGAGGTGAAACCGTCGCGACCCTTTTGAGTGGGAAACTCACCACTGGATATCATGAGACTCGCTGGAACGCATCTAATGTTTCCTCTGGAGTCTATATGATTAGACTGGAAGCTAATGGGATTACAAAAACACAAAAGGTCATGGTTCTTAAGTAAGTTTAAGCCAGATCACACAACCTGGAGTGGAAAGTCGCTAATTTCGATGGCTTTTTCAGGCAATGATGATTGCCTATCAACATAAACAATTAACGAGGGTGGTAAAATCGTAACCCGGGGAAAACTATTTTGAAAACAAAATATCTTACCATGATATTGATATTGACCTCCAGTCTTTTAGCAAAAGACATTATTGTTCAGGAAACTCAAGTGCTGGGGGACAACAAGACACCCTTCTATTTTCCCTCCTACACTATTGATGGAGAATCCATTTTACTGACTCAAAGTGCCTATACTGGTCTCTGGATTCTTGATAGATCTTCCCAAGAAATCAAGCAAATCACGAATTCACAGGGAGCAGGTTTTGAGCCACGTAGTCTCACAGATGGAGCTGTCATTTATCGTCATGATGAATATCAGAAGGGCAGAAAATTTACATCACTGTATAAAGTTATGGATTCTGAGAATCAACTTATTGCTGATGCTGCACGTTTTGTTTCTCCGGCCAATGTGGTCAACGATAGATTGATCTACCTCATCAATGAAGCGCCTACCGTACTCAATGGTTCCAATGGTCAACATGAACACAATCTGGAAGACTATACAACCATTCTAAACGATAAGCTGACCTTGAAACTCTTCCAAACTGGAGAAGTCTCTGTGATTGCTCCCCAGGGTGAAGGGAACTACATCTGGTCAGAGCTTTCCCCCACTCTTGATAAACTTGTCTACACCAAGACGGGAGTAGGAACATTTGTTAGTGATCTCCAAGGAAACATAATTTCTGATTTGGGTTTTGTACATGCCCCCCATTGGTCACCTGATGGCGAACACCTTGTTTATATGAAGGATCTGGATGATGGTGTTCAGTATACAGAATCTGAAATCTGGATCGTTTCTTCTGATGGGTTGCATTCCTGGAAAATTACTGACACCCCAGATAAAATTGAGCTGTACCCGCAATGGGCACCAGATGGACGGCACGTGATCTATCATTCTCTTCGTGGTGAAATCATTGAAACCACAATTGAAATTGTAGAGTAGGTCTAGTATGAAAAGAATAATTATCCTTATTACTCTGGTTTCCAGCATGTTTTCACAGGATTTAAACGGGGTCCGAATTTGCATCGATCCTGGTCATTCAGGACATGAAAGTGATGATCGATACATAGCTGCGACTGGATTTTGGGAGTCTGAATCAAATCTCACCAAGGGGTTGGAGTTAAGAAATATTCTATTGGGCATAGGTGCCGAAGTTGCAATTACCCGCACAGGAAATAATGATACATCGGACGATCTGGGATTGTCTGAGAGAGCCGGGGTTGCCAATGCCTTCAATGCGGATTTCTTCAATAGCAATCATAGCAATGGATTTAATGGTACAGCGAATTATGCAATGGTCATTTATAATGGTACCACGAATTCACCTACTTTTCCACTGGCGAGAACCATGGCCAATATTATGGCACCACTCCTGGATGATGTTAACCATACGACACATGACGTTTCCATTGGTGATCTGACTTTAAATCCAACCTGGAATTATGGATATGGGGTTCTGGTGCCTGCAAATATGCCTGCCACTATCTCTGAAGGTTCATTCCATGATTATATCCCTGAATCCTGGCGATTGATGAACCTCGACTATCGCAAGCATGAGGCAATGGCCATGGCTAGAAGCTATCTAGCGTATTTTGGACAACCGGGTTTTTCTGTTGGTGCAATTGCAGGATTGGTCCGAAATCCTGATGTGACCGTATCTTATTTTTCGCAAGCCAGTCTGGAGGACCAGTACCAACCAATTAACAATATTGACGTCTCCATTGAACCTGGTGGCCATCACTACTATGGCGGTGAAAACAACAACGGCTACTTCAAGGTGGACACACTATCACCTGGTACCTATGAGGTGATTATTACTGCTGAGGGGTTTTCTCCAGACACATCTCAGGTTACTGTGACTGCAAACCATACTAGCTTCAATACCATCCAACTTCTCAATACAACGCCTCCAATCATGGTTGAATCCCATCCCGCAGCAGGTGATTCATTTTGGACACCGTGGAGTATACCCTATTTTGATTTTTCGAAAGCCATGAATAGGGCATCTGTAGAGGAGGCTTTTACAATTGAGCCTGATGCTGGTGGTACCTTTCATTTTACTCAGGACTCTAAGCGTATGGCATTCATACTCACAGATTCTCTTGATTTTTTTACTGACTATACCATCACCATTGCCGGTACAGCTACTGATATGGCCGGTTTTCCACTAGATGGAAATCAAGATGGGGTAGGCGGTGATGATTGGAGCGTTTCCTTTCGCACTATTGCCAGAGATGTTCTTGCTCTGGGCGAAACGGATATAGAGGCTCCTTCAGAGTTTGCCCTACGGCCCAATTACCCCAACCCCTTCAATCCTTCGACCAACATCCCGTTTACCTTACCTAAAAATGCTGATGTAAGTATTCGTGTGTTTGATCTCCAGGGTCAGGAAGTGGAGCAGATCATCCAGGCTTCAATGAGTGCCGGTCATTATGTGACACAGTGGGATGCCTCAAACGTGTCCTCAGGTCTATATCTGGTAAAAATGGATGCCAATGAGTTCTCGATCACACGCAAGATCACGGTGCTGAAGTAACTTGTAGATATGGATAAGAATCACTATATGGGTTATATGAGAAACACACTCACTATCATATTGCTGCTGGCTGGATTGTTCGTCTATGCAGATCGTGACTCAAAACACGGTTCTGCCCCAACCAGCTGGTCCAATCAAGTTGAAATAGACCTGGTGAACCTTATCTCAAAAAATGAGCAGGCCCGACAGGTATACGGGCGAGTTATTAAACGCCTGCGCCGCAGTGGCGTCCCAGCAGCTTATGCCTGGCAGGTATTCTCCAATTCCGGTATAAAAATTGAGCCCAATATCTCAGATAAATTTTCCAAACCTGCTGAAAAAATGGATTATACCGACTATCGTCGCATCTTCGTGAATGATAAACGGGTAAATGGAGGAGTGAAATTTTATAACGAACACTCCGAGCTTCTACACAGCGTAGCCAAACAGTATGGTGTGGATCCCTTTCTGATTCTCAGCTTTGTTGGTGTTGAAACTCAATACGGTCTTTATGCATCATCCTACCCTGTCTTCAATTCCCTCCATACCATTATTCACAATATCCCCCGTCGTGCAAAATGGGCTGAAGATGAAATGGTTGCCTGGTTTATGATCTGCCGAGTTGATGGTCTGGGACCTCATGATGTAAAAGGGTCTTATGCTGGTGCCTTTGGCTATGGGCAATTCATGCCCACCAGCTTTAAGAGCTATGCCGTTGATATGGATGGTGATGGGATTAGAGAACCTTTTGAATGGGCCGATGTCATGGCAAGTATCGCCAACTATCTACTTAAGCGTGGCAACTATGATATCGGTAGTACTGACTTCTCGGAGAACTCGGCTAATTGGCGGGCAGTGTGGAAATACAATCCTTCAAAAAATTATGTGAAGGTTGTACTTGAACTCCGCTCACAACTTCAACATGCCATACAAAAGTCTTAACTCAGAAATAATTCACTTCGGAGACCTGGTTAAAAGTCCTACAAAGTCTCGTGGGATTTATCGTAGCTATTCAAACCGTTAATAAGGGCAGCACTTACAATGTACAAAAGGGCTAGAAACACCAGCCCAAACTTCGGTAGAGCAACCCCTCGAGCCAATTGAGGCAATAATTCACTTTCAGATCCTGTAAGTAGTAAGATCAGAGCAATATTCTCGATAATATCCAGAATAGCAGCTATGACAACACCCCGAGCTAACCACATCCCTAATACCGATAATACATGAAGGTTTTTTGGCATTCTATTGGCCAGGATCAAGCACCCCAGAGAAATGGTCGTAGCATAAAGAAACAGAAAGAGGAAGTCCAACCCCATGTTAATACCGGCCCAGATCATAGTGGGTCCCTGCCAGGAGTCAATAATCCCCTGACTTCCTGTGAGGGTACCAACAAGCTCGAAGGTAATAATTCCCCCACTAGCTATCTCAGTTTTTAGGGGTGCTCCAGTAAGTTGCATTCCAATCAATGCCAGGATTGTGAGTCCAAACAATACCCAAAACAGTCGCTTTGTTTCTAGTGAGTGGATATCTCCAGGAAATATCATTTCTCTACTTGATGGAGATGAACATCAGTTTGTGGATATGGAATACTGATCCCCGCTTCATCGAGAGCCAGTTTAATCTTTTCATTGAGATCAAATTTTACACCCCAATAGTCTGCTGTATTCACCCAGGGACGGATGAAAAAATTTACGCTGCTATCGGCTAGCTCAGAAACCACTATCTGTGGAGAAGGTTCATCCAATATTCGTGGGTCAGCCTCGAGGATGTTCTTAAAAATAGCTTTTGCGGTAAGAATGTTGTCCTCATACCCAATGCCAAAAACCAGATCTAGGCGACGTGTAGGATTGGCATTAATATTTTGAATCACACCGGCTGTAATTTGACCATTGGGAACAATCATGCGTTGATTGTCAGGAGTAAGAAAAATAGTATTAAAGATACTGATGGTCTCGACTTTACCAGTAACCCCCCCCGCACTCACCACATCTCCAATTTTGAATGGCCTGAAGAACACCAGCATAACACCACTGGCAAAGTTCCCTAATGAGTCTTTAAGTGCCAAACCAACAGCCAGCCCTGCAGCGCCAAAAATGGCCAGGAAGGAGGTCGTATCTATTCCCAGCTGATCAGCGGCAGCCATAAGAACCACAACCATGAGGGCGTAATAGGCGATATTGTCCAGAAAACTAATGAGAGTTTCATCAACGTTCTGCTTTGTCAAAATTTTACCAAGCAGGGAAGCCGATTTTTTTGCCAACCACTTACCGACAATGAAAATGAGGAGGCTGCCCAAAACATTCCAGGCATAGTTTGTAATAAATTCTGTTATTTGCTTGATGATCTCTTGAACATCCATAACCACTCCCGTTCTAATTATTGTCTAAAACTACTCTACTCACCTGGTTCAGGGCTTGAATTCCCCATATCGACGGCAACTTTCCACTGGCCATCATCCTGTCTGGACCAAATATTCAGGTACTTACCATAACGCTTTTGTTCAACACCGTCTTCATCGTTGAAGCTCAGCACATATTTGCCCCAGGTCCAGCCCATATCCTCTGATTCGGACACCTCAGCTCGCTGGGGTTCCCAGGCTAATTCGTATTCTTCCTGACCAACCTTCATTTCCTGGTAGATCTGCTCACGTCCAATGACAGGATGCTGATTGTGGGACATTCCCATGGCATCCTCGGTGAGAAAATGATTGAAGGCCTCAGCGGCCCCTTTATCAAGGGACATCTGAGCAAATTGTTTATCCGTATTTAACAATCGACGTCTTTCAGTATCCAGATCATCTTTGATATTGCAACTTGAAATCATAACGGTAAAAATAATCAGGATTCCAAGAATTGAGCCTAGTGTTTTAGTCTTAGATCTCATTTTTTTACGCTTTGATGTCAATAATATCTTCTTGATTAGGAACCAGACACAGAAACTCAAAGGCTTCTGAACTTATGGTCTTGTAGCTATGGGGGATATTGGCAGGGATAAAAACCACATCATTTTTCCGAACGGTTATGGTTTCATCACCAATTACAACTTCAGCTTCACCACCAATGCAAAACTGCTCATGCTCAACTGAATTTGAATGTAATGGCATAAATCCGCCTGCTTCAATTACAAATCGACGCATGGCAAAATTGGGACCTTCATCATGAGAAATAAGAACCTGCTTGGAGGTCTTCTCTCCAGCGGCAATGGGCTCTAGTGGTAAATCCATCATATGTTTAACTGACATAGTCTTTCCTCATTATTTGAATTGAACAATTAACCCTATCGCGATAGATAATAATGCCACAATATCCTGGCTGCAACTGCGCGATGCGGTCGCCATGCTTCGGCCAATTCTTGAAATTCCTCTCCCCTGGGCCGATGATCCAAGCCCAGCAGTTTTTCAAGAGCTACTTCAAGAGCCAGATCTCCTCCAGGCCAGATATCGGGTCGTCCCAAAGCCATGAGGAGATAAATATTCGCTGTCCATGGTCCTATCCCGGGAAGCGCAGTCAGTTTTGAGAAGACCTCTTTATCCGATTCGTGGGTCAGGTTGTTAATATCCAATGATCGCTCCTGGATTGCTTGTGCCAGGATTCTGGAGTAACGAGTTTTCTGGCGACTATACCCAATCCGTAATAAAGCAGTATCATTAAGAGTTAAAAATGATTCTGGTGTTAATTCATCCAGAGTGGAATTGAGCTTGTCAAAACAAGCTTGTGCTGAAGCCAGGGAGACTTGCTGTTCCAGGATAATATGAATCAAGGTCGGAAAACCTGGTTCTCTTGCCCATAAGGGAGGCATCCCAAACTGATCAACCACAGATTTAAGATACCCATCCACATCGCAGAGTTTTTCAACCCTAGTGGATAAGCTGGCTTCGTTGAGCATGACTATCTTATTCATGTTCATATATAGTATTTCTCAGGTACTCCGGGGTAAAAAAAAGATGGCTCCATATAGGAGCCATCTCTGTGATATTTTGGAGCTGAATTAATCTTCAGGATTCAAAGTCACCTGAACCATTCGATCCATATCAAAGTATTTTACGGCTGCGGCCTGGGCATCATCAGCTGAGAAGCCTTCGATAAGCTCATTGAACTTCATAAAATCTGAAAGTTCACGTCCCTCACGGTAGTATACAGCCAGTGAATTCAACCAGTAGGAATTCTTCTGGATATTGATCTCACGTTCACGGCGTTGAGATTCTTTCACCTTATCAACATTCACTTGATCAGGGGCTTCCTTCATGATCTTGTTAATTTCAACCAGGACAGCATCGGTCAATTCCTGAACCCGATCAGGTGCACAACCGAAAGTTACATTCAGCGTGTATTTTCCTTGGGGCTCCTTAGACATGCTGGCCCATACACTGACACCATACACACCGCCCATATCTTCACGGAGAACCTCGCGCAAACGAATACGCAGAACTTGCATCATGGAGTACATGTCATAGCGATTCTGACGGGTATATTCAAATTTACCTGGGAAGACAATCCGGGTGCGACTCTTGGGTTCCACACCTCGTTTGACTTCTTTATGAACTTTTCCCTGAGGTGTCATGACACCTTCATCAACCCAGGTTTCATTTCTGCCTGTGGCAGGGAGTGAACCGAGATACTGTAAAATCAAGGGCAACATGGTTTCATTTTTAAAATTACCCACGAAGAGAAAAGTAAAATCGCCAGCATCCTGGAAACGATCATCATAAAGTTCTTGAGCTCTGTTGAGATCAACCATATCAAGTTTTTCAACGGTCATGGGTTGACGACGTGGATGATAGAGATTCATGGTTGCAGCAAGTGTATCACTATAAGCTGCTTCTGGACTGAGACTTTTGTTCTCCAACTGTGAGCGGAACTGGGTCATCAGGGCTGCAACTGCTTCTTCATCTTGACGACTACCTGTGAATTGCAGGTAGATCATCTGGAAAAGCATTTCAAGATCATTGGGTGATACTGAACCACGCAGACCTTCATAGAGGGCGTTGATATAAGGTGTGGTAGCTACCTCTTTACCAGCCATCAATTTTTGCAAATCCATGAGACTGAAATTTCCAAGACCACTATAATCCATCAATTTGTCAGCCATCTTACCAGTGATCAGATCCTCGTCTTTAAAGACCGAATATCCACCTGGACTGTAAGCTTGAAAAAGAATCTCATCATTTTTGAATTCTGTGGATTTTAAGACCACTTTTACACCATTACTTAGGCGGTATTCGTAGGTATCGATATCCTCATGATATTTTTTCTCTACAACGCTACCTGCTTTAGGAAGTTCTGAGATAAGTGGCTCAGTAGAAACCTGATCTACATAAGGATCAATTTTCAGAGTGGCGATGCTGGTCATAACTGCAGCCAGTTCAGCTTCCTCGGGAACGGAAACCCCTTCTTTTTCTGGTCCGGAAGCCATGACGACACGGTTTTCGTCTGTGATGAACTTCTGTGCCAGTGCGTTTACTTCATCAAGACCAATTCCAGGTATGGTTTCCTGGTAAAGTTGATACTCATAGGCAATACCTGAAACGGCTTCCTCTTCCAGAAAGTGACGAATCAGTTCTGAGGCATAACCACGGGATTCTTGTTTATCTCGCTCCTCATAAAGTGCTTCCATTGATCTGAGAACTGACTTTTTTGCTCGATCCAGCTCTGTTGAAGTGAAACCATGACGACGAACACGCTCTCCCTCTATGAGAACAGCTTCCAGTCCAGCTGGAATACCACCATCAACAACACCAGCACCGAGAGCAACCATTTGAGAGGTTCTCGCCCAGCCCCATTTGGTGGAGAAGGCATATAGGAAAGGTGCATCGGCTTTCTGGGATAACTCACTAAAACGAGCGTTGAGCATCTCATGGTAGGTCCGCTCAACGATATTTTCACGGTACTCTCCTGCAGTACGATCAACTCGTGCAGGATGCTTGAAAAGTATATTCACACTGGAGCGGGTGGCCTCTGGATCTGATGCGACTGCATAGAGCACCTCAGATTGCCCAGGAACATCAAAAACTGTTCGATCTCTGGTTTCAGTTGCCTTAGGAATAGCCCCGAAGAGAAATTTGATTCTGGCTTCAATATCAGCAGGATCAAAATCTCCCACAGCAACCACAGCCATGAGATCTGGTCTATACCAATCGTTATAAAAACGCCTGACACTTTCGTGACTTGCATTTTTTATTACATCCATGGATCCGATTGGAAGTCTATCGGCATAGCGTGAGCCTTTGAAAAGAACGGGGATTTGCTTGTCAAAAATTCGCTGACCAGCTCCCTGTCCCAGACGCCATTCTTCAACAACAACGCCACGCTCTTTATCAATTTCCTCACCTTCGAGACTCACTTTATGAGCCCAGTTTTCAAGGATTTTGAAACCTGTCGCCATCTGGTTGACGCTGTCAGTAGGAACTTGAAGCATATACACGGTTTCATCAAAACTGGTGTAAGCATTTAGATCGGGGCCAAAACGCATTCCAATGCCTTCCAGATAGTTAACCAGATCCTGTTTGGGGAAATCTTCAGTTCCATTAAAGGCGAGATGTTCCAGAAGGTGGGCCAACCCAAGCTGATCTTCATCTTCCATGATTGAACCAGCATTGATTACCAGGCGTAGTTCTGCACGATTCTCTGGCTTGCCATTCTGCTTTATAAAATATTTTAAACCATTGTCCAATTGTCCCTCGATGAGACTTGGATCTGTAGGCATCTGAGCATTTAAATCAATACCACTTTCAGCATCATCCTGACCTGTAAAAACACAGGCGGACATGAGTAGTGTGAGTGCGATCAGTAGTGAAAAAAGTGATCGTGAGCGGTGCATATTTATTTCTCCCTTATTCAATATCAAAAAATTGCACGCCATTATAATCCTAAACTGGTGGGAATGTTATGCTTACTTGCTTACAGTAAAATAACGCAGGAGACAATAAATCCTTGTTTCTGTCCTTGCGAGGAGTGAAACGACGTGGCAAACTCCAAATTCTTGGATGTCCGATGTCCGTGACAGCCGCACTTCGTTCGCGAAGACTAAACCATCTAACTGAGGGATGACTATTTAGATGCTATGGAAACAAGCCATTTGAACAAATCAATACCGATGATATCATTGATTTCTGATTCTGGATGCCATTGTACAGCCAGCAGTGGAATGGTTGTATCTTGGGGTTCCAATACTTCTATGAGACCATCAGCACTTCGGCCTGTGATATGTAAAGATTTTGGCACTTCTTTTATTGCCTGATGGTGTGCACTATTTGTGTCTACTACTGTTTGACCTGTTAGTTGGTGGAGGAGTGAACCCCTTTCAAGACTTACATCATGTCGAGCTTCAAACCAGTCTCCAATTCTGTGCACCAACGGCTTATTGACCTGAGCGGGAATATCCTGATATAGAGAGCCTCCTAAGAAGACATTGACCTCCTGCATTCCCAGGCATATGGCCAAAGTGGGTACTTTGTTCTCCCAGACAAATTCGAAAATTTGTTTATCGTGGTCCCCTCGACGTAAATGAAACGGTTTGGGCGTCAGCGGGTCTGGAGATTCTCCATAATATTTGGGATGTAGATCATCACCACCAGTAAGAATGATCCCGTCTAATTTCCGGATCAGTGTCGCAAGATCCTCTCGCTTTATAATGGGGGGTATTAAAACCGGGAGCCCGCCAGCCTTCTGCACGCTGTCCGTGTATGACTTACCCAGAATACTGCGATCCATCTCCTTGTGCTCATAATATGAGGGGCTAAGCCCAATCAGAGGTTTCATACTCTGCTTCCATTCAGATAAACCGCTTGAATCAAGCCTTCTGGAATTTCATCAACTGAATCAATATGTTGAAAATCAGGATCAAGGACCACAAAATCAGCTAGGTATCCAGCCTTTAAGATTCCCAGGTCATGTTCTCGGAAACCGGCATAGGCTGCCAGTCGGGTATGTGCTTCCAGTGAGTCATTCAAACCAACTGCCTCTTCCATATGCCATCCTGCCCGATGAACCGCTCCATGGATAGTGGCAATTGGATCAGCCGGTGATACTGGCCAATCCGATCCAAACGCCAGGACTGTACCACCCTGTTTTAATGACTGAAATGGGTAGGCATAGTCGCAGCGATCCCCTAACAATTTTTCAGCATAAAGCGAATCGTCAACACAATGCGCTGGTTGAACAGAGGCGATGATATCAAGTGATTTAAAACGGGATTGATCCTGAGGATGAATGTGCTGGGCATGTTCAATTCGGAAACGTCTATCCCTGGGACCATTTTCCTGAGTGACTTTCTCGAAGATATCTAAGACTTCGCGTACGGCTCGATCACCGATGGCATGGATCACACTCTGGTATCCCAATTTATCCGCCTCGGCAATAGTTCTATGAATCAGTTCCACATCTTTCCACTGACTATCATAAATACCAGCAGATTCAGGACTATCATCATAGGATTCCAGCATGAGTGCAGTATGAGAACCAAGACTCCCATCACTAAATCCCTTGAGGCCTTTATACTGGAAGAATTCATCTTCATAAATGCCTTCATGCAACAGGTCTTTCATTTTTTGCCACTCAAGAATTGGTGTATAGGCAGTTACCCTGACCTTCAGCTTCCCCGCTTTGGCCATCCTTTGTAAAAAGTGAAAGTGGTTCCTATCATGGATCATGTCTCCCACTGAGGTAACACCACGCTCCAGCAAATATTGTTGAGAAACCTCAAGGTTGTTCTGGAGTTCTGATTCAGTCTCTTCAGGAATTCTATTGAACACCAATTCCATAGCTTCTTCACGCAAAATACCTGTGGGTTCCCCCTTTTCATCGCGGTCTATAACGCCAGCTTGGGGGTCTGATGTCTCAGATGAAATTCCAGCTAACTTAAGAGCCGCTGAGCTGGCAATACCTGAATGCCCATCGTGTCGCGTAAGAATCATGGGATGTCCTGGTGCGGCCTCATCCAGCCAGCTTCGATGAGGAAGACTACCATCTGTAAAGTGATGCTCATTCCAGCCCCCACCCTTAAGCCAGGATCCAGGTTGACGACCAGATGCGAACCTTTTTACGATATCGATAAAACCCTTTTTGGAGGTGGCGTCTTGTGCCGGAATGGTGAGTAAAGTTTCTCCACCCCACAGAAAATGGACATGGGCATCAATAAAACCGGGCACTACAACCGCACCCATTAAATCGATGGCTACAGTAGTATCATCTGTATATTGTGAAAGATCATCTCCCACCGCCAGGATGGTTTTCCCCCGGGTTGCCATTTGAGAGACCTGACTGCGTTGATCATCCTGGGTCAGAATGATGCCATTGATATATAATTTTTCAGCTCTGTGCGTATTCATGAAAGTAAACTTTGACGTGCTTGGACCAGGGCTTCGATCCGCAGGGGATCAGGATCATTTTTCCAATTACCCTCCTGCTTGAAATAACTGCCTACAATAAAGGCATCTGCAACATCAAAGATATAAGAAAGCCCCTCAGGAGTCACGCCACTTCCCACCAGCACAGGTAGCTGTGCATTTGCATAGACACGACTCAGTTCTTCTTGATTGACTGGTTTGCCTGTATGAGTGCCAGTGATAATCGCACCATCACTGAGAAAAAATTCAGCAGCTTCAACTGTATCCTCAAGAGATACGTCAGAGGTCATAGCATGGCTGCTATGCTTTTTCTTGATATCGGTAAATATCATGATGTCCTCTGCTCCAATTTGTTTCCGAAAGCGAAGAAGATTACCTGCATCTGATTGGAGTAAGCCTTCATCAGCCATATGACCGAATACAAAACCCTCGGCTCGAATAAATTGTAATTCTGCTGCTTGAGCTATAGATAGAGCTGCTTGATTTGCCCCAGCCAGGATCTGGAGACCCAGGGGCAGGTTGGTTACCGCACGAACATCCGAGCATATTCGGGTGAGCGATGCAATAATTTCTGGTCCCACCTCACGATTCAAATAGGGGACATCGTGCATATTTTCCAGGGCTATGGATTGCATCCCACATTCGGTGAGAATTTTTGCCTCCTTGACAGCCTGGGCTGCAATTTCAGATACTGAGAGATGGTTTTGGGGTGTTCCAGGGAGAGCCTGGGCATGAATCATGCCTATCAGACTTTTATCCTGTTTAAAAATGCTGGAAAAATTTTCTGTATTCATATGATGAGTCCTGTCATTGTTTTTTGTCTGCCAATATAATGAGAGATGATGTGTTGGGAATCCCCCCGCTTGGGTCGCTCTATTATTTTACAGTGTTGTCTCTAAATAAATTTGCCTCGGTCGCTTTATTCCAAACCGCCTCAACCTTTCTTTAATCCCCTGTGCCTTGCTTGCTAAGGCCTCAAATTCTGGTCGTTCAATCTCTCCTTTTACAAGTACATCAATAATGGCTTCCATTTCGCTTATTTCATTCTCATCCCGGTCAATAATCTTGTCATTAAGCAGGATTTCTTTTTTGTTGATCTGGAGTTCATTCTCATCCACAAGTTTTTTGATCGAAGTTGCAGAGAACGTCGTTTCATGATGAATCCCATTCAATCTATCCGTTTCAGCTCTGAGGGTATGGAAGTCACAATACACCTGTTCTGTTTCAGTGAGATCATTGCTGATCATTTCGGTGATGATGATCAGACCCGTCGATTTGATTAATCTTTTTAGCTCAGCCAGAACAGCCGGTTTATCTTTGAGATGGTGGAGTGTGTTTGAAAGGGTGATGGTATCAAAATGATTGTTCTCAAGATTGAGGGGAAGGTTTTCATGGACAATGAAATCTACATTAAATGCTTCTAGGGTTTTCCTGGCTGTCTGAACTGATTCCGGGTTTATATCAACTCCAGTAACTGAATTGAATGAATCGTTATGATCGAGTACATATTTGAGAAATCCTCCATCACCGCATCCGAACTCCAGATAATCACCTAGATCAAGTTCCTGAATGTGCCTGGCGAGCGAGTGATATTCATTATACATGCTGGTTCCTTAACCCTCGAATTTGTTATCCCTTACTTGCATGGTATTGAATCATCTTATCGAAAAGACCGTTGAGATAAGGGTCAATCTTCTGACGCGCAGAATCAGCTTCATACCAGGCAACAATCTCCTTTGCACCCTGTTCAAAGGGAATCTCAGCAGAAAAATCCGGCACTAACGTCTTAATCTTTGAATTATCAAAGATCATGCTGTGAGACTTGTCCCCCAACAATCCCTCGGCAAATACTTGATCATATCTGGCGATGATATCTGACGGAATGTGGACCAGGTTTGGCTCAATACCCATGGCCGACCCCATATGCCTGAAAATATTATCCCAGGATAACCATTCATCTGAGGTGATGTGGTATGCTTCATTGATGGCTTCTGCTTTCCCCAACAGACCCACCAGGCCTTTCGCAAAATCCTTATGATGGGTGAGCGTCCAGACAGATGCACCATCACCATGTGAAATGACAGGAAGTCCCTGCTTTATTCGCATGAGTGTGGTGATCCCACCCTGGAGTGGAATGAGTGTTTTATCATAGGTGTGTGATGGTCGGACAATTGTGTAAGGGAAGCCTGTTTCCAGATAGGCTTCTCTCAGGCTTTCCTCAACAGCGATTTTTTTGCGGGCATATTCCCAGTATGGGTTGCTGAGTGGGGTCTCTTCAGTAATAGGTAGCCTGCTCGGTGGGGTCTCATACAGGGCTGCAGTACTGATGAAGACATACTGTTTGGTCCTGCTAGAAAAAATATCAATGTCATGTTGAAGCTGTTCGGTGGTGAAGGTGATCCAGTTGACAACAACATCAAATTGATGGTCACCAAGAGCTGTTAATGTTTCGTCAGAATTACGGATATCTGCCTTGATGGTCTTCACACCTGATACCGGGCGCAGCTCTGCGCTTGTCCCTCTATTCAGATGATACAGATCAATACCTCTAGATACAGCTAATTCTGAACAGGCGGAACTGATGATACCCGTTCCTCCAATAAATAAAACTTTCATAGCACCTCTTTTGTTGAACAGGTCAATTATGGTGACCCTTGGGCAGCTTTCCAAAAATGCCCCATAACCAATGATGAAATTTATGTAGTCCCCGGGGCTGGGAAAACATCAGTATGCACTCCCCATGGACAACCTCCATCTCATGCTCCTTACAATACTGAATCGCCTCAGGTGATTCTGACCCCTGCTGCATCCAGATTTTCATAATCCCTGCTGAATGTGCTTCCCGAACCAATTTTTCAGTCTGCGCTGGCGGGACCACATTTATCAACCCACCTACCTCAGCAGATAAATCCGCCAGGGACCCAGAGCAGGCAACACCATTTATTTCAGATGCTACAGGGTGAGTTATATGCAATTCATAACCCTTATTACAGAGCTCCTTGTATACCATATTGCCAAACTTATTGGCCTTGCTGGAAGCTCCAGCTAGGGCCAGTTTTTTTTCTGCCAGAAATGACTCAATAGGTGTTTGCTCAATCATTTTCCCCTCCTTATATATGAAAATATTATCGTCGTCTAATGGACTGAATAACCACATCCAATTTCTGGAGGAATTCAGAACGGTCTCGCTGAGTCAGCGGCGGTGGACCACCTGTAATTTCACCAGCCCCTCTTAATTCTGCCAGGAGATCCCGGGTTGCCAGGGTCTGACCAATATTATCATCAGTAAATCGTTTCCCAGAATTACTCAGCACCTCGGCTCCCGCAGTAATACAACGTCCTGCAAGGGGGATGTCTGCTGTGATAACCACATCACCTTCTTGCACATGCTCGACAATCCAATCATCTGCTTCATCAAAACCATCACCGACAACTTCCAGCTTAATTCGCGAGCTTTGTGGAACGCGCATTCTGGAATTTGATACAAGAGTGACCTCCAGCTGGTATCGGTCAGCTACTCGATATACTTCCTTTTTTACGGGACACGCATCAGCGTCTATATAGATGTGCAGCAATTAATTCATATCCTTCTGAGTTTGGGGCAATACACCTATGAGCGTCAAAGCTTCTCGGGTGATATCTTTTTGCTTTCCATAGTCTTCATTTGAGTTGATTTCAATATTGATAGCAAAGAACCAGACCTCGTCCTTCTTTATAACATATCCTACCCACCAGCCATGCTCACCATCTGTGCGAATCGCCCAACCTGTTTTTGCTAGAATTGTGTATTCACCTGTTTCCTCAAAAATCATGATTTCCTTCACCTGTGCAAGATGTTCTTGGTTGATGGGTAAATCATTTTTATAAAACTTTTTCAGGAAAGAAATTTGCTCCTCAGTCGTGATCCGTATGTCACCATCCAGCCAAAACTTAGTGAGTTCTGGACCTGTAATCATGTTTCCATATTCAAAATTCTTCAGGTATTGCAAATATTTCTCATTACCAATCCTCAGTGCAATATCCTGATAAAACCAAACACAAGAAACAGGGAATGCCGTCTTCATGGAATGGTCCTGATTCCATGCATCGACAAATCTTACTTCGCCATCCCAAAACAATACTTCTTCAGGACTCGATACGGCAGCTTCCTCAAGGGCAATAAGAGAATTCGGTATTTTAAAGGTGGAGGCTGGGAGGAAGGGGGTTCTTGCTCTTTCAGGGAATGCCTGATATTTCTTACTGCCATCCAGATTGGAGATGCCGATGGTTCCTGCTATACCCCTTTCCGTAAAAAGAGACTCCAATATTTTCTGAGAAGGCTGATCGGCACAGGAAACCAAAATTAACGTAGAAATCATCATGATAAAGCTCTTGGTGATGACTCGCATATGGATTCCTTTTCAAGTTTTCTTATCTGAGGTGAATCGCTCTAACTATCGAATTTTTCCTGCGCCAGGATGACAGCATCAACCATTTTGGGATCGTCGACTATCTGTTCATCCGGCTCTAGAAAGAGATCATGAACCTTGATTGCCATAATGGCTAATTGGGTCGGGTTACCTGGTAGTGCATCCGGAGGAAACAGTTTTGATTTGTGCGTCAAAAATGAAGCGGCCTTATGAACTGCTTTGTGTTCATTGATTTCATCAGCTTCTGAAAGATTAAATTTCCAGCGTTGAATCTGTTGCGTGATGAGGACCTTCTCTTTACCACTTATCTGAATACCAGTCGCTGGAAATATCCTGCAATCATAACTGCGGCAGGTCGCGGGACGGTGATCATAGATGGAACAGACCCCATCTCTCAGCATGGGACAGTGACCCTTCTCATCATATCCCATAAGCACATTCCCCTCAGGCAAACCAGGAGCAGGAAACAATAATTCATCTGGAATATGAGACAGGCTACTCAATTCGTCTGGTTTGATATGAATAAAATAGGAGGATCGGCAACAGGCATTGCATTCCCCACATGGTACATCGGTCTCAGCATCATTTCTCAACGCTGTGTGCGTGTCACTAAGCCAATTTGAGAAATTACCTGCTTCTAAGTCCTGAGGTTCTGGCATAGAATTTAGAAGGCACCCCACTTTTGTTTGCCTGGGATATAATAGGATGGTAGTAGAAAGCGAAACATCTTGGCTATACTACCTGCCCTATCTGCCTTCTCCTGACTTTCTTCCAACATCTTTTCCAATTCCTCACCAAAGGCATCATCAAAAAAGCCCTCAGCAGCTTTGGTTCGATCAGCTTCTGTCTTGAATTGGTTTCTTATTTGACCCAGTTCACCTGCATCCAGCCAAAAGCCGCCGCAATTACCACACTCATCTACTTCCACATCCCGTTTAATGCTCATGAAATGCTTCATCATGGTCACGCCGTTACATTTGGGACAGGGTCGTTTTTTTGTATAGTCGACTGAAACACCTGGATTCTTTTCAAACTGCAGTAGGGCTTCTCCGGCAGCTTCATGCCTCTCATCGACCCGTTTTAGCTCATAGTTATCGAACCAGAGGCCACCACAACCATTTTTACAGACATCAACTGTGATCTCACCAACTTTTGTTGCTACAAGTGTATTGGCACATGCCGGACATTTCATCTCAAACCCCTATCTTGTGTATTGATTTAACTATAATTATTCGATGGATAATTTCCCGTTTAAACCAGCGTATCAAAGCTAAAATTTTCTAAAGAGGATTAATCATCATCTCGATAAACAGTTTCTGGAGAAAATGCAGGTAAACAAACTGCAACATATTCGGCGCCTTCATCCCCAGGGGTACTATAACGTACCCACTCCCCTGGATCAGTGATAATTGATTGTCCCGCCATGACATCGTACGCACCACCAGTATATTCAACATGAAGTTGTCCCTTCAAAACCAAGGTTATCTCCATAAATTCTGGTCGCTGACCTGGTTCCACCCATCCGCCAGGTGCCACCATGCGAGCCACACTCACCTCGCCATGGTTCGAGTTGACATGACCCACGAATTCTTCAATCCGTTTAGGTTTATTTCCTGCAGATTCAATGATTGTCGGCGAATTTATTATTCTTGGCATATGGTAATTTACCCTCTCATGATTTTCGCGGGTTTAACGTTTTCTTAGCATTTTTCCAGGACGCTGTTCTGTGAATTCACCCTCTGACCGAACATTTTTCCCATTTATGATGACCCTGTCAAATCCGCTTGCCAGTTCATGAGGATTCTCAAAGGTAGCCATATCTTTTATATGATCCGAATCAAAGACCAGGATATCAGCAAAGAAGCCCTCTTTTATTAGCCCTCTTTTTTGCTCAACCAGACCAACTGTCATAGCAGGTAGTCCTGACATTTTGAAGATAGCCTCCTCAAGCGTCAGCAATTTTTTCTCATTCACATAATAGCGAATAACTTTTGCAAAGGATCCATAGCCCCGGGGGTGTCTCATGGTAGGACTTCCATCTGAGCCAGCCATGATATGGGGATCCAGAAATAGTCGATCCTGGAGCTCTTGATCCATAACAAAATAGGCTCCACTCGCCCCTTTCGGTCCTATGTCATCAATGAGTACATCTTCAAAAGATTTTCCCAATTCTGTGGCAACCTGCTTCAGTGTCTTTCCCGCCCAGGGGGCTGTTCCAAAAAGGGTGGCTTCGGGACCATTACGTTTGTTAATCCGCTTATGTAAATAGCTGGCCAGTTCATCACGTTGAGTGCGAACCACCTCCTCATAATTGAAGGGAGGTTTTGCCCAATCTGGAAAAACAATTCCAATACCTGTATAGCTTGCCAGATAGGGATACATGTCAGCAGTTACCGATACACCTCGCTGGCGGGCATCATGCATTTGCTGCAAGATTTCCTCAGCCCTTGCTCCACCATGTCCATAAACAACTTTTAAATGGGATATATTAACTGCACAATTTCCTCTTTCTCCCTGTTCGATGAGCTCGGCAATAGAATTTTGAACAACCTCATCGTCCTCATTACGTGTATGACTACTGATTACGCCAACTCTTTTCCCGACGGGCCTGGCGATGGCAATCAGTTCATTTAATTTTGAGAAAGACCCAGGTTGATATTCAAGTCCTGTTGATAGTCCAAAGCACCCGGCATTAAGTGCCTCATCGACCAGTCTGGCCATTTTCCTTCTGTCCCTATATGAAGGTTCTGGATCAAGTTCTACACCAGCTTGATTCCGAATGCTGCCATGACCAACATAGGTGCCAATATTTATTCCTAATGCGGCTGCATCCACATCATTCATCCATTCAGATATATTCTCACGACTAACCCCATCCTGCCCTAAAAAGATGGTGGTCACTCCCATGGCTGAAAAATTCTTGAATTCTGGTGTTCTTAATGGATTGCCATGGGCATGATTATCAATAAAACCTGGAGTCACGACCATATCGGTAGCATCTATGATTTGTTTTACTGTGATTGACTCTGGATCCACATCCCCGATCTGAACAATCTGCTCTCCCATAACCAGTATATCAGCTCGGAAACCAGGATTCCCACTACCATCAATGATAGTTCCATTCTGAATGAGGATATCATAGTTGTTTTTATCTGTCATAAAATCTTGCCCCCTGATCGTCATGATGGAAACCAGTGACGATGTTAGCACTATTTTCAAAAGTATTCTCATGAATCCCTCCCGGGGAACGCTTCAATCAGCTCTACGCAATGAATCGTCAGAAATATCCACTAGGGTGCGGATATCAGTATTTATTATTTCAACAGTAAAATTTTGTGTGTCGTAGTGAAGTTTCCCTGCACCAGTTTTACGAAATAAATTCCGGCTGAAACGTTACTTCCGGACTCATCCAAACCATTCCATGCGATAGAATTTTCACCACTACTTTTAACACCCGTCACCAACTTTTTTATTTCCCTACCGTTTAGGTCAAGGATGACCAGCTCTATAAATCCACTTTCAGGAAGCTTGTATCGCAAGATGGTTTCAGCATTGAAAGGGTTGGGATAATTATTAAGATAAAAGTTCTCCGGGACGACTTGAGTCACAATTAAATCAACGGTACCATTAGATGCACCGGGGCTTGGATTGTCAAAATTAACCCAGTCCATACCACCATCTGGAGATCTTCCATATGAAACATCTTGTTGCTGGGGACCAAAATTCAATGCATCAATTATGGTGAGTCCATCTGTATCGACCAGCGCTATAAACTCTCCATGTCGACTCAATTTAAAATTGCAATGCAGGTCGGCCTGCTCCTGATCCTCGTCACACCAGACCAGCAAATATCCGTCTGCCTCTAGTGCCACACCACCAAAAGGAAACATCCATTTTGTGAGATTAGTAGCATCATCTGTGAGATACATGCCACCTAGATAGATAGGTGATGAACCAGTATTAAATATTTCCAGCCAATCATCGTATTCACCTGCTGCATCAGGATTTGCAGTCACATTGTCCGCTAAGAATTCATTTATGCGCAAGGGATTCAATGAACTCCCTGGTACCTGGATGTATTCAAAATCACTGCGTGGATAAAGCATGTTTTGTCCATTCAGATCCACAGCACCAACCTGAAACCTGCCATGACCCAATTCACCCAAGGGAGGAATAACACCCACCCATCGATCTGATTCTTCAATGGATTGCGGGTTTTCAAGTGGTGTAAAATGCATTGGGTATGACATCACCACGTTCAAAACTCCAGGGTGATAGGCAATGGTTAAACTATCAATACCCACATCGCTAAATGCTGCCACGCTTACATATATACTATCATCTGGTCCAGGTATGAGAGGCCAGTATTGCAGATCATAAATAATGGGAGGAGCCGTTTCGTATACAAGCTGGTTATCTAATGATGCGTGACGTTCATTAGTGAACTGTTTGAGTCCCTTTTTGACATGCTGGTTGGCATAAGGGTTGTGTGAATAGGATTGGTGAAAATCAGGAATGCTAAATCCATAGTCCAACATTCTGAATGTATCAAGTTCAGCCCAGGGAGCAATAATTGCCTTCAGATTATCCAGATGTGATTCCCACAGACTTAGATCGGTGATATTATCTCGGTAATACTCCAGAATGTGTGTGTATAAATTTCGATACTGGGTATTGCCCATGATTTCTTCCATGAGTGGTCGAGAACCAGGACTATTGCCCTGGGACTCTTCGATGGTCATAAAGCTATATGGATTCACCTGAGTCCAATCCACATTAAACCAATCAATACCGAAACTATTGTCATAGTCATAGGGAATAAATCGAATCCGATCCAGTCTGGGATCATGATACAGGTAGTAATTGTTTCTCAGAAACCAGTAATCATCCCAATTACCCATAAGGACATTCATGGCAGCATATTTCAGAACATCTGGAACCACCAGTACCTGTTCCAACGAATCAGGTAATAGTGTAGGGGGGGTATCGTGAAGAATGGTGATCAATCTGGCTAGCTCACTATAATCATATTGATCTTCATTGGTTTTCAATTCGTATGGACGTGTTTCATCCTGATAAGGATGATAATCACTGGCGTTGGGTCCCCTATAAGTGAGATCTGCAGGCCAGAGGCATTTCCACAGATTTCCCGCATCATCTTCGAAATGATTTTTTAGAAATTCCTCATCAATATGCTCTACGGAAATGTAGAGACCGTAATAGACATCATTGATGTAAACGGCACAGTGGGCAGCTCTGGTGGTGGCCATACCATTCTTTTGATAATGATCCCAGGCTATTTTGCTACGCATAATGGAGGGGTCATTGTGCTCTCCATTCAGATTCAATTTTTCCACATCGTAAAATTTGCGTCCAGGTTCAAAAGTATTGAAGGAAAGCTTGAATGATTTTTTTTGGGCATTTCTTGAGGTGTTGCCCCTGAGGCGAAAACCAACATTTTCGATGGTTTCATCAATAAAAGCATTGCTGAAATGGACAGTTGAAAGGTGCATGGAGTCACTCTGCACATGGTCATACATCCAGATGAGACCCTCTGGTTCCATAGTTATTTCGATGATGGCAACCTGACTGTCATCGTATAGCAAATCAAGGTCATTGGCAGTCAGAATCAGAGGAAGCAGCAGGAGGAGTCTAATACTGATTTGCATGCCAATAATCTAGGCATGATCCTGACTTCAAAAACGATTTGTTCATGTGGATCAACAGATTCCGATGGTTGGAACGTTCCTAGCCATCAGCCGCAGGGCAGGCTAAAAGTTCCCGGGAGAAATTATGGTTTTACTTCGGTAAGATGAACTTTTCGGGCAGTGACAATTCCGATATTCAGTTCAAAACCTATAATGATGGCAAGGGCATAACAAAAAATCATCAGCATGATAATGGGGAGGGTTCCTATGGAACCATATAGTGCATTATAACGACTGAAATGATCAATATAGAATCCGAAGCCTGTGGTGATCAAAATTGACAGAGCGGTCGCCAGGCTTGCCCCAGCTGAAATGAATCTATACTGGCTTTTTTTGGAAGGACCCCAATAATACAAAAAGGAGTAGGCGAAATAGAAAACACCCAGGATGACAACCCACTTACCGATATTTACCATGTAATAGAGCCAACCTTGTATCATGAGTTCCTTGAGGACCAGGAAATCCATCAGTCGATGAGTAATGGTCATGAGAGAAACACCTATTGTGACCAGGGAGACCAGGGAAACCATAAGAATGAATGCAATGGCTCTTTGCATCAACCAACTCCGGCTTTCCTCAACATGAATTGAAACATTAAATGCATCGATGAGCGCAACAATGCCATTGGTTGAGAATACCAAAGCAAGGGCGAAACCAAATGACAATAAACCACCATGTTTGATGGTAATGATATCTTCAATGATCCTTTGGACCACCACATAGGTACTGGCTGGCAATATGGATTGGATCATCAGAAGCAAATCACTTTGGAAGTCATCAATGGGAATGAGTGGTATGAGGGTGAAGAGAAAGAGGATGGCTGGAAATACAGCTAAAACCAGGTTGAATGAGACTGCTTCCGCTCTTGAAATCACACGACCATCACGAATACCTCTAAAGAAAAATAAAAGTACATTAAAAACTGGAACCCGATCAAAACCAGGAAATGATACCTGCTTTGCCTTGTTTATGTAGGGAACTATCCAGCGAAACTGTTTTTTGTGATAAAAGTGATGCTGGTCATTCATAATTATTCGGAGAACCTACAAAATAAAATTCTGCGATCAATTTCTTTTAACAGTAGGGTAGGATATATCTAGAAGTTGTATTCCCGATTCAAGACCGCAGAGCGGGCTTCAACTACAGCGGCTTCCGCATTAAGCGTGATGGCTACGTAAATTTTTAAAATTGCTGAATATTCCTCAAGTTTCAAGATAGTTTCACTCTCTCCGTGCCACTCGAGATGTTTATCGCCCTCAGCCATCTTTTCCTTGTATCTTTTTATTCTGGAATCAATCCGTTTAACTACAATTCGCGTGTAATTCTGTCTTCGATAGATATCATGAAGTTCTTTCATGAGGCGATTGTCAAGCATTTGAGGATTAAGAAGAAAAAGGTCATTAATCTGGTCGCGCAAGGGATTGATCTTTGTGCCTTCTGTGGCGGCCTGGGCGTATAGTTTAGTCACTTCATTGATCAACCCGATGGTCTTTTCAGAAATTCCGCTCACCCTATAATGTTTCATCTCCTCAAACCATTTTAGTTCGGAGCTTAAATGGTCAATGGTTTGTTGCTCAAAATGGGGAGCAATACTACGGATTAATGTGACCAGATAGTTCATGTTGTCTATGAGCTGAGCCCGCAGACGACTACGCTTTTGTCTGGTACGTAGAACGGATTCAATGATTCTCACACTTAACCATACTCCCAATAACTCTGTCCCGATATTGGGGACAATGGATTCCATAAAAATTGCTTCGGATTCCACGCCCTCCAGACCATTCATATAGTAAATCATCAAGCCCAGACCGATCCCGAATACGGGAATATCAATAAACGACCAACGGAAAAACCATTTTTTTAACAAATCCATTTTTAAACCATTATTTTAATATGAGCATTTTACGAACCCCTGAATAGTACTCCGTGTCCAGTCGGTAAACATATACTCCACCGGCTAAATCACCTGCACTGAATGTAATCTCATATGAGCCTGAGTCTTGATGATTCTCAACCAGTGTGATTATTTCACGCCCCAGGATGTCATATACTTTGAGACTTACATTACTCTCTTGTTTAAGGTCATAGCTAATCGTTGTATTCGGATTGAATGGATTGGGATAATTCTGCCTTAATACGAATTTCTGTGGAATTTCAGGTTCATCTTCAATGTAGGGATAGAAATATTTTAAGATATCATCAACTCTAGCTCTCCAGAATCCCCAATTATGTCCCTCGGGATATTCAGCCCAATTGAAGGTATAGCCTTTGTCCAGAAGTATATCTCTCAACGATCGTAAATCCACATGTATGGGGTATTCATAGGTTCCCCAGATTGCATAAAATTTAATGTTTTTGTGAGGTCCATCTGCCAATAGTCTAAAAACATCATAGTATGGGCGGAATGCAGCCGAGTTGAGGCCACAATTGCCAAAAATATCTGAATACTGATACGCTATATAGGCACTAATGTTACCTCCATACGAAGGTCCTATAACCAGGCGTCCTTCAGGACTCTCAATTGTATTGTATAGGCTATCAATATGTGCGGTTAGGTGGGTAGCAAAAAATTCAGCATAGGTGTCCTTATGATCTGCTAAATATTCCTGGCCACGATTATATGGATTTACATAAACTGAAATTACCGGTTCGATTTCTTGATAGAACACAAGATTGTCAATGATGTTTTTGGCTCTTGCTCCATTAGGGCTCAAGTATCCATTCCCATCCTGGAAATAGACGACAGGATATCCGCCTTCTTTTAAGGAATCATACCCTGCAGGCAAATACGTATTTATACGATAGGTCTTATCAACGCCATTGGCGAAATACTCTAGCTGAATCGTTTCCAATTGACCATCAGGCACAGATTCTATATCTTCAATCTCCCAAGGGTGCACGTAGTCAGGCATAGCCAATTCAGATGCAGTGCTTATAAATCCTGTGGCAGGTCTAGGATTTTCACGGTCCCGCACAAATTCACCCTCAATTAAAAAGGCATAATCAAACCGGGCATTTGATTCAAACACTTGTTGGTAATACCATAGTTTAGTGCTGTCTACATGATGGATGGGTCGTTTGAAACTTGCAGACCAATTATTGAAATCACCACCGATGGCAACGTTATCTGCATTGCTGAGGTGAATAAATGTCACCAGTGAGTCATTAATTATAGGGATGGAGCCCTGGCGGGCTTGGGTCATGAAACTGTCGATAAGGGATTGTTTATCTGGCGGACTTGAGACAGTGTCAAGGGTTGCTAAAAGGGATTCAAATGGCGTCTGAGGAAATAGGCTCTGCATGCAGAACATCAAAAAGATCACTCGTAATAAAAGGTTCATTGCTTCCCTCTATATTCAAGCCCCCTTTTTATGTTTGTCTATACGCTCAAATTTGACACAAGCTGCCGGATCATCGGTTAATTATGCTAGTGCACATCGTAAATACTGCCACCAATAAACTCTCTAAAATGAGAGGTCTCAGGGATGGGTGATTCATCAACAACAGGAGTGACCGACTCAAGCATTTCCCGAACCCTTTTTGCTCTCAGATAGGCATCTACGCGACGAGGATCATCCTTATAGTCCTGCTCCCATTCCTTAAAATGTTCCAGTAGTCGATTTCGCATCACCGGTAATTCGTAGGGAACGGCTCCATTGATGACATAGTCCGCCGTCGTGATATAGGGTAGGATGTTTCGTAGCTCTGCATTGCGGACATAATGCCAATGTGTCAATGTTTGACGAGGGTCATAAGCACGATGCTGTTCATCCCGAATCATGCGACGCATGAGTCTTAAATCGGTCCAGCGAATAAACTTCCCATTGACTCCCTTCATCTGAAGCAGGGTTTCTATATATACTTTGAAGACCGTGCTCTCATCGATGCCATTGAGCATGTCACCATACAGTCCGTGAAGACTATCGATAAGAATCACATCCGTGGGTTTGATCTTCATGGGAATCTGTTCCAATGTTCTGGTGCCCGTCTTGAAATCATAAGATGGTGTCATTACTTCTTCACCGGCCAGCAGTTGTTTGATGTGCTGGTTGATGAGAGGTAAATCCAAAGCCTGGGGTGTTTCAAAATCATGATCACCAAATTCATCAACAGGATGCATGGCCAGATCAAAAAAGTAGTGGTCAACATTCAACTCAACCAGACCCATGCCTTTCTTTGATAGGTAATGGGCCAGCTTGCGGGTGGTCGTGGTTTTTCCTGATGAGGATGGACCAGCGACGACAACGATTCTAGTATCTCCATCACGTTCCGAAATAAGTTCAGCTGCTGCTTGCACGTCATATTCGTAAGCTTCATCTGATTCCAGACAAATCTGGGGAAATTCACCCCTGGCGATACGTTGGTTCAATTTTTCAACGGAATTGAGATCATGGTCTGAGGCCCAAACCAATACCTCATAAATCTTTTGATAGGGTATATTCCCTGTATGGACTGTGCTTTTGCTTAGTTTAGCTTTACGTTTCTCATTCTGGGTGGCACGGTAAACAATGAAATGTTTGGCTACAGTCGCATGACCTTCTTCAATGAGAACCTTCTCCACAATATCCTGGATCGCTTCCACCATGGGCGGATGTTCAACAGAATAGTTTTCACAGATAATACCTTCAATTATCAAAGAGAGTTCATCAGCCTTGTCTTTGTCACGTCCGCCTACTGCAACAGCCGCTCGATAAATAGCATTGCTGATACGTTTGCGGGAATAAGGAACATAGGTTCCATCACGCTTAAAGACGTGGGTCAGATTACAGGCTTCACTCATCATTGTCACCAAACTTAATATCATCACTTAATTCGTTGACATCATCCTCTGAAACAGGGAAATATTTAGCAAGATTTTCACCGAGCTTTTGAATTCCTGCCAACAAACCTTCACGCATGTTGCCCTGGGCAAATTGAGTTCTCATCTCATCCACAGTTGCTTCCCAAAAATCTGCCGGGACCTTTTCGTGGATACCCACATCACCATATACTGCAAATTTTTGCTCAGAGAGAAAAAGAACTATCAAAGTCGCGTTGCGCTCTTTGGTTTTATGAAGTTTAGCTTTTTCGAATATTCGCTTGGCAGTTTTGTAAGGTTGATTACGCGAAGTGGTGTTAAAACTGATGACTATCTCACCACTCGTGCGACCTTCAAATGTATTTATGGCAGCAGATACGTCTTGCAAATCCTGATCACTAAATATCTCTTTTGCCAATTTTTCAGCTTTACTCATACAGCCTCCTCAGAACGACATCAATAATCGTCAGTGATGTCCTTACCTTGTTTCTTACTGATCACCCGGAATTCATCCATATTCTTAGATTCATCCTCGATAATTTCAACTTTGATAAAATGCTGCCACTGGATGGAACGCACGACATTCTTGCGACCAGATCTTAAAAATTTTGCTAACTCAGGATTGACAACCAGTTGAAGTCTAAATTCACGTTTTTTAGAATGAAAACGTCGGAACCAACCTTCGATTTGTGTGGTAAGGGCTGCCTTTGACATGATGCGACCACGTCCCTTACAAACAGGACATTCTTCAGTCGCTGAGAGTAATAGGCTGAGACGAATGCGCTGACGGGTCATTTCCAGAAGACCAAAATCGGAAATGTAGCTCACTGCTACTTTAGCCCTATCTTTTCTCAACTCGCGACGGAGTTCGTAATAAACTTTCTTTTTATTGTCCTCGCGGGACATATCAATAAAGTCAATGACAATTAGTCCACCCAAATCTCGCAGACGTAATTGCTGGGCAATTGCACGGGCTGCTTCCAAATTGATTTTTACTGCATTAGCTTCATGATCCTTACGGCCAATAAATTTTCCAGAGTTTACATCAATTGACACAAGGGCTTCAGTTTGTTCGATGACAATGGAGGCCCCACTCTTCATACCCACTTTCCGAGCCATGGATATGTCGATACCCTTCTGGACATTGTAGGCATCGAACAGGGGTAATTTTTTATTGTAGTGAACCAGGCGATCCAGCAATTGTGGAGCAGCACCTTTGAGGTAACTACTAATCTGTTTATACATGCCCTTGTTGTCTGCGACAACCTTTTGGACATCGTTGGTAAACAGGTCTCTAATGAGACTTGAAACCGTCTCCATATCTTTATAAACAAGGACAGGACCTGGTTTACTTTTCACCACTTTCTCCATACGTTTATAGGAGTCCATGAGATTGTTTAAATCGGCACCCAGGGTTTCATCATCTTTGCCTTCAGTGACGGTTCTGGCAATTAAACCAAATCCTTCAGGTTTCATTTCCTGACAGCTGCGACGCAGACGGCGACGTTCATAATTATTGTAAATTTTGCGGGAGATACCGATTGAGTTTGAATTGGGCACCAAAACCAGGAATCGACCAGGCAAAGATATGTTGGTCGTTACTCTGGCACCTTTACCCATATATGGTTCTTTAATTACCTGGACAAGAATCTGTTGTCCTGTCTTTAATTTTGGCGCATTAGGTCTTCTGTGATCGTGGCGATGGTTCTGGTTTCTTGATCGACCACGGTTACCTCGTTTTGGCTTGGCATCCTCATCATCGTCGTCATCCTGATCCAGGAGAAAGGACTCACCTTCCACCTCAGAAAAGGGTAAAAATGCATTGGCTCCAATACCGATATCAACAAATGCAGCCTGCATTCCAGGCAAAACATTCTCGACCACACCCTTGTAGATATTGCCAACTATCCTGATGTTTTCGGGTTTTTCCACATAAAGTTCAACCAGGACGTCATCCTCATGGATGGCAATCCGTGTTTCCTTATGCGTTTGGTTTATAAAGATATCCTTCTTCATTTCAATTCCTTAGCTATGAATTGAACCGGTAAAAGAAGAAGGTTGAGGCATTTGCTCTCAACGGGGAGGTCATTCATTCTCTTTGAATGAACCTTTCACAAAATTTTTTCTGCGCTTACTCTGCTCGAGCGGACTCTCTTTAGTCCTGTTCTATCTGATCTTGCGCACTATCGATTCAGAAGTATTCTTAGGAATCGATTAAATTCTTTTACCAATTCTGGTTTTAGCAGTCTTATGAGCTGCTATTAATTCAGGTGCATCTAAAGATGTTCACCTGTTTTGCAGTCGTAAAAAGCGTTTCCCTTGCTTGGGTTGATTTTTATGTAAGCGGAAACGTAATGACCTGACAGTAATCCTTCAATAAACAGATTTTAGAATATCCCACCGATCTAGACCTCAATGTTTTCAGGCTGCCGGGGTTGTCAAAAGTGACAAACATGGATAAACCGCTATACAGACGGGAGGTGTGGATCTGTTCAGGTTCTTTTTACAACGGTACTCACCGATCGTCGACCAATCACCCTGTGAAGTTCATGAAAACAGCTTCTCTTTTGACAGTGTGTATTGGTAGGCTTTCGATCGGAACTTCAAAAAACGCGGGGAGAAATTCGTTTAATCGGATTCCCTTCCCGTTTTGGACCAGGGTGACAACCTCAAGGCTATTACCCTTTATTTCAATAGACTGAATATATACCTTTATATCCAGGGATATTACGCGCTGTTTTCGCTCGCGTTTAATATACACATTATTCTTCTGTTCAAAGTTTTGTTTCAATTTCTCAAGGGACATTTCATCAGGGATTTCTTCCAGTAGGATTTGTTGCTTAATAGCTGCAATCTGACTTGTTACTGACTCAATACGGCCCTTGTGCCACTCCACTTCAAGCACAGCCACTCCAACTGGCAAATATGTGTTCAAATCATCGATAATTGATTCCACCTGATGAAAGAGGAGAATATCCATGTACTCGGCGTCAGAGGTATAGCCAAGTGGCAGTGCAGGTCCACTGGATATCTTGGGACGACTGTTGAAACCCTGCGAGAAGACAACCGGCAATCCTGCCAGACTGATAGCACGCATAAATGAATTTTGAACATCCAGATGACCCAGATAACTGGCCATACCGGCTTTCGAATATTTTAAACGGGCAGTGTGCACTGGTGTGGTATTCAATAATTCAGGCAATGGCTCTTTTTCAGGTGCCACATAGGGTTCTGGTTTGATCGTAGACTCTCCTACGGTACCATCTTTGACAACTCGCATAATGAGCTCGTCGAAATCACAAACACCACAAGCCAAACATCCGTCACGACAATCAATTACAGTGGCTTCTTGGTAGGCTTTACGTTTTTCTCGACGGAGGAATTTTTTCAGGATTCCATTATCTACCAGATCCCATGGCAAAACAGCCTGGTCATCGCGGGCTTCCAGATAGTCCTCATACTGGAGGCCGGCTGTCTCAAAGGCTTTCATCCAACGATCATAACGGAAAAAATCACCCCAGCTGTCAAAGCGGGCACCTTCCTGCCAGGCTGCAAAAATAGCTGCAGAAACCTTGCGATCACCTCTGGACAACACACCCTCAATCTCAGAATATTTAGGATCCCGATAAGAGGCGCGTACATTTTTGTGTTTCAGATTATCCATGAGGAAATCAATCTTTTCACGGATGACTTCCTTGCTATCCTGAGCTTCCCACTGGAATGGAGTTTCCGGCTTGGGGATGAAAGTAGAGAGCGTCACATTGATTTTAATTCTGCCATAGGGGTTAGCCATTTTCCGAACATCATTGATGAGATCAACAATGCCCTGTAAATCAGCCTGAGTTTCAGTGGGCAGACCCAGCATGAAATAAAATTTGAGCGTTTTCCAACCACCATCTAGAGCAATTTGAACAGATGAGTACAAATCTTCATCACTAATCAGCTTGTTGATAACGCGACGCATGCGCCAGGTACCAGCTTCAGGGGCAAAGGTTAGACCTGATTTCCGCTCCTCTGAGGCAATTGATGCAATTTCCTTGGTAAAGGTATCAAGACGCATGGATGGAAATGATACAGACACCCTGTTTTCTCTTAGATAAGGTTTCATCCCTTCAACTACTTCAGTGAGACCAGTATAGTCACTGGTTGAAAGGGAGAGTAGAGACATATTCTTTTGTCCCGTGTTGGACAGCGTTGTCTTGGCAGACTCGATTAGTTCTTCCGGTTTACGCTCACGGATGGGTCGATAAACCATGCCTGCATGACAAAAGCGACAACCCTGTGTACAGCCACGCATGACTTCTACTGCAAATCTGTCCTGGGCAGTTTCAACAATTGGCACTACGGGTTTCGTGGGATAGTTGGAGGCTTCGAGGATTGGTATTTTTGCACTTTTTACTCGATCTGGTGCGCCCTCAAAATTTTTGGTAATCGCTACTAGTTTGCCATCCTTATCAGATTCAAAATCGTAAAAGGCCGGTACATAGACACCTTCGGGCATTCTTGCCAGGTCTTCTAAAATTTCCCGACGTGATCGACCGACACGACGACCTTCACCAATGCGTCGGACCAGATCAACCACCTGCTCTTCCGCATCACCAATAAAGACGAGATCAAAAAAGTCAGCTACAGGTTCAGGATTGTAAGCATTGGTTCCACCAGCAATAACAAAAGGATCGTCTTCACCCCTGTCTTTTGTCCAGATAGGGATATCAGATAAATCCAACATGGTCAAAATATTGGTATAGAGGAGATCATAGGGTAGTGAGAATCCTACAATATCGAAATCCCGTAAATGATGTTTGGATTCAAGACTGTGCATAGGAAGGCCATGCTCACGCATGAGTGCTTCCATATCAGGCCAGGGGGCATAGACCCTCTCTGCTGCAATATCTGCTTCTCTATTCAGGATATGATATAGAATCTGGAAGCCATTATATGGCATAGCCGTATCATATACATCTGGGAAAGCCAATGCAATACTGGCTCTGATCTTGTCCCAGTCTTTGGTGATTATATTGTGTTCGTTCCCCAGATATCTTCCGGGTTTGGATACTTTTGAAAGTATCCGCGTATGTAAAATATGTTCTATTTCTTTGGGTTGCACCCCAATAATCCTTTCATCAGCCCCCAACTAAGCCCGTGATTATAATAGTCTTTTTACAAGAAACCATCTTTTCATGGTTTAGTTGAGTATTATCAATTCTCTTTTTACCTGAGAAAGCTGGTAATACAAGGAATTTTGAACTTTTCCTGTTATGTTTAGACATCAATTATAACTGGGAGGTATCAATGAACACAAGTGAAGAAAAAGCATGGGTCAAACTGCGAACTGTTGAAGGTGATATTACTGCTGAAATGCTCTGTGGTGCCTTGAAAAATGCTGATATTCCCTGCGAAATAAAACGCAGTATGCTGGCATCTGGGCTGGGGGCTCATTCAGTTTCCCTGGCAGGAAATCAGGCTACTCTTATGGTCCCGGAAGAAAACCTGGAAGCGGCTGAGGCTGTTTTAGAAGCCATTGATTTTGAGCCTGAAGGGGAATAGGTAGCCTTTCTCTATAAAAACATTTTCACTCCTCACAGATGGGAATCAGGTTTAGAAATATTATCCATAGAGATGACTCATCTCTATATTGCACCGATATGAGAACGAAGTAAAAGACGAAAGCTGCATCATGCCTCAAAAAGTTCAACGCGTAAAAGGTGTAAATGACATACTCCCCCTAGAAGCAAAACAATGGCAGGCTTTAGAGCACATCGTCAAGCGAGTGATGGATCGTTATGCCTTTGGTGAGATTCGACCTCCTATCTTTGAAAAAACAGAATTGTTTGCCCGTGGCGTAGGTGAAGACACAGATATCGTTTCCAAGGAAATGTATTCTTTTTCAGATATGAGCAAGTCTTCTCTGACCTTGCGACCTGAACTCACAGCAGGCGTTGTACGCTGTTATATTCAGAATAATCTTCAACAAATTTCACCAGTACAGAAACTCTGGTACGAAGGACCTATGTTCCGTCAGGAACGTCCTCAAAAAGGACGCTATCGTCAATTCTGGCAATTTGGAGCTGAAGCCATTGGCTCGCCCAATCCTGAGCAGGATGCCGAGATGATCGCCCTGTTTTACGCCATCTTGAAGGAACTGGGCATTGAGAAGTCAGTCACTCTAAAAATTAACAGTGTCGGTGATGGCGAAAGTCGGGCACTCTATCATAGCGCCCTTCAGGAATATTTAAGACCACATCTAAGCTCGCTCTCTGAAACCAGCCAAAAGCGTTTCGAGTCAAATCCGTTGAGGATTCTAGATAGCAAGGCACCAAATGACAAAGAGCTTGTGAGGGATGCCCCAAAAATTCGTGAGTGTCTCAATGACGCTTCCGCGACCCACTATGCTGAAGTTCTGAGAATGCTAGAAGCTATGGATATTCCATATGTTCAAGACGATTTACTGGTTCGGGGACTGGATTATTATACTCACACCATTTTTGAATTCACCAGCGATGCCCTTGGTGCACAGGATGCCATTTGTGGCGGGGGTCGCTATAACGACCTGGTCAAAGAACTGGGTGGACAAGATGTCCCTGCCATTGGTTGGGCCTCGGGAATCGAGCGACTCCTTCTGGTTGTGGATGCACTACAGCCATTGAAGGCCGATTCAGGGTTAGACCTTTTTCTTATTGTACAGGGAGAAGACTTGAGAGTGAAAGCCTCAAAACTTATACATGAATGGCGGAGCGCCGGACTTAACTGTGATTTGGACACCCTTCGCAGAAGCATGAAGGCACAGATGCGTGAAGCCAACCGACAGGAAGCACGCTTTGTCGCTATCCTGGGTGAAGATGAGTTTGGCCAGGGCATCGTCCAGCTCAAGAATTTCGAAACAGGTGAGCAGGAAGCTGTTGCATTTCATGATGTGGTTTCAACGATCAATAAAGCGCTGTTATCCTGAGCATATCGATGATTGTTTTTTAAATGAATTCGCCTCCATCTCTGCTCACAAACGCCCAAGCCTCAAGTTACAGAGCGCTTAAACGGACAAAAATTCGCAAACAGGAGAGTCTTTTCCTGCTTGAGGGGGTGCGACTGTGTGAAGACGCTCTTAAGTCGGATATTGAGATCCTTGCCTGCATCACTTCAAAGAATTTTAACAGGTTTTCTATTCCCCCTGATGTAAAACATTTTGAAGCAACTCCCGTTCAAATCGAACAAATATCGGATAGCAAAAGTCCCCAGGGTATCATCTGTGTGGCCCGTATTCCTGAGGCCCCAGAAAAACTGGATACTGAAAACACGAAAATTCTCCTGGTACTGGATCGCTTGTCTGATCCTGGCAATATGGGTACGATCTTCAGGTCGGCGCTTTGGTTTGGTGTCCAGGATATTCTTCTGGGTCCAGATTGCGTAGACCCCTATAGCCCGAAAGTTGTTCGCGGCAGCATGGGAGCCATTGGCAAATTGAATTTGCATGCTTCTGCTGATCTTTACTCGAGTGCTGAGGATTGGAAAGCCGCTGGCGGTGATGTGGTTGCGTTGCATATGCAGGGTACACCACTTCACACATTCAAACATGAGAACCCCCTTTTTCTCATTGTCGGCTCTGAAGCACATGGGGTTGATCAGGAGTTACTATTACTATCAACACCACTCTCCATCGAGAAACCGGGAGTTGGTGAATCTCTCAATGCTGCCATGGCTACAGGCATCGCTCTATTTGAGCTCAGTAAACCCTAGCTGTATAACCGCCTCAACATAGAAGCTTCATGGAACATCGTCTTGGTATCAGACTTCAATCCATATATATTGGCTGGCCTTGCCCGAATGGGTAAGGGAAAGTATTGAAAATTACAGAGATGGAGCCGGCGGGAAATATACTCCCATTCAAAAAGCTATACCGGCACAATTAGATTATAAAATTGACCGTGTTTCCTACACGTTTGAATTGAAAAAGGATCAACAATGGATTTTCTTAAACCTCGTGACATGGTGAAAACACTCATGGCGCTTTTCGTGCTGGTATTCACCTTTCTGATCTACCTGGACACCATGGCGCCGACGGTTTCGTTCTGGGATTGTGGCGAATTTATCGCTGTTTCACACACCTTGAGTGTTCCTCACCCTCCTGGCTCACCGCTTTATCTTTTACTAGGTCGCGTCATTTCAATGCTACCCATCACAGGTGGCGCAGCCCTTGATCCGATACTGAATGAGCCTCAGTTCCACAATATTGCATATCGTATCAACCTTTTATCACCCCTGGCGACTGCATTTGCAAACATGTTTCTTTTTCTCATTATCGCACGCCTGGTCGTGGAGTGGCGTGGAAAAATCAAAGATGCATCTGACAAATGGATCGCCTATGGTGGTGCTCTGGTAGGGTCTCTCACCATTGCCTTCTCAGATAGCCATTGGTTTAATGCTGTGGAGGCAGAAGTCTATTCCATGAGTATCTTTTTCACTGCCATTGTAGTGTGGCTGATTCTCAAATGGTCTGAAAAAGTAGATGAAGGTGGAGCTGGTTCCCGCTATATCCTGATTATTTCGTATATGATGGGTCTGGCCATATCGGTTCACATGCTCAATCTGCTCACCATTCCCTTTATTGCCCTCATCATGTATATGAAACTTAATCCCAAAGATGATGGTGTTGAGATGATGGTACATGTGTTAGCAGTTATTGGAATTATGGCTGTTGCGCTCCTCATTGGTATTGAAATGGCCTTGCCTGCCACCTCTTTGGAATATATGCGTCTATCTGCAAGTGATTTGAGCTCCAAGCTCATGGTTCTCGGAATAGTTTTTGGCATTATTGCTGGTGGTGGACTTTGGGGACTCTCCCAGGCTTTTAAGGGTGAGCGACGTAGCCGCTTCTGGAAACAGGTCGTGCTCATGGGAGCCGCAGGTGCTTCGTATCTAATCATTTATCTTGGAATTATTAAGGGTATGCCCAAACTGGCCAATATCATGGGTGGTATCCTGAACACGGACAATGCTGTATCAGCTATTGGTGCCACATTCACTGTCAGTATTCTTATCCTCATGGCTCTGATCTTTTTTGCACCATCCATATACCGCGCCCGCGCTACTGAGATCAGACTGTCCGTGATGGCCCTACTCATGGTGCTGGTGGGATTCACCTCCTATGAAACCATCTTCATTCGCTCAGCTCAGAACCCCAATATTGATGAGAATGACCCTGAAACTGTTTCACGGGCTGTCTCCTATCTGGAACGTGAACAGTATGGAAGTTATCCCATGTTTTACCGTGATCGTTGGGGTGAATCACCGCTCAATAGAAATACTGCCACTCCAGGACGTGTTGTCAAAGTTAAAAGCACCGGTAAAATTGGTGAGGTTATATCAGTAAATGGAGACCAGGTTGTCGTAGGTGTTGGGGGTCGTGACATCAATCAGCGCATGAACAATTTGAGTGTCATTACCAATGGATATCGATCAAATTCAGAATTTTTCTGGCGTTATCAGATTAACCATATGTATATCCGCTACTTCAAATGGCAATTCTGGGGTCGCGAAGGAGACAACTCCGATATAACACAACTCTGGGCTATACCATTCCTGCTGGGACTGGCAGGTCTTGGACATCATTTTTCCAAGGATTCACGGCGAGCTTTTGCAGTGCTGGCTCTTTTTATGCTGACAGGGTTTGCCATTTTGCTCTACCTCAATCAGGATGATCCCCAGCCTCGAGAGCGAGACTATTCGTATGTGGGGTCATTTTACGCCTTTGCGATCTGGATTGGGATTGGAGCTGCCGCAGTATTAGAGAAGCTCAAAGATTGGCGCAAGGACTCACCAGTATTCTTTGGTTCAGCCATTGCTATTATGTTGCTGGCCGCTCCTGCAAACATGCTCAAGGCCAACTATCATACCCATGATCGTTCCGGTAATTATGTGGCCTGGGAGTATTCCTACAACTTGCTCAACACCTGTGAGCCAAATGCGATCATTTTTACAAATGGTGATAACGACACCTTCCCCCTCTGGTATTTACAGGAGGTAGAGGGTATTCGCAAAGATGTGCGTGTGGTTAACTTGAGTCTTCTGAACACACCCTGGTACATCAAACAGCTGAAACATATGGAACCCAAAGTTCCCATTAGTTTAAGCGATGAGGAAATTGAAAATCAGGGTCTCTGGAGATGGGAAGAGCGGGAAATGACACTTCCTGGTCCAACAACCTTTGGTGATAATCCAGAAGCTGGATCGCTTGAAAAGGGATCGGCTGGAATTACATGGAATCTACAGCCTACGATCTCGCGTCAGAGAAATCAGCAAACAGGCAAGCTCATGGGTGGTCTCAGAGTGCAGGATATCATGATCTTTGACATCATGCGGATGAATGAGTGGAAGCAACCTATTTATTTTGCTGTTACTGTTTCCCCCAGCAATCAGATAGGTCTGGGTGATTTCTTGCGCATGGATGGACAGGCTTATCAAGTGATGCCATATAAGGTAGGCTTGAGTATTGATGTGGATGTCATGTATGACAAGATCATCGATACCTATCGTTATACCAATCTGGACGATCCAGAAGTCTATTATCCACCAAATGTCCAGCGTCTCCTGCAAAATTACCGCAAGGGTTTCCTGCAGCTCGTATATGAGTATGGTCTTGAAGGCGATGAGAATCGTGAGAAAGCATTACATGTTCTCCATAAAATGGACGAACTGGTTCCCGATGAAACCATTCCAGTAACCTATATGGATCTGTATCTTCAGATTGCCCAGATGTATTATCAGCTTGATGATGATTCCAGCGCCTATCGATACATGGAAAACGCATTTGAGAATGGTCGTGAGGAATCACCAATTATGGATCGGATTAAGGTTGCTTCAATCTGGAATGATCTCTTTGATGAGACAGAACAGAGCCTTGATATTCTGCTCCCACTTAGCATGGAAGCACCGATGAACGCACAGCTCATCTACGAGATAGCTCGTGCCTATGTGAAAGATGGCAATGCTGTTGATGGTGAAGAATGGGTTACTCGCCTGGCAGCGCTGGCGCCTATGGCCAGAGAAACTCGAACGCTTCAGGATATGGTTGCTAAACTTAAGGCAGATTCGACGGATTCATAAGTCTCTGACCAGGACCAACAAAGAATCTCAAAGCCCCGGAATGTTTCGGGGCTTTTTTTTATTAACTTGAATTCAACTCGTAAGTGCAACTCAAAAGATATTGCAAAAGGGATAAGCTGTCATAGTCTATCCTCTAGACCGCAAAATCATATGAGGAGCACAAATGCAAAGCTACAAGCAGCTTACCCAGGAGCAAAGATACGT
>JABHBL010000075.1 GCA_018673925.1 Fidelibacterota bacterium
ATTAGCTCGTCGCCAGAGCTTGGAAAAGAAGAAGACCGTCAACATGCCACCGATGGCCATGTTCCACCATAACCAATTCCCAGCTATTCCGTTTTTGGCAACCAGTTCGGTCACTGCCAGGGGAGTATCTGCCGCAAAGGTGGTGGCAACCATGGCAGTTCCTGCGATATACCAAGGCATATTTCGTCCAGACAAAAAGAACTCTTTGGTACTCTCCCCTGCTTTGCGGGTGTAATAGGCTGCAATTCCAAAAATGGTTAAGAAAAACAGCATGATGACTGTGAGATCGATAAAATGTAATGATTGCATGTCTTTAGATACCTTTTCTATTGGTCTGGGTTACAGTGAGCTTTTTAATCGGTTTATCATAATGTTGCCTCATTAGTCTAGGAACTCTGCGAATCCTCGTAGAGTGCCGCTGCACCAAGGAGAGCTATGTTTGATGTCTGGTTGGGTATAACTGAAAATTGTTGCAGGATGTGCCTGAACTCAAATGTATTAATTTCCCTCATCATGGTTGCTTTGAAAAATTCGAAGGCTTTGCTCACCGAACCTCCCAAAAAAACAACCTCTGGATCTAATGTATATAGTAAAACCTTGATTGCCTTCCCTAACTCCGCGCCATATTCTTTGAAAATTTTAATTGCATCAACATCATCATCTATTGCTCGCTTGTAAAGCTCTTTCCCAGATATTCCGTAGTGCTTTTTAAAATATTGGCCACTACAATAATATTCATAGTTGTGATCTTTATATGGCAGCATTCCGTATTCTCCGGCTCCACAATTATTCCCAGAATACAATCTATGGTTAATGATAAGCCCAGCCCCCATACCTGTACCCAGAGTAAGCCCAATTAGATTTTTGAATTTTTTACCCTGGCCAAAATACTTTACACCTGTGGCAAAGCAGTTTGCATCGTTATTTATATATGCAGGTAAGCCATAACGTTCTTCAAGTTTTTCCTTGAGATGAACTTTTTGCCAGGAAGGAATATTAGCCAGTGAAAAAACGATGCCCCTCTCAGCATCTACCAGTCCTGGCACGCCAACTCCGATTCCTTTTACACCATCGTGGTGTACATTATCAATAGCAGCATAGACTTCATTTAATACATCCTGTTCAGATTGGTCAGAGGAGATATTCATTAAGAACGATTCCTTGATTTTTCCCTCAACAACTCTACCTGAGTTCACAGTTGTACCGCCTAGGTCGACTCCAATGATCATATGATTTTCCAAATATATTTGATTTTATCGTTCACTGTTATTGGTAGCATATAAGTCATAAGATGTAATCAATTAATTTAATTCATACATCAAAGAGTTAGGAGGGATAACCTGTTTTGCATAAAAGTTTATGCTCTGTCTCAAATCTCATCTCACAATCATAGGGGTTGATTGAAGATTCTCAAAAGCTGTGGGTATTGGGATCACAGGTATCTCTGGGCTTGGTTCCAGCGAGTTCAAGTAAGTCAAATATTTGCTGGTTATTTAATGAATAGCATCTTGATCGTCTTTGTAAAGGATCCGGCCTGCAATTTACAAAAATAAATTCCGGTACTCACCTGGCGGAGCTGCCCATCCAGGCCATCCCACACGATTTGGTAGGTTCCAGGCGAGATTTGACCACTGAGAAGCGTTAGAAGCGCTCTGCCATGAATGTCGTATACTGTCATTTCAACTTTTGATTGTTCTGGGATAAAATATGAAATGGTAGTGATGGGATTAAACGGATTGGGATAGTTTGAGATGCGTAGAGTAGCAGCGGGTTGACTCTGGAACCTATCCCCTTCTTGAATAGTACCAGAATAATCCTGAATTGCTTCTAAAAGTTCTTCGTGACCATTGATAAAATCTTGACCCAATGCCCAAATCATGACACCGCCAAGGTCCCTACTGTTGGCATAATCGCATTTCAGACCAACGGATGTAGGATTATCATAGGTAATCAGTCGTGTCTGAGCAGCATTCTGAAGATAGGGTGCGTTGGCAACATCATCCCAATGATCAGTCCAGCCCTGATCCAGGAATCCCACGATGTCATTATACCCGTAGGTAAGATTACCACCTGTGCTGGCTCCGTTAATTTCAGACGCACCAAATTCTTTTGCATAGAAAGGAATACCCATATTTAATTTCTGAGGGTCGATATGCCGAGAGTTTATCAGGTAGTTCATACTCGTATGACAAGATCCATCAGGGTCATTGCTTGGTGAATTATAGAGCGGTGAATTGTGACCAGCATGGTTTGTCCAGGTCCCATGATAGTCATATGTCATGGCGTTAAACCAATCGATATACGGTTCCATTGCGTCCAGATCATAGTGCTGTCCGGACCAATTACCTGCAGGTACCGCCATTGTAATCAAAAAATTGTCGAAAGTTGTATCGGTTGCTGCCCGAAGCTCCTGAATCAGGAGGGTATAATTATCTGTTTCGGTTGAAGTAGCGGGATGCTCCCAATCAAAATCGACCCCGTCATATTCATAATACTGACAAGTTTCAATAACATTCGTTATGAAATTTTGTCGATTTTCCGGGCTGGCTGTCATCGGTGCAAACCCGTCTGAATTTCCCCAGCCTCCAAAACTTAGCGAGATGTATCCCCCATTCTCATGAATAGTCACGTTCATATCCACATCAAACATGTTTAAATATGAATTGATCTCACCGGTGGCAGTTGGCCAGGCAAAGGCATGATTAACGTGAGTGAGAATTCCGAAATCAAGCTCTTCAGCTGGCATTCCCTCAATTACCCAGTCTGGATAATAACCAACAACACGATTCTGTGCAGTTCCTGTTATAGCATTAAATAAGATGAGAAGACATGAGACTCTTATGATGCGATGCATTTGATCCTCGTAATGTTTCTGGGCTATTCTATGTCTTTTACTTCTTTAAAAGGCACAAACCATGCGACTAAAAATGAAGGAATAGTAGCAACCATTACCCACAAGAAGAAGTTCTGATAACCAACATAATCACTGATATAACCACTGATCATCGATGGCAACATAAAGCCAAGATTCATAACTGCTGTAGCGAATGCGTAATGTGCCATTTTATATTTTCCTGGCGCAATTTGCTGCATCATAAATAGAATAATTCCCACAAAGCCAAAACCATAACCGAACCACTCAATGGTAATTGCAGTACAAATAATGGCAAAATTCGTAGGTAAAGTGTAGGCCAGGTATGCATAAACCACATCTGGAACATTAAAGATCACAGCAAGCATAAAAATTGAACTCTTTAATCCCCTTTTTGCCACAAAGTAGCCACCAGAGATAGAGCCAAGTACAAAGGCAGCTGCACCAAATATCCCATAGGCAATTCCTATATCAGAGGTCAGTAATCCAAGTCCACCATCTTCTCGAGCTGCGCGCATAAAAAGCGGGACAATTTTTGTTAATTGACCCTCAGCTGTTCGAAAAAGAATGATAAAAGCAATACCCCAAAAAATGTGTTTTTTCGCAAAAAAGGATTTGACTATCTGACCAAAAGTTTGAAATGCCTCACCAAAACTCTGTACTTTAGTTGCGGCGCCACCAGAAGGCAGCATCTTAATATGATATAAGCCCATCAATATGAGGATGACGCCAAACAAGCCCATGACTACCATCCAGGCTTCAGTGACACCAATGGTTACTTCCAACCTTCCTGCAACGTATACAAGCGCACCCTGTGAAAGCACCTTGGCTACGTTATAAAAAGCACCCTGCCAGCCCACGTATCGGGCCTGTTCCTTGGGAGATAGAGTATTAATGAAAACGCCATCCGCCGCAATATCATGTGTTGCCGAATTAAAGGCTATGATGACAAACATTGCCAGCGAGTAGCGTAGAAATCCATCAAGTGGCAACGACAATGCCAACAAGCCGAATGCAACGCCACCGACAAACTGAGTACCAACCACGAAATGTTTCTTGGTTTTAAACATTTCTAATACGGGTCCCCAGAGCGGTTTAAGCGTCCATGGCCACATCACCAGGGTTGTAAATAATGCTATCTGAGCATCTGATAACCCAAGGCTTTTATACATGAGAACTGAAACTGTTGCTGTAGCTACAAAAGGTAAACCTTCAGAGAAATATAGAGTAGGTACCCAGGTAGCAGGATGTTTAGATTTAAATTTATCTCTTATCATTTGATACTTTCTCTATTCTTTAGGTTATTTGCGTAAGCATATTTGGCTTCGTTAATTTGTAGATTTTAATAATGAGGCAAATATCTTTGGATTTCTAACTCTTAATTTTGCTATATATATTCGATTACATCGATTTGCTATTAAGCGTCCTAAGTTGACTGTTATAACACATTTACAAAATGGATAATTCCCAATAAGAGACGGCTATAAATTATGCTTCTGTAAGGAGTAAAAAAATGCCCCATGTATGCACATACATGGGGCACAACAACAGAGGACACTGTTTGTTATTTCAAAAATAACATCTGTTTTGAAATTGTCTGCGATTCGGAAATGAGTGAGTAAATATATATACCACTACTCACTATTTGACCACCATCATTCAAACCGTTCCAATTTGTTTCGTGACGACCAGCAGTCTGGTTTCCACTTTCTAGAGTTCTTACCAACTCACCGCGAATATTGTAAATCGCAATGCTTACGTCAGCTGTTTGTGGAATGACATAGCTGAAACTTGTGGTAGGATTGAAAGGATTAGGATAGTTCTGACTTAACTGAAAATCACGAACAACCTGGGGGGTCTTTGAATCGATGCCAACGACTGTGCTAGCATGGGTCATTCTCAAATTATCAATAACAAATGACACCGTATCATCTACACATGCATTCCAATCGGCATCTACCTGTTCCTGAGTTGTATGAACCCCAAAACCAATCGAATTTACCGTTGCAATCGCATCATCATAGGTGGTTGACCAGGAAGGTCTGAACATATCATCCAGTGGAATCACAATTTCTCTCCACTCGTGGAATGTAATATCGATATGTTCGAAGATGCCATAGTGACCTGGTCGTTCTGAATCACCACCCCAGCGGTGTAATTCATTATCATCTACATCAAATAGATCAAACGTGAAGATCAGGTTCTTCCGAACTGGAACCTTGAGCATTTTGATATTGAATCTAAGCTCTGTTGCATCACCGAGAGCCACTGGAGTATCGAAGGTATAAGAAATATCAGTCCAGGTTCCCCAGGTCGCATAGGGGGCATCAAGTTGAACTTCAACGCCCATAGCCGAGGCACCTTCAAAAATGTTATCATAATCATCTTCAAGGATGATGACCACATTTTCATTGCCAGCTCCCGTAGCCCAATCTCCAGCCATTTCATCGAAAGAATGCATCTGTCCATCTTCAACTGGATTGGCCAGATATAAATCATCAATGAGAAATGAAACGCTGTCAAAAGGATGATTATAAAAGCCAGCTGAGCTGTCAGAATGTACGCCAAAGTTGAATCCCGTGACTGCTGCCTTGTCAAATACTCCGTTGACAGGCGTGTACCAACCTGGCTGAGCAAATCGACTGAATGGAACAGTTACTTCGAACCATTCGCTATCATCGCCTGTGGTATGTGGGCTGTAGAAAATATCCAAATCTTCAGGATATCGCCACATTTCTCCAGACTCCTCGAACACATCGCAGGTAAACTGCATGGAACGAATATTTGAGGTGGGCTCTTTGAGCAACTTTATTTTGAAGCGCATCTCACTATAGCCAGAAAAGTCCTGTGCTTCAGCAAAAGTATAGCCAATATCAGTCCAGGTGCCCCAGGCAACCAGATCTGTAAGCTGAACATCAACCTGCATAGATCCTGAACCTTCCTCGAAATCCTCAAAATTGTCCTCGAGAATTACAACGTTGCCAGCATGACCTAATGCAACAGCCCAGTCTCCAGCGGTTTCATCGAAATTCAGAACCGTCGATTGACCGAAACCGAATGTGCATAATAAACTTAGTGCAACGACCCATGCCGTTTTTTGTTGTAACCTACTAAGCATAATCAAATCCTCCTTATTTGGATTTTGTTTGTCTTTGTATTTCTGTGTTATTCGAAATCATTTTATTAAATCTATAAACCCCTGCCGAAATAGGGTGCTCCAGGTTTTAAAAGATTAATTCTTATAATTCTTCGTATTTCAGCGTCTCTGTTCGCTCGATTTACATATACATAAACCCCATTACCCCAGACCACATTGTCGGCCGGTAGAAGTAATTGACCTGGATAGAGGGCTTCTGTGCTTCCATCAGGGTGGAGGACTAGGATGGGATCAAGTGATGTATTTGATGTATTGGCGGTTCCAATGAGCATATCGCCATCGGCAGCGAAGGTGATTGATTTTAGGTCCGAATCAGAAAAATCACCCGCATTAGCCCAATCCAATACTTGCTGACCAGGACCAACACTCCCTGTATCACTAAGAATCTCATTTTTCCAAATGCCATCTTCACAACCGAGATAGACGAATCCGTCAAAGATTCGAACCGATTTTATTTTCACGCCATCTAAATATTGCTCAACACCATAGTTGTTGCCGTTGACATTTGAAACAACCAGTCCACCCCCAACACCTCCAGAATAGATATTCCCATATTCATCAATATCGAATGAAGTCAAGCGAACTGTATTGCCAGCAACAGTTTCGGGGAAGGTGATAAACTCTTCAGCGTCACCTCCCCCTGGAGGTATTCGGTAAATTATTCGTTGACTTGTTCGTTGGATATATAAAGCACCACCGGGTCCCACCCGCATCTCACCTGCTGAGGGAAATGCTGAGGTTGTACCATAATTGATACGTTCACCAGTTTCCGTGATCTTAAGTACGGTTCTATCATCCAGCATGATGTAAAGATTTTCGTCTGAATCAATTGCAAAACAACGGGTTTTTTCAGCATTCCCAATGCCGCCATATTCGATACTTAAATTCGCCAAACTATAGGGTGCAGCTACAATCTCAAGAGCCCCTGCAACTACGACACTAATTTCGAGATCCTCTCCCGTAATATCGGGTGCAACTACAACAATTTGAGTCTCAGACTCACTTTGGATTTGTGCCCTTGCCCCACTAAAGTAGACTGCGTTTCCGCCACTGTCTGGTGAGAAATTTTGCCCGTTGATGGTAACAATCGTATAGGCGGCAAAAGCAATCTCAGCGGGAGGCGATATATCAGTGATGATGGGTGCATCTCCAGATACTTGATCCTCATAAGTTACGAGATCGATCTCCGGATACTCCTCACAGCTCGCAATAAACAGGACTACAATAATGGCTAATATTCCCCCCAGGGATCCAAATTTTGTTTTTCTGCCCCTTGATGTTTGCTTAAGATTTATCATAGTGAAATCCTGAGTGAGAATCGTTGGACATTGTCAAACCTGCCAAAAGGTGTGAGGGCATAATCAAAAGCTACACCGGCATAATTCAGCCCTAAACCGAAGGTTAAATCATCTTCATCATTGTTCATCAAGTAGCCAGATCGAAGAGCCAGCATTTGTAAGGGATGATATTCTAGTCCAAATTTGTACTGTTCGGGGTGAGAACGTGGGTGTGTCGCATCAAGTGCCAGAAGCAGTGACTGTCCGGTTTCCATCTCGAGCAAACGAAAGAGATCAAAGGATAAACCTAAAGTGAATGTAAGCGGAAGTTGAAAATTTTCTTCCCCATTGGCAAAGGTTACTTCCTTTGAAAAATTCTTTATGGACATTCCCACCGACACGTCTCTGATTCCTGTTTTAAACAAGGTCCCAAAATCAAAGGCCAATGCATTCGCTACATTCTTTGTTGTAGCAAAAGTAGAGTCCTCCTTAAGAATGGTACTCTGTCCCAAATACGAAGAGGCATTCTTCAGATGAAATCCAATGGAAAACTTATCTGAAAGAGATTTGGCATAAGCAAATCCCAATGAGAAGGCAGAGGGTGAAAACTCCTCAGTATCCACATAGCCAAGCGCATTGGGCCAAACCATGGTTCCCTGCAAAGTCCCATAATCCACGGATAAAAGGCTCAATCCAAATACACCATATTTCCCATCTTTGGGACTGAAGAGCATTCCTGCAGAATTGTGCTGTATATTCGCAATCCATTGATTGATATTGAAGCTCGCCACAAATTGGGAAGAAAGGCCTGCTATACCGGCTGGATTGAAGAAGAGTGCTGTTGGTGAACCCTCAATTGTTGTCATGGCCTCCGCCATAGCTCCAGCTCTGGCATCTGAGGTGACACTCATAAACTGAAAGCCAGTCTGAGCGTCCTTTTCGTTTTCTTGAGCATAACTGACTAAACTGATACTCAAAAGTAGAACAATAATAAGCACCCGATAAATAGTAGAAGTTCTTTTCATTCTAAAACTTCCTCTGCGAGCCTGAATCTGATCTAGTAGTTGCATTGATAATAGGCTCCGTTCTAATCATTCTGAAGTAAGGCTATGTGGAGCGGAACTCGGGACGTTCCCGCTATAAATTGGGTCAGCTTAATTCGCATCAGATACGGATTTGAGTTAAGATTAAATGATGTACGAGTCTTGATGGCTGCAGTATGGGCATTCTCACCAGTATCTTCATCAACAATGTAATCGATAGTACAGCCAGAAACTGTTTCCAACGGCATGTCCTGATTATGGATGTTGGCAGGGACTCCATTCTCATCTATAAAATCAATACTGATATAATCATTTACATTATTACCGTTAAATGCCCAGCTTACAAAGACCGTAAATATTCCGCTAATGTCATTTGGGAAATGGAGGTAAGCCGTGCTTCCATTTAAATACACCATATTGGTTGTATCCGGTGAAATCATCTCGATCCCTATTGCAATAGAATCCATTAGGCTTGCAAGCTGTGTGACATCAGTACTATTAGCGTCAAATACCAGGGAGTCGAAGCGTGTTGTGAAAGCGTTACTTTTCGCTTCTTGTGCCAGATAAAGTGTATCCCTAACAACACTTGTGTCCGTCCCAGAAATGACAGTATCGATTCGGATGTAGTCACGGGTCATGAGGGCACAAGCCTGATCATCAAAGCTTGATATTGAATTCTCCGATTCAGAATACGTCTCAGGCGTAATCAATTCACAAGTCAGGATCAATGACACAGAACACAACAAGATGAACCCAGCGACAAAACGGTTATTGAAAATCTTATTCATCAAAGCCTCAATGCTTGATTCTGGAGTAATTCTAATCATCGGATGACCACAAATTTTCGAATGGTTTGCTCACCTTCTCGGTACAAGACCTCCCCTGTTTCCTCGTCGGTAATTTTCCGTGTGACTTCAAAGTGAGCTATATATAATCCGCTCACAATAAGTTGACGAGCAGCAGTCGTTGAGCCCCAAAGTTCATCACCACTTCCATCCTGATGCTCAATTGTTTCTACAAGATCACCACGTTCGGTGTAAATTCTTATTGTGCAAAATCCCGGTAAACCATAAAAAGCCAGTCTGTCTGGTGCATCAAATTGCATACTCCTGGATTTGATATGAAAGGGATTTGGTACGATCCTTAGCTCAGCAAATGTATCTTCTGCAGGTCTTCTTAAATACGCTGGGGCATTGGTCATTGTATAAAACTTGCTACTCACCAGATTATTGGATCCCACACTTTCAACATAATAGAAGTAATCAAAACCACGTCGAGCTGATACATCTTCAAATTGATTTACGACCCCAGATTGGGAGGTACCAGGTCCACATTCGAAAATCTGATCAAAAAAAGCATCGGGTCTTCCCTCAGCACGATAAACTCGATATCCTGAGAAATTATCATCTGTTTCTGCCTGTTGATTCCAGCTGAGGATGATCCGATCACCACCTGAGTTTACTAGAAATTCACTTGGTGGTGGTGGTGGTTGATCAATTTCATAGTTGTTCTCATAAGCACTTACGGCACGTCGGAATGTCTGAAGGAGTGAATCCTCACCGGTCTGTACCCATTCACGTTTATATTCATTCCGGTCAGTAGTTGTGCCTGAGCCGGGTAAGTCAAACGGACCAATATCATTAAACCAGGTGTTCCCTACGAGTGTGCTTTTCTCAAAATCGATACCAGCTACCGCCTCGGCGAAAACAATATGAATGTTATCGCCTGGTTCAAGCGTATAGGGACCATATCCCTGGGCAGGTGAATATCCACCTGGATCTCCACCATATTGATCACCACAACCAATTCCACTTGCTTGCATTTCTTCCCAGATCGACATATCCGGATGTCCTTGAGACATGTTTTCATAGTAGGTCGCCATGGCACTTGCTACATATTGATCAAAGGATAAATTATCACCATCAGAGCCCAGATGAGCTGTGGTTGAAGGTTGAGTGAGGTCATCGGTCTCATCATTTGGATCAGTATCTGCATGTAAAACTACTACGCCGGCATAAGCTGGATGTCCCAATGCCCGACCTTCTGTTGGATGCGGTAATCCCCAGTCAGCATCACAGCCATGAATGGATTGCGAATGAGGACCATACCATACATAGGTTGCCCGCAAGGGATCTCCATTGTCTGGATCTTCCCAAATTGTATGATTTACACTATTGCGTCCCCAGGTAATATTGTTTGAAGGATACCAGTCTTCTTCAAAGGGCACCCATCCAAATGCATATCTAGACTGAAAATGAAATATTACATCAGTAAGCGTTTGGTTAACAACGGTCCCATCCAAATCTACAATCCCCGTATTTTCAAACACATAATCATAGATAAAAAAGTTATCGTTATTCTCTTGAGAATAGGCAGACAGCGTCCGTGTTATCGTGATACCCAGGGAGGAATTTAGTTTATTCACAATGATTCTATCCGTGGCTATGGATGGATCAACCTCATCCACAATATCATCATAATCCATATCGGTTGCTGGATTTCCATCTACAATCACCAATGGATGGTCGAATTTTCCAATCATTTTAAATTCAACAGGCATTATCATTCTCAGTGGATCTGAGGTGCGGGTTCCAGCGACTACAACCTTATATGGGAAGGGTGTGAAGTTATAGGTGGGATCGATATAATCAGTTGTTCCAATCCACATGGACTTGGCGGCTTGATTATCATAGCGACCGTACTGAGCTGGCCAGTTCAAACCTTCCATCTGGTCACCCAGAGGTCCCCTTGACTCGAGTTCACTTCCCAGACTTGAGTACCAACTCTGCAAGTTACCTACTCCAAACTTTTTAATTTCAAGACCGGATGGTTGTGCGATGAGATAACTTGAATTTGCAAAGAACATCAAGAGAGCAAGTGTCAAGTAGAGGATATTTTGGGAATGAAAACTCAATTTAGAGACTTTTCTATCACTGCTATGATGTGCTCGCGTTGTGTGAGTTAGTGTGGTCAAAATGATATTTGTACTCCAAAAAATATTTGCCTGGGGTTTAAAAAATTGAAAGACGTTTGATTGGGCATATCGATGTATGCCTTTTCATCGACAATCTTATCCATTCGGGACTCGCTCACCCGTGACCATTGTGGTTCATCTCCGTCCAGATATTCCCAATAGTCAAGATCATGAACCATAGTACCATCATCCATTTTTCCGTAATAGATGGCTCCTTCAATACCCTGATCTAGTTCTCCAACAATCAGGCCTTGCTGTTCAATTGGCTGGAAGGCGACCTCATCGCTTCTAAAATCACCAATCATGTCATCTCCGATGATATTATTATAGTCTCTACTCTTGGGTAAATGTAAAGAGGTGAAGTATGCGAGCTGATCATGAAAATCCTGAAATCCAGCCAGGGACAAGCGCTTGGTATTCAACAAATTATTGACTTCAACAAAGAAGGAAAAATTATTATCCTGGATATAGGTATTTTTCTTTAATCTTAGCACGAGGTTGTAAGAATCTCGAAATTTGAGATAGGTACCGGCACCCTCTGCTGCACCTGGATAGGTACCCGTTACTCTGGCCTGGCGACCCGCTCTCCAAAAACCAAGAAAGTTCATTGCCCAACCAGCGCCAGGACGTATTCCAAGTACCTTTGGCCCGAATTTTTTGGGTGTGTGAAAAGTTAGACTGGCACGGCCATAAGGTTGTGGAATAGGCTTGGACTGATACAGGTTGGCTGTGTTTTCATCATAGTGTCTTTGATCGGTTGGATTTTCATGAATTTCTGCTTTTCCAAAACGACCTGAAGTATTTACTTGATAAGTATAATTCAGAAATCCTGTCCACCAGTCCCCAGATGTTTTTCGGGCGGAAAACTCAAGGCCGCGGATATCTTCATAACTGTTACTATTAGCTACTTGTACTTGAATTCCATCTCTACTGTAGTAGTCCGTATAATCTTGTTGATCAACAATATCATGGTAAAAGCCGGCAATTTGGAAGAGATAAGTATTTAATAATGACCAATCAAAGCCTAGTTCATAGGATACTGTTCTTTCCAAGACCAGATCAGGATTTCCAAAGTTCTCCAACTGGTTAAGGCTACCACGACCTAATCTGAACATTTCCTCATATGTGGGAAGCTGCTGAAAATGTCCATAATTAAAGAACAATTTTGATTCCTCGGTTATGGGATGTGATATAGCAAGTCTTGGACTGAAAGACAAAATTGATTTGGCATCATTCGAAGTATAGGATGAATCGGAACTATAGCTTGGTGAGGCGTATTCCTTCCATTCATCGGAGAAAGGAACAAAAGTAGGCCATGCACGATTTGCATTACTATAATCTGCTCGGAGTCCTAAATTCAGGATGAATTCTCGAATATCAAATTTATCCTGTATATATGCTGCACCCCTAATTGGCGTATTATGCTCACGTACATAATTGTTGCCTTCGGGGAATAACTCTTTGACATAGCCATAACTCAAATCCAGATCACTAACAACAATTTCAAATCCAGTTTTGACCAAATTATCAAAATTAACTTGACTCGTCATATCGAATTTAAAAGTGGTTGAGGTGGTGGTTGAACTGTCACGCGTTGTTGCAGTGTGACCGCCAAAGAAAAAATCAGTCGCTTCAGTACCTATGCCTGCATCTGGTAGTCCACTAAATCCAAAGGGTGCTTCATCTACGGAATATCCAGGAATAATCATCATGTTTTTCGATGTATCACGATGAGCCACAGGACCAGTCAAGTAACTCCTTGTCACCCTTTCAAAACTGGCCTCGTAAAAGGTTTTAGCGCTTAATGTATGATTAAATTTTAATGCATGCATCGAATGATCTAGCTTAGCAGTGCTGTAATAGGAAGGCGTAAAAACTCTGGCAGTAATTTGAGAATAACCTGTCCGATTGGCAATCTGATAAGGAGATCTTAGGAATGCTGTACTCGTATTTCCAGCCTCATCATAATTCTGTGCAACATTTTGACTTTGACCAGTCATACCAATATATTTTAATCTCATACCGCTCTTAATGTCAGAACTGACAACTAACATGAAATCATAATCGATATAATCATCTCTGGACAAAGGAATCAGCAGCATTTCTTTAAGAGATCGCCCTGAGAAGTAAAATCGTAAATCACCCAGGCTTTCACTTATTATGGGTACCGGTCCACCAAAACCAAAATCAATATTGTAATCCACTTGATCTGTGACTGGGGTTCGACGATGTTGCCAGAGGAAAAGTTTTTGCGCTGCTAGAGGTGACAGGTCATTTGTAGGATCACTATCTGAAAGAAGCTGTTCTGATACTGAATTCCAGCCATTAAAATCAGGATATTGATCCTGCTTATAGATATCCCAGGCTCCGTTTTCTGTACCAGTCCAAGCAACATCATCATCCGTGTAAGGACGCATCCACATTGAATTCTGATCATAAGGTGAAATCCCAAAATGCTTGGGAGTGGGTGGACTGTATTTTACGGTCATCGTTCCTTCATACTCTGTCCTACTACCCTCTTTAGACACAATATTTACTATTCCTGTCCTGACCTGACCGTATTCTGCATTAAAACCACCGCGCTCAATGGACAATTCTTGAATGGCACTCATGGGTATACCAGTAATAGGCTGATTATTTCTAGCATCACGGAGTGTGATATCATCTACCTGAAATAATAGTTCTTCTGCTCCACCGCCTCTGATGACAAGCCCATCTTCAATCCCTGCCTGTAAAGCAATAGCTGAAGTAACATTTGAAACCGGCAATTCCCTAATTTCACTGCCTCGTAATGAAGTGACACTTGTGGCAACATCAGGTCTAACAACTGGTCGTTTGGCAACAACAGTGACGGCTTCGCCCACAATTGCAGTAGGACTCATTGTAAAGTCAACCCTTGTATTCAGATCAATAAGAACTCTAATATCTGTAATATTAAGAGTTGAATGTCCAATTGTTGTTGCAGTAACCGTGTAGGCACCTGGCGGAATGTGCAATATCGTATAACGTCCTTCTAGGTCTGTGGCAGCTCCAAGGGAGGTACCATCAACAATAACATTAACGCCAATGAGGGGTTCCTCACTTTCGCTATCTATGACCTGTCCGGATATTTTACCTGTTACGCCAGCGTGGAGCATTGCGTTTGACGATAAAAGCAAAATCATTATAAGGAGCGCTGAGCTCCAGTTGTTTTTTAGTTCAAACTTCTTCAAGGATCGATTCCCATAGATGTTCGTGAATTGTACTTATCATTTAATTGGCTGAAGTTACATACGGTTTGTTTGTTTTCAATAGAAATATACTAAATTTCCAAAATATTTTATGCCTTCCCTCAATTCAGATCCTTTTTGGTTCATTCCAGACTGAGCTTTATGAAAGATTAGCGATTCGATTTGTTGTAAAGGCTGGGACTTTCAAGAACTCATCCAGGATAATCGAAGCAGCACCTACAGCGACAGAATACCGTCCACTTTTACTGGCTACAATGGAGAGACTCTCTTTACTTACTGATACCAATTCATAAGAAACTAATTCTTTTATGGGATCTAGAATGATATCGCCTACCTCAGCCACATCACCTGTAATAATAACACGCGCCGGGTTAATCATAGCTATATGCTTAGCGATAGAACTTCCAATTAACCTACCTAGCAACATGAAATAGTGAATTGCCAGAGCGTCGCCCTTATTTGCAGCATCGATCAGCATCCGGATATTAAGGTCTTCGATTTTATTTAAATATTTTTTTAGAATTTTACCTTTGTTAAAGTGATCACGTAACCTGCTAATCATATTATACATAGGTGGATATTCCGGTGTCACTTCACCGGAACAATAATTCGTCCCATGATACAACTCACCATTAAGGACAAGTCCTATTCCTATACCACTTACATGTGCATCAACTTTTATCAGAACGGTCATGAAATTTCTTTCACCGCGAGCAGTACCGACAACTTTAGAACCGATGGCACTGGCGTTCGCATTGTTTTCAGCTATGACCGGGAACTGATATTTTTTTTGCAATGCAGAAGTGATTGAAAAATTCATTTGTGGAATAATGTCTGTCATCATTACCTCACCAGACCCTCTGTTCACAATCCCTGCAATTGCAATTCCTGCTCCCAGGATTTTTTCTAAATCCACTCCAGAATCTTTGATCAAATCATTGACACTTCTCAAAAGATGCTGAGACAATTCTCTTGGATTTGTAATTCCGTTTGTTTTGTATATTTTCTTTTTTTTAACGTCTCCGTTTAACCCAAGCAATGCTATAGCTGTCTGTCCGATTTCTACATCCAAACCCAGAGCATAGGCAGCACTACTATTGATTTCCCATAGAAATGGACGCTTCCCTCCCTTAAATGTAGATTCTCCTTTGCCAAGATTATTTACCAGGTCACGTTTCTTTAAACCCTTAAGTATATTGGATATAGTTGATGGTTGCATTCCTGATAATCGAGCGAGATCTGCTCCGGAAATGCTTTCGTTTTCAAGAATCAAGTTAAGCACTATCCGGTCATTTATATTCCTAATCAGCCTGAAATCATAGGATTGAACTTTGCCTTGATCCATGTTTAGCCTCTTCAATATTTCTTTGAAAGTTTATAAATACTTTATATACAACACTATATCCATACTGTAACGCTGCAAGTTGCATCAAATATTAACAGAAATCAACATTTAGTTAGTTCACATGCAGAATTTACTGGGAAATAAATAGAGTTCTGAATACTTTAATGTACGGTGTCACATAAATACATGCTGTGAGCTGAGAATAATCGTCACACCAACTATCACGCTCGACCCATGCAATTTGGAGTTATTATGAAGTACGGACATTTTGACCAGGCCAATCGAGAGTACATTATTGAGCGTCCGGATATCCCAGTCTCATGGACGAACTACCTCGGTCTTGAAAATTTATGCTCTGTTCTATCTCATAATGCTGGAGGTTATTCTTTTTATAAATCCGCCGAGCATGGTCGTGTCACTCGCTTCAGACCCAATAGTGTGCCCTTAGATCGTCCGGGTCATTACTTCTATTTGCGTGACGACGAGAATAAAGACTATTGGTCGGCTTCCTGGCAACCAGTTGGAAAAAGTCTTGATGAGGCAAAATATAGAGTTCACCATGGACTATCGTATTCAAAATTTAAGTGTGACTATTCTGAAATATCAGTAGAGCAACTCATGCTCATCCCTCTCGGGGAAGACGTTGAACTCTGGGACGTTACCATCACGAATAAGAGCAATCGCACTAGAAAGTTAAGTGCATTCTCATATCTTGAATTTTCTAATCACCATATTGAAATTGATAATCAAAACCTACAGATGAGTCTATATGCTAGTGGTTCTAGTTATCAAGATGGTATCATCGAGTTTGATTTCTTTTATGAACCGTGGACGTATCACTTTTTTGCTTCAAACTTTACTCCTGATTCGTTTGATTCTCATCGAGATAGCTTTATTGGTAATTACAATACGGAGACAAATCCAGCGGCTGTTGTACGCGGCACTTGTTCCGATCGATCCGAACTTGGTGGGAATCATTGTGGCGCCTTACACAAAAAAATTACTCTAGAGCCAGGAGAAAGCAAGCGCCTTGTATTCATGTTGGGAGTTGGATCCCGATCAGATAATGGCTACCGAATTAAAAAGAAATATAGTGATTATAAAGAAGTCGATAAAGCTTTTGAAGATCTAAAAGTCTACTGGGATAATAAAACTGCCCAACTTCAATGCAATACCCCCCACGCTGGTCTAAATACCATGATGAATGCCTGGAATTTGTATCAAGCTGAGACCTGTATCGTTTGGTCTCGATTTGCCTCCTTTATAGAAGTTGGTGGTCGTACAGGTCTTGGATACCGAGATACTTCTCAGGATATCCTTGGTGTTCTTCACAGTAACCCGGAAATGAGTAAACAAAGAATTCTCGAACTTTTACATGCTCAATCAAATAAGGGATATGGTATACATCTATTTGATCCTGAAATATTTAAGCCGAAAGAAGACCAGTTACCGGGTGTGAAGTTGCCCACAGTCGTCCCAACCCCATCGCCCTCGGATATTGTACATGGATTGGAAGATGTTTGTTCCGACGACTCCCTGTGGCTAGTGACCACAATATGCGAGTATGTATCAGAAACAGGCGATCTAGACTTCTTTAATGTCCGTGTACCTTATGCGGATGGCGGTGATGATACTGTTTATAATCACTTAAAGCGTACCCTGGATTTTTCAGCAGAGTTTATTGGAGCAAATGGTATTTGCCAGGGTCTAAGGGCAGATTGGAACGACTGTCTAAATTTGGGAGGTGGTCAAAGTGCTATGGTCTCATTTATGCATTACTGGGCGCTTCAATATTTCATAGAGGCTGCAACAATACTCAATCTCAACGATGATGTAAAAAAATACACAACAATTTCAAAGAAGGTGAAAACGGCCTGTGAGAACATGTTGTGGGACGGTGATTGGTACATTCGCGGCTTTACACGTGAGGGTCAAAAGATAGGGACAAAATCAAATCCTGAGGGTAAAATATTTCTGAACGCCCAAAGTTGGGCCGTTGTTTCTGGTGTAGCCTCTGCTGAAAGAGCAAAAAAATCAACTGATTCAATCGAAAAACACCTGTATTCAAAATATGGCAATCATTTAGTGTGGCCAGCCTACACAAAGCCTGATGATGGTGTGGGTTATGTGACTCGAGTCTATCCTGGTGTAAAGGAAAATGCTTCAATATTTAGTCATTCCAATCCCTGGGCGATTATCGCCGATTGTATGCTTGGAAATGGTGAGAGGGCAATGAAATATTACGATGCAATTCTGCCTTATAACCAAAATGATGCAATAGATATTCGGGAAGCAGAGCCTTACTCCTATTGTCAGTTTATTATGGGAGATCAACACACACGTCACGGACAGGCACGACACCCTTGGTTAACTGGCTCAGCGAGTTGGTTTTATGTGGCAGTGTCACAATGGATATTGGGGATCCGAACAACGTTTCAAGGTCTTCTCATCGATCCATGCATTCCAAAAGATTGGGACTCCTTCAACCTCATCCGAAAATGGCGCGGTGCTACATTCGATATCCGTGTTAAAAATCCAAATCAAGTGAATAAAGGCGTTAAAGAGATAACCATAAATGGCAAGCCTCACCAGGGTCCCATCCCATCAATGCCTGTGGGATCAACGAATCTGATTGAAGTGATCATGGGCTAGATGAAGCCATTAATTCTGCCAGTCGTATTAAATTCTACAGGAGGGAAAACATGAAGAGAATGCATGCTTTACACCTTACAATTCTGATAATTTTAGGCATATCCACAGCAGGTGCAAAAGACATCATCGGTTATTTCCCCTCATGGCGATTTATGGAAAGAGACACACTTGTGACTCAAGCTACAATTCCCTATGAGAAATTGACCACAATAAATTATGCTTTCTTCTATCCGACACCTGAAGGTGAGTTGCTTGGTCTGCATCCTGAAGCCGATGTCTTCTTACTTAATGATCTTAGAGATAAAAAAACCGGAAACCAACTTCCCAACACATCTCTGGTTGACTTTGCAGAAAAGCATGGTGTAAAAGTGATGGTTTCGATTGGTGGCTGGGAGGACAGTGGCAATTTTCCAGAAGTAGCCTCAACTGAGGCCAAGCGCATCAAGTTTGCTTCAAGTTGTATCAATCTAATAAGAAAGTACGGTTTCCACGGAATCGATATTGATTGGGAGTATCCAGGCCTGGAAGCTCATAATGGCTCACCAGCAGATTATGATAATTTCACCTCGCTCCTCAGTGAGCTCAGAGATAGCCTCGATGCCTACTCTGAAGAAACTGACCTATATTACCCACTCTCTTTTGCTGCACCAGCCTCGCCTGTAGTTGCGAAGGGTTTTGATGTACGGGCTATTTCTGAAATATTGGATTATATCAATATTATGACTTATGATTTCCACGGTGTTTGGGACAGCAAATCAAATCATAACTCTCCTTTGTTTGCCAAGTCAGGAGGCAGTGTTGACCAAGCCTTCAGATTATATCATGAAGATTACGGGGTTCCAGCAGAAAAATTAAACCTGGGTGCTCCATTTTATGGTCGCACATTTGACCAATGTCGAAAAATCTATGGCAAGCATTCAGGCGCCAGTACTTTTTTTCATCCTGAGGGATTCGCTGATTATCAAATGCTTGATAACAATGGAGCAGGTTTTAAACGAAAATGGGATGATAAGGCCAAGGCTCCGTACTTGGTTAACCGCAAAAAGAAAATTCTCGTGTCGTATGATGACGAGGAATCAGTTGGTTACAAGGCAGATTATATTTTGGACAATAATGTCCGGGGGGTAATTATATGGACGATTGTAGGAGACTATTTGGAGAACGGGGACTCACCTCTATTGGAGGTTCTACATAATAAATTGGATCAAAAATGAATTCTAAATTTATCCTTCAGACAATAATAGGTCTTTGGGTAGTCTCTGTTGTAGTCGCGCAACAAAAATTAAATATTGCCATCAATTTTGATAATGTTGTCTCTATTCAGGTCGATTCAACAATTCATCAGGATTATGGACTTTCATACCCTTTGACATATGAATTTTTACTCCCTATCACTCACGAACTTGCTGCGCAAAGGCGATATTCCTCAAACGATCCCTGGACTACCATTGAAGAGAAACAAGCTGGTGATTTCTTTAATGGAATTGAAGCAGTTCGCTATGACTCCCTTTCGCAAACTGCCTATTTATCGGCCACCTTTAGCTATAATAGCGACAGTCTTTTCCTGCGAATTACCGATGACTCAGGTGCAAATCAGCCGATTACATTTCAGGGTATTTCAGAATATTATGACAACCGAGTGGCAACAGTCACCTGTTCTGCAGATGATTGGGCGGATTGGTTTGATGAATATTTTCCGTACGCTGTTAGTGTTTTTCGGGATCATAACCTCTGGCTGTCAGTGGGTATAATTAGTGAAGGCTGTAATCCAACAACCTGGCAACACATTCAGGAGCAGTTAGACTTGGGTATGGTTGAGGCTGCATCCCATAGCCGTAATCACCCTCATACGCCATATTCTGATGCTGATTATGAGGTATCTGGTTCTAAAAGTGATATTATTGAGAACCTTGACCTTCCTTCAACTTTCAGAAAGGGTGATCAGGAGTATGTGTATCTCTGGATCGCTCCCTATGGCGAGTATGATGACCAGATAGATGCTCTGGTAGCCTCAAATCAATATCTGGTGAGCCGTATGTACACATCAGGTGATTATTCATTTCCTGAGTGGGTCGATGAGCAATCTTTTTATGGAAGTGTTGGAATGTCTAGTGAGGTCGGTCCTTTCTGGGAAGGCACAACTGATTTGGCAGAACTAAATGGTTCTTTCGATACTGCTTATGAACTGAATGGTATCTATCACTTTATGTGCCACCCCCATGTATTATCTCAAGAAAACATATGGAATGAGGATTACATATGGACACACATGGATTATATCAGCAATCGAGATGATATCTGGTACGCTTCGGTCGGCCAGGTTTTTTTATATCACCTAATGCAGGATCAGGAGAGCTTCAATACCCTGGAGATTTCCGAAAATAATGACTTAAACATACCTGAGTTCACCCTACACCAGAATTTCCCTAATCCGTTCAATCCTTCGACTACTATTCAATATTTTATCCCTGTAGCATCTTCCGTCAAGATTAGCATATACGATGTTCTCGGACATGCAGTCAGAAATCTGGTTGACAAGCAACAGAACGCTGGTTCATATAAAATTTCATGGAATGGCCTTGATGATGAGGGGCATACAGTGAATTCAGGAATGTACTTTTACAAATTATCTGTGGATAATTTCTCTCAAACACGGAAAATGTTATTTCTTAAATAGGGCTCACACCATATTGGATATGCGTAAAAGCGAAGATGCCTATTCCTATCTGCCTATGGTATATTGTTTGGATGTACGCCCGGCAGGATTCGAACCTGCGGCCTTCGGACATGATATCCAAAGCTGCCCCTATGAAGCTGGGGCTATCCTTACCTTTGATGGGTGTTCAAAAATACATTTCCCACTGGTTCCCCATTTCCTTCATCTCTCAACGCGCACTACATAAGCCTAATCTACCGAAACCTATAGAGATCTTGGTCCAAAAGGGCACAATGAGATTCGAATGCCGGAGCCTCGGTACCTTTAATATGAATATTTCCTTATAATATTTTGACACAATTTCTGTAACCCACTGACTATCAGAGATATATTCAGGACTTAAAAACGAAGCTCATCCAGCGAATGAGCGCAGTAAGAGGAGGATAAAATCTAGCTGCTGCGGATTTTTCCGACTCAACCCCTCGCCCTAATCCGTCTACGTCTTCGACTTCGACGCGACAAGAAAGCCGTGCCGGTTCGACCTTGTCCGCGATAGCAGATCAGACCCCGGGTACACTGCTAATGCACTGATACACAGCCACATACGAATATCATATAATTCTAATTATTTTGTTGCAAGTGATGTATATTAGAGACAAATCACGCCACTACATGCCATATTCTTTGACATCATGTATTGTTAGTCTTCAGCCTTGAATACGGTTCTAACAGCTGGTCTCTGAGAGGTTAATTATAGGTGATATTGATACTTTGATTTTAAGACGAGTTTTGAGACTCTATTTATCGGGTTTGCGAGTGGTTAGCTTGGTTCAGGAAATTCTTCTCATTAACGGCGAGTAAATAGACCCCCGGGGCCACGAAACCCAGCCTCAGTAATGTTTCTATATACCTACTCACCTTACATGACAACGAGATTATTAGATCTCTTATCGGGAAATCGTCTCAAATACGTATCGAAATCAAATGGAGTGCTTGATAGGTCTCAAAAACCCACGATTAATAGAAGCTCAACGAGAGAGGTGTTTCACCACGACTTTCAACGTATCACCAGTTGATGGTGAAATTTTCACTTTGTCATAGGTTGGCTTACTGTTCACCACAATACCCTTTGGCCAAGCCATCCCAACTCCTTCTGAAGGAAACCCCAGAAAGTTGTGGTTTAAGTCACCGTTACTATCTTCATCGTGAATGACCATTATCGCTAGCTCTGGAGCTAACTCTAGATCTGGTAGATGTATCATGAGAGAATCATCTTCAATAGTCATGGAATGAAGGTAGAATGCCTTTGAAACATTTTCGGGGAAGCCGTCAGCGTCATGATAGATTGCTACTATGGCATCGCCTTGAACTGGCTGAAAACCAGAAACATCCAGATATAATTCAGCTGCTATTATGGAGCTAATAAAAAAGATTGATAGAATGGGAATTGTGGAGAGACGATTCATAAACTATCCCATGTGAGATTTCACGAGCTCCATAAAAGCAGAACGGTACGTTGCTCCTATGGGAAAGCTTTTATCACCTATATAGACCCTCCCACCATCGATGGTATTAACTCTGGAGAGACTTATGATATATGACTTGTGTATCCTGGCAAATCGATCTCCAGGTAATAGGTTCATCAACTTCTTCATGGACATATAGGATAGATGCTTTCCCTGGGACGTTGTGACACTTAGGTAATCCCCAACTGCCTCAACAAAAAGTATGCTATGCAAGTCCACACGGTTGACCTGTCCCTCCTCCTTAAGAAAGATAAATTCTTTGCCAGTATTACTAGCAGTATCTACAGAGGCAGAAATTTCACTCCCAGAAATTTTGTCGCTTAATGAACCCAAGCGATCCCGGGTCTTATTCAGTGCCTGGACAAATCGCTCGAGAGAAAAGGGTTTATGGAGATAGTCCACAACATCAAGCGCAAAACTCTCCAAGGCGTATTCGCGATAAGCTGTTGTAATAATTGCCAGGGGTGGACGACGAAGAGTCTCTAATAACTTCAATCCTGTAAATTTGGGCATATTAATATCCAGAAATATTAAATCGGGATCGAGGGTGAGTATCGCTTCATTAGCTTCAAAAGCGTTCTTGCACTCCTGAAGGATTTCAAAACCAGGTATATCAGAGAGATATTTCTTAATAACTGCCCGAGCCGGAGCTTCATCGTCCACAATAAGACAACGAATATTGGTCTGA
>JABHBL010000076.1 GCA_018673925.1 Fidelibacterota bacterium
ATAAGTTGCAATCTGATTGTGATACTGACTGTAACGGTTACTGTCACGCCATTTCACCAGAAACGCCAAAGCAGACGATCTACCCGCAGCGCTCTTCAGTACATTATTCTGTAGCCACTGCTTGTCATCCTCTTCAATCTGTACCCAAAGTTCTGTACAAAAGAGCTTCATCACCAAATCGCTGATTAGAGCCTCCTCAGATTGATAGGAGAACGCCTGCTCAGCCATCCTCCAGAAACTATCTTTCAATCCATGTGACTCAATCTGCTGATAGATACCCTTTTTCTGCGTTTCGCCTCCACCTAGGGTATCCGCATACTCTGCAAGCAGCTTTAACAGCAGATCATCAAAGGTAGCACTCTCAGCTTTCGCCAACACCACCATCATCTTTAGGTCCAGTGAGTGTTCATCTTCTGACTCCACAATCCAGCGTTTCAGCCCAGCACTGCGTTGAGTGCTGTTAAAAAACGATTTGTGCTGTGCGATATGGTTTCGCAGAGACATCCTGCTGATTCCAAGATCAGAGAGAATCATCGAATTGATATCCGCGAAGAAGGTATCACTGTACAGCCGAATATCAAGCAACCAGTCGCTTTCAGGGGATGGAGCCTCTTCTTCAAAATAGAGTAGAAATTTTTCGTCTGGTGCATCCAGCTCGATATGCTTCTTTGTCTCCAGCAGAGAGGTGTCTCGCATATCCAGTAGGGAGACATTCATTCCCTCCAAAGAGGTGGATAATGCAGGCAGGAGATCCACATAGCCTCCTTCTGGATCATGCCAGAACACAATTCGGTTACTCTCGAATTTTGGTGCTATGCCTTGTAGGAGTTTTCCGCTATTCATTACCAGTTACCTAGCAACATACTGCTGAGCTATATACTGATCCAATACTTCATCTAGCCGTTTTTTAAATTCATCCATGCTTGGCATACCATTTATCCGATTAATATCGATTTCACCATCATCAATCTTTTCATTGAGTAGCATTCTGGTGGCTTCTTCTCCTAGCACTACCTCCAGTTGGTCCTTTAGATTATTAGGTGAACGATCGTTTCCCGGCGTATTTTCCAGCCGCGCACAGCGCTGGTACTGGTCACGTAATGCACACAGCAACCATGCTTCAGACTTAGGCATTGGAACCATCGGAACCCCTCCAACAAACTGTTCCTCTTCGAAACCAACAATCATCGAGCGGGACTTCTCATCCCAATTGCCACGACGGTGTTCAGCATTCCCATCTGCATCACGAAATAAGATTGCAATCACGGCAGGATCATCGCGTCCCGCCATCTCATCAAGCGCGATCATGGCCAACGCTCTGGCATTTTTATAATAGTACTTTGTTTCTGCGGGTGACTTCTTCCCTCTTTTGCTTCGTGGCTTGATGGATTTTGCTTTTCTGGTTAAGTCACGTTCTTCCTTTAAGGTAAAACTTGCCGAGTCAATCACTGAGTAGCCCAATTTCCGCTCTATCCATTGAGCTGCCATCTTTGCCATCGGTCCAACTTGGGAGCTTACCCCATCAAAAGTACCCATATCAGTTGGGCCTTCTCCGCTGAATATTACGAACATTGATCTGCCTCTTTAGCTATTTAGTAAATTCAATGCCTTAATCTCAACGGTTAAAGTGGAAAGCTCTGTATCCTCATACACCTCGCCCGGCCCCATCACTTCCAACTTCTTTCGCATGGATGGGATATCAAAGAAACGGATAGAACGTGTAATACCATCTGAACTTTTATAGAGATAACTAACCCCACCCACCGCAGTCGAATCATCAAGATAGTTCAAAATTAATGGACTATGAGTTGTTACTAGAACTTGTGGTTGTGCTTCAACTAAAGAGTCCATCAAATATTCAACCAACTCTAGGTTAATTCCATTTTCAATCTCATCCAGCAATAGAAAACTCTGCTTACTGCTGAGCTGTGCAAAAATTGCTAATAGCCTCAATAATCCATCATTGATATGCCGAGCCTCTGTAGGTAGTTTCTTTCCGCTGAAATTTTCACTAATAGAGAGTTGCTTCCATCCAGATCTTTGTGAGCTAGTAGCAACCTTCTCAAGATATGGATACACTCTTTTTAACTTATCACCCAGCCGATCACGCTCTCCACTTCCAAGCTCATATAGAAAGGCAGAAAGCTGCTCCCCACCAATTCCAAGTGAGCCATCCGATTCTCTAGTTTTCTTACGCAACAGTTCTGGAGAGAGCATATCCAGAGAATGAAGATTACAAAAGAATTTTTTAAATATCCTAATGGGTTCAAAAAGTTGATTCTCATTTAGCTGCGATATCACAGACCCCTGGTAGGTAAAAGTAATTGGTGAAGTTATATTAATTTTTGGTGATTTAGGGTGTGCCTGATATGATAATTTTCCACTGTCTACCTTTAATATTGACTGCCCATTCCATACTAGATGTTCTGCTGTACAACGAAGTTCTGCTCGATTGAACACCCCATTCCATTCATAATGTAATCCATCATCATCTTCTAACAAGACTTTAAATTTAACATTAAGCTTCTTCGTCAATTTAGAATTGATATCAGCCGCATCCCAATGGCGCTGCTTTAACCACCCAGCAATATCTCCTTTCAACTGTTGTGACAAAAAATCAAAAAATTGAAGTACCGTCGATTTACCAGAACCATTCAATCCAATCAGGCAGTTGAACTTAGCCAGATTCATTTTAAAGCCCACTAAGGACTTAAAATTATTAACTTCAATTTCTACAATTTTCATGTCTATTCCTGGCTAACCTATTCAATCTTCCAATCCAATATTACTCAATTTATCATCAACAAATACCCCTGATACAACAGCAGCCTTTATAACCTTTTTGCTTCCATCATATCTCCTGGCTGATTCATTGATCCATCAATTGTTATTGATTCACACCAACCCCCATCTTTTTCCACAATGGCGACAAATCCGCAGGTACTTCCATCGTCCTCCAGATTGCCCGCTTTCTATCGGTCTTTGCTTTCTGTCCAAGCAGTCGATTCAGGTTTGGATGAACAATCCGCTCATAGAATTTCTTGCCATGTATCCACTGCTTAAGATGAGCTTCAACAGTAAGTTGTCGCACCTCTTCAAGCCGATCATTGAACTGTTGTAGCAACTGATCTGGATCAAGATATTGATGCCACTCTTTCAGCTTCTCTTCAATCCGTTGCTGGTCGAGTGCTACTTCCAGATCCAGAAGCTCTTCTTTAAACCCTTTGGTTCGTAGCCCCTCCCACAACGGATTGATGACAGACCACAACACGCCATGCGCAACCCACTGTTCAATATTTTCCAGTAGTGCCGACTCTAGCGTACTGTACTCCCCACTCACCTTCTGTTGCTGTGTGGGTGGAAATGCTCGCCACAGCTCTTCAGGGACAATGAGGTAGTTCTCTATGCAAAATCTTGGTAGCACCCAAAGGTTAGATAGTTCTTGCAGTTTGTTAGTGATGACCCCATCTGACCACTCATCCC
>JABHBL010000017.1 GCA_018673925.1 Fidelibacterota bacterium
AAACAAAAAACGCTTCAGATGAGGAAGCGTATTAACATGAAATCGCAGCACCATGAGGTGTTTGCTTAATATGTTGGAGGCCCGGAAAGTGTCTCTTATTTTTTAAGCGATCTTGTCCGAATTACTTTGACGACTTACAGCTAATACCTGATCTACCTTATCTATTACATCTTAGCGAAAAACCACTTTGTGTTCAGAATTTTCAGATCTCGACACACAAAAGTAGGAGAGTTCTCGCCTTCCTCATCCACGAAATACCTGCCTCACAAAGCCCTTTCCACATGGAGATGCAGTGGTCAGGTAATATCCTCGTGGACTCCATTAGACTAATTTCAATTATAACGCTACTACAAATAGAACACACACTCTGAAGTCATTTGGGCTTTGGCTGAACTCAGAACACATTGCTGCAGGTGTGAATGGCGGGGCTTAAAAGGAAAAAAAGGGTGATCTGCTTTCAAAATTCTGACAAAAGACATCACTGGTGATAACCATTTCTCTTGGAAATTTTATAACACCACGAAATTGTTGATGCGTGTTTTTGGCCGAATGCTTAGGAACCTGTTGGTCTGGTTGAGATTATTAGCGTTGATCTACCAAAATACACAATAGTGTTTATGTAGTGTTACTAAATTCAAATTGCATATTATTTTATCTCTAGACTATAAAGGGGATAAATATCATGAACATGTTTCTTGCAATTTTATCAGTCACCATCGGTGCAATTCTTGGGATCATTGATGGCAGGCCAGAGATCGACCAAAAGCCGTAAACACTATTTTTATATCCCCTCCATCATTTCAACTGAGGAACGGAGTGAATATGATTGTGCCGATGAAACCACAAAACATGCACCCGATTTCATTCGTGTCCAGGAAAATCCACCACCAGATCAACGCCTAAACTTTAGGCTGGGAGCAAACGGGTCGGCACTTTCTATTCCATCGTCTCGCATTTGCCAGGTCGTACGGGACGCAGGTGATGTCCAGTTAGTAATAAATTTTGTGGAGATTGAATTCTATGACCAACAAGCCAAGAAACCTTGTGAATCCAGAAAGTGACTATCCGTGGGATCTATCGGCCCACTTTTCAGTACAGGATTAACCAGGGGAACAGCGATAAATATTCAAGAATTAGGGAAACGATAAACTTGGACATACGATTAAAACGCATTCGTATCCCTTATACAAAAAGAGAGCCGAAGAATGTGGATTATTCTTCGGCTATTTGTATACTGAAATAATACCGAACGACAGCCCCAGCAGAAGGGGCAGAGCAATTCCTAAGCCTCTGAGAACTTTTCAGTATATCTCACAGCCCTGCAGCATCCCAAAATCACAGGATTCTTGCTTCATAGCGCACAAGAGAACCGCCAAAATTTTAATTGAGATCAAAGGAGCAAGTCAGGACACACGTCAGCCTCGGAAGATGCGAGAAGGGCATCAATATTCAGCATGATCAACTGGTAAATCAACTCGCCCTGGGGTGCATTCCAGGTAATGATCATCCCCAAATGGAGGGTTGAGGGAGTCGAGGGCAATACTCAGACACACCCCAAGGATAAGTTGATAAACGTTTACTAGCTAGCCCGGTCATACTACACTGCATTTTCACGTTCATATAAATAGCAGGGTGAGGCAGTATATTAGGGGGGTATTGTCTGCCTCAGCGCCTACTATCAATACTTCAAAGCTGTCAATCATTTCCACCGTTTTCGCTGTTACTAGTCCCCTCTTCCGTTACATCATGATTCCCATGATATACTAATCATCCGGGAAATTGGTCTGTGTGCAAAAACCTTGTCGCAGGGGGGACAATAAAACTTCTTCTTCCTGGTGAGGAGGACCATCCACGCGTGGGTATGGAGCAGGTGAATCCGCACCGATTTACATTTTGGGCAACAAATGTAGCCGGCACCTACTCGATTCATAACGCTCCCCGATTCATTTGTGTGAAATCCTGATTTTCCACAGAACAGCACTGGTTTATCTCTTGGCCATTATTGGAATGTGAAGCTCTGAATAAATGGGATTTGCTGACGCAAGCCCTTGAATCAAAGTCTGCCGACTGAAATTTAACCCCAGGTATCTCTGTGGGGATGCTCCCGCTTTGAAGTGCTGATTGGGTTTGTTCCATGAACGATCCTTAAATTAATTGAGATTCAGTTCTCGAGAATACATGAGCACTTGCCTGCAACACTGATAGAAAAGAGATATGCGAGTGCGTCGCCGAACTCGTGCCTCCCCCCTTCTCACTGCCTTCCTCCAAATTAATGGTAAGCCCCTACTGCCAGATAGTAGTTATCATACTCATCACGTGAGCCGGGCTTAAATCCGGTTAGATCGTCTATGCCATCATCATATACCTGGTTGTTGTTCGTATCGCAGAATACAAATGCAGTCAGCTCCGAGTAGTCATCATCTGGCAGCAGAAAAGATTCCTCACAGTCTTGTCCAGATAGGACCTGTCGCGTGACAATGGGTGCCATCACATCACTCCACACATCAAGATGATTCCCGTTAGCAATGCCAACATACCAAGATTTGTCGCTTGAATAATACGAATCGTCATCCCAGAGAATCCCAACATTTACCTGCACACCCGTGGAACAGGAAGACAAAGCAAACAGAGTAATCACCCACACAGATAGTCGAACATATCTCAGAGAAATGTGATGTGAGCAAGGTCGATTTTCAGAATTGTTCGTCATATTATATATCCATACTTATTTTTTTAATCAGTAGTCCAACACTTTCGGAACTGAGTGTACTGGCCCAGATTACTTTCAAGGATTGCGTATACACCTTATCTGGCTTTCCGTTATTCAGTTCAGTTTGGAGTAGCTCAAGTTCGGTGATTAGTCGTTCAGCATTACCAATGGCTATATTTATGTTTGTTTCCAATGAGGCAGCCTGGGCGTTTTCAACCATCTAAAACGGGATCGATAGCCCATATGCAGGCAGGGACATGAACGCTAGCATCTCTTTTGGGAAAAATGTTCGATTCTGGGTCCCTCCAACAATGCATTGCACACCTTTGGGAGACATATCCAACACAAGGGCAGTAATGATATCACCTTGACGCGTGTAGAGCGTGTCCTTATACTGTACCGGTTCACTGTGAAGGAAGCCACTAAAGTTTGTATCCAAATGGAATTGGATATAATCCAGCTCTTCTCTGAGGATGACGTACTGGGTTGAGTCAGATGAGAATGCAGCATGCTCAGCGCCCAACGCAATGATTTCAACATCTTTGGCCTGGTGATCAAATGAGACATGGTCGGTGTCTATTTCCACAGAGACCAAGGTCTCTGACGGACTCGCGGACAGACCATAGCTGTATACAAAAAGGGATAGATAAAACACCAGATTGCATTTATGCTTCATAAATATTTTCTGAAATACTTTGAGCTTGTTTCAGAAGACATGGGTCACAGCAATATTTGTCGAGTCGACTATGGTGCATATCAACTTCTATCAGATGACCATGTCGGACCTTGAGATTTTTACCACAACTGCTGCAATGGGTTTGCCTGGTCATGATAGAGGCAATGACCCAAAGTGACATGAATATGGGAGGGAAAGTGAAAATGACACCAATTACATTAATCATGGAAAACCCTTTTCTTTATGTAGATGGATCTCAAATAGTTGATCTCAACAATTGATTACGAGAAATATATTATAATTTAATCGAGGCACAACTCTACATAAACTCTACATCATTTATAAATTGAGAGGATGCTCAAAAGGTATGAATAAAGAAGGTGTGAGATCAAAACCAGGAGCACGGTTCCAGCCAGCACCGAGAATAATCCAAAATCATCTGGCGTGGTCACCCTCAAAGCTCCTACAACTATTGCGGGAGGCGCTCTCAAAGTGCATCCAAGACTTTCTTCCTACCACGGAAGGAATACTTAACCCGTGAGCCAGCACCTAATTGAAACTGTCTCCAAAGATTTAAGGCTGATGTTTTGGTCTTATGACCAAAAGACGGATTCTTTTGATCTCAGGCTGTTCAGCTCAATAAACGCGAACTGGGTAATTAGCTCAGAGCTTCTCGCGGAGCACCCCATTATTCAGGAGATCTCGGTAGAATTCCATAAAGAATTATTTTATCTGCTTCGAGAGGCGAAATTAAATACAACATCTGAATTCTTTTTTGAGTATCAGGGGCTCTCACAGGGGCAACTGGTGTGGTTTCTGTTGATTGGACATGTGCAGCCTGAGACCGGCATGATCTCTGGCGTGATCCTGCCCAATCAGACAAAAAAGCAGGAGGAGCTCGAGAAACAAGCCCTTTCCAAAGTCGTCAAAAATCTGATTGTCCGAGCTGAAGAGCGAAAACGCGAGGAATCTGAAGTCAGCTACGAAAAGAAATTAGCTGGCAGAGAAGCTGATCTGGTGACTCAAACCCTGCAGGCAAACGAGAATGCTGAGAGAATTGAGTCCATCGTAAAGACACTGGAGTCAAAAAATCTGGATCGTACCAGTTTAATAAAAAAGCTGAGATCAAATGTTAAGCCCGAGATCAATTGGGAAGAGTTTAAATCCTACTTTAACGAACTACACCCAGAATTTGTCCCAAGCTTGTGGAACCGCTTCCCCCTGCTTACAGATAGAGAGATCAAAATCTGTATTTTGGTCAGGCTTGGATTACGAACTAAAGAAATTTCCCATTTGACGAAACTAACACCAAAATCAATCGAGATCTATCGATATCGCATCAGAAAAAAGATGAACCTGGAGCGCTCAGAACAGCTCATTAAAGTTCTGTCGTCCAGTACGTGGTAGCACTACGACTCCAAGCGAAGGTTTAAGATCCGACGGCCAACCAAGACAGACTGGATATTAGCCTAACAATTCCTTGACAATAGCTTTGATCTCGGCGCTTTTGATGGGCTTGGGCAAGAAGATCTGCCCACCATGGACACCACGTTCGGCTGAGGTTACAACTGCTGTAATAAACACAATGGGGATCTGCTTTGTGATGGCATTTTCTCTCAACATAACAGCCAGCTCTCCACCATCCATCTTGGGCATGGAAACGTCCAGGAAAATAATTTCGGGCTTAAAATTGATTGCTTTATGCAAGGCCATTTCCGGTTCACTGACCACCGCGATTTCAAGATCAGGGTCTCCACTGAAGAGCATTTGGAGATTCTCTAAAAACCCAATCTCATCATCAACAAATAGTACTTTACGCATTCATTTATCCTTTATTCTTGTTTTAATATTACCTGGACTGTAACGCCAGCGTCTGGGTTATTGCTAATTTCTAATGAACCATGAAAGCGCTGAATGATTTCAGCGCAGATAAACAATCCCATTCCTGAGCCGTGATTGTCTTTTTTTGTGGAAAAAAACGGTTTGAGAACCCTACCCAAATCCGTTTCAGGTATCCCCGGCCCATTATCTTTTAGCGAAATGCATATTTCTTCTGAACCTTTTTCTTGGCTCGTAATCTCAATCAAGCCTCCCCTATCCATAGCCTGAATAGCATTCAGGCTAAGGTTCACAAAAACTTTCAGTAGACCTTCCTTGTTTCCCAGGACGTAGTGGGTTCGTGAACACTTCAAATTGATTCTGATGTTCTTTTGCCGCAAATGAAAAGAAACCAGGGCAATGGCATCACTTAAAGCGGAATGCAGGTTGATTCTGGATATGGCAGTCTCTTGGTCATCGGGTACAGCAAGTCTCATTAAGTTTTCAACAATGGAGTTGGCTCTTTCAACAGAGTTTTCAATATTTGAGAATGCTTTTTGCGCAGTTTCATCATTCATATCCAGTTTACGAGCCAGCAATTCAAGGCCAATGGAAATGACGGCCAAAGGATTTCTCACCTCGTGGGCGAGACCTGAAGCCAACTGAGATATCTGCTCCTGCCTATTCTGGGAGAGCATAAGGCTATTTATCTCGATCTCTCCCAATGCCATGCCGAGTATCTTTCCAAGGGAATTCAGATTGTCAGTATCCGTGCTATCATAATAACTCACGTCATAAACATGTAACATGGCGATAATACCGTAACAGGTGCGTTCTGATCTCACTTCAGCAAAAATGATCTCACCAGCAACATGACTAAAGTATTCCTTGAAAAAATGTTGCTGATCAAAAATACAGGGTTCGTTTTGCCCTAACTTCACGATCTGTGATAGATTAATGTTTCCATGGATGATATCATCTGGAAGAACCAAGTCTGGGTCCATAGGATCTGCGAGTATCCGCCGAGTCAATTCAGGATGGCTCGTGGTCGCCGTCAACGTGTCTAAAATTAAATTTTTAAGCGGCAAAAAGATAATATGTTGAGGAACCATAAGTTGGTTGTCCATAGCCATGACCTGGTTGATCTCAGGCATTAAGGCAGCAAAATCAGCCTTGACAGTCGCTGACAATTGATGGGCTATATTAAACATATTCAACCACTCTTCATGTTTCAGCCTGGCGGTCGCGTTTTCTGCAATCTTGATGTAGCCCACAACGAGCTCTTCTGAACCGAAAAGGGGACTGATCACGGAAGACTCAATAATTAACCGTTTCGTTTTGGTGAGATTAAGGAAGTAACCCGTCCATTTACCTGTCTTTTTTAAAGCTTCAGAGACCTTCATATCATGGCGAGGCTTTGGAACGGGTGCCCTAAGCGCCTGTGCTGGGAGTTTACCAAGAACATCATCTGCAACGTAGCCGAAGATATTGGAAAAAGCAGTATTGAAGTAGTTAATCTGGTGATCCAGATTAGTGGTTAGAATAATGGATTGGGTTTGATCGGCAATCTTCCGGAAAGAGGTTTGTGACTGCTGCAGCAATCCCAAAATCCTTTTTTGATCGGTTGTGGATTCCAACGCTCCGGAAATGATGGAAGAGATGAATCTCAAAACCTGATGTGAAAATTCATCAAAGATCCAGAAGTCTTTTACAAAATCCAGACCCCAAAATCCAATGACACCCATGCGTCCCTTAATCGGTACAACGATAAGCGACTTGATCAATTGCATTTCCAATATCTCTTTCAAATCTGTCTGCTCAGTCGGAATTTTAGCCGTGTCAGGTATATAGATCGTCTCATCGTTCAGAAGCTTGTCCATCCACCAGGGGAACGCGGCCCAGGGCACTTCCCTCAAATTTTCTTTTTCGGGAGAAACCCCTTCAGCAACCCACTCGTGGGTATTGTCCATGGTCTCTTTGGCGGAATTAAAACGGAAGACGTAGACCCTGTCACTGTTGAGGAATTGACCGATCTGACCAAGGCCATTTTCAATGGAATCATCCATGATCTCTGCTGGGGATTGAAGCAACCTTACAGAAAACTTGCTGGCCAGCCACTGAAATGCAGTTTGTCGATCAAGCATTTCAGATAAATGTTGGCGCTCAGAAATATCAACATGTGTACCTGCCATGAGCACAGTGTCGCCATCCTCATCGCGCTGATAAACAGAACCGCGGTCGTGGATCCAGAGCCAGTGCCCATCCTTGTGTTTCATTCTAAGCTTGGCATCATACTTTGCTGTTTCACCCTCGAAATGTTGGGCTAAAAGTTCCCCGGCCATTTTTAAATCATCAGGATGGGTCAACTCCTCCCAGGTTTGGATACTGATGGGTGATAATTCTTCCAGGGTATATCCCAGCATTTCGGCCCATTTTTCATCAAAAACAGTTTCCCCGGTTTTCACGTTCCAATGCCAAAGTCCTGCACCCATACCAGCCAGGGACGCTTGCATGAGATCATCAGGAATGGGCAAGGTGGCATAAGGCACCGCCGAATAGAATGCAGGTTGAGCAAAAAACAGTCTGGCTTCTGGAGCATCATCCATTTCAATGGGCATGGAGGTTATGTTTAGAAGCTGCTGACTTTCAGGGAAGCGCAATTCAGAGGTGGTAATATTTGACCCACTAAATCTTTCCTCATAGAGTCGTCTGAATTTTGTCTTGATCTCAATATTGGTAATTGCATCAAGGGAGTGGGTCATCAACGCATCAGCATCCGCCTCAACGAAACGGCAATGTGCGTGATTAGCAGGACCATATTTTTGGGGCGATTCCATATACCAGATTTGAATCGGGAGATCTTCTAGTCTTGCGATCTGAATGTTTTTTAATTTTGTGCTCGTTTTCATCTTCTCAACTTAACCATCAGGCATTATTAGTCATATTTAATCGTTGCTCAAAGTAAACCTTGGCATTGGCCGATAGCAACTCAGCATTAGCACTATATTCTGTGAAAAAGCTTTTGATTCTGTAATACGAGCCTATTTTTTAAAATGACCGTGAAATCAAGCATAACCGATCTCTCTTTATTTAGCACACTGGCAAAACTGCTCAAACTCGCAGACGGTGAGCTATTCATCATTGACCAGCAATGGCATAACATCACAAGCCACACTTTCGAAAAAAATGAGACTGTTCAGACAGACCTCAAGTTACAAAACTACATTATCAGTCAGCTGCAAAATCAAGTTCCCCTCATCGAGGAAAATATGGATCGACGAATACCCGTCCAGGTCAAAGATGGCACTGGCTCCATCACACATCGTGATTGCATGATCTCACAGATGCCAGACGACCCAGCCAGCTATCTCGTAGCATTACTGTCTCAATCTGATTCCACATCTGAAGAATATCGGCGAGGTATTGTCGCCGTGAGCAATCATGAGCTGCGAACCCCCTTGATGATTATTTCCATGGGTGCCCAAATGCTTGCCTCAAAATTTCAATCAAGCGAGGATGACCCCCAGATTCAACAATTCACCAAAATGATCAATGATGGTGTTTCGCGTCTCACTTCCACATTCGAGAAATTGCTGGAGTATGGTGAATTACTCACACCATATCCTATCGAGGAGATGATTGAGCTTGATTTTAAGCAGCTCATCCAGGCTTGTATCGACGAACAGACCACAGCCAGTAATCATGTAAAATGGCATGTCAGATTACCAGATGAGCAGATCACGATCATGGGGGACGCCAAAGCTCTGGCACAAGCGATTCGCGCTATTCTCGAAAACTCAACAACTTTCAGCAATCCAGAACAGCAGATTGGTGTCATTGTTTATGTTGACCCAATCGTGAGGCAATGTTTTGTGAAGATCTCTGATGAGGGGATGGGCATGGAGGCGGAACAGTTGGAATCTATTTTCGAGCCTTTCTACCATGGTGAAAAAATCTTATATAAGCACACTCCTGGCCTGGGGCTGGGGTTGACCATTGCCAAGAAAATTTTCGCCCTTCATTCAGGTCGGATCTACGTGGACTCCAAAGCAGATTCCGGGACAAGTGTAACCATCAAGTTGCCTATTGTCATCCATTAACCAGAGGCAGGTCGACGCTAGATTTGCGTAACTGCGTTTTGATATTCCGGGTCCTAAATCGGTTGAGCATCTATGTCATAATCACGTCAAACCTGAAAATATTCAGCTATCTTTTTACCATTCAGACAAGTTGACGCATGAGTAATTTTGATGCGGTGACCCCACGCTGCTTTTTGATTTCTTTCGCCTAGGCAGATGGTTATTTTGACAGCTTAACAAATGTTGGTATAAGAATGTTCTAATTTAACCCAAAAATGAGGGACCAATTAATTGCGTAATCTGATTCAATGGATATTCCCTAAAAGATCACTATTTTTAGGTGGTGGGTTGCTCATCACATTCTTCATTATTAGTCAGAAAAATTTTCTATTGTTTCATACACTGGCTGAGCTGAGTTCAATCGTTGTAGCCTGGAGTGTATTCCTGCTGGTTTGGAATACTCGGAGGCTTTCTGATAATCAATCCATCCTACTGCTTGGGATCGCCTACTTTTTTATTGGGCTTATCGATCTTCTGCATACGCTTTCATATAAAGGTATAGGAGTGTTTGGTCCCAGTATAACGGCGGACCACGCAACCCAGCTATGGATCGTTGCACGCGGGATGGAGGAATGGAAACTAAGATTGGAACTACAATTGAAATTTCAGCTGTTCGGAAGGATGGTAACGAATTTCCAATTGAACTAGCTCTCTCAAGCTGGGAATCGGATAATCAAAAGTTTTATACCGGAATTATTCGTGACATTTCCGAGCGTAAGACTGCTGAGTTGGAAATTACCGAAGCCCTTTCAAGTGCTGAGGCTGCCAACAAAGTTAAGGATCAATTTATTGCCAATATCTCACATGAGATACGTACCCCACTTAACAGCATACTTGGTTTTTCTGATCTACTTGAGAAGAGGCTTAAGGAAACCATTTCTAATCAAGATCATCAGCTCTTTGGGTATATAGCTAAATCGAGTAATCGATTGATGAAAACAGTTGATTTCATTTTGAATAATTCTCAACTACAAGCCGGTACAATTAAAATTCAGCCTCAAGAGCTCAATTTGTCCACGATACTAAAGCACCTATTCAATGAATTCAAGCCCTTCGCTGATGAGAAGTCTCTTGAATTTGAACTACTGAATGCGGATCACTCAATGTTGATATTTGGAGATGAGTATTATATCCGACAAGCAATCTCAAACATAATTGAGAATGCACTCAAGTACACATTTGAAGGCAGTGTTAAGCTCAGCTTAGGTAGCAGAAGTGGTCAGCTATCACTTTCAATCACTGATACCGGTATCGGAATTTCGGAAGCATATCAAGAAAGGATATTTGATGCATATACTCAGGAAAGTGAGGGTTTTACCAAGGACTACCAGGGAATAGGCTTAGGCCTAGCGCTTACTAAGCAGTACCTTGATTTAAACAATGTAGCGCTCGAGATAGAAAGTAAGAAAGACGTTGGATCGACTTTCACTCTCATCTTTCCAATAAACAAAGGGGGCAATAATGTCTAAGAGCAAACCTAAATTACTGATTGTTGAGGATGAGGTTTATTCACAGATTTTTTATTCTAGTGTCCTTGAAAGTGATTATGACGTAACTACTGTCCCAACTGTGGATAGAGCCATCAAAGCCATGGAAGAGACTCAATTCAAGCTCGCCATAGTTGATCTTTCCTTACCTGGTGAAAAAGATGGGATTAGCTTACTCAAGTACATTTGCAAAGATAAGTCAGATATTACTACCCCTATTGTAATTACCGCACATGCCTTTCCAAAAAACCGCGAAAGCGCGATGGCTGCGGGTGCTGTTGAATTTTTGACGAAACCAATCCTTTCTGAATCCTTGCTTGAGGTAGTAAAGAGGTATATTCACGACGCGCCCTAAGCATGGTAATACTACCCGAGCTATTGAGTTTATCAATTCTTAGAGACAATATTTGAGATAGAACCAAGAGCGCCACCAGCAATTTTTTAGCAACTAAAACCCGCTAGCCCCTACTGTATAAGGGTCTGCATACTACTGAAAAACGAAGTAAGCCGAGGGCGTAGCCCGATGGCAATCCCCGTGTCGGCGGTTCAAACGAACCTTGGCACGAGATTATAGCTTAGCACAGGACTGAGTAAGGCGAGCGTAGCCGAAGCCAATTCCGTCCCTGGCCACAGAAATTAAAAAGCCCACCATCGGTGGGTTTTTTGGTTTCTATTGCTGTGGGGGTGAATTAACCAAACCAGCGAGTTCACGAGCGCGGTTCAAACGGAGCCGCAGGCGGAGTAAGATGGAGGCGCAGCCGAACATCAATTCCGTCTTCCGCAGTTTTTTCCTTCGGTAAAAACGTGCTAGAGGCCACCACATAATCCCCTTGTATTTCATAGACTTACGAGGGTTTTTTGTATCTAGGCCATTTTCAAGTTTTCTAGCGAGTAATGGACAATCGTGGACAAATCGACCCATCAATAGCACTTTTTTAGCAACTTTTACTATCAAATGCCCAATTGTGGTGAAGCATTTTCTTCTTGTCGCTGTTATCATATATGATAACTTGCATCTATGGATTGGCAGATATCATTTTACAACCAAAAAGTAGAATCAGAAACATTGTCATTCCCAGCAGGAATATTGGCCAACTTCTTACACATTGCTGAGATGATTGAAGAATTTGGTCCTGCGTTAGGAGCACCTTATACCAAAGCAATGGGACAAGGGCTTTTTGAGATTAGAGCCAAAGGCAAAGAAGGAATCGGGAGATCATTCTTCTGCATGGTGCAAGGGA
>JABHBL010000077.1 GCA_018673925.1 Fidelibacterota bacterium
CAGTGGCATTGGTATCCCCAAAAACGATTATATAATCAGGCTTTTCTTTGATAAGTATTTCTTCAATTCCCACAAGAGAGCCTGCTGTCTGGGAAGCATGAGTTCCAGATCCAACTCCTAGATCATAATCTGGTTTGGGGATGCCCATTTCCTCAAAAAAGATACGCGCCATATTGTCATCATAGTGCTGTCCTGTATTAACCAGGATTTCCTCATGACCAGCTTTTCGCAACGCTTTTGATATGACTGAAGCCTTGACGAATTGGGGGCGTGCACCGATGATGGTTACTATTTTCATATTATTTGTTTCGACTCGATCCATTAATTAGAAGTTCAGCATTTTTACTCACCTGCATTAACAAAGTTCATTCCTGGGGGAGAACTTAAATAAGATCCTTTATATCCACATGATCTAGATCGTTTAAAATGATATCAGCCGTTCCCGTCTCATAGGGTGAGTCAACTCCAGGGAAGTTTCTGAGTTTTCCCAAGGCGGCTTTCTCGTATAACCCTTCGGTATCACGAGTTTGACAAAATTCCACCGAAGTATCTATAAAAATTTCCTTATACCGTTCAGTTCCGATGATTTCTTTGACCTGTAGCCTGGTTTCTCTATCAGGTGAAATAAATACTGCTATGACGATCAAACCCTGATCATTTAATAATTTGGCCATTTCAGCGACGCGACGCAGGTTTTCATCCCTATCTGCCTTATCAAAACCCAGTTCGCGATTTAATCCAGATCTGAGCATACTGCCATTGAGAACGATGACTGTTCGCCCTTTATCAAACAGATAGCGCTCTAGCTCATAGGCAATATCATTCTTTCCAGATGCGTGCAATCCCGTAACCCAATAGGTCATGGCTTTTTGTGATAATTGTGTTTCCCGCTCACTGGCAGTCACCAAACTGCGATCTGCTTTTTTGGATCCCGTATGGGCAATTTTTGAAGGCAATTGTTCTGAATGGACCCGATTGATGATCATCCCCACCGCACTGGTATTGTGGGTTAGGGGATCAATGAGGATAAAACTGCCGGTCTGACGATTCTTTTCATAACTATCAAAAAGCAGGGGTCTTGAACTGGTCAATACGACTCTGCCGATCTGATTCAGCTCAAAAGTTTTGGTCTCAGATCGCTTTAATGTATTCACATCAATTCCATAACGAATGGCATCGACTCTGGCTTTGACTTTCTGTGTGGTATGTTTTAGCAGAAATTGCTTATTCAGATCCAGGTCAGTTTCATCCATCCAGACCAGCATGGCTTCAAAATGTCTTTCGATCTTAGGTTGGTTATTTTTGCGGACCAGCATATCCCCACGACTGAGATCGATTTCGTCCCCCAAAGTCAACATCACACTCTGGGGAGGGAAGGCATAGTCAACACTTTCACCCATACTCTCGATGGATTTCACCTTTGTGGATTTCCCTGATGGTAGGGCCACGACTTCTTCCCCTTTACGGATTACACCTGAGGCTACTCGCCCTCCAAAACCCCGGAAGTCAAGATTAGGTCTTGAAACAAACTGGATAGGAAATCGGAAATCCACAAAATTTCTATCACCTGAAATTGATATGTCTTCCAGGAGGTTCATAATGCTGGCACCATGGTACCAGGGCATATTCTCACCCCTGTCCACGATATTATCACCCTTCAACGCTGAAAGGGGTACAAATTGGATGTCAGGTATACTTAAGCGGGTGGTGAATTCCAGATAGTCCTCACGGATTTGCTCAAATACATCTCTATTGTACTCAACCAGATCCATTTTGTTGACAGCGACAATGACGTGTTTGATCCCCAATAGTGAAATGAGGAACGAATGGCGCTTGGTCTGGGTAATGACCCCTTTGCGGGCATCAATGAGGACGATGGCTAAGTGAGCCGTAGATGCGCCGGTGACCATATTGCGGGTGTACTGTTCATGGCCAGGTGTATCGGCGATGATAAATTTGCGTTTTGAAGTAGAAAAATAGCGATAGGCCACATCAATGGTAATGCCCTGCTCCCGCTCCGCTTTTAAACCATCCAGAAGGAGTGCATAGTCAATTTCTTCACCAGCATTCCCCACCCGTTTTGAATCCCGAACCAGCGCTTCAAGTTGATCATCGTAGAGACGTTTGGAGTCATTTAAGAGGCGTCCAATGAGGGTTGACTTTCCATCATCAACCGAGCCAGCAGTGAGGAGCCGAAGGAGGTCTTTTTTTTCATCCTGAGCGAGGAATTCTTCGATTCCCTTGGTTGGGAGGTTGATGGGTTTGGGTGTTGGGGTGAGATTAGGGTTCATCATATGCTTGATTTCATTCAGCAATCAACTAACTGGCTGATCATCATTATCCAATTTCGAGTCCACTGGACGAGAAATCTCACTCTCTAAATCAACCACCAATTCATCCCACATTGGATTCACAGATTCAATCAATTGGATCTTTTTCTCTCTCCGCCACTTCTTCAGGATACTTTCACGCTGTAGAGCAGCATTAGGACCATCAAATGTTTCATAGTAAACCAGCTTCGTCATTTTATATGAGGCAGCAAAGCCTTTTGTACCGGTTTGATGCTCTCGAATTCGACGATTCAGGTCGTTTGTCATCCCGATATATAGACGTCGGTTCTTATTCGAGAGGATGTATGTGAAATAGGTTCTGCGGTTTGCCATTATGCTGGGTTTTCTCGCTTTGCTCGAAAAAGAGTAGATTTTTCCCTCAGTCCAGGATCACTCAGTATTAAAGAACGTACCAACTAAAAATATCCTTCTCTCTTCTTTTGCTCCATGGAGCCATCCTGATCAAAATCAATAACCCGGGTGGTTCGCTCAGACTGAGTCTCAGTCATCATTTCTTCGATAATTTTCTCAATTGTGTCAGCTTCAGATTC
>JABHBL010000078.1 GCA_018673925.1 Fidelibacterota bacterium
CTTCACAAGTATCAGTGCGTCGGATGAGATGTTTGTTATGGACAGATTAAATAATAGGCCAAGGAAACGTCTTGGATTTAAAACACCCAATGATGTATTCTTTGGGAAACAAGAAATTGCACTTACTGGTTGAATTCAGGCTTACTTTTACAAAATACTTTAAATTCTGTTCAGTCGTGGAAAACATAAATCCCCCTTTTGTTAGTTTGTAAATCAGCTCTGAAAATCAGAAGGAATAAATACTGGTTGTGGATCAAAATGGTATGCCCCAAAGCTAGCACAACTAGTGTCTATTGGCAAATATTCCTGATATTCAACCAATAAATTAAGGTTCAGGATTGAAACTGGCTATCACAGATGGAACATATCCTTGCACATATGGAACATTTCACGTGTTTTTATGCGGTTTTGAGGATTTTGCGATAGGGGTCGATACTGGCGAAGGCAGTCGGTTAGCTTCATTCTATTTTGATGAAATTCCTGCATTAATGTTTATCATGGCGCATGTCAACTTTGGAAATGATCCTCATCGCAATCGGTCTGGCCATGGATGCTTCAGCCGTATCTATGACTGCAGCAGCGGCAGGTTTTGTCCGGGACCTCAGAGCCGTATTTCGTCTCGCTTTTCATTTCGGACTCTTTCAAGCCGTGATGCCATTCATTGGTTGGCTCTTGGGATCGACAGTGGTGGATTACATCAGTGCATGGGATCACTGGGTTGCCTTTGCCCTCTTGGCGATCGTGGGTGGTAGAATGATTTACTCAGGGATGGTACCCGATGAAAAGGAACTCATCGTTGATCCTTCCAGAGGTTGGGTTCTGATCACACTCAGCATTGCCACCAGTATCGATGCCCTGGCAGCTGGTCTTAGTTTTTCTGTCCTCAATGTAAACATCTGGCTACCCTGTCTGCTTATTGGGATAATCACTTTTATCCTCTCGGCGCTTTCAACGCAGATTGGTAGGCTGGTTGGACCATGGTTGGGTCAGAAGGTTGAAATCCTGGGTGGTTTTATTTTAATGGGAATTGGTCTGAGAATATTGGTAACTCACCTGAGTTAGGCAGCGTGTGAAAGCAACAATCTAAAAGCAAGGATGTACGGCTATTTGACCAATACCATTTTAATTGAACTTGAAAGATCCCCTGCTGTTAAACTACAAAAGTAGATTCCTGCACTCACTCGATTCCCCTGAGAATTCTTGCCATCCCACATGAAATTGCTCCACCCTGCAGGGTGATCACTCACAGAATAGCTTCTGATCATCTTCCCATTCATATCATAGATGGCCAGCTGAAAATCAGAATTCTGTGGCAAACTAAAACGAATAGTTGTGCTGGGATTGAAGGGGTTGGGAAAGATATTCAACACCAATAATTGAGCTGGAGTTATGGATTGATTCTCTGACTCAATACCGACCAGGTACTCCCCATATTCTACCCCAGCGATATTCGTATAGATCAACTGACTGGTATCTCCTGATGTGAAAGCATCACGTTTGTAGGATAGCCCAACACCTGAGCTGAGACGAAAAACAAGTGACTCCTCCTCACCCCCATAGTGGTCAAGGGCATGATCGTGGTCTCCCCAATTACCTGTTGGGGCCTGCGAATTGAAGACCTTGAAATAGTCAGAACCGAGGAGTTGAACTGGTTGGTAGTCATAGCGAGGACGATTAAGATCATAGAGCAAAGTATCAAACCCCAAGGGTTCTTCTTCTGAAGTAGTAAACATATACACTCTCAAGAAGGTAGTATCAATCCTTACATATTCTGACATGGCAGAATAGTTATTTTGGATCTCATAATAGATTTTACCATTCGTCATTTCCAGTTCATCCATCACCTCGAGAAATTCCGTATGCGCAAGCTCTGGACCCGTTGCCTCAAGAGGTGTCACCTGGTATTGCCAGCTATCGCCAAGATGGAGTGGGAAATACGATAAGCATTCCTGAGTGTATACTGAATCTCTGAGCAGTTCAAAGCCAGGGGGAAGCCGGTGACGGAGATTTTCATCATAATGATAGTCGCGTTCATACCCGACTCCGGGATAAACCGCGTAGGGTCCTGGATTATTCCGCTTTACAAGTCCTCGCTTTTGCTGAGCCAGGGATCCGTATATCATGATATCGCCTCTAATATCAGATGAACCTGTGGGTTCGTGAAAGGGACTAAGTCCTCGCCCATCACCAGTGGAATAAGTGGGTATGGGATGGGGCTGCCAGTAATCGGTTAATGTGTTTTGCCAGTATTGCGCCATAAAGGATGAACGCAAGGTTATCATGGCAGCATTAATGCGGATATCGGTTCCATTGGCACTGTTGCGAGCACCATTGGCTGATGTGTTGGCTACAATGATATTCGCGCCTGAAATCAGCCCAAGGCTATTTGGATTTCCCAGTTGTATATATCCATTGGTATAAGAACCCTCATATACAATATCTTTCATCAGCCAGATGTTATTGTAAATATAATCAGTGGTCAGGTTGTCATAATGAGCTCTATAGGGAGTCCTGTAATCAGTAATAATGGTGTACCTACCTCTGATCCTGGCTCCAGTATGTGTTTCCACCAGAACGGGACCTCCCTTGATATAAATAATCCCAGAGTCCGCAATAACCACAGCATCTAAATAATAATCGTCTGAGTTCGTTGGAGGATCAAAATCGAAGTGGTGAAAACCATCGGTAGTACAAGTATCCCAACCAAATTCATGATTATGATACTTGAAATAGGTTTCAAGGAATGTTCCATCTCCCTGACCCTCAGTGGTATAGGGTGGTACAATATACTCCCATTGTCTGACATTAAACATCCCTGGTGAAAATTGAATTTTCGTCATCATCAAGGTATCTCTTAATGAAGTATCTGGTCGATTTACTTTTGTATCTGCTGTATAAACGTAGTCCGCAGCCATCTTTAATGTATTGAGAGAAGCTGCTGAGGGCAGTTCAATAACATCCACTGAATCACGGAATGATTCCTCAAAAATGTCAAATCCACACATGCCTGTATGGATGGAACCTGCAGTCTCCACATAATCGCCAAAATGAGGACAACCAAATTGCGAAACAATAATATCTGCATTGGAGTGTACTGGACCATAAAACTGATCTTGTTGTGAATAGGTCGGGGTAAATCCTGCAAGCAACCCACCACTCTCTGCCTGATCCACGAAATATTGATAATCTGTAATCAGCCAACCCTGAGCAGGTAAGACAATCGGGAATAGACAGAAGCCAACTCCAATGAGAGCATACCTCAATTGCAATGAACAGAACTTATTCTTTAATAATTGTTTCAAGACCCCACCCCTAACTGTACAGAAAACATTTACTAATAAATTAAGTGAGAGGATCAATTCCATTAGTCCAATTTTATAACAAATTCGTATTCCAAACTGTCTAAGAATAGAACTAAATCATTTAATAATAGCGTATTGAATATCTTCCAAATAGTTCAATTCTACCCCAACCATGTTTAACTTCCCCAGGCTAAAACGCTTGTCCAAAAACCTGGTGGTGATACACTATATGCTATCTATGAATAGGCCATTTACAAAATTCGATCACAACCCGTCCCTTAGCGCATTCCTGAGAATTTTACTGATTCTAAGTTCCAGTTTTTCCCTATGGGCACAGGACATCCAGATCAATGAATTCCTGGCTTCCAATGTGAGAGATTTCCCTGAGATGTATGATTTTGGGGACTACAATGACTGGGTAGAACTTTATAACCCCACCGCAACAAGTCAGTCACTGGATGACTACTTTTTGTCAGATAATCTGAATAACCCCTTAAAATGGGGATTCCCACAGGGGTCATCAATCCCAGCCAATGGCTACCTTCTTATCTGGGCCGATGATTTTGATGATGCGCCAGGCAGTATATATACCCGTCCGTCATGGCCTTATGACGACTATACCACCCGTCACTACCACACAAATTTCAAACTGAGTAAATCAGGTGAAGAAGTGGTTCTAGCCCAGGCAGACATTGCTTCCACCACTACCCTCATTACCACCGGGTCATTCTGGAGGTATCTAGATGATGGTTCAAATCTTGAGTCATCCTGGATTGAGAATAATTATGATGATGCCAGCTGGGCTGAAGGTCAGGCAGAATTGGGTTATGGAGATGGGGATGAAACCACTGTAGTTGACTATGGTGGTGATGGTAATCAAAAGTATATCACAACCTATTTCAGGAAAACCTTTTCGGTAACTGATCCAATTTCCGTGAACAACCTGATTGCCAGAATCAAACGGGATGATGGTGCAGTTGTCTATCTGAATGGAAATGAGATCATCCGATCCAATTTACCCAGTGGAGACATCACCTGGGAAACCGTTGCCAGCACGGCCGTGAGTTCTGATGAGGAAGATGCATTTTATGAATATACCCTCCCCTCCAATGATCTGGTGGTAGGAGAAAACTGTCTGGCAGTTGAAATCCACCAGATTAGTGAAACCAGCTCTGACATCAGCTTTGATTTTGAGCTTGTGGGTTTCAATTATTCTGACGCCATTATCAGTGACTATGTAGCTTACGACCAGCAGGCGACCGATGTGTCCTTTGGTCGTCCAGTTGGAGAGCTGGCTTGGCAATTCTTTGGAGAACCCACACCTGATGGACCCAATATGGGAACCTCAAATCAGACCACTGATATAACTACTGAAGTATCCAGCACTCAACCTGGTGGATTTTATGAATCTCAAATAGATGTGGTATTGCTGTCTAACTCCAATCAAGCACAGATTCGTTATACAACAGATGGATCCAGACCGAGAAGCACTAGTCCCCTCTATTCAGGAGTCATTGTCATTGACAGCACTACTGTTCTAAAAGCCCGAGCATTCGAGACTGGATATCTGCCGGGTCCCATCATGGCTGCCACCTATTTCATCGGTGAAGACAATTCACTTGCTACCATCTCGCTCGTTGCAGAGCCACCAACACTCTGGGATACAAATATTGGCATCTATGAGAATGAGTATAAACAACGAGAGATTCCCGTCTCCGTTCACTATTTCGATAGTGAAACCACCCCTGGATTTAGTATGGATGCAGGTGCGAGACTAGGTGGGCTGAATATTTGGACCAAACCTCAGAAACCCTTCACCATTTACACCCGTGACCGATTTGGTGAGGACTTAATCCCCTATCAGATATTTAAGAGCAAACCCATCACTGACTTTTCCAGGATTGTATTCAGAAATGGTGGTGACGACTGGGAAGAAACACTTTTACGGGATCCTATGACCGGCAGTCTGGTGCAAGGGATGATGGATTGTGGCTATATGGCCTACCAACCCGCTACTCTTTTTCTCAATGGTGATTATTGGGGTATTTACAATATCCGGGAAAAGTACAATACCCGCTATTTCTTTGAGAACTTTGGTGTCGACCCCGACAATATTGATCACCTCGAGTATGGAGCCACTCAATCTGGAACACGATTACTCACGATTGAAGGCGATCAGATCGCCTATAATGACTTCATCTCCTTTATCCAAAATAGCGATCTTGACCAAGCTGCAGTTTACTCTGAATTGTCAGAACTGATGAATATTGATGGATTTATCGATCATGTCGTCATGACTTTATACTGTGCCAACACTAGTTGGGGACACAATCGTGAATGGTGGCGTTCCAGAGCAGATGATGGAAAATGGCAATGGCTCATCGTTGATGTAGATCGTGGGTTTAATCCCTCCAACGTCAACACAAACCTGCTGGATAATCTTCTGGATGGCTATCTCCTTTTCCAATATCTCATGGGGACTGACCGGTTTCAGGACCGTTTTCTCCAGCGCGCAGCTGCTCATTTTAACAATACATTTCAAGCCTCTCGAATTGAATTCATCGTAGATAGTCTCAGCAATGCGATCCGTGACGAAATGCCGCGTCATATCGCTAGATGGGGTTTCCAGGGTGGCATTTCCTCAATGGCTGAATGGGAAAACGAACTAGAAGCCATCAAGACCTTTGCTCAGAATAGATCTGCCAACTTGTACAATCATTTCAATAGCGAATTGAATTTGGATGGTACCATCGAGCTCAACACGGCCACCTACATCTCAGAAGGCGGGCATATTCTCATAAATGGTGTCCCCCAACTCTCCGAAAATGAAACCGGTACCTATTTCAAAAATCAGCCAATTCAATTGACAGCGGTTCCAGAACCTGGATATGAGGTTGTGGGCTGGAGTGGTATCACCGAAGCTTCAACCATTACCTATGGCTGTGAGACTGATACCAGCTTTATTGCCTTGTTTCAACCCAGTTCTGGGATGCTACTACCTGGAGAACTCAGCGAGAACATGACCCTTCTGAATAATCAGACTTATTTTGTTGCCGAAAACCTGCACATACCTGAAGGATTGACTCTCGAGGTTGAACCAGGAGTTGAAATCCGCATGCCAGACCAGGGGCATATTGTTGTTGATGGTCAATTGATGATAAATGGTACTGAGGAATCACCAGTTTCTATCCGTCCCAATCTTGATGCCGGTGTCACAACCTGGGGTGGAATTTCCTTCTCAAATGAGACTGATACTTCAAGAATTTACCATATCTCCCTCTCCGGCGCTTCCAAGGGTATAGATCCGATAATTCATCGTGGAGCCATTTCTGGATTCAATTCGAATCTGATCATCGATAAACTGGATATTCAAGACGTGTTGTTCCCGATATACATACAAGGTGGTTCGATCAAATTGCTCAATAGTACGCTTCGTTGTGACTTCATATCTGACTATATCAATGTTAAGCAGGCAAAGGTTCTCATTGACAACTGCATCTTTTATGGTTCTGATGCACCTGACACGGACGCTATCGATCTTGATGGGGTGAACGCAGGTGTAGTGTCCAATAACCACATCTACAACTTTAGCGGGGCGAATTCAGATGGCATCGATCTCGGTGAGAGCTCGGTGGGAGTCCTCATAACTGATAATCAGATATACCATTCCTCAGATAAGGGAATTTCCATTGGTCAGGAATCTGATGTGCTTGTAATAAACAATCTCATTGTAGGCTGTAAACTAGGGGTAGCCATAAAGGACAATTCCTATGCTCTGATGGCAAACAACACCTATGTGAATAATGAACACTGTGTTGCAGCCTATGAGAAAAATGTTGGAAATGGGGGCGGGTATGCTCATGAGAGGAACAGCATCTTTTCCAACAGTTTAATTTCTGATCTCTTTATAGATGGGACTTCTGATATCCAGGCTGATTATACTCTCTCTAACTCTGAACTGCTGGATGGTCCAGGCAATATATTTGCTGATCCACTCTTCCTGAATTCATCCCAGTACAATTTTCAACTAGATCCAGGCTCCCCTTGTATTGATGCAGGTCACCCAGAAGGTCCACTTGATGAAGATGGCAGCCCGGGTGATATGGGTGCTTACATTGTTTATAATCCAGCTGATTACCCCTTTCCAATTCCTGGTCGCTTTATCTCATTGGTAAAGATTAATGAATTCCTGGCCAGTAATTCTGCTGCAAACGCCGATGAATCAGGAGAATTTGATGACTGGATTGAGCTTCACAATCCCACCGAGGAAACCCTTGATCTGTCAAATTTACATTTAACTGATAACTCTGATAACCTGACCAAGTGGCAATTGCCTGAGGGGTCAACGATTGAACCAGCGGGGTTCCTCCTGATCTGGTGTGATGAAGATGGCAGTCAGGGTCCACTCCATGCCAACTTCAAATTGAGTGCTTCAGGCGAATTTATTGCTTTTGTGGATTCAAATGGCCTTAATATCATCGATTCACTCGCATTTGGTCCCCAGACCACTGACATCTCCTGGGGAAGATCTCCTGATGGCAGCAACTATTGGGAACTATTAACCCCAACTCCAGGCAGCTCAAATCAAGCCCTTGAACTCATGTCTATGCCATCCATTCCAGAACGGTTCGCATTGCATCAAAATTTTCCCAACCCCTTTAACCCTACCACAAAAATTAACTATGCATTACCTCGGGATGCCCATGTCCGGCTCGTCATCTATGACCTCAGGGGCCGCCTGGTAACTACCCTGGTAGATGAATATCAAACTGCTGGGTACAAAAACTCGGAATGGAATGCGACGATAGACAATGGTCTCAAGGCTTCTGCAGGGTTATACATATATTCACTCCAGGTAGAAAATTTTAGGGGAAGCAGAAAGTTTGTCCTCCTGAAATAATCACTCAGTGAGTTAGATTTACTCTCAATTTGAAATTTGTTTAAAAGGGGAATAAAATGAGATCTATCAATCCTAGTACAGGTGAATTCATCAAAGAGTATCCCCCACACTCTAATGATGAGGCAGCTACCATCATCTCTCAAACCCAGGACACATGGAGCAATTGGAATCAATCTGGATTTCAAGAGCGGTCCTCACTCATGCATCGTACTGCTGTCATTCTACGAGAAGATAAAGAAGCACTAGCTCAACTGATGACCCTAGAAATGGGAAAGATCATAAGTGAAGCTCGAGCTGAAATTGAAAAGTGTGCCTGGGTCTGTGAGTATTATGCTGAGAAGGCTGAAGCCTTCCTGGCTGATGAGGTTGTGGAGACAAATGCCTCTAGAAGCTTTGTAAGCTATGCTCCCATCGGAATCGTTCTGGCAGTCATGCCCTGGAATTTCCCTTTCTGGCAGGTCTTCCGTTTTGCCGCACCTGCTTTAATGGCCGGGAATGCCGCCGTTCTCAAGCACGCCTCCAATGTTCCAGGTTGCGCCCTGGCCATCGAAGAAATCTTTATCAAAGCTGGTTTCCCACTGAACCTATTTAGAACTTTAATGATATCATCGAGTCAAGTTGAGTCAGTAATTAATAATCCCCACATCCGGGCTGTCACCTTGACGGGTAGCGAAGCAGCAGGAATGCAGGTTGCCTCAATTGCGGGTCGAGCCTTGAAGAAAACCGTCCTGGAACTGGGTGGATCGGATCCATACATCGTTCTTGATGATGCAAATATTGAAAAGTGTGTGGCAACAGCAGTCAATGCACGCATGATCAACAATGGCCAGAGCTGTATTGCAGCCAAAAGATTTATTGTGGTTGAATCACGACTTGAGGAGTTTGAGACTCGTAAAACTAAAATCATGTCAACTCTTACCCCCGGTGACCCCTTCCTTCCTGACACACAGGTAGGACCGCTGGCTCGAGAAGACCTCCGTGATGAATTGCATGATCAGATCAAAGCAAGTCTCGATGCAGGGGCCAGACTCCTGCTTGGTGGAAAATCTGTTTCAGGACCCGGTTACTTCTATGAACCCACAGTGGTAACGAATGTTAAACGAGGTATGAGTCTGTACCACGAGGAGACTTTTGGTCCTGTTTCAGCTATCATTCCGGTGAAGAATGCCGATGAGGCAATTGAGGTCGCCAATGACTCTGAATTTGGACTGGGAGGTTCGCTCTGGACCAACGATCTGGCACAGGGTGAAAAGCTAGCCCGACAAGTTGAGAGTGGAGCAGTCTTTGTTAACGGGATGACCGTTTCTGATCCTCGACTACCTTTTGGAGGAATCAAACGCTCAGGATATGGCCGGGAGCTATCACATTTTGGTATCCGTGAGTTTACAAATATCAAATCAATCTGGATCGCTTAGCCTCGCTTCATCTTCGTTTCTAAGAATTAAGTGTAGCTGACAATAGTCTGTGTATCAGGGATATACGGATACCTGCCTCTGTATATTTTCAAATTCATTGAAGGACACACAATGATGGTTTCAAGCATCTCGCAATGAAGAGTATCAGATTATCAGGATATTTTTCGCGCTCTACCTACATGAAAATAATTACCCCCTTGCTTCGGGATATCATAGCTATTAAATATGGCACTTATATTGAATCCACATAATGACGTACTATATCCACTTTTGGATAGCATAATTAATAGCTCGTCAGCCATAAATTGAGCAGATACCAGTCAACAAATCGTAAGCTGCTCGAGCCAGATACTTGAAACACCAGGAGGTTATTATTTCCACTACTGAGCTAACTTCATCAATCAGAGATTTCGGCGATTCAACCGAATACAAACGCGACCTCGGGCTCACCGAAGCTGTATCCATTGTGATCAGCAGGATCATTGGATCAGGAATTTTCAGAACTCCTGCGCCTATCATGGCCCTGGTTGGCTGTACCTCTTTATTTGGTCTTGTTTGGGTGTTAGGTGGAATCGTTACCATATTTGGGGCCGTTGTCTATGCAGAATTGGCTGCAATGATGCCCCGTTCTGGTGGTCCATATGTATATTTGAAAATGGCCTATCACCCCTTCTGGGCCTTTCTACGTGGTTGGGCTATGTTTTTTGTATCCGAGACCGCTTCTATCGCTGCTGTAGCCCTCATTTTTGGTGAATATCTAAATGCACTATGGCGAATAGCTGTTGGTCAGCCCTTTGGACAGACTGCATTATATTTGATAGCTCTTGCTACCATTTGGCTGCTCACTGTTGTGAATCTATTTGGAGTCCAACTCAGTGGCAAAATTCAAAACTTTTTTGGTGCTGTTAAAGTGGTGGCAGTTGGTGGCATCATCGGTGCCAGTTTTACCAGTTGGTCAACAGGGTCACTGTCAAATTTTGTTAACCCACTGCTCCCAGAAGCTTTCAATGGATCCACATTTCTCGCAGTTGGCGCCGGGTTAAGATATGCTTTCTTTGCATTCAGTGGTTGGGAGGGCGCCACCTATATTGCCGAAGAAGTCAAGAACCCACGGAAAAACTTACCCCTATCTCTGTTTATTGGAATCGCCGGTGTCATGGTACTATATATGGGGGCAAACTCAGCTTATTTGTTTCAATTGACACCCGCTCAAATCGCCGACAATAAAGAAGTAGCCACAGAAGCTATGAAAGTAGCTCTCGGCGCTACAGGGGGTATTCTCATATCCGTGGCAGTGATGTTTAATACCTTTGGAAATGTGAGCACTCAAATACTTTGTAAGGCCAGAGCACTACAGGCAATGGCGCGGGATGGCATGTTTTTTAAGAAATTTGCTGTTCTCAGTAAAAATCACAAAACCCCCAACAATGCATTGATTGGGCAAGCTTTATGGGCCACAGTACTTTTGACCTTTGCCGTGTCTGCCGCGAATTCCTATGAAACCATCATCGACTTTTTCTCGGCCACATCAACTGTGTTCAATCTCATGGTGTTTGGGGCAATCTTTGTTCTCCGCAAGAAGTATCCAAATGTTGATAGACCCTACAAAGCCTGGTTATATCCCTGGAGTTTGATTATTGTAGTTGTAATTTATGCCACATTTTTTGTGATCACGCTCATGACAACTCTGATCCCCTCTCTTGTAGGTCTTGGTTTGACAAGTCTGGGATCGATTTACTATTATTTTTACATCCATAAGCGGGATAAATTAGTCAAGGAGTAAGTTCTGTGCAGAAATCTGCTTCTTTTCAAACTGGGGGATTAAAACAGAAGGTAAACACCAGAATTGAATGATAAGAAACAACCACGGGAAAACAGTGAAAGCAATAAAGCTCAGAAAGAGATTGAGCGACTAGCGTTTTTTCCACTGGCGAACCCCATGCCCGTCGTTGAGGTAAATTTAGAGGGCGTTCCCAGTTATATAAATCCAGCAGGGATTCAACTTCTTGATCGAATGAATCTTGATAGGACTCAGGTATTTCAGATCTTACCCAAGACCTATAAGGCAGATATAAGCACTGCCGCTTCAGATCATAGTCAAATTCCATCACGTGAAGTAACACTGGAAGGAATGCACCTGCTATGGTCAGCTTTCTTTTTGGAAAATCAGAACCTTTTACATTACTATGCCACCGATATAACCAACCTGAAGAATACTGAGATTGAGCTCATCTCGGCCAAAGAACGGGCTTTAAAAAATGAAGAAGTAAAAACCCTCTTCCTGGCCAATATGAGTCATGAAATCCGCACACCTTTAAATTCAATTCTCGGTTTTACTGAGCTCATAGAAGAAGAAGTCAAAGGTAAGTTTGATGAACAGCTAGATGCGTATTTTGAAACCATCTATATGAGTGGTAAACGGCTGTGGCAGACCGTCCATCACATCCTTGATATCTCCCAGATTGAAACTGGCACCTTTGAATTGAAGACTGAAAGTATTGATCTTGGTAAAATTGTTAAGGAGTTGGGTGATTCCTTCAATTCAGTAGCCAAGGCGAAGGACCTGGAACTGAGAATCAATGTACCCGAAGTTGATATGCATATTGTATCAGATGAATATTGTGCAACTCAGGCTATATCCAATCTCATCGACAATGCGATTAAGTATACAAATTCAGGTTATGTGAGCCTCGATATGGAGCTTGTTGAAAACACCGTAAAAATCACAATAAAAGACACAGGTATTGGTATGTCTAAGGACTACCAGGATATGATCTTCGACGTCTTCTCGCAAGAAAGCACGGGCTACACTAAAAACTTTCAAGGTATGGGTCTTGGGCTGGCTCTAGCTCACCGATATCTCAGCCTAATCGAAGGCAATTTACACTTTGAAAGTAAACAGGATGTTGGCAGTATTTTTACCATCCACTTCCCTGCCAGCGCTGTGTCTGCGAAGACCGATCAGATTGCAGAACCCTCGCAAGCTGGGCAACTGGCCAAACCTCTTGAGGATGATCTGGATGCCAGGATAAATATTCTGGTAGTTGAGGATGATCCAAATTCGCAAAAATTAGCCAGTTTCACTTTAAGTAAAGATTATGATCTCCATTTTGCTGAATCAGTTGCAGATTCCAAGAAAATGCTGGATGTACAAAATGTTCAAATGATACTCCTTGACCTATCTCTGAGAGGCGATGAAGATGGCCTGGACCTGGCACGATTCCTCCGCAGCGAAGATAAATGGAATAAGATTCCCATTGTGGCCCTCACTGCTCACGCGTTTACCTCTGATCGTGATAGATGCATGGAAGCCGGTTGCAACGATTTCATGACAAAACCCTTCAGACTGGCCGACTTAAAAGAAACAATCCAACGTTTGATATAGCTTGGCACAATATGTGAACCATCTCAGTGTACAGTATTTAACCTAGGGACGAGTTCGCATGATGAGATAACCCCTCCCTTATAATAATGGAGCAGGGTAATCCTGACTTAACCCGATGAAAACACGCTGGAAGCAAACACTCCTGGTTCGCTATTTTGGAATCACAAAGATTCCTCTCATATATTTTGTAAAACCCCGGGTAAATCAATTAGATAAATCACAATGCATCATCAAAATTCCTTTACGCCGACGCACCAGGAATCACCTGATGAGTATGTATTTTGGAGTTTTGGCCGTAGGTGCTGATCTGGCAGGAGGACTACTGGCAATGCAAATGATTGACAGGAGTGATTATAAAATCAGTCTCGTGTTCAAGGATATGCACGCAGATTTTTTAAAAAGAGTAGATGCAGATGCTATTTTCACCTGTACTGAGGGTAATAAAATCAATTCACTCATTCATAAAGTCGTTGATACAGGCGAGCGCCACCATCAGCCGATCAATATCCAGGTGACTGCGCCAGATAAATATGGAGATGAAATCCTGGCGACTTTCACGCTGACACTTTCTTTAAAGGTAAAAGATTAGTTAATCAGTGGGACCAGCTAGAATTTCCTGAACCTGCGCACCTGACGAAAGAACTTCAATCGCTTTTAATACAACGCGGTCGTGGGCTAATGAAGCAGCAATTCGAGCACCGTTTCCACCCAAAACTCTGGCCATTTCTTTTTCAAGTCCTGCTAAAATTTGAAATTTGATTTTAAGAAATTCTTCATGGGCATAAACTTGTTCCAATAAACTCAGAGAATTTTGCAAGTCCAGGATATCTGAATAGACCGTACTTGTGGTATCAATGATATCATCCAAATCATTTATCCAGTGATTGAGTCTTGTTTCAGGAATAAATTCGTGATGGGCCATCCAGTTATAAAAGCTATCCACCTCAGAGTCTTCGAAATGAATTGGCAGGGTAAGTCCAGGTCTTAATTCGCCATAATCCAGGGCGTATTTAAAGAATAACCGCTTACGCCACAGTGATCTTTCCAGATTACTTAAAGGAAAGTCTTCAGCAACAATATCTGGTTCGACTCCACCGCCACCTTCAAACTTACGGTTGTTATCTGAATGGAAGGATGTGTCCTGTGAGAGAAGCAAATCTTCATACATTACATCCTGGGCTATCTCACGTTTCTGAATAAGTCGTCCACTGGGTAGATAATATTTTGCTGAAGTAAGTTTGAGTCGGGTATCTGGTGATAATCGTGTGACCGTTTGGACCAATCCTTTACCAAAGGAGGATTCTCCAATTACTACCGCCCTATCATAGTCCTGAAGTATACCAGCAAGGATCTCAGAAGCTGAGGCCGACCCACCATCTATGAGAATGGCCACAGGCAGATCACGTTTCACTATTGGAGGACGTCTGGACAGATATTTCTTGTTGGACTGTTTAACACGACCCCGTGTCTCCAAGAGCAGCTCACCCTTTTCGATAAACAGGTCTGCAGCCATAAGGGCTGCGCTAAGCAGTCCACCAGGATTGCCTCTCACATCAATAATGAGGGCCTGAAGATCCACACGACTCATTTTGCGAATGGCTTTTTCTAATTCTTCTGCAGAATATTTTGAGAAATTGGAAAGCTTTACATATCCTGTTTTATCTCTGAGCAGGCCAGAGTAGCTTACATCCGGTACTTTTATCAATTCCCGAATCAGCTCAAAGCTTAAATATTCACTTTCCCCCCCCCTTTTAATGAGAAGTTCTAGCGTGGACCCCTTTTCCCCTCGCACCATGCGAGCGGCTTCATCCAGATCCAGTTTTTTGGTCCATACTGAATCAATTTTTACGATACGATCTCCAGCCTGGATTCCCTGGAGGAAAGCTGGCGTCCCATCCATGGGCGAAATTACAATGAGAGAATCATTCATTCGACCAAGACGTATACCGACACCACCATACTCACCTGTGGTGATGGCATCCAGCCTGTATGAGTTGTTATCATCAATATGTTGTGAGTAAGGATCCAGTTCACGCAGCATCCCTACAATAGCAGCATCTGATAGTTTTACTGGATCTATTTCAGCGACATAGCGATCCAAAATGGTTTGATAGACCTTCTTTATTGAGGTTTCGCCCTCAACACGGTCAGTATGAGCCTGTGTATAAAGTGTGGCAGCCCAACCAGATATAAGCAGAAGGACCAGAATAGGTAATATTGTGGATCTGAATTTCAAGCTGTGGGCTCTAAGATCTGGTCAACTCTTTCAATGACGGCACTTTTGAGTGTCTCAATGGTCTCACGACCATCCAGTAACAGAAATCTGTTAGGTTCATCTCTCGCCAATTGGAGATAACCATTTCGAGTTCGTTGTTTAAAATCGACATTTTCAGATTCCAAGCGATCAGGCTCGCGATCGTCCATCCTGTTTTCCGCCGTATCCAGGGGTGTATCCACCAGGATGGTCAGGTCAGGGCTAAGATCCCCGATGGCAACTTCTGCAACCTTGCGAATGCTCTCCAGTGACAGATCTCGACCATAACCCTGATAGGCAATGGTACTGTCAACAAAGCGATCAAGAAGTACGATTTCGCCTCGATTCAGAGCCGGCAGGACTTTCTCAGTAATCAGCTGATTTCTGCTGGAAAAATAGAGTAGCATTTCCGTGATGGGACTCATTTCCTCATTCTCACGGTCCAGTAGAATATCCCTGATCTTTTCAGAGATGGCAGTTCCACCTGGCTCTCGATAAAGATGGACGCCATAACCCCTATCCAAGAGCTCATGATAAAGCATCTTGCACTGGGTGGATTTCCCAGAGCCGTCAATACCTTCGAAACTTATGAGGAGTGGTTTAGCCGTTTTCATTTTTTCTTTTTAGCCAATTGAATAAGTATCCAGATATAATCATAAAAACTTAGCGCTGCCAGGAACCAGGCCAATAGCACAACAAAAAGATACGCTCGTTCACCTGGCCATGCGCCTAGTAGAGTAAAGAGAAACATGATGCCCATCCGATCCCATCTCAAAAAATAAAGTCTGGGGAGGTTGATGGCCGATAAATCATATTTCATCTGCAAATTTGTAAGCAAGTAAAGCCCGGTAATCCCAACGAGACCTGCTACTCCAGTCATAAAATGTCCCTCAACCCACATGTGCAGACTTAATGCTACCATGAGAGGGACTTCCTCAACGAAGTGTTTGAACCGGCTACTAGGCACGGTCCTATCAACAAACAGGTGCAGATTCACCTGATCCAGAAATAGCCAGATTGTGATAAAGATGGAGGTCCATAGATATAAGCCCAACACGAGTGCAAACATACCCGATAGACCAACGACATAGCGGACCTTTGTCAGTGTACTGGCTTCAACTTTCTCCTCTTGAACCTTCGCGATGGCAAAGTTGAGGGCCTTCTTTAGAATATTCTGAAAAAATCTGGGATAATTAAAATCATCACGTGCATACTCGAAAATTTGGTCTGTGGTCACGCTTTATTCCCTCCAATCATAATTACTACTTCACCTTTAATGCTGCGCGTGTCCAACTGTTCCCTTATCTCTGAGACAGAACCACGAATGAACTCTTCAAACTTTTTGGTTATTTCCCTGCCAATCACAACCTGCCTGTCCCCCATATGGTCTCCAATGTCCCTGAGCGTCCTGCCAACGCGGTGAGGCGATTCATACAGGATGATTGTCCTGGGATCTTCGGCGAGCATTTTGAAACGGGTTTGACGACCCTTTTTGCGGGGTAGAAACCCTTCAAAGGTGAATCGATCAGAGGGAAGCCCAGCAGCCACCAGAGCTGCCAACATGGCTGATGCACCTGGAATAGGCACAACCTCAATATCTTGAGCAACCGCTGCACGCACCAGAAAAAAACCTGGATCACTGATCAGGGGTGTACCTGCATCAGAAATGAGAGCAATATCATCCCCGCCCTCCAATTTCCTTAATAGACCAGGAGTTGCCTGTTCCTTATTGTGATCGTGATAGGATAACATGGGGGTCTTGATCTCATAATGCTTCAGCAGTTTTCCCGAAACTCGTGTGTCTTCAGCAGCAATGAGCTGGACTGTATTTAACACATCAACAGCTCTAAAAGTAAAATCGCCGAGATTACCAATGGGTGTAGAGACAATATATAACTTACCAGAGGGCATAATTGATTCAGCGGGACTTAAAAAAGTCCCGCCGATAATTCAGATTTAAAGATCGAAGGAGATTCCCTGGGCCAAGGGAAGGTCCTTACTCCAATTGATGGTGTTAGTCTGACGACGCATATAGGCTTTCCATGCATCTGAACCTGATTCACGACCACCACCAGTTTCCTTCTCACCACCAAAGGCTCCACCAATCTCTGCTCCGGAAGTTCCAATATTAACATTGGCAATTCCACAGTCAGAGCCAACATGAGATAAAAATCTCTCAGCATGCTGCATGTTCATGGTGAAAATGGCTGAGGAGAGTCCCTGGGGAACGGCATTATGAAGTTCAATGGCTTCATCAATAGTTTTAAAGGGAATGATGTAGAGAATCGGTGCGAAAGTCTCAGTCTGAATGATTTCCCAATGATTCTCACCCAAAACAATTGTGGGCTCAACAAAATATCCAGATCTGTCTTTCAATGCGTTTCCACCGACAAGAATTTTTCCACCAGCTTTCTTGATTTCACCAATTGCATGCTCGTAGTCCTCTACGGCAGCAGCATTCACCAGAGGACCCATAAGCGTTCCCTCAACGAGAGGATCGCCGATACGGACCTGTTTATAGGCCTTCTGGAGCTTCTCTACGAAGGAATCCATGATCTCTTCCTGGATGATGATTCTACGTGTTGATGTACAACGTTGTCCAGCAGTTCCCACAGCACCAAAAACGGTTGCTGGGATGGCCATATCCAGATTGGCAGTATCATCAATGATGATGGCATTATTGCCACCCAATTCGAGAATGGTACTACCAAATCGTTTCGCTACTACTTCTCCAACGTGGCGTCCCATGGGTGTGGATCCTGTGAAGGATACCAGAGGGATACGTTTATCATTGATGAGGCGCTCGCCAATGACGGAACCACGACCAATAACCAGATTAAAGATTCCCTTGTATCCATTGTCAGTCAAAACTTTGTTGCAGATATTCTGAACTGCAACCCCACAAAGTGGGGCTGTTGAGGATGGTTTCCAGATCGTTGTATCACCAGCAATGGCTGCCAGGAATGAGTTCCAGGCCCATACTGCAACAGGAAAATTGAAAGCTGAAATCACACCAACAACACCCAGTGGATGATATTGATCATACATTCTGTGCTGAAAACGTTCGGAGTGCATGGTGCTACCATAAAGCATGCGAGACTGACCAACTGCAAAATCGGCAATATCGATCATTTCCTGGACTTCACCGTCACCTTCCTGCTTGATTTTTCCCATCTCCAAAGCCACCAGGCTGCCCAGTGCATCTTTTTTCTCACGTAGAGCCACACCCATTAAACGGACTAATTCTCCGCGAACTGGAGCTGGAACCTGACGCCATTCTTTAAAAGCTTCATCTGCTTCAGCCACAACCTGTTCATAGGCTGCTTCCGTGCATTGATACACATTGGCAATAACTTCACCCGTGGCCGGGTTCCGGGATTTGAGGACATCATCCCCACCAGTTGCCAACCATTCTCCGGCACCAACACAGGCACCAGCGTTAAACTCTTCAATTCCTAATTCTTTTAAAAAATCCATAATTACCTCTTTTTGCCTCTTTAATTATCTGTTAAATCTGTGATGTTTGGTTGATTGTTATCCATACGTCTTAGCTTTTTACAATCTCTTCTGAGAATTCAATGCCAAGTGTCTTCAATTCTGATAAAACAGGCTCATAAATGATAGGGTCAACTGGAATTTGCACACCAGTCAGGTTGATTTTTCCATCCAGTATGAGTTTTACTGCAATAGCCAGGGGCAGAGATACTGTCCGGGCCATAGAGCTATTTCCATTGGGAATTCCATAATCAAATAAGGTTGATGTGATCTCCTCTTTATGATCAGAGAAAGTCGCTTTAAATCGGTGTTGTAATGCAACCATATCGCGCTCCCCCTCTGCATAAGCCATCTTCTCATTCATGACTTCAGCAAGAAGATCAATAGCATTTGTTGCTGGAAATTCAATACTGGTTTTATCGAATAACCCTAACCATTCCAGAGCATTGACCGTTTCATCATCCTCTGATACCTTAAGTTTTAAGGCAACTTCTGAGCGAAGATGAGAAACATCTAATCCACTTATATCCGCCAGTATTTCAGCATAGCTTTTTCTCCCGGCTGGGACTGCTGTCTCAGTGAGTAGATTTAGCGCTTTTAAGGCCAGGATCAATTTATGCCAACCTGCGTAGCGCAGAGTCCCACGCATGAGCAGATTGATACCATCAAGCTCATAGATTTCCTCATAGGTTGTGGAATCTCGATTTGGATACGCTTCAAAATCCTGTCCGTCAATTTTCATAGGAGTAGTTGAATGGAACAGGTCCTGAGCACTGATTTTCTTCAAGGCACCTCCATCTATGTACTGTGCAGGATTATTGCCTGCCAGTAAAACACCTTTAGGACTCCATGAAAATTTATATCCAAAGGGATTTGTATTTGCTTCAGGAGCTGGTAAACCGCCACATACGGAAACGAACTCGTCGATCTTCCCTCCCCGCTTCTGAACCGAATGGATGATCTGCATTGCTGACATATGGTCAATACCGGGATCGAGTCCAATTTCACATAGAAAGAGTAAGTTTTTCTCGCGGGCTTCAGCATCAAAGGATTTCATCTCCTCCGAAACATAAGACGCATTCACCATATGTTTGTCCGCCTGAAGACAATGTTTAGCTACGATGCCATGAAGGGTATAGGGTAACAGTGAAACCACCAGGTCTGATTTTGCCACTAATTGGCCAAGAAGATCTGCATTATTGACATCCAGAGCCGCTGACTTCCCTCGAGGATGATTGTCAATAGCCTTGGCAGCATTCTCCTCGATGATATCCGCCACAGTGAGATTGAAATCAGTGTTCTTAAATAAATAGTCAATTATCGGCTGAGATACGAGACCAGCCCCCAGAATAAGTACGTGTTTGCTCATTGAGTTCAACTAGGCTTTCAGGTATTTTTTCAACATTTCAAAGTCAGGAGCCAATTTTCCAGCATGTGCAATAACAGCTCTTTTCACTTCAGCTGGTAGATCAAGGCTTTCAAAGGGCTCAGAATAGTCACATGCTCCCATTGCATACACAAAGGGTATAAGTGCCTCACCAAAGGCTTCAGAAGCTTCACGGGGCAATTCTGTGGGTAAATTGTCCACAGCCATAACCAGCGGTCCCTCACCTTTAAAGCCCATTAATTGATCACCCGATTTGATATCGTACACATAGACGGGATCAGGACTCAAGGTGGCACCCGTATTGAACTGGATCGCTCCATCAATGTCACAGGTAATATCACCCACCACCATGAGCGTCTTATCTGACTCATAGTGAGCTTTGATATCTTCAAGTGTCACCAGTCTCGGATAGGGAGTATCCCAGTAAATGCAATTCACCAGCATGTGCATTTTTTTAAGGTAGGGTTGAAATTTTGCCTGATACTTTTCTGGATGATTGAAATAATCCTGTAATTCAAATTCAGTATTGGAATCTATGGGTTCAAACATGTCGGATTCTTTAAACACGACTTTGATAAGCTGCCCATGAAGTGCATCTAAATCAGCAGTCAGCAGTTCCTCTGCACTCATTTCATGCATGGGTAGATTGGCCAGGATTTCCTGGGCTCCACCTGCAACATTGCCGTAACCGGTCACACCAATCACAATGGCAGGTTTGTCCGCCATCCAGCGGCTTATTTCTGATCCTAAAATTTGAAGTGATAGATTGATCTCTTCCAGATTGGCATAATCTTGAGCCTGCTTGATCTGGAGAAATGGACTATCGGTTCCCAGCGCCTTAAGGCGTTGTCCATAGGACCAGAGGGTATTCACCATTCCAGCTAATCCCGCATGGCGACCAAAAAATACCAAGCGACGGTTGTTTTCATCTCGAATAAGTTCATAGTCCAGTAAGGTGGCACCTGTATCAAGGATGTGTTGGAGCATGGGCATATTGTAGTCTTGCCCTTTTATGGTATGTGAGAAATAAAGATAAGCCTGATTGCTATGGATATCTTTTACATCAATTTCCTTGACTGCCATAACCAGATTTGAATCAGCCAAATCTTGAGACATGGGAATATCTGTTGATCGAAATTCATCATCCAGAAAAATCCTTTGTTCAGATGGCATGACTGAGATGGTGAGGTTAGGATTTTCCTTGTGTAATTGTGTGATTTGAACAGGTGTTAGGGGTATCCTGCCTTCCCCCGGTTTGTGCTCTGCAATAATTCCAATCTTAACAGCCATCAGTGCAATTTCCCTATCTTTAAAAGTCCAAATGAAATGAAGCTATGCAATATAGTTTGGGGTGCTTCCGACTCAAGGTTTATGCTATAAAAAGTGGGGATGTGAACAAGAAAATGGGAGGGATTTTTATAAAAGTATTTTGCGCTTTATTTTTAAA
>JABHBL010000079.1 GCA_018673925.1 Fidelibacterota bacterium
ATTATATGTGCCATCGTTGTTAAAATCTTCAAAGTTTTCATCTATTTCTCTGATTCCATTTTGATTCAGATCAGAAAACAATTCTCCATCATGGCTGGGAGCTCCATCAGAAGCTGGCCAGGTGGCAAATTCTCGATTATATGAATCCGAAGCAGGGTTTGAAGAATCTCCTTTACGAACATAATAGATTTGATTCTGATTTGTATTTATTGGAGATGAGCTTATGGGTTGCTTGGTTTGGGTGTCATAAGGAATTTTTCCTGGAGTCCATTGGCTAGTGTATTCGGCAACGGCACTACGGATCTCACCACCCACTTGTCCTGTAACCCAGATCCCTGAGGTGAAGATTGATGTTTTCCCAGATCCACTTGGCCATTCGGTACCTGCATCCCCGGTTGGAATGTGACTGGACAAATGGCCAATATTGTCCATCCAGTTGCTGATATTATTGCCAGAGAATAGGTCATACTCAACTACGCTTGGTTTTGCTAGACCATTTGATCTATCATTCTTAGAGAGGACATCTGTGGCTGTGAATGACAGAAGCAGCAATGCAGCTGTTAGGAGTCTGTGTTTTGAATTGTGGTTCATAGGCTTACCCGTTTCTCTATTCTGGCTGAAAAACAGCCATCTTCAAGATTTTATTGCCCAGATCAGATACCTCTATGTGCACAATATACATACCACTGGCAACAGGTGAACCATGGTCGTTCAGAAGATCCCAATATTCATAGGTACCAATCTCATGATCAAAACGCCGGACTAACGTTCCCCCAAGGGAATAGATACGGATGGTACATTCCTGCTCAGGCAAATTGCTCAGTGTGACATAGGGTTCAGAGAAGCTGGCTTGTTCTGATTGATAGCCAAAATAAGGATTGGGGAAAACCTGTATCCGATCCAGGGCATCTTCATCATAGGCCATCCCAGCCACCTCAGTACTCCAACTGTATACATCTACTCCAGCAATCACTGGATTCAGGAAATGGATCGTGACCACATCACCTATGGAGAACTTTGACATACTATTAAACTGCCAGGCCCAACCCGAATGGGGATTATTTAAGAGTGAGTCCCCTTCAGAGCCATAAATCTCATAATCGCGATCAAAAACAATCACCCAATCGTGGTCAAGGGTATTTTCCCAATTTTCCATACTTGTATCTTGAATCCCACCACTATGATTATAATCATTGATACCCACACAAAGTTGAATATTGCGTTCAATATCCCAAATTTCAAAGGGAACATGGGTCATCTCAGGTGCATATCCATTGAATGAGGAGTATCTCGACGCATTTTGACCTTCCTCTGTAAAACGTATTTCTAAATCAGATTGCAGAAAATCAATATCCTGGGAGCCTCCACCGAGACCTGGGATGTCAGCGAGACGATCTCCATTCTGTCCACCAAATGCAGAAGCAAAACCCTGAATAAGTACATCATTTTGATTTGCATGGTGTAAAATGAAATAGGTTCCATCACTTCGTTCTTCAATTTCGTACCAGTCCCAATAATATCCATGACCAAAAAGGGTGTCGAGGTGGACCAATTGAGTTCCCATGATATCGTATGCCAATGAATCAACGCCACCATCTGAGAGAGCCCTTAAGGTTAAGGTCTCAAAGGTTGTGCCTTCAATATTGATGGTCTGCTGCCAGTCACTTTTATAAGCAGGTGGAGAAAAGGATACATCCCCTATGGATAATTCGTATCCATCATGATAAATATTCCCGGTTTCTGCATAGGTATATTTTTCAAACCAGGCACTCCGGTGTAGGGTGTCCTGAGACACAATGCCATCGCGCAGCAAATACCACTGCCCTAATGATCGTAATGAATCATACTCAAATCCCAATTCATAATCCAACCCCTTCAATTGACTGGGATCCAGGACCTCGATAGATAGGGTGACCTCGGCAATTCCAGCATGCTCTATTTCCAGCATTTCTGCAACATTTGCAGAGTTAAATTTATTGTGCGGTCGAACTGAGATGACTTGCATCTCACTTTTAATCACCTTTGGTAATGCAGATTCAGAATAAGCATAGGCATCTACAGCAAAATAATATGCCTTATTGTTGGTGAGGGGTGCATCATCATTCAAATAATCCGTGGTTATAGAAATTATATGTTCCAGTCCTATATCATCACCAAATTGTACAGCAGTACTTTGTAATAGACCATTCTCATCAAATGTTTGATCCTGGATGACACCGACTCCGTTGATCTTGTCGTATACGGAGCGCAAAGTCCAGGGTCCATCACTGGATGCTCCCTGATACAGGTTGTAGCCTTCGAATTCATATGATCCAAAAGACGAGGATTCATACTCCTTTGCACCCTCATCCAAATTGAGGATGATCTCTTGATCATAGGCACTTACCAATAAAGATGGTGACTCCATGGCATAGGTTTCAAATCCATGATCAAAGTCGTCCTGGACGTAGCGACTCACGTACCTCAGATTGGAGATGGCATCCAGGTGGTCAGCACCATCTACAATTATCAAGGCAGTATGAATAATTTGCACACCTGGTTCACCAAAATCAGCCTGACCATTGCTATTGAGATCATCCCAGGGTTCCATTTGGAAAGGACCGCTGCTCATGAGAATTCTTCTATCCCCAACCCAATAACTGTTGAGAGCTGTCCAACCATTGCCCGTTACAGGGTCGCCAGCTACATGAAAAGTGGTAATGTTGCCTCCGGGATCCACAATTGAGTCGCCTGATCTGGCAAACAAACCCTGTACCATATTGTAGCCCTCATTTGCATTTTCAGGATCGGGAAAGGGATTGTCCTTGGTTATCATGATAGAGGCTGTCATATCAAGTGTGTTGATATCAGCGTAGGTGCTACCTTCATAAACTGTCGTATCACCGAGTGATGGGATGAGAGGGCCCTGTAACAAATCATAACCCACTGCCGGTGGCCTTAATCCATAGCTCTGATCAGAGGGATTTCCATTATATATGTAGGCCAGCGAAAGGCTGGAATCACAGCCACCGGCATCATCAGTGGCATCCCCTAAATCCACATCTGACCAAACAGAAAAGTAGGTAGAATCAATGGAGTGTCCCCCTTTATTGACAAGGGTGATGGTTCTGAACTGGACATTCTCATAGATGGGGTCATCCATCCGTGTAGATACCAATACATGTGCTTCTAAACCCAATGGATCAGTTCTCCAGAAGCGGTCATGTAGAGAAGTGTCCAAATCATTCATGACCCACCAGGCCTGGGTGTCACCCACGAGCCATGGTGGATCTTCACCTGTGGCTAGCAGCCCATCTGGGCCATCATAGTTGCTATCCCCATCGAAGTCGTCAAAAGGCTCACCTACATCCCAACTGGAGTTGGCATTCAGATCTGTGAAATATTCACCGTCATGGGCTGGGGCTCCATCAGAGGATGGCCAGTTGGCATATTCCCGATTATAGTCTTCAGAATTTGGATCAGAGCTATCGCCCTCACCTATAAGGTAGATTTGGTGATCAGCGGTATTGTCTGGGGAACCGCTTGTGGGTAGTTGGGTTTGGGTGTTATAGGGAATGGTGCCTGGTGACCATTCG